>NZ_CP007031.1:297500-897500 GCF_000224005.2 Marichromatium purpuratum 984
TAACGTCCGTCGTCAAGAGGGAAACAACCCAGACCGCCAGCTAAGGTCCCTAAATCATGGCTCAGTGGGAAACGATGTGGGAAGGCCCAGACAGCCAGGAGGTTGGCTTAGAAGCAGCCACCCTTTAAAGAAAGCGTAATAGCTCACTGGTCGAGTCGGCCTGCGCGGAAGATGTAACGGGGCTCAAGCCATGTACCGAAGCTGCGGATGCGTGTAAACGCATGGTAGGGGAGCGTTCTGTAAGTCTGCGAAGGTGTGCTGTCAGGCATGCTGGAGATATCAGAAGTGCGAATGCTGACATGAGTAACGACAAAGGGAGTGAGAGTCTCCCTCGCCGAAAGCCCAAGGTTTCCTGCGCAACGTTCATCGGCGCAGGGTGAGTCGGCCCCTAAGGCGAGGCCGAAAGGCGTAGTCGATGGGAAGCAGGTTAATATTCCTGCACCAGCTGTAACTGCGATGGGATGACGGAGAAGGCTAGGTCAGCCGGCCGATGGTAGTGCCGGTCCAAGCGAGTAGGGAGTGTCCTTAGGCAAATCCGGGGACACAATCCTGAGACGTGATGACGAGTTCCTACGGGAACGAAGTGATTGATGCCAAGCTTCCAGGAAAAGTCTCTAAGCTTCAGGTTACAGATGACCGTACCCCAAACCGACACAGGTGGGCAGGGTGAGAATCCCAAGGCGCTTGAGAGAACCCTGGTGAAGGAACTAGGCAAAATGGTACCGTAACTTCGGGAGAAGGTACGCCCTTGGTAAGTGAAGCGACTTGCTCGTGGAGCTGAAGAGGGTTGCAGTGACCAGGCCGCTGCGACTGTTTATTAAAAACACAGCACTCTGCAAACTCGTAAGAGGACGTATAGGGTGTGACGCCTGCCCGGTGCCGGAAGGTTAAGTGATGGGGTTATCTTCGGAGAAGCTCTTGATCGAAGCCCCGGTAAACGGCGGCCGTAACTATAACGGTCCTAAGGTAGCGAAATTCCTTGTCGGGTAAGTTCCGACCTGCACGAATGGCGTAACGATGGCGGCACTGTCTCCACCAGGGACTCAGTGAAATTGAAATCTCGGTCAAGATGCCGAGTACCCGCGGCTAGACGGAAAGACCCCGTGAACCTTTACTATAGCTTTGCACTGGACTTTGAACCTACTTGTGTAGGATAGGTGGGAGGCTTTGAAACAGTGGCGCCAGCTGCTGTGGAGCCAACCTTGAAATACCACCCTGGTATGTTCGGAGTTCTAACCTCGGTCCGTGATCCGGATCAGGGACAGTGCATGGTGGGTAGTTTGACTGGGGCGGTCTCCTCCCAAAGCGTAACGGAGGAGCACGAAGGTACCCTCAGCGCGGTCGGAAATCGCGCAATGAGTGCAAAGGCATAAGGGTGCTTGACTGCGAGACAGACACGTCGAGCAGGTACGAAAGTAGGTCTTAGTGATCCGGTGGTTCTGTATGGAAGGGCCATCGCTCAACGGATAAAAGGTACTCCGGGGATAACAGGCTGATACCGCCCAAGAGTTCATATCGACGGCGGTGTTTGGCACCTCGATGTCGGCTCATCACATCCTGGGGCTGAAGTCGGTCCCAAGGGTATGGCTGTTCGCCATTTAAAGTGGTACGCGAGCTGGGTTTAGAACGTCGTGAGACAGTTCGGTCCCTATCTGCCGTGGGCGTTGGAGACTTGAGGGAAGCTGCTCCTAGTACGAGAGGACCGGAGTGGACGTACCCCTGGTGTTCCGGTTGTCACGCCAGTGGCATTGCCGGGTAGCTATGTACGGACGGGATAACCGCTGAAAGCATCTAAGCGGGAAGCCCCTCCCAAGATGAGGTCTCCCTGGGCACTTGATGCCCCTGAAGGTCCGTCGAAGACCACGACGTTGATAGGCAGGATGTGGAAGCGCGGTAACGTGTGAAGCTAACCTGTACTAATTGACCGTGCGGCTTGACCATATAACACCCAAATGCGTTGCAGGGCATCGGCTCACGCAACTGCCGACAACGATCTGAACCGAATTGGTCCTGTCCGAGATGATCGGGCAAGACAAAGCAGTTTTCCTGGCGGCCATAGAGTCCTGGACCCACCTGATCCCATCCCGAACTCAGAAGTGAAACAGGACCTCGCCGATGATAGTGTGGGGCCTCCCCATGCGAAAGTAGGTCACTGCCAGGACCTTATCCCGAAACCCCCGAGCACTCCGTGTTCGGGGGTTTTACTTTGTGCGGCGGAAAAAGCCGCCAGCCGCCAGCCGTCAGCCGTCAGCCGTCAGCCGGAAAGATTGAACCGCAAAGGCCCAAAGGACGCGAAGAAGAGAAGGGCTTCCAGCGATCAGCGGCCAGCCGCCAGCTGACAGCCTCCAGTGATGGCCCTCGTCGGCGTTGGAGTCTTGCCTATCCAAACCCCTTTGCGTGCTTCGCGCCTTCGCGGTTCAATCTTCTGGCCGCTGGCCGCTGGCCGCTGGCCGCTGGCCGCTGGCCGCTGGCCGCTGGCCGCTCGTTACCCTCGTCACGCAATTGGGTTAGGATTCAAGCACAACGATCAATCGCCCGTGCCGTGATGCCTGCCGTTGTCGTGCAGAGCCATTCGTGGGGTAGCACCGGCGCGGCGAACTGGTCCTTCTGCACCCGAAATCAAAGGCGAGTTGAATGCAATTCATCGATCTGAAAACGCAGTACGCGCGCATCGAGCAGGACGTTCGGAGCCGTATCGACGCGGTTCTGAGTCACGGTCAGTACATCATGGGCCCCGAGGTCCAGGCGCTCGAGGAAGAGCTTGCGACCTTTGTCGGGGTCGAGCACTGCGTCGGGCTTTCGAGTGGGACCGATGCGCTGCTCGCGGCGATGATGGCCCTCGAGATCGGCCGCGGGGACGAGGTGATCACCACGCCCTTCACCTTCATCGCCACCGCCGAGATGATCGCCTTGCTCGGTGCCCGCCCGGTGTTCGTCGACATTGACCCGGTAACCTACAATATCGATCCCATGGCCTTGGAAGGAGCGATCACCGGTCGTACCCGTGCGATCATGCCGGTCTCGCTCTACGGTCAGTGCGCCGATATGGATGCGGTCAACGCCGTGGCCGAGGCCCACAACATTCCGGTGATCGAGGACGCGGCGCAGAGCTTCGGCGCGACCTACAAGGGCAAGCGCTCCTGTGGGCTCTCGACCATCGGCTGCACCTCCTTCTTCCCGGCCAAGCCGCTCGGTGCCTATGGCGATGCGGGTGCCTGCTTCACCAATGATGCAGAGCTGGCACGCCAGCTGCGCGAGGTGCGCAATCACGGCCAGTCGCGCCGTTATCATCATCCTCGTCTCGGTATCAATGGCCGTCTCGATACCATGCAGGCGGCGGTGTTGCAGTCGAAGCTGGCGATCTTCCCCGACGAGGTCGAGGCCCGTGGTCGGCTGGGTGCGCGCTATAGCGAACTGCTGCGCGCGCGCGGCGCGGGAACGACCGCCGAGCCGGGTGAAAGCGGCGTGCTGACCCCTTCGGTTGCTCCCGGCAATACTTCGGTCTACGCCCAGTACACCCTGCAGGTGTCGGACCGCGAGGCGGTGGCCGAGGCGCTCAAGGCGCGTGACATCCCCACTGCGGTGCACTATCCGGTGCCGCTCAACGAGCAGCCGGTGTTCCATGTCCCGGGAGCGTCGGCGACGCCGGTCAGTGCTGAGGTCGCCGAGCGTGTGATCAGCCTGCCGATGCACCCCTATCTCACCGAGGAGGTGCAGCGCGAGGTGGTCGAGGCGGTGGCCGAGGCCTGCGGCCTCGAGGGCTGACTGAACTGCCCCGGCGATGATCGCCGGGGCAGGAAGGGATGAACCCCGGCCCGTGAGAGACGGACCGGGCGCCCGCCTCGCAATGGGGCGGACAGGCGTCGGGCTCAGACCTCCTTGTAGAGTTCGGCGCCGGCTTCGCGGAACTCGCGGGCCTTCTCCTGCATGCCGCTCTCGACCGCCTGGTCGAGGTCCTCGATCTTCTGGCTGTTGGCGTATTCGCGCACGTCCTGGGTGATCTTCATCGAGCAGAAGTGCGGTCCGCACATCGAGCAGAAGTGAGCGACCTTGTGCGAGTCGTGCGGCAGCGTGCGGTCGTGGAACTCGCGTGCGCGCTCGGGATCGAGCGAGAGGTTGAATTGATCCTCCCAGCGGAACTCGAAGCGCGCCTTGCTCAGCGCGTTGTCTTGAACCTGGGCGCCCGGCAGCCCCTTGCCGAGATCGGCGCCGTGGGCGGCGATCTTGTAGGTGATGATGCCGCTGCGCACGTCCTCCTTGTCGGGCAGGCCAAGGTGTTCCTTGGGGGTGACGTAGCAGAGCATGGCGGTGCCGTACCAGCCGATGTTGGCCGCGCCGATGCCCGAGGTGATGTGGTCGTAGGCCGGCGCGATGTCGGTGATCAGCGGGCCGAGGGTGTAGAAGGGGGCCTCGAAGCAGTCGGCCAGCTCCTTGGTGACGTTCTCCTGGATCATCTGCAGCGGCACGTGACCGGGGCCCTCGATCATCACCTGCACGTCGTGCTCCCAGGCGCGCTTGGTCAGCTCGCCGAGGGTTTCGAGTTCGGCGAACTGAGCGCGATCGTTGGCGTCGGCGAGCGAGCCCGGACGCAGCCCGTCGCCGAGGCTGACGGCGACGTCATAAGCGCGGAGGATTTCGCACAGCTCCTCGAAGTTGGTGTAGAGGAAGTTCTCCTGGTGATGCGCCAGGCACCACTTGGCGAGGATCGAGCCGCCGCGCGAGACGATGCCGGTGACCCGGTCGGCGGTCAGCGGGATGTAGCGCAGCAGCAGCCCGGCGTGGATGGTGAAGTAGTCGACGCCCTGCTCGGCCTGCTCGATCAGGGTGTCGCGTACCAGCTCCCAGGTCAGCTCCTCGGGGCGGCCGTCGACCTTCTCCAGCGCCTGGTAGATGGGCACGGTGCCGATCGGCACCGGCGAGTTGCGCAGGATCCACTCGCGGGTCTCGTGGATGTTCTTGCCGGTCGACAGGTCCATCAGGGTGTCGCCGCCCCAGCGCGCCGACCACACCATCTTCTCGACCTCTTCCTCGATCGACGAGGTGGTGGCCGAGTTGCCGATGTTGGTGTTGATCTTCACCCGGAAGTTGCGACCGATGATCATCGGCTCCACCTCAGGGTGGTTGATGTTGGCCGGGATCACCGCGCGACCGCGCGCGACCTCGTCACGCACGAACTCCGGGGTGATCTGCTCGGGCAGCGGCTGGCCGAAGGCGTTGCCGGGGTGCTGGCGCAGCAGGCTGGCATAGCGCGGGTCGGCGCGCAGTTCGTCGAGCCGCATGTTCTCGCGGATGGCGACGAACTCCATCTCCGGGGTGACGATGCCGCGGCGGGCATAGGCCATCTGGGTGATCGACTGACCAGGCTTGGCGCGTCGCGGGGTACGCAGATGCTCGAAACGCAGGTGCGCTAACGCGGGATCACTCTGCCGGGCACGCCCGAAGGCCGAGGTTGGGCCGTCGAGCTGCAGGGTGTCGCCACGCGCCTCGATCCAGCCCGAGCGCAGATCGGGCAGACCGGCCATCAGATCGATGCTGGCATTCGGGTCGGTATAGGGTCCCGAGGTGTCATAGACGGGAATCGGTGGATTCTCCTCCGGCTCGCCGCTGGTGAGCGTGGGACTCTGGGTGACCTCGCGCATGGGCACGCGCAGATCGGGGCGCGAGCCGGTGACATAGACCTTGCGTGAATTCGGGAAAGGGCGGGTGGCGGCCTCGGAGAGTTGCGCGGTCTTGTGAACGAAGTCTTCTGGAATGGCGCTCATCGGATTTCCTCAGGACTGGAGCGGGGCGCTGGGCTCCACGCGATTGCTGGTTCGGCCAGCGTGGGCTGTGGGTCGACCTGGATGCGCCGTGTGGATGTTGGCGAGCGCCGTCGGGCAGGTATGCGGCATGGTGGGAGCGGGCGGGCGCGGGCACCGGGTGGGGTGTCGCAGGATCGCCGTCGGCTCCATTGCCTGCTTTCCTGCGCCGGCATGATCCGGGTCAGGTTCGAAGGGTCTCTTCTCAGCCCGTTCCGGCCCCGGCGTGCGCCGCGGATCTCGCGGTCGCCGCCCGCGAATCGGCGCGGACACCCCCAGCAGTGAATGTCACTCGAAGCTATAGAAAGGACGCCATGATTTCAACCGCGAATCCACGCGGTTGGTGTGATTTCGCCATCTCTGGAGGGTTGTGCCATGCTCGATCGAGACTCTTTCGCTGTCCCCCACGCACAAGGCCCCTCGAACGGGGTACGTCCTGTTGCCGATGTCGACCGGTTGGTGCTGACGCCGACCGATCCGCGTGGTCGTCCAGGGATGCGGCTGTTGGTCGGTCAACTCACCGAGGCCGGCTTCATCGGTGCGCCGCTGTGGCCGGATCGGTCGATCTACCGGGTCGGCGATGACTTTCTGGCGCTGGTGAGCTTTGCCGGGTGCGCGGTGCGGATCGACCCGACGGGCCAGGGCGAGGGGCCTTGGTGTCGGGTCGGGATCCCGCGCCCGAGCGCGCGGGCACGTCCCTGTCTCGGGCGCAATACTCGTGCGCCGCGCTGTCATGAATGTCGCTCGCGGCTGGAGGATTGGCCGCGTCGGTTGGAGCTGTGGCACAGCCAGCCGCGCAGCGGCTGGCGCTGCGACGGTTGTGGTGTGGTCCGGCCACCCTGGGGCTGGGACTGGGGGCGACGGGGCGGGTTCGGGCGGACCTTCGTGGAGGTCGAGGCAGTGTTCCCCGGCGAGGCGGTGCCGACCCCGGCGCTGCTCGATCTGTTGACTCGGGCCAGTGGCCTGAGCTGGCGCTATTTCTACGTCCAGGGTTGAATCAGTCGCCAGTCGCCAGTCGCCAGTCGCCAGTCGCCAGTCGCCAGTCGCCAGTCGCGGGATTGAACCGCAAAGCCCCAAAGTGCGCTAAGGGGGCGAAGAGGTGCGGCTGAGGCCGGGGTGTGCGTGCGAGTCCATCGGTTTCTGCACCGGCGCCGTCGGCAGGCGCTGACGCTGATGTTGGGGTGCCGAAAGGCGGCAACCCAACCGACGGGACGCCAGCGATCAGCCGCCAGCCGCGACAGACCCCTTGCTCAGAAGGGTGCCTGTCGCGCTCGATGGCGGTGACTCAGGTCCGGGCGTTGAGCCAGTCACCGATCGCCGGGGTGACCTCCTTCTGCGCCTTGCCGCTGACATAGATGCCGATATGACCGCCGGGGAAGGCCAGCTCGGTGTAGTCCTCGCTGCCGACCAGGCCCTTGAGTGCGCGTGAGGCATCCGGTGGCACCAGGTGGTCCTGCAGGGCGTAGATGTTGAGCACCGGGCAGCTGATCCGGGCCAGATCGATCTCGTCCTCGCCGATCCGCACGCCGCCGTTGATGAAGCCGTTGCGCTGGTAGAAGTCCTTGATGAACTGACGGAAGGTCTCGCCGGCCTGATCGGGGCTGTCGAAGATCCACTTCTCCATGCGCAGGAAGTTCTTCACCTTGCGCGGGTCGTCGAGCAGGTCGACCATGTTGATGTATTTCTGCCCGGTCAGGCTGAACGGCTTGAGCGAGAGGAAGGTCCAGTTGAGCAGCTCGCCCGGAATGTTGCCCATGGTGTCGACGGCGAGGTCGACATCGACGTCCTGTACCCAGGCCGAGAGCAGGTTGTCCGGGGTCTGGAAGTTGACCGGGGTGACCATGGTCACCAGGTTGTTGACCTTGTCCTGGTGGAGCGAGGTGTACATCAGGCTGAAGGCGCCGCCCTGGCAGATGCCGAGGATGTTGACGCGGTCGATGTCGTGGGTCTCGCGGATGTGGTCGACGCAGCGGTCGATATAGCCGTTGATGTAGTCGTCGAGGGTCAGCGCGCGATCGGCCTGATCGGGGTAGCCCCAGTCGATCAGGTAGACGTCCTGCCCGGTGGCGAGCAGCCCCTTGATGGTCGAGCGATCCTCCTGGATGTCGGTCATGTAGGGTCGGTTGACCAGGGCGTAGACCACCAGCAGCGGGATCGGCTGGCGCGCCGCGCCCTCGGGCGCTTGGTAGCGGTAGAGGGTCAGCTTGTCCTCCTGATAGACCGCCTCCTTGGGGGTCACGCCGGTATCGATCTCGCCGGCGCTGATCAGGTTCTCCATGCCCTGGCCGAGCTTGCGATTGTAGTCGAGCATCTCCTGGGCGAGCTTGTCGGGTCGGATATCGATGGGGATCACGATCTCGTTCCTCTCGGTGTGCGGCGGGTGCGCGCGGCTGGGTTGGCGGGGCGACTCGATCAGCTGCTCGTGGTCGGTTTGGCGGTGGTCTTCTTGCGTGCCGTGGTCTTGCGCGTCGCCGGGGTGCGCTTGAGCGCGGTGGCCGGCTCCTTCGCCGGCTCGCCGAGCGCGGCCTCCACCCGCTTCTCGAGCTGGTGCAGGCGGCAGCGCAGCTGCTTGTTCTCGCGGCGGGTCTCTTGCAGCCGGTCCTGCAGGGTGCGCAGCTCGCTGCGGGTGGGCATGTTCAGCGCGCCGAGGTTCTCGTCGACGATCACCGACATGCGCTTCTTGAACCGCATCTGAGCGTTGATCAGCCGACCGTGGATGCGCGCGTACTCGGGGGTGGCGACCTCCTCGGCATAGACGCTCTCGCAGCACCCCACCCAGTTGTCGTAGAGCGCGCGGGCCGAATCGACGCTCTTACCGGACTCGACCACACCTTGGATGAAGCTACCCATGCGCTCGACCGACTTCATCCCCAGGCGGCTGTAGAACCCGGTGTACTCTTGTAGCGCCGACTGATAATCCATCGAGCAGCGCAGCAGCTCCTGGTACTGCGCCTGCTCCTCGCGGGTGTAGCCGAGTCCCGGTGCCGAGAGCGCCTGATCGAGGCGGTCCTTGAGCTGGTCGTGCGGCATGTTGCGCAGGAAGTCGCCGGGGACCGGCGAGAGCGAGGACATCATCCGCTGCCAGTTGTCGAGCGGTAGCTCCCAGAACGCGCTCATCCGCTGCATCGCCTCGTTGCCGCCGCCGTCGAGACCGCCGCTGAAGCGCTGCTGCATCTCCTCCATGGCCTTGAGCCAGGTGCTCATCGGGTCCTTGCTGTCGCTGCCACCGTTGACGAACTGTTCACCCAGCCCGAACAGGGTCTGACCCTGCTCGATCAACTTGTCCATGAAGGCGCGGGTGCTGTCCGGGGCCGCAGGCGACATCGCTCGCCACCACTGCTCGATACTCTCCGACCAGGCGTTGGTCGGCTTGGCGTGTTCCGTTGCGCCCATCGCCTTGCGGCTCATCTCGGTCCAGCCATCCCAATACTTGCGCTGCAGTTCGAGCCAGTCATCGTCGAAAAAGATGCCCTTACTCATGCTATTGCCTTCCTCAGGATCGGGTTTGAACGAACGTTAGCATGCCGATTTGTGCACTGCAACAAAGGTGCGTAGAATCCCTATTGAAACCGGACCGGCGTGTCGTCTCGTGTCCTGAACCGGATAGTACAGGCTCGCGGGGGTTGCAATCCGGCGGTCATTGCGCAACGGTGCTCCGACCGGCGGTTGCCGGTATCCACAACCATTCGCCCGACCTAATCGATCAATCCAAGCGAGAGAGCGTATACACGATGAGTGAAGATATCGTCATTGTCGACGCCGGACGTACCGCCGTCGGCAACTTCGGTGGCAGTCTCTCCTCCCTGCCAGCCACGGAACTGGGTACGGTCGTGCTCAAGGCACTGCTGGCGCGCACCGGACTCGATCCGCAGCGGGTCGACGAGGTGGTGCTCGGCCAGGTGCTTGCCGCCGGGGTCGGGCAGAACCCGGCGCGCCAGACCGCGCTCAATGCCGGGCTGCCGCACGGGGTGTCGGCGATGACCATCAACAAGGTCTGCGGCAGTGGTCTCAAGGCGGTCCACCTGGCGATGCAGGCGGTCGCCTGTGGCGACGCCGAGGTCGTGATCGCCGGTGGACAGGAGAGCATGAGCCAGTCGTCGCACGTGCTGCCGCGCTCGCGCGACGGCCAGCGCATGGGCGACTGGAAGCTCAAGGACACCATGCTGGTCGATGGACTGACCGACGCCTTCGATCAGTGCCACATGGGCATGACCGCGGAGAACATCGCCAAGCAGTACGGTTTCACCCGCGAGGCGCAGGACGCCTTCGCCGCCGACTCGCAGCGCAAGGCCGAGGCGGCGATCGAGGCCGGGCGCTTCACCGACGAGATCGTCCCGGTGAGCATCCCGCAGCGCAAGGGCGAGCCGCTGGTCTTCGATCGCGACGAGTTCCCGCGCGCCGGCACCACCGCCGAGAAGCTCGGGCGGCTGCGCCCGGCCTTCGACCGCGAGGGTACGGTGACCGCGGGCAATGCCTCGGGGATCAACGATGGCGCGGCGATGGTGGTGGTGATGCGGGCATCGACCGCCGCGGCGCTGGGGCTGAGCCCGATGGCGCGACTGGTCGCCTTCGCCAGCGCCGGCGTCGACCCCAAGATCATGGGGACCGGTCCCATCCCGGCCTCCAACAAGTGCCTGAAGAAGGCGGGTTGGACCCCGGCCGAACTCGACCTGATCGAGGCCAACGAGGCCTTCGCCGCCCAGGCGATGTCGGTCAACCAGGAGATGGGCTGGGATCTCGACAAGGTCAACGTCAACGGCGGGGCGATCGCGCTCGGTCATCCGATCGGCGCCTCCGGCGCCCGGGTGCTGGTCAGCCTGCTCTACGAGATGCGTCGGCGCGAGGCCCGCAAGGGGCTGGCGACCCTGTGCATCGGTGGTGGTCAGGGGGTCGCGCTGGCCGTCGAACGCGTCTGAACCCGTCACCCGCCTCGAGCCGGCTCGAGGCGGGTGACGGCGCGCTGGCAGTCAGTCGTCGACGACTAGGGTAAACTGCGTGCGCAACAACGGTCGCCGGCATCACCGGCGGCCATTCCGATGACCCGGAGCGGTTCGGCCGCCTCAGTCTCCAGCCAATCGCGGATCGCCGAACCGGCGACAGGTGTCAATGGACAAATCGCGCATCATCAAGAAGTACCCCAACCGGCGCCTCTACGACACCGAGATCAGTCGTTACATCACCCTGGCCGACGTCCGTGCCCTGGTGATGGGCGGCGTCCCCTTCAAGGTGTTCGACACCGCCAACGATACCGACATCACCCGAGCGATCCTGTTGCAGATCATGCTCGAGGAGGAGAGCGGCGGCGAGCCGCTGTTCAGCGCCAACATGCTGGCGCAGATCATCCGCTTCTACGGCGGCACCCTGCAGGGCACCTTTGCGCGCTATCTCGAGGGCGCGCTGGACGTGTTCGCCAGACAGCAGCAGGAGCTGACCCAGTCGTGGGCCGATACCCCGCTCGACACCATGACCCGCATGGCACAGCAGAACGTCGAACTGTGGGGCGAGCTGCAGCGCGAGTTCATGCGTAACGCCGGCTTCGATCTCGGTCGTGGTCGCGACAGGTCCAAGCCCTCCGACGACGACACCGACTGACCGACCTCGCTGTCCTGCCTGCTGTTTCGCCGCTCGCGTCTCCGCCGGCCGCGCGGTGTCGCTGTCGCGCCACCGCTCCAAGATTGAATTTCGTCAATGCTGAAGATTACAAAAAACTTCATTGACGCTTCCGTGTACGGGGTCTATTGTGCACTGCAACAAATGCTGCAATGCACAAACCTTCGGAGATGACCCATGAGCACGAACGAAACCTTCAAGACCTTCAACGACATGACCACCAAGGGGATGGATCGCATGACCAGCCTCGGTGAACTCAATGTCAGTATCTTCGAGAAGCTCGCCAGCCGTCAGATGGACGCGCTGAGCCTCTACATGGACCACTCGATGCGGCTGATGACGCTTGCCACCGAGTCGAAGGGGTACAATGAGTTCTTTAAGGGCCAGGTCGAGGCGACCAAGGCGTTGACCGAGCGTATGATGGACGAGAACAAAGCCACCATGCAGGTGCTCGGCGAGACCCGCGAGGAGTATCGCGCCTGGCTCGAGAAGAACATGGCCGAGATCAGCGCCGACGTGCGCAAGGGCGTGGCCGCGAGCTGACGTCCGCAGACCGCGTGGTCCAGGACTGGACCGCCATTGACAATGACCCCGGCCGGAGTGCCGGGGCGTTGTGGATGAAGGATGCGGGTCCGCCCCGAGACGGTGCGGACCCGGACGACGACAAGACCTGAGGAGGAAACAGACATGTCTCGTATTGCGCTCGTCACCGGTGGTATCGGCGGTATCGGTACCGCCATCTGCAAGCGCCTCGCTGCCAATGGCTGCGTGGTGATCGCCAACCATCATCCCGCCGAGACCGAGGTCGCCGAGACCTGGAAGCGCGAGCGCGCCGCCGAGGGGTTGGAGTTCGACACCATCGCCGCCGACGTGGCCGATCCCGAGGACTGCGCGCGGATGGCCACGGCGATCACCGAACGTCATGGTCCGGTCGATATCCTCGTCAATTGCGCCGGCATCACCCGCGACAAGACCTTCAAGCGGATGGAGGCCGAGCACTGGAACGCGGTCCTCGACATCAATCTCAAGAGTGTCTTCAATGTCACCAAGCCGCTCTGGGAAGGCATGCTCGAGCGCGGTTTCGGGCGTATCATCAACATCTCGTCGGTGAATGGCCAAAAGGGTCAGTTCGGTCAGACCAACTATTCGGCGGCCAAGGCCGGCATGCATGGCTTCACCATGGCGCTGGCTCAGGAAGGGGCGGCCAAGGGTGTGACCGTGAACACGGTTTCGCCCGGTTATGTCGAGACCGCCATGACCCTGGCGATGAAGGATGAGGTCCGCGAGAGTATCATCTCCGGTATCCCGATGCGTCGGATGGCGCGGCCCGACGAGATCGCCGCCGCGGTGGCCTTCCTCGCGAGCGACGAGACCGCCTATGTCACCGGCGCCAATCTGCCGGTCAATGGCGGGCTCTTCATCCACTGAATTCGGACGGGGCCCGGCGAAAAACGCGATGCCGGACCCCAATGGTCCTACAGAGTCCTCCTCGTCTCTCTCACTATGAGACGTTTGCAGCCCGGCCCCGTGCCGGGCTTTTTTTTGTCCGCTCGAATCAGCGTGCGCGGTAGCGCAGCGCCAGAAGTCGCTTGAGCGCGGCAAGTGTCGGGGTGGTGTTGATCAGCAGCGGCAGCGCCCCCTTGAGGTTGCCGCGGTTGACCAGGCGGAGGAAGTCGCCCGGCGGCAGCGTCTCGCCGGCGAGCCGACGACGCAGGATCTCGAGCGAGTCGAGATGGCGCGGGGCGAGCTGGTCGCGATGCTTGGCGACGAAGCGTCCCAGTCCCTCGAGCACCCGGGTGCGGTCGCCGGAGATGCGTGTCAGCTCATGGTCCTTGAACTGCAGATAGCTCGCCTCGCGCAAGCGGTAGGCGGCACCGCGCGCCGTCACCAGTCGTACCCAGGTGTCGTAATCCTGCAGTGCCGGCAGCGCTGGATCGAAGCCGCCGATCTCGCGCAGCCACGCGGTGCGGGTGAGGACCTGATTGCCCAGCCGGTTGTAGTGGAGCATCGCCTCGAGATCGATCCGCCCAACATCGACCCGTCGGGTGATGTCGCCGCGTGGGGTGTGCTCGCGGACGGAGCTGCTCACGCACGACCACTGCCCCTCGGCGAAGCGGGCGAGCAGTCCGCTCAACCGCCCAGGCAGGAAGGCGTCGTCGTCGTCGAGCCCGGTGATCAGCGCCCCGCGCGCGACGGCGATGGCGCGATTGCGCGCGGCGCAGGCCCCGCTCGGCTCGGGCTGGCGCAGATAGCGCAGTCGCGCGCGCGCCGGGTGTGCCGCGATCCGCGCCGCGGTGTCATCGGTCGAGGCGTCGTCGACCACGATCAGTTCGAGATGCGGATAGTCCTGGGCGAGCACCGAGTCGATCGCGCGCATCAGCAGCGCGGCGCGGTTGTGGGTCGGCAGGTAGACGCTGATCAGCGGGTGTTCGGTGAGGATCTTGGGCATCGAGTCAGGGCAGGAGTTGGTCGCGCCAGACGGCGAGTCCGGTCGCACCGCGCGCCGGGTCGAGCTGGGTGGCGAGGTTGAGCAGGGCGAGCAGCTGCGTTCGGGGGCGGCGGTCGGCGCTGGCGAGGAGCGGACGCCAGGCGGCCGGGTCGAGTTCGGGGCTGTGTTCGAGCTGGTGGCGCAACAGTCCGAGGAGTGGTGCCGCTGGCTCGAGACCGCGTCGGCGTCGGATCAGTTGCTGGAGTTTGCGCGCCGGTCGCGGGTGCGCCTTGGCCAGCGTCTCGAGGCGGTGATGGATGAGAAAACGTGGCGAGCCCAGCGCCCCGGGGACCCCGGCGCGTGGTAGAGCGGCCAGCGTCGGGTCGAGCCGTTCGAGCAGGGCGCGATAGAGCCGGTAGTCGCGCTTGAGTGTGCGTGATGCGGCGAGGGCGGCACGCAGGAAGGGCATGGAGTAGAAGGGGGTGAGACTGGAGAACCAGTGACGGTTGCGGTCCTCGCCCTCGAACAGCCAGCGCCGGGCGCGCTCGTGGATCAGGAAGCGGGCATGGAGGGCGTTGCCGTCGTCCTCTGGATAGGCGGCGAAGTGCGCGTGCAGGGCGCGCTCCAGGTCCGCGCGCTCCAGTCCCACCAGGGCGGCGCACTGATCGAGGGTGAAGCGCCCGCGGCGCGCCACGATGTAGTCACAGGCCGCGCGCGCGTCGCGCAGCGCTAGCCCGGCGCCGAGGTCGGGCAGCAGCTTGTCGCCGCCGTCGCCGGTGATATAGCTCATCGTGCTGCCGTAGCGCGCGCGGAGGTGATCGAAGAAGGGCAGGTGGAAGGCGAGGTCGAGGTCGTTGAGTCCCTGCTTGATCTGCAACAGTCGCAGATAGTCGGCGCCGGTGCTGGGTGGCACATCGAAGCAGTGCCAGGGGCGATCGAGGTGCTGTGCGACCGCGGCGGCGAGCCGTTGTTCGCTCGAGGCGTACCAGCCGGCGCGTGCCATGCTCGCGCAGTTGAAGGGGGTGCCGATGGCGGCAAGGCCGGCGGCGACCGCGCGCGAGTCGAGTCCGCCGCTGAGCGCCAGCACCGGCGTGTCGGCGCGTCTGCTCAGTCGCTCGCAGGCGGTGGTGAAGTGATCGGCGAGTACCGCGGCCTGTTGGTCCAGGCTCGCGTTGCTGTGCGGCGTCTCGAAGCTGAGTCGTGCCAGGGTGCGGCGCTCGGTGTTGGCCTCGGCGTCGATCCGCAGCAGCGTCGCCGGGGCGAGCAGGGCGATGGCGCGCCACGGCGTGCGCTCGCCCAGGCCGTGACCGAACAGCAGCATCTCGGCGGCGCCCACCGGGTCGGTGGCGCGATCCGGGTCGGCAGCGACGGCGCGGGCGATGTCACGGCTGACCAAGATGGCGCCACGGCGCTCGAGCAGGTAGAGCGGGCGGCGTGCCAGGAGATCGTTGACGATCAGCCAGCGCTTGCTCGTCTTGTCGTGGATCAGCAGCACGAAGTCGCCGTCGAGCACCTCCAGTGCTGCGCCGGCCTTGGCCCAGTCCTCCTCGATCAGCGCCTCGATCAGTCGTCGCGGTGGCGCGTGCTCGCAGCCGTGGATCCAGCCTTCGAGCAATATCAGCGTGCGTCGGTCCTCCCAGCTGCGCACCGGCTCGCTCGCCGTCGGGTCGAGTTCGAGTGACACGCCGGGAGCGGTGAGCAGCGGCTCTCGTGGTGTGAGTGGGGGCAGCTGCTGTGCCGGGTCGATAGTCAGCGTCAGGCCGGACATGGCGAGGAGGTCCGAGGTTCGAGGTCGGCGAGTTGTCGTACCAGTGGCTCGGCGAGTTCCGCCGCACTGGCCTGCTCCGTGACCGCGAGGCTGAACCCGGGGACGCCCGTGAGGTTGTGCTCGAGCAGCGTGGTCAGATCGGCGCTGTCCGGGTCGGGGTGTGCGTAGTCGCTCATCGCCTCGAGCGGCCCCATGCCCCCCAGATAGAGCCGCTCGATGGCGACCAGCTGACGCAACAGGCACGTCGCTTCGAGCGGTGTGCAGCCCTGTCGTTCTGCGGGAGTCAGTACGAAAAGTGCGTCGGGTTGGGCGCTGGAGAGGATCCGCGTGCTCGGCAGATGTGTGGTTAGGTCCTGGGGGAAGGCCGGATTGATCAGGGGTTGCAGCAGCGGTTGCAGCTTGTCGCTGATCGTGCGCGTGGCGATATGCTGTAGCCGTTCGAGCAGCAGACGCAGCGGCTGCGAGCGGATCGTGCGTGGTGCGTCGGGGCCGTTCAGCCGTTCCGCCAACCAGGGCAGGGCACTGAGATGGTGGCGGCGGACGACCAAACGGTGCTCGAACAGGTGTGCCCGTCCCTGGTGCAGCAGCAGCTTGTCGTCGGCGAGATAGTCCCAGCCGCGATGGAGCAGCTCCAGCGTCAGATGGGTCTTGCGGCTACGCCTGGGGCCGAGCACGAGCGCGGTGCGGCCGCATGGGTCGCGCAGCGCCGCGGCATGGAGCAGCAGCCCGCCGCGCCGGGTCGCGCTAAGATGGATGGCGAACAGCAGCGCGTTGTAGAAGCGCTTGGTGGCCCCGGCGCGGCGCGAGACCAGGATACGCACCGGGGTGCCCGGGTCGAGGATCAGGTCGGGATGGCCGCGATGGCTGTAGAGTAGGACGCGCTGCCCCTCGAAGCAGACCGTGGTGACCTGTTGGGGGGCGACCCGCGGGGTACGCTCGCGCAGCATGGCGGCGCTCTCCGGCAGCGGCGCGCAGAGGACGTCGGGCAGGCGCCCGGAGGGCTCGATCAGGAAGTGACCGAGCCGCTTGCACACCACGGCGACATGGTTTGTTGAAAGCTGCTGTAGCCGAACATGGACCAGCCGGTGCAGCTCGAACTCGAGATCGGTCATGCGAGGACATCCACGACAAACTGGTTGCAGCATACAACAGGGCGCGATCGACCATGACCCTGGTGTTGCCGGACGGTGGCGCTGGCCGAGCGCCACGGGTGGGGAGAGATGAGACGATCGAGCATACCAGGGGCCACCAACCCACTGTGGGGCGCCTTCGTCGCGCTGATGATGGTCGCGACCCTGTTGCCGCTGTGGACCCCCTGGCCCGCGCTCGCCCTGCTGCCGGGAGTCGCGCTCGGCATCCTGATGATGCTCGGGCGATCACCGAGCTGGGGGCTCTATGCGATCGTCTTCCTGATCCCCTTCGGCAATTTCCGCCAGCTCGGCGGGCCGCTGCCGGAGATCAAGATCCACTGGGTGCTGGCGCTGGTGTTGCTCGTGGTGCTGGCGTTGCGACTGCTGCGCGAGCAGCAGGCCGTCGGCTTGCTGCGCTCCAACCTGTGGCCCTGGTGGGGGCTGTTTCTCGCCGTCAGCCTGTTCTCGACGCTGTGGTCGGCCTATCCGCTCGAGGCCGGCCAGCAGGTGCTGCTGACTCTGGTGGCGATGGCCTTCTTCGCCCTGGTGCTGGTCTTTCTCGATGCCCACGCGCTGGTGCGGCAGTTGCCGGTGGTGATCGTCGTCTCGGTCTCGCTTGGTTCGATGTTCGCGCTGATCGGCTATCTGTTCGGCGTGTCCTGGTTCGCGGTCGAGGTAGGTGACGACTTCACCCGCAGCACCGGTGTGACCAGCGACCCCAACAATCTGGCGATGCTGATCATCTTTGTATTGCCCTTCGTGGTGTTCTGGTTGGCCCATGGCCGTCGGCCACTGGTCCGACTGGCGGCGCTGGTGCTGTTGGCGATCAACCTCGGCGCCATGGTGGTGAGCTTCTCGCGCAGCGGCGGGCTGGTGACGGCGCTGTTGCTGGCGACGCTGCTGGTGGTCAATGCGCGCGGATTGCGTCCGCGTCATCTCGGGCTGCTGTTCGCCGGCGGGGCGATGGCGTTGCTGGTGGCGCTGCTGCTGGTGCCGCAGGGTTACTGGGAGCGTCAGGCGACGCTCACCGCCTCGGACACCGACCGCTCGATCAACCGTCGCGCCTCCTATCTGGTGGTGGCCGGCGATGCCTTCGAGGAGCGCCCGCTGATCGGGCACGGACCGGGCACCTTCCGCGAGCTCTACGCCAAGACCGACTGGGCGCAGCGTTTCGATCGCGAGGGCGCGACCAATCGTCGCTTTGCCCACAACACCTATCTCGAGGTGGTGGTCGGCACCGGGGTGCTGGGGTTGATCTGCTTTCTCGGCCTGCTGGCGCTGGCGGCGCGCAACCTCTGGCTGGCGCGTCGGCTGCTGCTGGCGCGCGGTGATCCCTATCATGCCGCGCAGGTGTTGCACTATCTGCTCGCCTTCCTCTTCCTGTTGCTCTACATGGCGATGTTCAGCGACGTGTTCCAGAAGTACATGCTGCTCTCGCTCGGGGTATCGCAGCTGTGGCTGCGCTTTGCGCTCAGCGCCTCGGTCGAGGGGAGGGATTGATGGTATCGCTCGCTCTCCTGTTGACGGTCGCCGCTGCCATCGCCATCGCCATCGCCATCGCAGCGTTGCTGGCGCTGCCCATGCTGTTGATCCTGCTGCCCGAGCGTCGGCCGGAGGCGATGCCCGGGGGCGTGCTGCCGGGGGCGGTGTCGCTGATCGTGCCGGTGCATGGTTCGGGCGCGGCGCTCGCGGCCAAGCTCGACTCGTTGCGCGGCCAGCACTGGGGCACGGGGCGGCTGGAGCTGATCCTCTCGCTCGACGGTCCGGTCGTCGACCTGCCGGTACTCCCCGACCTGCCCGGGGTCGATTGCCGGGTGCTTCGCAACCCGCGTCGCGGCAAATACGCTGCACTCAACGCTGCGGTCGCGGCGAGCGCGGGCGAGCTGCTGCTGTTCTCCGATCTCGATGCCCGACTCGCCCCCGGTGCGCTGGCGGCGATGGTCGCGGTCTTCGCCGAGGCCGGTGTCGGCGCCGCCTGCGCGCGTGTCGCGGTCGATCGTGAGGACGGGCTGATGCAGGCGCGCTACTGGGATCATGAGGGCCGGCTCAAGACGCGCGAGATGGTCCAGTTGGGCTCAATCACCGCGAGCAACGGCACCCTGCTGGCGATCCGGCGCGTGCTGTTCCGGCCGATCCCGGCAGGCGTGGTCGACGACCTCTTCGTCGGGCTGTGCGCCGTCGTCGCCGGGCGGCGCTTCGTCTTCGTGCCCGAGGCGGTGGCGCTGATGCCGCCGCCGGCGCGCACCCTGCGCCGGGTGTTCGCGCGTCAGCGGCGCATCGTCTGTCGCGGGCTCAACGCGTTGCGCCACTGTCCACAGGCGCTCTCGGTGCGCCGCCATGGTCGTTACGCACTGGCGCTGATCGCGCACAAGGTGTTGCGTCGCGCCTTTCCGCTGGCGCTGGCGTTGGGATTCGTGACGGTGCTCGCGCTGGCGCTGCTCGACGGTGGCGGCTGGCTGGTGCTGGCGCTGGCGGCGCTGGGCGGGCTCGGGGGGGCGCTTGGGCTGGTCGCGGCGCTCGGGCTCGATCGTGACCCCGGGCGCTGGCCACGCGTGCTGACGCTCGCCCCCTGGGCGCTGTGCGTCAACGCAGGGATCGCGATGGGGTGGTACGACTTTCTGCGTGGGCGGCGGGTGACCCAATGGTGAAGGTCGGCTATCTGGTCTCGCGCTTCCCCACCTTCACCGAGACCTTCGTGCTCGACGAGATGCTCGCGCTGGAGGCGCTGGGCGCCGAGATCACCCTCTTCCCGCTGCTGCGCGAGCGCCCGCGCGCCACCCATCCGCAGCTGGCGCGACTGCGCGCCGAGGTGGTCTACAGCGCTTTCGTCTCGGGGCCGATCCTGCGCGCCAACCTGGTGCTGGTGGCGCGCCGCCCCTGGCGCTATCTGCGCACCCTGGTCGAGACCTTCGCGCGGGTTGCGCCCAGCCCCAACTTCACCCTGGGCGCGGCCGGGATCTTCCTCAAGTCGGTCTATATCGCCGCCGAGGCCGAGCGTCGCGGCATCGGTCGGCTGCACGCGCACTTCTGTACTCACCCCGCGCTCGCCGCCTGGATCGCGCACCGGCTCACCGGGGTGCGCTACAGCTTCACCGCGCACGGCAGCGACCTCCACGTCGATCAGACCATGCTCGCCGAGAAGCTGCGCCGCGCCGACTTCGCAGTGATGATCTCGCGCTACAACCGCGATTTCACCCTGGCGCGGGTGGGCGCGCGCTGGGCCGACCGGCTGCGGGTGATCCATTGCGGCATCGACACCGGCGCCTTCGCTCCGCTGGCGCCGTGCGCCGACACCGACGACGGGGTGTTGCGCATCCTCTGTGTCGCCTCGCTGCGTCGGGTCAAGGGACATGTCCATCTGTTGCGCGCCTGCGCCCTGCTCGCCGCCGAGGGGCGGGAGTGGATCCTGACCCTGGTCGGAGACGGTCAACTGCGCGCCGAGCTGGAGACCGAGTGCCGGGCGCTGGGGATCGCCGCGCGCGTCCGTTTCCTCGGCCAGCTCACCCGGCCCGAGGTCACCGTCTGTCTGCGCGACTGTGACGTGGTGGCGCTGACCAGCGTGCAGGATGCTCGGGGGCGGCGCGAGGGTATTCCGGTGTCGCTGATGGAGGCATTGGCCGTCGAGCGCCCGGTGGTGGCCAGCCGGCTCTCGGGGATCCCCGAGCTGATCGAGCACGGGCGCACCGGGCTGCTCGTCGCACCGGGCGAGCCTGCAGCGATCGCCGCAGCCCTGGCCCGGGTGGCCGATCATCCAGAGGAGGCGCGGGCGCTGGCGCGCGCCGGGCGCGAGCGAGTGCTCGCCGAGTTCGACCTGAGCGACAACGCCGCGCGGCTCCATGCCGCGCTGGCTGCATCGCCCGACTAGTCGGGCGGCGCCCAGTCGGCGTGGGTCCAGTCGGTGTAACCGATGTTCTTGCCCGGGCGGCTCGGCATCGGGGCGGGGAAGTCGCGGTGATAGAAGTAGTTGATCAGGTGCGGCTGCCAGGTGTCGTCGCCCTCGGCGGGGAAGTCGGCCTGCTGGTGTAGCCACTCGAAGGCGCGCAGCAGGGCACGGTCCTGCCAGGCGAAGGCGTCGTAGCCGGCGCGCTCGAGGATCACCGCCTGGGCCAGCGCCCCCTGCAGGGTGGAGTAAACGTAGTTCTCGTGCGGTGGCGGCCAGTCGAAGGGGCCGCTGCGCCTCAGCCCTTCGGCGATCGCGCCGTCGATGCTGTGACCGCGACGCGCTGCCCCCCGCGGGTTGATGCCGACCGGGCGGCGCGGGTCGGCCTGCCAGTCGAGATCGCCGTAGCGGAAGCCGTTGTAGGCGGCGCGGTCGCCGAGCCAGCCGCGGAAGATGCGCGCGACCTCGGCGATTTCATCGGGCTCGCCGAGATAGGCGGCGATCGCCAGCCGGGTGGCGCCGGCATAGGTGCCCCAGCCGTTGGGGCGGCGCTCGTGGGTCTGGCGCAGGGTCCGTCCCTCGGACATCGGGGTGTCGCGCACCCGTGCCAGCCAGTCACGAAACAGCGCGTCCTGCTCCGGGGGGAGGCCGACCAGGTCGGCGGCGAGAACATAGGCCATCAGTTCGCGCCCGAGCGCGAGTGAGCTGGCGTCGTATTCGGTGCCGATGATGTCGAGACAGGCGCGGCGCACCGCCGCGGCCATCAGCGTATCGCCGGTGCGCACGTGGACCAGCGCCTTGGCGAAGACCCGCACGTTGCTCGGGTCGTTCTGGTCGGAGAGGTCGGGGTCGAGCACCAGCCGTTCGGCGTCATTGCGCACCGCCTCCCAGGCCGCACCTGTGATCGGCAGCTCGGCCAGGCGCGCACGCGCGATCCAGGGGCCGGCGGCGAGGCGCTCCATGTCGGGCGGGGGCGCGGCCCGGGGCAGGGCGGGAACGAGCAGCACGGATGCCAGCAGCAGGCGGTGGACGAGGCGTGACATGGGGATCCCCTCGGGTTCGGTGGATCAGCGCCTGAGTCGCAACAGTCGTCGCCAGGGGAGTGGTGAGAGCAGCGCGAGCCGGGCGCGGGCGAGCCGGTGGAGCAGCAGCAGCAGGGCGATGTGGACGAGGATGCGCAGCGTCGTCGCTATCGGACCATCCCCCAAGGGTAGCAGCGACAGCGTCCAGATCAGCGCGCCGTTGAGGGCGAACAGCGGCCAGATCCAGTCGAGCTGACGCCGTTCGCGGCGATCGAGACGGTCGAGTTGTGGGCGCAGGGTATGGCGAAACAGCATGAACAGCAGCGCGAATCCCAGCACACTCGTGGCGGCAATGCCGGGCAGTCCCCAGCCCAGGCGTACCACCAGCCAGGCGCTCAGTCCCTCGCAGACGAGCACCAACGGGACCAGCAATGCGGCGTGGCGCTGTCGCTCGAAGGCGACCACCAGGCTACGCAGCACCAGCGCGAGGGCGAGGAAGTGGATCCCGCAGGCGAGGATCTGGGTGGGAACGACCGCCTCCTGGTAGCGTGGCAGCAGCCAGTCGATCGCCAGTGGGGTGGCGAGCGCCACCGGGCCGATCAGCAGCGGCATCAGGAAAGCGGCGTTGAGCGCCGGGCGCAGCAGGTGCTCGCGCAGCAGTTGGTCGCGATCGGTGGCAGCAAGCTCGCCCATCAATCTTGGCTCGAGGATCTCGCGGGCGGTGCCGGGAATGTTGCGCAGGAAGCCGACGATCATCACCGCCACCCCGTAGTGACCGAGCGCGCCGGCGCCGAGCAGCACCCAGGCCATCACCCGATCGGCGGTGACCACCAGCATCATCGCCAGCTCCAGGCTCATGATCGGCCAGCCGCGCCGGATCATTTCGCCACCGAGTCGGAGTGGTCGTCTGGGCCAGTGCGGAACGATCCCGGCCTGTCGCCAGAGCAGCACCCCGATCGCCGCCTCGGTGATCAGCAGCGACAGCAGCAGCCCGGGAAAGCCGAGCGTGGGCAGCAGCGCCAGGGTGGTGACCAATAGCAGCGCGGACTCGAGATAGTTGGCGCGACCGATCAGGTCGAAACGGTGACGCGCCTTGAGCGCGGCGAAGGCGGTGTGGTGCCAGGCCTGGAGCAGCACCATCCCGGCCATCGCCACCAGTCCCTGGCGCAGTGCGTCGTCCTGGTGACCGTCGAGCGCGAACAGCAGCAGCGTGATGGCCACCAGGGCATCGAGCGCCAGGGTGGTGAGGATGGCCCCGGAGACCAGCGACTCGGCGCGCTCCCCCTCGCCCCGGGCGAGGTGCCAGGGATAGAAGACGCGCAGCGTGGTGCGCGCGCCGAGATGGGCGTAGCTGGCGTACTGCGGGATCAGCTTGAGCAGGGTCCAGACCCCGAACAGCTCGGGGGTGAGCAGCCGGGGTCTGAGAAAGGCGGTGATGGCGCCGATCAGCTGGCGGGTGATCTTGCTCGAGAGGTAACGGGCCAGGGTGGTGCTGAAGTCGGCGCGACGCGGCTCCATCGCGGGCTAGCGCGGTGGTGGTTGCTGTGGCTCGGCTGGCGGGGCGTTGACCGCCGGGATCGAGAACAGTAGCGGTAGGCCGGAGAACTGCTCGACATCGCGCGCGGTCTTGAAGGTGTGGTCGAAGAACTCACGCACGAACCCCAGGCTGAACCCGGTGATGAAGCCGGCGAGCAGTCCGATCACCAGCAGCACCGGGCGATTGGGGAAGACCGGCTCGCCGGTGGAGAAGGCGGGGCTGAGGATGCTGACGAAGAACAGCGACAGGGTGGAGTCGACCCCGGCGTTGATCTCGGCCTCCTCGCGCCGCTTGAAGAAGGTACCGAAGGACTGACGCAGCAAATCGGCCTCGCGGCTCAGTCGGTCGCTCTCGATGCCCTGGCGCTGCAGTTCGAGGTTGCGCGCCTCGATCTCGGCGAGTCGACGCTGCAGGATCAGCTGTTGCTCGCGCAGCGCGGCGAACTCGGTGTCGAGCTGGTCGCGATAGTCGGCCACCTCCTGCTTGAGCTGGCGCATGGTACTGGTGATCTGGGCGTCGATTGCCGCGACCGCGTGGGCGTCGGGCTCGTAGTGGCGCGCGGTGCGGCCGCGCTCGATGCGCAGGTCGATGATCCGCGCGGCGATCTCGGCGACGGTCTGGTTGGTGATGAAGGCGTAGTTGCGCAGCTGTTCGGTGGCGAGGGTGCGATCGAGGTGCTCGAGCTGTTCGCGCAGGGTCACGGCGCGGGTGTCGAGATCGAGCAGGCGTTCCTCGACGTTTTGCTTGATCTGCAGGTTGAGTTCGATCTCCTTGGCCGGGTTGGGGGTGCCGGTGGTGTTGGCCAGCTCGATCAGCGCCTGCTCGGTGGTGCTGATCTGATCGCGGAAGCGCTCCACCTGGTTGACGAAGAAGTCGACCGTGCCCTCAGGGTAGAGGATCTCGGCGCGGCGCTCGATATAGGCGGCGAGGATGGCGTCGAGGATGGCCACCGCAGCGGTGGCGTCGGGGTGCTGGAACTCGACGTTGATCACTCGAGAATCGGGCACCAACTCGATCTGCAGTCGACTGCGCACGCGATGCCAGTCGAGAGCGGCGCCAAGCTCGGGGTGGCTCTCCTTGAGCCGGGCGATAGCCCCTTGCTGTACCGCCGGCGAGCGCAGCAGCTCGCGTTCGGAGCGCAGGTCCTCCTCGCTGACCTTGAACGAGCGGACCTCGGTCTCCTCGAGCGACTGTGGGCTGCGCTGGAGTTCGCTGGCACGCAGCAGGATCGCGCCCTGCGCCGAGTAGACCGACGGGGCGAGGAAGGCGATCGCCGCGGCGACGAGGAACACCGCCAGGGTGGTGAGCAGGATCAGCCGCTGCTGGGCGAAGTAGATCTGCAGCAGTTCGCGCAGATAGTTTTCGGTACGTAGATGGGGACGTTCCACGTCGGCTGGTCCTGGTCAGAGTTCGTCGATCGCGATGTTTTCGATACTGATGCTCCAGCCTCGGAACATCAGCGCATCGCGCACCTGTTGCGCGATCTGCGCGGCCTCGCTGAGACGGGTGCGTGGCACGAAGACCAGGTCGTCGGGCATCAGATAGAACATCGCCTTGTGTCCGCCGAGCGCGCCGGAGCGGCTGAGGTCGATGCGGGTGGCGATCACCTTGCCCTGGTGGTGACGGGCGACGATCACCGAGTCGAGCTGGGCATCGGTGCTGTAGCTGCCGGCCAGCGCCAGCGCCTGCCCCACCGAGATCGGCTTGACGATGGTGAAGGCGCCGGGCTCCTTGACCGCGCCGAGCACATAGACCAGCGAGCCTGAGTGTCGCTCGAGGAAGAGGTCGACGTGCAGCCCGGAGATCAGCCGTTCGTAATCGCGGTTGAGTTCGGTGTTGAGCGACTCGATGGTACGTCCGGCGGCCATCACCTCGCCGATCATGGGGAAGGTGACATAGCCGTCGGGGCGGACCGTGACCAGTCGGCTGAGTCCGCGCGGGGCGGTGTGCAGGTCACGCTTGAGTTCCTTGATGGCGGACTGGAACTCGGGCACCTGGACGTAGATCTCGGGGTCCTTGAGGATGCCGGCATAGGCCTTCCTGAGTTCCTGCTCGACCTGCTTCGGAGTCTTGCCGACGACATAGTACTCGCCGATGTAGGGCAGGCTGATCATGCCGTTGGGACGGACCAGTTGCTCCTCGTTGAGTTCGGGAGTGTAGATGAACTTGACCGCGACGGTGTGATCGACCGAGATGTTGAAGGTGTCCTTCTCCAGCCAGGTGCGGATCTGGAACAGCACGTCGAGGGTGTCGCCGGGCGAGATGCTGTACTTCGGCATCAGGTCGAAGGTTTCGCCCTCGGCGAAGGAGAACGACTGACGCGCGACTACGACTTCCTCATCGACCTCGAGTACGGTCTGCTGCTGGGAGCAACCGACGAGCAGCGCCAGCAACGCGAGGATCGGCAAGATCAGCGCCGGGCGAGATAGGGATCCGGACTCAGGCATACAGCCCCCTGGGGATGTAGTACTTGCGCTTGTTCAGCACCGCGCCGAGCAGCCGCGCCCCGGCCGATTGCAATCGGTCCTGGGTGTATTGCATCACCTCCCACCGGGTGCGCTCGCTCTCGATCACCAGGACCACGCCGTCGAAGGCGGTGGCGCCAATGGTGAGGTCTTGCTCGCCGAGGCTGCTGGGCCCATCGATCAGCAGCAGATCGTAGCGCTCGGCGCCGGCGCCGCGCAATGCGTCGAGACGGGCGCGCAATCGCTGTGGGTCCTGGCGGACCAGCATGTCACGCTGCTGGAGCCCCAGGGTGACCAGGTCGAGCCCGGGAGTTTCCGTGGGGCGTATGACCTCGTCGACCCCGGCCTGCCCGGCGAAGAGTTCGCACAGCCCAGGTGCCTCGTCGGTCTCGAACAGGGTCGCCAGGTGCGGGTGGGTGGGGTTGGCGTCGATCAGCAGGATGCGCAGTCCGACCTCTTGGACGCCGGCATAGGCCAGCTGCAGCGCCACCGTGGTCTTGCCGGCGCCCTCGTTGCAACTGGTCACCAGCAGCGAGCCGAGCGGTGGTTGCTGGCGCAGCCGGATCAGGCTCGAGGCGACCGTGTTGCGGTTGAGGGTGCGCGCGAGCTGGAGCGGGTCGAGCGTCTGTCCATTGCCCGAGGGCGATGTTCTCGAGGATTGCGTGTCGAGTGATCGTGGCGGGGGGGTGTCGTGAGCCTCGGTCCTGGCGTGCTGAGTCTGCTCGAGCGTGGAGGCCGAGAGGCGTTGCAGGTGAGCGACGAAGCAGTCCGGGGATTCGGCATACCACTTGCCGAGTGCCTGGATCGGGGTGTGGTCGCCGAGGATCGGCTGTGGCTGATGGTGGTTGTAGTCGCGCGCCACCTGGCGCAGCGCCCGCTTGAGCGGCTTGGCCTCGAGCGCCTCGTCGCTGCTGTCGAGACGGGCCTCGAGCAGGGTGTCGAAGCCGTGCAGCAGGGGGGGGGCGCTGACCGGCTCGGCGGTCTCCTGGTGATGGGTGATGTCGAGGTTCTCGCAGAGCCGTGCGAGCGCCTCGGTGTCGGGGAGCATGGCCTCCGCCTCGCCGTCGGTCAGCTCGGGCGAGGGGATGGTGATCAGCTCGCGCACCAGGATCGGGCAGGTCTTGAGCAGTGTCTTGAGGAAGGCGCGGGTCGCGGCCGGACTCAGCTCGTGGGTGACGCGTACGAACAGCCAGCGGGTGGCCTGGTCGATGGCGACGAAGAGGTACCACGGGCGCGAGTCGTCGACCGGCTGAGGCAGCCGGCGGGTGGACAGGTGCAGCCGGCCGGGCTGGACGTGTCGTGATGGTTGGCGTGTGGGCTCGACAGGTCCTGCGGGGAAGGTGCTCGGCTCGCTTGGTGGCGTGGTCGACGTGCTCGTGGCGGGGCGCGCCTCGACCAGCGTTGATGCCGGGGGGGCGAGGACGGCGTCCTGGGGATCATCCCGGGGGGGGATGTCCTGGGGCTCCGCAGCGTGTTCATCGTTCTCGCTCGACAGCGCTGATTGCCGCAGCGCGTCGGGCGCCTCCGTGATCGGAGCCGTCGGTTCGGAGGAGGTTGGGGGAGCGCCTGTCTCGGGTCCGTCCTGGATCGAGGGTCGCGCCGTGTCTGCAGTGGACGATGAGCGCTCGTCGTGGTTGATGGAGTCAACGCTCAACGGTGAATGCGGGGATGTCATGGATGCGTCCATCTCCAAGAAGTGCGTCTGCTGTCCGTGGACCGCAGTGGGGTACCTGCCTGACTTGACCGGAAGTCGATGCCTCAATTTAACAGAGGCTGGAGAGCAGGAAGTATTTTTGGAGCTTGAAGGCGTTCAATGGTGTCGCCGGTCGGATCTGCAGTACATAGTCATGATAGCCCTCGAGCCCGGGACTGGGGCGCTGCATGGTCAGCTGTGCCTCGCACCGCACGATCCGGCGCTTTTTCACGCCGCCGCCGGGATGACTGGCCTGGCGTTCGAGTCGCAGTCGCACGGGCTGGGGCGGGGGCGGGTGGCCGCTCGGGCAGCGGATCAGCACGGCCTCGTCGTTGAGGTCGACGAGCGTGCAGGCGCGGGCGTGTTCGTCGTCTTCGAGCCACACCCGACCGTTGTCCGGTGCGATGCGGTCGCGGAGACGCCGTTCGTCGTGGGTACGCTTGCGTCTCAGCCGTTGCCGTAGTGCATCGAGCAGGGTGCGCAGGAATCTCAGGCCGAGTGCCCACAGTGCATAGGCCAGCAGCCGCCGGTCGTTGCCGATGCGCTGGTTGCGGATCAGGTAGAAGCTGTCGATCAACGAGCGGATACGCTTGGGACTGCCGTGCGGGGTGAACAGCTGGGCGTAGCCGATCAACCCGGGGCGGGTCTGGAAGCGCAGGTCGTAGCCGGGGATGTGGCGACACAGCCGTTCGTAGATCTCCGGGCGCTCGGGGCGAGGTCCGATCAGATCCATGTCGCCCTTGATGACGTTGATGAGCTGTGGCAGCTCGTCGATCCGGGTCTCGCGCAGAAAGTGTCCGATCGGCGTCTCGAGACGCTGTCCGCGTCCGAGTAAGGTGGCGCCGATGATGCGATCGGCATCGGGCTTGAGGGTGCGGAACTTGTACATCGCGAAGGGGCGCTTGTGCCGCCCCAGGCGGATACTGGAGTAGAGCACCGGACCGCCGTCGGCGAGCTTGATCGCGATCGGGATCAGCACGAACAGTGGTGCGGTGCAGATCAGCAGCAGGGTGCCCACCAGAACGTTGAGCACCAGACTGGTGAGCGTGTTGAGCTTGCGATAGCCACCGCTGAAGCGCGGGGCGACGTGCTCGGTGGGGGAGCGGGGTACCTGTGCGTGCATCGCTACCGAATCAATGAGCTGTTGACGCGCGGCATCCAGTGCCGGGTCTCCAGCATGTTTTTGTGCGATGCCGAGACGGTCCGAGCAATCATCATGCTCTTTTACGTGTGCCGTCGATCGGCGTCTGTCCCCAGCATCCTAACGCGCTGGATCGGTCAGTAGAAGAGCAAAAAATACGCCGAAGATAACCGATGGATGTTATGGTTTGCGGGTTCCCTGTCCCTGCCGCTCCCGAGGTGTTCGTTTCAGCGACGCCACGAGGTCAGTCCGCGAGCGTGCCTGTCAGTCCGTGACGGGATCGTCCGACAGCTGGCCTGTCGGCTGTCGGGACCGCGTCGCGCGTGGATAGCGCCGACGCACGCCGTCTCAGGATCGAATCTCAGAGGTAAGCGTCATGTGCCAGCCGTGCGAACTGGTCGCTTTCTGCGATCAGTTGCTCGATGCGTCGGCCTTTGCCGACTACTGCCCCAATGGACTGCAGGCGGAGGGAGAGCGCGAAGTCGCTCTCCTGGTGAGTGGGGTGACCGCCAGTGCGGCGTTGATCGAGGCCGCCTGCGACCTCGATGCCGACGCCATCCTGGTCCATCACGGTTGGTTCTGGAAAAATGAGCCACCCTGCCTGACCGGGATCAAGGGGCGGCGCGCAAGGATGTTGCTCAGGGCGGGGATGAGTCTGATCGCCTATCATCTGCCGCTCGATGCTCACCCCGAAGTTGGCAACAATGCCACTCTGGGGCGCGAACTCGGCATCCTCGACGCGGCGCCGGCCACCGTTGGTGGCGGCTTGCTGTGGACCGGTCGGCTGGCCGTGGCGCAGGCTCCCGAGGCCGTCGCCGAGCGGGTGGCCGAGCGGCTCGGACGCGTGCCGCTACTGGTCGGCGAGCGCGCCCGTGCGGTCGAGCGCGTGGCCTGGTGCAGCGGCGGAGGACAGGGTCACATTGAACTGGCGGCCGACTTGGGGGTCGATCTGTTTCTGAGTGGAGAGATCTCGGAGCAGACCACCCATCTGGCCCGCGAACTCGGGCTCTCGTACCTGGCCGCGGGGCATCATGCGACCGAGCGTTATGGTGTCCAGGCGCTCGGTACACGGGTCGCCGAACACTTCGGAGTGCGCCATCAATTCATTGAAATCGCCAACCCGGCTTAGGTGTCAGGTGCGACTAATGTGGTAAAATGGTGCTTTTTCCGAGTTTTTCTTGACCCGTCGCGTCAAGATCAAGGAAAATGCGCGGTCGGTTCTGTAGCCAATCGTCATATTCTTACTCTTCCATCTAAACCTTTCGTCCAATCTGCGTGTGGTGTCTGCCTGAATGCCGTCGGCAGCCTCCGCACCAGTCGGGGGTAGCTAGCCTATGAGCGCGCAAGGCGTGAACAAACTGAGGCGACGAGTACTCGTCGCCGCGACCAGCGCGGTCGGTGCCGTCGGTGCCGGCTTCGCTCTTGTCCCGTTCGTCTCATCCATGAACCCGAGCGCGCGCGCTCGGGCTGCGGGTGCGCCGGTCGAGGCCGATGTCAGCAAGCTTGAGCCCGGCGCACTGCTGCGCGTCAAGTGGCGCGGCAAGCCGGTGTGGGTGGTGCACCGCACGCCGGAAATGCTCGAGGCACTGGCGAGCAACGATCCCAAGCTGGTCGATCCGGGCTCCGAAGTGCCACAGCAGCCCGAGTACTGCCAGAATCCGACCCGCTCGATCAAGCCCGAGTATCTGGTCGCCATCGGTATCTGTACCCACCTCGGCTGCTCGCCGACCTACCGCCCCGAGTTCGCTCCGGAAGACCTCGGCGCCGACTGGAAGGGTGGCTTCCACTGCCCCTGCCACGGCTCGCGCTTCGACCTCGCGGCACGCGTCTTCAAGGGTGTGCCGGCCCCGACCAATCTGGTCATTCCCAAGCACGCCTACCTCAACGACACCACCATCCTGATCGGTGAGGATGGAGGAGCTGCCTGATGAGCGCAGAAAAGACTGAAAACCTCGACTGGCTGAACCAGCGCTTCCCGCTGGCCAAGACCTGGCGCGCGCACGTCGCCGAGTACTATGCACCGAAGAACATGGGCTTCTGGTCCATCTTCGGCTCGCTGGCGCTGCTCACCCTGGTGCTCCAGATCGTCACCGGCATCTGGCTGGCGATGAGCTACAAGCCCTCCTCGGCCGAGGCCTTTGCCTCGATCGAGTACATCATGCGTGATGTCGACTGGGGCTGGCTGATCCGTTACATGCACTCCACCGGGGCCTCGGCCTTCTTCATCCTCATCTACCTGCACATGTTCCGCGGGTTGATGTGGGGCTCCTACCGCAAGCCGCGCGAGCTGCTGTGGATGATCGGCCTGGTGCTCTACCTGGTGATGATGGCGACCGCCTTCTTCGGCTATCTGCTGCCCTGGGGCCAGATGTCCTACTGGGGCGCGCAGGTCATCGTCAACCTCTTCGCCGCCGTGCCTGGCATCGGCGAGGACCTCTCGGTGTGGGTGCGTGGTGACTATGTGATCTCCGACGCCACCCTCAACCGCTTCTTCGCCTTCCACTTCCTGCTGCCCTTCGTGCTCGCCGCGCTGGTGTTCCTGCACATCGTCGCACTGCACCACGTCGGTTCCAGCAACCCCGACGGCATCGAGATCAAGAAGGGCCCCAAGGGCAACCGCTGGGACGAGAACGCCCCGGCCGACGGCGTCCCCTTCCACCCCTACTACACGGTCAAGGATCTGGTCGGCGTCGCCATCTTCCTGGCCCTGTTCTCCCTGGTGCTGTTCTACGCCCCGACCATGGGCGGGCTGTTCCTGGAAGCGCCGAACTTCCAGCCGGCCAACCCGCTGCAGACCCCGGAGCACATCGCCCCGGTGTGGTACTTCACCCCCTACTACGCGATGCTGCGCGCGGTGCCGCCGATGTGGGGTTCGCAGTTCCCCGGCGTGGTGGTGATGTTCGGTGCCATCCTGATCATGTTCCTGCTGCCCTGGCTCGATCGCAGCCCGGTCAAGTCGATCCGCTACAAGGGGCCGATCTTCAAGGCTGCCCTGGGTATCTTCGCGGTGACCTTCGTGGTGCTGGCATGGCTCGGCATGCGCCCGGCCTCCGACCTCTCCACGCTGCTGTCGCAGATCTTCACGGTGCTGTACTTCGCCTTCTTCCTGCTGATGCCGATCTACAGCTCGCTGGACAAGACCAAGCCCGTTCCTGAGAGGGTGACCTCATGAGAAAACTGATCATCGCCACCCTGTTGCTGCTCTCGCCGGTCACGCTGCTGGCCTCTGGCGGGGGCGCGCACCTGGAAGATGCCGACATCGACCTGCACGACAAGGCCTCGCTGCAACGCGGCGCCAAGTACTTCGCGAACTACTGCATGGGGTGTCACTCGCTGCAGTACATGCGTTACAACCGCATGGCCGAGGACCTGGGCATCGACGAGATCTCGCTGCGCGAGAACCTGATCTTCGGTGACGCCAAGCCCGGCGACCTGATGACCAACTCGATGCGTCCCGAGGACGGCGAGAAGTGGTTCGGCACCGCGATCCCGGACCTCACCCTGGTGACGCGCTGGCGTTCGCCCGACTGGGTCTACACCTATCTGAAGGGCTTCTACGTCGACGACACCCGTCCCTACGGCGTCAATAACGTGCTCTTCCCGCTGGTCGGCATGCCTCACGTGCTCGGCGGCCTGCAGGGTGTGCAGCAGCCGGTGATGTCTGAGCCGCACGATGGCAGCGAAGCCGTTCCGGTCGGTGTCGAGCTGGTCGAGGAGGGTACGCTCTCCCCCGAGGAATACGACACCATGGTGCGTGACATCACCGCCTTCCTGACCTATGTCGGGGAGCCGATGAAGCTCGAGCGTCAGCGCCTGGGACTCTATGTCCTGCTGTTCCTCGGCGTGTTCTTCCTGATCGCCTACTTCCTGAAGAAGGAGTACTGGAAGGACATCCACTAGTCGCTGACTCGTGGAGCCCGGCCGCGCGGCGCTGAGCCGCGCGGCTCGCGAGACCCGCCACTCGTTGCGAGCGGCGGGTCTCGTCGTTTATGGGGGCGCTAGCACGTCGAAGGCCCCTTGTCGAGGGGGCTGGCGAGAAAAAACGCCCCGGTAGGAGCCGGGGCGGAGTATACTCTCCGGGTCGCTGTGCGCTCGGAATGCCCCGGGTGCGCGTACGCACGAAATGACGGTGTCGCGTGGATGCGCGCGCATGGCGCGGTCTTCGCGCGGGGCTGGTGGTGCCGCTGCCAGGGTGGGCTGGCGGCCTTGACTCTTTGGAGCCCTGCCGGGCTCAGCCGACGCGCTGGAGAAGGGAAGAATGGCAGTGGCTGCGAGCAGACGAGCTGTGATGACGCTATATTCGGATCCTGTTTGTCCTTATTGCCATCGGGTGAGAATGGTTCTCGCCGAGAAGGGAATCAGCGTTGACGTGGTCGATGTCGACGCCCACGATCTGCCCGACGAGGTCATGGACTTCAACCCCTATGGTACGGTCCCGACCCTGGTCGATCGTGACCTGCGCCTCTACGAGTCGCAGATCATCATGGAGTATCTCGACGAACGCTTCCCGCATCCACCGCTGCTGCCGGTCGATCCGGTCTCGCGGGCCAATGCGCGTCTGTTCATGTATCGCATCGATCGTGATTGGTATGCGTTGATGCGGCGCATCGCCATGGGTGATCAGAAGGAGGCTGCGCAGGCTCGCAAGGAGCTGCTCGAGAGCCTGATCGTGACCGCCCCGGTGTTCGGCGCCCACCCCTACTTCATGAGCGAGGAGTTCTCCATCGTCGACTGCTGCGTGGCACCACTGTTGTGGCGCCTGCCGCGTCTCGGCATCGAACTCCCGGCGCAGTGTGCGCCGATCCGCGCTTACATGAAACGGATCTTCTCCACCGACGCCTTCCGTCAGAGTCTCAGCGACGCCGAAAAGGAGATGGCCGCCTAGCGGGCGGAGCTGACCGTCGGTCCCCAAGTCGCCCTGGCATGACGGCGGCTGCTACTCTTGTAGACGGTCCGGGCGCGTCGCTACACTGAGCGTCTCGTCCGGGCTCGGCCGGTGAGTGCGCGCGGTGTGCCGAAACATCATTTCGCGCGCCGGATGCAGCCAATCCAGGCCTTCCCGGATCGCCCAGACCTCCAAGACCAGACCGTTATGATGACCTCGACCAAACCCTACCTGATCCGCGCCATCCACGAGTGGATCCTCGACAACGACATGACCCCGCATCTGGTCGTCGACGTCAGCTACCCGGGCATGCGTGTCCCCTCCGAGTTCGCTGAGGATGGCCGCCTGGTGCTCAATATCTCGCCCTCGGCGACCCGTAACCTGCTGATCGGCAACGAATGGATCGAGTTCAACGCCCGTTTCGGTGGTGTTGCCCGTGACCTGCTGATCCCGGCCGATGCGGTGATCGGCATCTTCACCCGCGAGAACGGTCAGGGCATGGTGTTCCCGGAGCCCGATGCCCCCGAGGAGGATCTGTTGCTCGACGACGACCTCCCGGTCGAGAGCGGCCCGACACTGCGTCCTGTCGAGAGCGGCGAGGGTGTGCGTGACGAGGCGCCGTCGCGTCCGGCCAAGAGCAAGGGCGGCCCGACCCTCAAGGTCGTCAAGTAACGCGACTTGCGCTCAAGCGTCCTCGCTGCGCGCCGGCAGGCCGAAGCTCAGCTCCTCCAGCGCGATTCCGCGCAACACCAGATAGCCGCTGCGTCGTCCGGTCCCTTCCTCGCTGAACTCGAAGCGATAGACCCGGCGCAGCCGCAGCCCTCCGCCCCCCCAGCTCAACCCGATTCGGCGCAACGCGACCGTCTGGTCGAGCAGCTGCAGATCGCGCTGAGCGCAGCCACGATCACACAGGGCAAGAGCCCGCTCGCGGGCGCGCAGGCCATCGGTCCAGAGTCCGCCGAGGGCCGCAAGCAGCATGATTGCCAACAGCTCCTCGCTCATTTCCCGACTCCCGTGGTGGTGGTGCTACGGCGCAGCTGGCCGCTGCTGCTTGCCGTGCTGCTGCCCGGCTGTGGTGGCGGCGACTCGGGGGGCCACGCCGATGCCGCGCAGTTGCGCGCGCTGCATGCCTTGATGGTCGAGATCCGTGCCGATCTTGCCGCAGCCCGTGTCGCCGAGGCCCGCGCCGAACTACCGGCGCTGCGTCGTCTGGGGCACGGGCTGACAGTGTCGCAGCAGCGCTCGGTCGAACGGCTGACGGTGCTGGTGGAGACCGAGTGGCGCTGTGCTCGCCAGTGGCGTTGCGATTGATCGACCTTCATTTCACCCGTACCTCGTGCGCGCTGCTGGCGGTGACCTCGGGGCCGAGCAGGATCGCGATCGGGCGAGTCTGCGGGGTGGCGTCGAGCGCGATCTTCAGTGACATCGTCAGCGGCACCGAGAGGAACATGCCGACCGGCCCCAGCACCCAGCCCCAGAACACCAGGGAGACGAAGACTACCAAGGTCGAGAGCCCGAGCCCACGCCCCATGATCCGGGGCTCGAGAATGTTGCCGACAAGGGTATTGATGAACACATAGCCGAGCGCCACCAGCAGCGCGCTCTGCAGGTCGAGCTGGACCAGTGCCAGCAGTACCGCCGGGATCGCGGCGAGGATCGAGCCGATGGTCGGTACGAAGTTGAGCAGGAAGGCCACCGCCGCCCACAACACCGCGAAATCCACCCCGAGGACCGCCAGCCACACCCAGACCGCGAAGCCGGTGCCGAGGCTGGTGACGGTCTTCAGCCCCATGTAGTGGTTGACGCTGTCGAGCACGTGCTTGAGCCGCGCGATCGAGGCCTCCGGGGTCTTGAGCGCGAGGGTGAGCTTGGCCGGCAGGTTGGTGGCCTCGAGCAGGATGAAGACCACGGTGAGCAGGATCAGAAAGGTATTGGTCAGTGCGCCGCTCAGCCCGGAGATCAGTTCGCCGGCGAAGCCGAGCGCGCGCGCCGGGTCGACATAGGTCTGCAGCGCCTCGCGCGAGGTGTGGATGCCGATGCCGTCGAGCCAGCCGACCAGCTCGCCGGTGAGCTGTTTGAGCCGCTCCTGATACTCGGGCAGGCTCGCCTCGAAGCCACCGAGTGAGCCTGCCACCAGCACCCCGGCGATGCTGCCGACTCCGACCAGCCCGAGCATCACCGCCACCAGCGCCAGCCCGTTGGGTAGGCCGCGGCGGCGCAGATAGCCGAGCGGCGGGCTGGCGATCACCGCGATGAATACCGCGAGCAGGAAGGGGGCGATCAGCGACGAGGCCGCCTGCATCCCGGCGATCACCACCACAAAGGCGCCGGCGACCAGCAGCAGCCGGGCCGCCGAGCTGAAGCCGATTTCCTCGCTCATCGCTCGCGCGCTGCCGGCAGCTCGAACTGCGGCAGCCCGGTGTGCAGCCACCAGGTCTCGCGCTCGGCGTCCCAGCGCCAGGTCTGGGCGTCGCTGACCTGGCGCAGCACCTGAGTGTCTTCATGCAGATAGTCGATCAGCACCAGCTGGTTGGCGGTGTCCTCATCGGGCAGGGTGAGCGGGCGTATCACCTCGTAGCCGGTGACGCGGACGCCGGAGAGATCGGGCATCGGCTCCGCAGCGCGCAGTTCGGGGTCGAGCAGTCCGTAGGCGGTATCGAAATAGCTCCAGCGGATGGCGGTGTGGTGGCGGTAGGTGGCCGCCTGCAGGCTGTTGTTGCGCTTGTCCTTCTCGACCGTGGCGCAACCGCCGGTGAGCAGCGCCAGCGCGACGGCGGCGAGGACGAGCGAGACGAAACCTGGGGTCGATGAGCGAGGCTGCATATGGGCTCCGGGGTTCCTGTGCTGCACCGTCGAGCGATGATAAGCCATCGGGTGCGTTCGACCAATCCGCGACCGGGGGGTATGATGCCGGCCCTCACCGACACCGGGATGTGTCGCCGTTGTCCGCGCCGCTCGCCGCGCCTGCTCGTCGGTTCGCCGAGCGCGTACGCCCTGGTTCGGCGGGACTCGACCCGCGGCTGCCAACGTCCGCGGTCATGAACCGAACATGCTTGATGTCGTGCCGATGTCCTCCAGGGAAGGGGCTGCGGCGTCTTTTCCTATTGCTCTCCGCGGTGAACCCCTGATGCCCGAGATCGCCGAACCCAATCACGAAATCGTCCGAGACGGGATCCACTACACCCTGCTCGGTACCGCGCACGTCTCGCGGGTGAGCGCCGAGCAGGTGCGTCGACTGATTCGCAGCGGCGACTACGATGCCGTCGCCGTGGAACTCTGTCGCAGCCGCTACAAGGCGGTGATCGACCCCAAGTCGCTGTCACGGATGGATCTGTTCTCGGTGATCCGCCAGAACCGGGTCTACATGGTGGTCGCCAATCTCGCGCTCTCGGCCTATCAGCAGCGTCTCGCCGATCAGTTCGGCATCGAGCCCGGCGCCGAGCAGCGCATGGCGCTGCGGCTGGCGCGCGAGCGTGAACTGCCGGTGCTGTTGATCGACCGCGAGATCGGCACGACTCTGAAACGGATCTCGGCCAACCTCGGTTGGTGGCGGCGCTATACCCTGTTCACCGGGCTGCTCGCGGCGATGGTGACCTCCGAGCAGGTCACCGAAGAGGAGGTCGAACGGCTCAAGGAAGGCGATGTGCTCGAGACCACCTTCGCCGAGTTCGCCGCCGATCGTCGCGATCTCTACCAGCCGCTGATCGAGGAGCGCGACCGCTACATGGCCGCCAAGCTGCGTCGCGAGGCCGAGCGCACCGGTGCCAAGCGGGTGCTGGCGGTGATCGGTGTCGGCCATCTGCGCGGTATCGGGCGGTGTCTGGCCGAGGAGGACGAGTCGCCCGAACCGGTGATCGCCGAACTCGAGCGGTTGCCGCCGCCCAACCCCTGGCCGCGCCGCCTGCCCTGGGTGTTGGTGGTGCTGATCCTCGCCGGCTTCGGCTATGGCTTCGCGATGAGCCCGGAACTCGGCTGGGAGCTGGTGGTGAGCTGGGTGGTGATCAACGGCGGACTCTCGGCGCTCGGCGCCCTGATCGCCGTCGCGCACCCGCTGACCGTGCTCTCGGCCTTCGTCGCCGCGCCGCTGACCTCGCTCAACCCGACCATCGGCGCCGGCATGGTCACCGGCGCGGTGGAGTTGTCGGTGCGCAAGCCGAGCGTCGGCGACTTCAGCCGGCTGCGCGACGATGTCGCCTCGCTGCGCGGCTGGTGGCGCAATCGGGTGGCGCGGGTGTTCCTGGTGTTCCTGCTCAGCTCGCTCGGTTCGGCCCTCGGCACCTATATCGCCGGACTGCGTATCGTCGGCCAGCTGGTCGAGGCGCACTGAGCGCGTCGGCGCCCGGCTCAGGCGTCGGCGTCGAGCTGGGCGCGGATCAGCGCCACCGCCTCGTCGAGGTGCTGGAAGGCGTGATCGCCGCCGTCCCAGGCCAGCACCCGGGCGCTGGCGCCGCACTCGCCATAGAGACGTTCGGCGATGCGGTGGTCGATGACCTCGTCGCCGCGGTCGAGGAAGACGGTGGTCGGGACCCCGTCGCAGGGATGATCCACGGCATAGCGTCGGGTCTGTTCGGTCTGCTCGCGGCTGACCTGATAGCGCTCGCCGTCGGCGGTGGTCAGGGTCTGCCCGGCGTACTCGTCGAAGAAGGCCCAGGGGGTGAGCGCGGGGTTGATCAGATAGAGGTGCGAGAAGCGGAAGCGGCGTGCCAGATATTGACCGTAGAAGCCTCCCATCGAGCTGCCGACGACCGCCGGGGTCGGGTGCTCGAGCCCGGCGAAGAAGCCCTCGAGGGTGGCGATTGCGGCCTCGGGGCGATGGGCCGGGTAGTCGATCGCCCGCACCGGGTGGGGGGCGAGGTGTTCGCGCAGGAAGCCGGCCTTGAACGAGCGGCTGGAGCTGTTGAGGCCGTGGAGATAGACGAGCATGGCGGGGTGGTTCCGGGTCGGGGTCAGCGGATGGTTGGCGGGCTCTGGCGTTCGTCGGCGGTCGGGCCGAAGAAGGTCTGGCGGAACTGCGCGCAGCGCTCGATGTATTCGCGCGTGCTCTTGGGCATGGGCACGCGGGCGCGGACGATGAAGCGGACCAGCTCGGCCCCTTCGCACAGCAGCCGCGATCCCTCGAGCGCCTCGCGGATGGCCAGGGTGCCGGCATTCGTCGGGAGCTGGGGCTCGAGTTCACAGAGTCGGTCGCTGGCGACGGCGAAGGCGGGCCAGACGTCGAAGATGGTCGGGTCGGTACGCAGGATCTCGCACTTGCGCTTGGCCGTCTCGGCCAGGGTGTCGACCGGCGCGGCGAGTTCGGGGAGCTGACGGCTGGCGGCGAAGCCATCCCTGATCGCCCCGGCGATGCGGTCGATGTCGCGCATGGTCATGGCGATCTTGATGTAGCGGCTCTCGTAGAAGGTGGCGATCGGCATCGAGAAGGCCTTGAAGGGCTCGCCCCAGAGTTCGTCGATCCCTTCATCCCCACCGCGATGACGGACGATCTTGCCGAGTTCGAGCGCCTCGAGCAGATACTGTCCGCACTCGCGCATCAGGCTGTTGTCGGGACCGATCTCGACCCCGGTGGCCTGGAGTTCGACCAGACAGCTGAAGATGTCGGCGGCGCGGTTGAACAGCGCGCCGGCGAGCATCGCGCCGTTGACCCGCTTGCGCTCCGGGTCGCGCTCGGCGGCATAGGCCGCGCGCGCCTCGTCGAGCCGGGCGCCGGGGATGTTGATGCCGTGCTCGACATGGTTGAACAGTCGGCGGGTCAGCGCCTGGATCAACTGGCGCTTGGTCTCGAGGGTGTCGGCGGGTGGTTCGTAGTACTTGATCCAGTACCCGTCGTAGTGAACCCGGGTGTCGCCGTCGATCTCACGTCTGGTGCCGTTGGCGATGGTCTGGGGCATACGTCGCTGGGATCGAAATGACCGGAATGGAGCGCAGTGTAGAGAAGAGCTTGCGCGCCGTCAGCCCTCGGCGAGTCTAGACTGGTGCCATGGCGCGGCAATCGGGTTCGCTGCCGCTGCCGGACCGTCTGGATCCATGCCGTCGAGAGAGCGTCAATGCAACATAGGGACAAGGTCACGGCCATCTTCATGGGGCTGTTCGTCTGGGGATTCGCCGGTGCGCTGTTCGGTGCGCTGTTCGCGGGTCTGTATCAACTATTGATCGGGCTGGGCGTGGTGGGCTGGCTGCCGCTGGTGATCGCCGCCACCATCGCCGCCACCACCACTTCGGCCTTCTACAGCGCCATGCCGGTGGCCCTGGCCGGAGCCATGGCCGGAGTGCTGGCCTCGATCGCCTATCTGATCGCCACCGGGCATCAGGTCGAGCTGCCCCTGATCGCCGGTCTGGCCGGTCTCGCCGGGGTGCTGGCCGGCGGCTTCTATGCCTGGGCCATCAGCAGCGGTGCCCGTCCTCTGGCGCAGACCTTCAGCGGCCTGCTCGCCGGTCTGCTCGCCGGGGCGGTGCTGGCGCTGCTCCTTGGGTTCAGCGGGATCGAGATCGGGATGTTCGCGCTCGCCGCGGGGGTCGTGGCGCTGGTCGGCTCGATCTATCAGTTCTCGGTGCGCCGGTTGGCGCACGCCGCCGACTGGCTGCCGGGCGGGCTGTCGGCGCCAGTGGTCGCGGGGTTGATCGCCGCGGTGGTCGGCGCCAGTGTGTGGATCGTCGGTGGCACCACTGCCGGGTTGCATGCCGCGCCCGGTGCGGCCTTCGAGGCGATTCTCGCCGAGGTCCCGGCGGGTCTGCTCGGCGGTGCGCTCGGTGGCGCGCTCACCGGCCTGCTGCTGGAGTCGCTCGGCATCGACCTGCAGGCGCTCGCCTGAGCGCCGGTCGCGGGAGCGGATCGCGCGCCGATGGGCTAGGCTCAGGTCTAAAACCCTGGTTTCTTGGTGGTTGTATTGACGCCACTGCTTTTGCCGTGCATCGAGGAGGAGAACTTCATCATGTTGTATGCCTTGTTACTCCTGGCCGTCGGGATCGTCATCGGTTGGAACTGGCCGCAACCGCCGTGGGCGCGTGACTTCCAGGCGCGCGTGGTCGGTACGGTGCGCTCGCTCACCGACAAGAACAGGTAGGACGCGTCGCGTGCTGAAGAGCCAACCGCGTCACTGGGTGCGCGGTTGGTTAAGACGGCCTTCAATCGATGGGCTGGTGAGGCTAGACTGCCGATGCTGGTGGCTCAGCCGGTCCATGCTCACATCCATCCAGTTCGTCCGAACCGCGAGGGAATCCATGCGCAGTATTCCGAAACGTCTCGCCCTCATCTCCGCGATCCTCTGTTTGGCGCTCTTGAGCGCCCCGCTGCATGCCGCCCCCTTCAACGTCCAGCGTGGTCAGATCGCGCTCCAGGAACTCGGCTATGCCCCCGGTCCGGCGGATGGGATCTATGGCCCGGCCACCCGCTCGGCGATCAAGCGCTTCCAGCGTCATCACGGGCTGGCGGTCACCGGGCGCTTCAATCAGCCCACGGTGACGCGGCTGCGTCACCTGATGCAACGACGACACATGCGTCGTTGATCGTCCTTCTGTGAGGTGTCGTCCTATGTCCATCCGATTCGGCGCAGCGGCGCTGTGTCTGCTCGCTTCCTTCCTCTCGGCCGGTTGTGCCACCCAACCCGGGCGCGCTACCACCGGCGGCGCGCTGATGGGCGCGGCCACCGGTGCGGCGATCGGCTCGTTGAGCGCCGATGCCGGCAAGGGCGCACTGATCGGTGCCGGTGCCGGTGCGCTCGGCGGCTATCTGATCGATGCCGAGAACGCCTCACGGCGTCCGCCGCCCTCGCGCTATGGGCCGCGCCCCTATCAGGGGCAGCCCTGTCCGCCGGGGCTGGCGCTGGGGCGTGGCGGGCGCTGCGTGCGTTACTAGGGTATGGAGCGCTTCGCCCTGGCGCGGGTCGCGCTCACGGCCCAGACGTTGCAGTCACGGCTCGGGATCGCCGTGCTCGCCGACTGTTGCGCCAGCATCGATCGAGTGCTCTGGCATGACGGTGCCGAGGGCGAGATCTACTGTCTGTGGGGTCAGTTCCTGGTGCGTCGCGCGTGTCTTCGTGGCGGTGTGCGCTTCGCCCTGCCGGAGTGCCCCAATGCGCTGGCCTGGACCCTGACCGAGACGGCCGATGGCGGCGCGGTGATGATCCACTGCACCATCGCGCGGGTCGATCCCGAGCCGGAGTTCGTCGAGTCGATCGAGACCTTCGTCGAGGATTGGCGCATCGGGCTGGAGCGCTGTTTCGGCTGAACGCCCGAGGCTCGGTTCAGAGCACCTCGAGCGCGCGGACCAGGGCCTCGAGTGCAGGGTCTTCGGTGAGTGCGCCCTCCCAGACTCGGTAGCGCCGCCGGGTCGACTCCCCGCCGATGCTCAGCTCGATGATGAACCCCGAGGTGCCGGTCGGCGCCGGACGTTCGCCAGGTGCACCGAGGGCGCTCGTGAGCCGTTGCAGACGTGCGCGCTGCGTCTCGTCGAGACAGCCCCGGCGCGGGGCGTGGCTGGTGTAGTCGCCGTTCTCGATGCAGTAGTCGCCAGTGGCGTCGATACGGATCTCGACGGCATAGTCGTCCTGGCCGATCATGCGGTAATGCAGGGGTTCCAGCGGCATGGCGGGATCTCCGTAGCTGTGCTGCCGATACCGGTCCGACGACTGTCCGACCGGTCCTGCGTCCAGCATAGTGCAGTGCCGGGTCGCGGCCCGCTTGCTTTTGGACGCGCCGCTTGGCACCCTCGATTCGAGATGGGCGTCGTGGTGTCGGCGTCAGGGGACGCGTGTCACGTGCGTCCCGCTGGCCGGGGACCGTGTCCACGCTCGCGCATCCGCGTTGCCGGTCACGACCAGGGGGCGGTCGACCGGGCGCCGTGAACTCCGGACTCCCGCACCCCAGGTCGTCAGATATCGATGTCACGCCCCGAGGAACTCCCCCGCCGGATCGGCCGGGCGATGCTGCTGGCCGCCTGGGTCGTCGCGCTCGGGCTGTTGGCGTGGCTGTTCGATGATCTGCTCGATCGCGATCGGGCGCCGCCGCCGCGGGTGTTCGTCGCCCCCGACGGGGTGCCGAGCGTGGTGCTCGAGCGCAATCGCGCCGGGCACTATGTCGCCGACGGTCGGATCGACGGCGAGCCGGTGCGCTTTCTGGTCGACACCGGCGCCACCGATGTCGCCCTGCCGCTGGCACTGGCGCGTCGTCTGGGTCTGGAGTTGCGCCCCGGCGGGATCAGCCGGACCGCCAACGGCGAGGTGCGGGTATGGCGCACGCGGCTGTCGCGCGTCGAACTCGGGGGGCTGGTCGCCCATGACGTGCGCGCTGCAGTGCTGCCGAACATGCCGGGCGACGAGGTGCTGCTGGGGATGAGCTTTCTCGAGCGCCTCGAACTCGTCCAGCGCGACGAGACCTTGACCCTGAGGCCTGCGTCGGGCTGACCCCCGCGCCCCCTGTTGCCGAGGCGCCGCCGTCAGTGGCGGCGTGCGCGTTCGCGCGCCGCTCGGAACGCCCGGCGTTGGCCGTGCGTGCGGCAAGAAATCCGGGGCCGCGCGCCAGGCGCGTCGACCCCGATCCCTGATGTCGAGCGCCCCAGTGAGGAGGCGCGGACTGGTCTTTTCCATCGAGATGACACCGTGAGCCAGAAACCACCCCTGATCGTTTCGGAAACCGATTTCGAGCGTCTGCAGCGACTGCTCGATACCCTGCCCGCCGATGGCGTCGCCGGACGCGACAACCTTGAGGAGGAGCTTGAACGCGCCGAGATCCTCGAGTCGGAGCAGATGCCCGCGAACGTGGTGACCATGAACTCCCGGGTGCGGGTGCGGGTCTCGTCCTCCGACGAGACTTTCGTGCTGACCCTGGTCTATCCCAAGGACGTCGATCCCGAGGGCGGTACCGTCTCCATCCTTGCGCCGGTCGGCAGCGCGCTGCTCGGGCTCGCCGAGGGCGCCGAGATCGACTGGCCGCGTCCCGGTGGCGCGCTGATGCGGGTGCGTATCGAGGAGGTGCTCTATCAGCCCGAGCGCAGCGGCGAGTATCACCGCTGACGACTGCCGGGCGTATCCGTCATCGACTCGTCATCGTCCGGGGGCTGGGTTAGACTCGGCGACGATCGTGGCATGCAGTCGTCGGGGGTCGTGCCAGCGGCTCGGCGCGACGGCGTACTCGTCCATCCTGCGCGGCAAGGCCCAGGGGCCGGCGCCGCCCCGTCGAGAGAAGACAGATGAAGGCATTCCCCCGGATCACTGCGATGACGCGCGGGCTGCGTCGTCACCAGGCGCCACTCCTGCTGATGTTCCTGATGTTGACGCTGATGGTCGGCGTGCGTCTGGGTAGTCCGCAGAACCCGAACCCCCGCCCGGTCGCCTATCTCGGCAGCGATGGCGTGCCGGAGGTGCGGCTGGTGCCCAACGCGCTCGACCAGTTCATCGTCACCGGCAGCATCAACGGTGAGTCGACGCCGTTCCTGGTCGACACCGGCGCGGTCGACGTCGCCATGTCCTATGCAGTCGCCCAACGCCTGGGCCTGGAGCTGCGTAGCGGCGGTTACAGCAAGACCGGCAACGGTAACGTCGCGAGCTGGACGGCGCGACTCGACAGCGTCGACGTCGGTGGGCTGACGGTGCGCGACGTCAAGGCGACGGTACTGCCCAATCTGCACGGCGACGAGGTGTTGCTCGGCATGGCCTATCTCAAGCACATGGAGTTGGTGCTGCGTGGCGGGGTGATGACGCTGCGCCCCTTCGTCGCCGAGGGTTGAGAGCGGGGCGCGGAGTTGGGTCAGTGCTCGCCGAGCAGGTGGCGTTTCATCCGCTTGAGCCCGAGCCAGGCGGCACCGACCACGATCGGCACCGACAGGCCCATGCCGAGGGTGGCGTCGATCGGCAGCAGCCCCTGCGCCTCCAGGCCCTTGAGGGCATAGCCGACCAGGCCGACGCCGTAGTAGCCGATGGCGATCACCGACAGTCCCTCGACCGTCTCCTGCAGCCTGAGCTGGATCTTGGCGCGCCGATCCATCGATTCGAGCAGCCCGCGGTTCTGGTGCTGCAGGTCGACCTCGACGCGCGCGCGCAGCAGGCTCGCCAGCCGTGCGGCGCGCTTGGCTAGGTCCTGCTGGCGCTCGCGGGTGGAGTCGCAGGTGGCGATCGCCGGGGCCAGCCGCGCCTCGAGGAACTCGGTGAAGGTCTGCAGCCCTTCGATACGACGCTGACGCAGCTGTTCGAGCCGCTGCTGGACGATGCGGTAGTAGGCGCGCGAGGCCTCGAAGCGATAGATGGTGCGCGCGGCGACGGTCTCGATCTCGGTGGCCAGGGTAGTGAGTTCGGCGAGCAGTTCGCTCTCGCTGGCGCCGCGGTCGTGGTCATTACCCTCGGTCATGCGCGCGGCCAGCGCCACCAGCCGGCGTTCGGCCTCGCTCAGCGCGCGCGTGGCCTCGCGTGCCGCCGGCAGCCCGAGCAGCGCCATCGCGCGGTAGGCGTCGATCTCGAGGATGCGCTTGGCCAGGCGCCCGGCCTGGTTCTCCGACAGTCCGCAGTCGCGCAGCAGGATGCGCGAATAGCCGTCGCTGTGGATACGCAGGTCCGACCAGGCGCGGCTTGAACCACCGACCACCTCGGAGCCGATGAAGGGGTTGCCCTCGAACAGCGCCAGCAGCTCGTTGCTGCCGCGCTCGGGCATCTCGCAGGACTCCAGCGCCAGCGCGGTGGCGGTGACCACCTGTCCCGGGATCTCGCGCAGCCAGTCCCGCGGCAGCTCGTTGATCAGCGGATCGGTGAAGGGGTGGTTGAAGCGTTCGTGACGGCTGAAGGTGTAGGTCACGAATTCGGTATGGCGTTCCCAGCGCAGCCACAGCCCGCCGCCGAGATCGACCGCATAGTATTGCCCGACCTGCTCGGGGCGCCGCACGCCGAAGTGATCGAGCAGCCGCAGCAGGTGCTCGGCATTGGTGCCGCTGCGTCGCTCGCCACAGACCGCGGCGAGATGGAAGACGCGAGCGGGGGAGCACAGTGGGTCGAAGGTGCGCGCGTGCAGCTCGGCGGTGACCGAATGGCGCAACGGGTGTTCCTTGAAGGCCGGGGACATCGATTGAAACAGGCTCGTTGTTGACACGGATGCTCAGAGTAGCGGAAAAGGATGACCGGTGCGCGTGGGCGAGGTTCCGTCGCCCGCCTGGCAAAATCGGATGGGTGCCCGGACAATGGGTGTCCGATGGCGTTCGCGAGAGCCCTTAGATGGCTGGCGGACGCGCCGCTCAAGAACGACGACGACTCACCATGTCCGAACCAACTGAGGAGACCGGTGTCGGCGAGGCCCGGACCCTGCGCGATTCGCTCGAGCAGATGCGCGAGCAGGCCACCCGTGAGATCGACCGCCTCAACCGGCGCCTGGTGGCGCGCGAGCAGGCCGTCGAGGACAGCGTGGCCTCCGAGACCGAACGTCTGGCGCTGCAGCAGGAGCTGACCCTGCTGCGCCAGACGTTGAGCGTGAAGGAGCAAGCGCTGGCGCGGATCACCGACGAATGCCAGCGACTCGAGGACCTGCTCGAGGATCGCAATCTCGCCTTCGACGGGCTGCAGCAGGCCTTCGAGCAACGCGACAGCTCGCTGCGCGAGACCCAGCGTGAACTCGAGCGCATGCGTCAGGAGATGGCCTGGCTGCAGAAGCGCGCTTATGGTGGGCCACGCTCGCCGTCCCCATCGTCCCCGCAGCCGCCGAGGCCTTCAGCGTCGCCGCCCACCGCAGCTCCTCCGGTGGCGCGAGCGCCCGTTGTGCCGCCGCCGCGTCCACCGTCTCCGCCGCCATCGCTGGCGCATGCGCGTGGTCAGCGCGAGGGGCGGTTGGCCATCGGTCTGGTCCTGGTGGTGCTGGTGCTGATCAGCCTCGCGGTCTTCCTGCCGCAGTTGCGTGTCTGGTTCTCGGTGCTGTCGCTCTCCGATGGACCGGCCGAGCTGATCTGGGCCGAGCCGCCCGAGCCGCCTGCGCCGTCCCAGGCAGCGCCTGCCGTAACGCCGATCGCCATCGCTCCACCCCCGACTCCGACTGCTGCGCCACCGCGCGCCGAGCAGATGCCGCAGCTGCTGCGCGACCGGTTGGCCGACGGCACCTTCGGTCCCGAGCTGGTGGAGCTGCCCGGGGGGAGTTTTCGCATGGGCTACAACTCGCTCGCGCGCACCGACCACATGCCCGCGCACCAGGTGAGGGTGGACGCTTTCCTGATCGGCGCCTACGAGGTCACCTTCGCCGACTACGATCGCTTCGCCCGCGCCAGCGGACGTCCCTTGCCGGACGATTACGGCTGGGGGCGTGGCGAGCGGCCGGTGGTCGGGGTGAGCTGGGAGGACGCGAGCGCCTATGTCGCCTGGCTCTCGCGCGCGAGCGGTCATCGCTACCGGCTGCCCTCCGAGGCCGAGTGGGAGTACGCGGCCCGTGCCGGCGGGACGGGGTCCTACTGGTGGGGGTTCGGCAAGGAGCCGGGGCGTGCGGTTTGTTTCGATTGCGGCAGCGAGTGGGATCGGCGCTCTACCGCCCCGATCGGCAGCCTGCGGGCCAATCCCTTCGGTCTGTTCGATACCGCCGGCAATGTCATGGAGTGGGTCGCCGACTGCTATGTCTTCGGCTATCAGGACGCGCCGGTCGACGGTCGCCCGCGGCTCGACGGCGGCTGTACCGAGCGCGTCGCGCGCGGTGGCTCCTTCAGCCAGCCGGCGACGGCGATTCGGACCTATGCACGTCAGCACTTCCCGCCACGGACCCAGCTCAACATGCTCGGTTTCCGGGTCGCCCGTGACCCCTGAGCCGGGCCCTCGGGTGCTTGCCGTCGGTGTCGCCACGCTCGACATGATCAACGAGGTCGCCGACTATCCGCCCGAGGACGCCGAGGTGCGCGCCCTGGCGCAGCGTCGGGCGCGCGGTGGCAATGCCACCAATACCCTGGCGGTGCTGGCCCAGCTCGGGTGGCGCTGTGCCTGGAGCGGCACCCTGGCCGACGATGCCGGGGGCGCCTTCATCGCCGCCGACCTGGCGCGGCGCGGGATCGCGCTCGCCGCGGTGGGACGGGTCGCCGGAGCCGCCACCCCGACCTCCTACATCACCCTCAGCCGTGCTTCCGGCAGTCGCACCATCGTCCATCATCGCGATCTTCCCGAGCTCGATGTCGCCGGCTTCGCCCGCGTCGGACTCGACGGGGTCGACTGGGTGCACTTCGAGGGTCGCAACCCCGTCGAGACCGCCGCGATGATAGGCCGGGTACGGCGGCTGCGTCCGCGGGCGCGGGTCTCGGTCGAGTTGGAGAAGCCGCGTCCGGGGGGCGAGTCGCTGGCCGCGCTGGCCGACCTGGTGCTGGTCGGGCGCGATTATGCGCGTGCCCGTGGTGGCGAGACGCCGACGCGGGCGCTTGCGACCCTGGCACCGCTGGCGCCGCAGGCCTGCTGGGTGCTCGGCTGGGGCGAGGGCGGTGCCTGGAGCCGGATACCCGGCGCTGCCCCGTGTCATCATCCGGCCTTGCCGCTGGCGCGGGTGGTCGACAGCTTGGGCGCCGGTGACTGTCTCAACGCCGGGGTGATCGACGGTCTGCTGCGTGGGCTTGAGCTTGCGCCGGCGAGCGCGCGGGCGGTGCGACTGGCCGGGTTCAAATGCACCCGGGTCGGCCTCGACGACCTGGTCGGGGCGGCGCTCGCGACCGCTGGCGTGCTCGACTGAGCCCCGTGTCGGCTCAGGGCGAGGGGTTGGGCTGACGGGTCTGGATCGCCTCGATCTCGGCGAGCAGCGCGGCGTCGAGTTCGGTCTCGAGGCTGCCGAGATTGTGTTCGAGCTGCTCGAGTGTGGTGGCGCCGAGGATGGTACTGGTGACGAAGGGGCGGGTGTTGACCCAGGCCAGCGCCATCTGTGCCGGGTCGAGACCGTGGCGGTGGGCGAGGGCGACGTATTCGGCGGTGGCCGCCTCGGCCTGGGGGTTGTTGTAGCGCTTGAAGCGCGAGAAGCGGGTGACGCGCGCTCCGGCCGGGCGCTGGCCGTCGAGGTACTTGCCCGTGAGTACGCCGAAGGCCAGCGGCGAGTAGGCGAGCAGGCCGCAGTCCTCGCGCAGCGCGACCTCCGCGAGGCCGATCTCGAAGGTGCGGTTGAGCAGGTTGTAGGGGTTCTGAATGCTCGCCACCCGGGGCAGGCCGTGCTGCTCGGCCAGTGCCAGGGCGTGCATCAGCCCCCAGGGGGTCTCGTTGGAAAGACCGACATGGCGGATCTTGCCAGCGCGCACCAGCTCGGCGAGCGCCTCCAGGCTCTCGCGCAGTGGCACGCTGTCGTCGATCTCGGCGGCGCTGTAGCCGAGCCGACCGAAGAAGTTGGTCTGCCGGTCCGGCCAGTGCAGCTGGTAGAGATCGATCACATCGGTCTGCAGGCGACGCAGGCTGCCCTCGATGGCGTTGGCGATGTTGTGTCGGTCGAGCCGTCTGGTCAGGTGCGGCAGCCAGTCGGCGGGACCGGCGACCTTGGTGGCGAGCACCATGTCATCACGACAGCCGCGCTGTCTGAGCCAGTTGCCGATATAGGTCTCGGTGCGCCCCTGGGTCTCGCCGCAGGGCGGGACCGGATAGACCTCGGCGGTGTCGATGAGGTTGATCCCGGCGGCGCGGGCGCGGTCGAGCTGGGCGTGTGCCTCGGCCTCGCTGTTCTGTTCGCCGAAGGTCATGGTGCCGAGACAGAGCGCGCTGACCTCGAGGTCGGTGCGGCCGAGTCGTCTGTAGTGCATCTGGGTCTCCTGTGACCGGTGCGAAGTGGTGATCGCATCATCTTAGCAATCCCTCCAAACCGGACGGGTTAGGCCCGCCGCGTCGTGCTAGTCTTGCGAGCCTGCGCCGGCCCCTGGTGTTGGTGGATCCGGCCCGACATCCTGATGTCGCAATCATCATACGGAGTACATGCATGCGCTGGTTCGGTACGGCCGTCGCCGGCGGTCTCGGGTTGGTGTTCGGCGGTCCGCTCGGGGCGCTGTTCGGTGCCGCGCTCGGGCGTGGCGTCGATCGTGGCTGGGGCGGGGTTGGGGGCGAGCGCCTCACCCTGGAACAACGCTCACGCATCCAGCAGAGCCTGTTCGAGGGTGGCTTCCGCATCATGGGGTATCTGGCCAAGGTCGATGGCCGGGTGAGCGAGGGCGAGATCGCCCAGGCCGAGTCGGTGATGACTGAGATGGGGCTGGGTGCGCCGCAGCGTCAGGCGGCGATCGCTCTGTTCAATGCCGGCAAGGCCTCGACGTTTGACCTCTCCGCCGAGGTCGCCGCGCTGCGCGAGGTCATCGCCGGTCGCCGCGTGCTGGCGCGCCCGTTGCTTGAGGTGGCGCTGGCAATGGCCTATGTCGACGGACCGCCGTCGCGGGCGCAGCGTGCCGCGCTCGAGACCATACGCCGGGGGCTCGCGATGTCGGGTGCGGTCTACCGTCGGATCGAGCTGGTGGTCTCGCTGCGTCGCCGTTCGCGCGAGCGCGCCGGAACCTCTTCGGCGGCGGGTGCGGCGCCGCGCCGTCAGCCCGCGCTCGCTGGCGCCTACGCACTGCTCGGCGTGCGCGCCCGGGCGAGCGACGCCGAGGTCAAGCAAGCCTATCGTCGGTTGATGAGCCGGCACCACCCCGACAAGCTGGTCTCGCGAGGGGCGAGCGAGGCGCAGGTCCGTGCCGCCTCGCGGAAGACCCAGGAGATCCGCCGCGCCTACGAGACCATCACCCGCGCCCGCGGGTGAGTGCTGCCGCTTACGCTTGCCAGCCACCAGCCACCAGCCACCAGCCACCAGCCACCAGCCACCAGCCACCAGCCACCAGCCGCCAGCCAACAGCCGCCAGCCATCAGCCACCAGCCACCAGCCACCAGCCGGGAGGATCGAACCGCCAAGCTGCAAAAAGCGCAAAGGTGTTCAAGTTGTCAGCGACCAGCGGCCAGTGGTCGCTGGTCCTCAAGCACTGGCGCCAAGGTGATGACAGGCCGTGCTGCTGCTGAGAACGCACACCCACTGGCGACTGGAGGCTGGTCGCTGGAGGCTCTACCTCTCCTTTGCGCTCTTTGCGGTTTGGCGGTTCGAATCAGCTTCCAGCGATCAGCCTCCAGTAGGCGAGGCTGGTTGCAGATCGGCGCTTGACGGGCAAGACGGTATCTTGGCGGTTCAATCCCCTGGTCGCTGGTGACGGCCCGTCATTGCACCCGTGTGCGGGCTCTGCCTATACTCGGGCGCTCCTGAACGAGATGAGCGATGGTGGTATCGAGGATGCGTGGTGGAGTGAAGTGGTACGGTTTGATCGCGGCGCTGGCGCTGCTCTTTGGCGGCCAGGCGCTCGCCTCCGAGCTTGATCGTGCGCGCGGTGGATTGGACTGGGAAGATGCTCGGCCGGCAGGCCTCGAGGTGTTGCACCAGGAGCATTTCCAAGGGCGTGAGTTCACTATCTGTGTCGATCCGCGCACCGATCCCGTGTTGGGCGATGTGCGTTTCGATCAGCGCATCCTGCGCTTCGTCGACGATCGCCTGGCGGCGATCACCTTCGTCAAGGGCGAGGCCGGACTCGACTGGTATCGCGTGACCCGCGATCAGCTCGAGGCGACCCTCGGCGCGCCCACCCAGGTACTCGATAACCCGGTGTTCGAGCTTTACCAGACCTACTGGCGCGATGCCCACAGCATGGGCTCGCTGGAGTGGGAGGAGGGCGATGTCGAGTACGACGAGCCGTCGAGCGTCTCCTTCACCTTGTCGCCGCCGATGGGGTTCTGAGCCCGCGCGGCGCATCTGTTCGTACCCAGTCGCGTCCCGCTCGGGGCGCGTCGCACAATAACAGCAATCCAGGGGGACCCTGCCATGACCCGAGACCTGATCGCCCCGTCGATCCTCTCGGCCGACTTCGCCCGGCTCGGCGAGGAGGTCGACCAGGTGCTGGCCGCCGGTGCCGACATCGTCCATTTCGATGTCATGGACAATCACTATGTGCCCAATCTCACCATTGGACCCTTGGTGTGCGAGGCGTTGCGCAAGCACGGGGTCGAGGCCCCGATCGACGTGCACCTGATGGTCAAGCCGGTCGATCGCATCATCCCCGACTTCGCCGCCGCCGGTGCGAGCTACATCACCTTCCACCCCGAGGCCAGCGAGCACATCGACCGCAGCCTGCAGCTGATCCGCGATCAGGGCTGCAAGTCGGGGCTGGTGTTCAACCCGGCCACGCCGTTGAGCTATCTCGACTATGTGATGGACAAGGTCGACATGGTGTTGCTGATGTCGGTCAACCCCGGCTTCGGCGGGCAGAGCTTCATCCCCGCGACCCTCGACAAGCTGCGCGAGGCGCGCCGTCGTATCGATGCCAGCGGTCGTGACATCCGTCTCGAGATCGACGGCGGGGTCAAGGTCGACAACATCGCCGAGATCAAGGCCGCCGGCGCCGATACCTTCGTCTCCGGCTCCGGCATCTTCGGTAAGGGCTGCGCCGAGGACCCCAACCGCTACGACACCATCATCGGTCAGATGCGCGAGGCGCTGGCCGGGGTAGAGCGCTGATGGGGCCGCTCCAGCGTCCGCAGATGGTGCTGTGCGATCTCGACGGCACCCTGGTCGACAGCGTCCCCGATCTCGCCTATTGCGTCGACACCATGCTGGCGCGTCTGGGGCGCGCGCCCTGCGGCGAGACGGCGGTACGCAACTGGGTCGGCAACGGGCTCGAGCGGTTGGTGCGTCGCGCCCTAGTCGGCGCGCTCGAGGGTGAGCCCGATCCGCTCGACTTCGATCGCGCCTATCCGATCTTCCTCGAACTCTATGCCGAGTACACCTTCGAGCGCGCCGCCCTCTATCCCGGGGTGCGCGAGGGGCTCGACTTCCTCAAGGCGGCCGGCTATCCGCTTGGGCTGGTGACCAACAAGGCGGCGCGCTTCACCGGGCCGCTGTTGCGTCATCTCGGGCTCTACGAGGACTTCGGCATCATCATCAGCGGCGATACCCTGCCGGCGTGCAAGCCCGATCCGCTGCCGCTGCAGCATGCGGCGCGTCATTTCGGCGCCGAACCGGCCGCCTCGCTGATGATCGGCGACTCGGTGAGCGATGTGCGTGCTGCACGGGCGGCAAAATTCGGTATCATCTGCACCAGCTATGGGTACAATCACGGCCAGGACATCCGCGACAGCGGTCCCGACGCGGTCATCGATTCGCTGACCGAACTGACCGGGATACTGGCCCCGTCCCGCTGAACGCGGGGCGACGACACGGCAAACGGACTCTGACACCTCATGTGGATCGACGCGGCTCGAGTGACGGTAGGGTGGCGATGGCGACGCTAAGTCGCCTTCGTCTGACCCCTATCGTCCAAACTCAGCCGTCAGGAGATCCACATGACTCCCGAGACCTTTTGTGCCCTCGCCGAGCAGGGCTATAACCGCATTCCGCTCGTCAGCGAGGTCCTCGCCGACCTCGAGACCCCGCTGAGCGTCTATCTCAAGCTCGCCGCCGGCGCCAACTCCTATCTCTTCGAGTCCGTCCAGGGCGGCGAGAAATGGGGCCGCTACTCGATCATCGGCCTGCCCTGCCGCACCCTGCTGCGGGTGCGTGGTCACGAGGTCAGCCTGGAGCGCGACGGCGCCGTGATCGAGTCGCACCAGGTCGCCGACCCGCTGGCCTGGATCGAGTCCTATCAGGCCCGTTTCGAGGCCTTCGACGTCGAGGGGTTGCCGCGTTTCACCGGCGGTCTGGTCGGCTATTTCGGTTACGACACCATCCGCTATATCGAGCCCCGGCTCGGCGACTCGCCCAACCCCGATCTGCTCGACACCCCGGACATCCTGCTGATGGTCTCCGACGAGGTGGTGGTATTCGACAACCTCAGCGGTCGGCTCTATATCGTCCTCCATCTCGACCCCACCGCGGGCGACACCCTGGAGTCGGGGCAGGCGCGGATCAATGCGCTCACCGAGCGCATGTGTCGACCGCTGGTGCCGCACCACAGCGGCGAGCGCCGCCGGGTCGACGAGAGCGACTTCGTCTCCGGTTTCACCGAGCAGGGCTTCAAGGACGCGGTCGAGCGGACAAAGGACTACATCCTTGCCGGCGACTGCATGCAGGTGGTGCTCTCGCAGCGGCTGTCGATCCCCTTCAAGGCCCCGCCGCTCGATCTCTACCGGGCGCTGCGCGGGCTCAACCCCTCGCCCTACATGTACTTCCTCGACTTCGGCGAGTTCCAGATCGTCGGCTCCTCGCCCGAGATCCTCACCCGGCTGGAGGACGAGGAGGTGACCGTGCGCCCGATCGCCGGGACGCGCAAGCGCGGCGCCAACGAGGCCGAGGACCAGGCGCTCGAACGCGATCTGCTGAGTGATCCCAAGGAGCTGGCCGAGCACCTTATGCTGATCGACCTCGGGCGCAACGATGCCGGCCGGGTCTCGGAGATCGGCAGCGTACGCCTCACCGACAAGATGGTGATCGAGCGCTACTCGCACGTCATGCACATCGTCTCCAACGTCACCGGGCGGCTGCGCGAGGGGATGAGCGCGATCGACGTACTGCGTGCGACCTTCCCCGCGGGTACCGTCTCCGGGGCGCCGAAGATCCGTGCCATGGAGATCATCGACGAGCTCGAACCGGTCAAGCGCGGGATCTATTCCGGGGCGGTGGGCTATCTCTCCTGGAACGGCAACATGGACACCGCCATCGCCATCCGTACCGCGGTGATCCGCGACGGGACCCTGCACATCCAGGCCGGCGCCGGCATCGTCGCCGATTCCCAGCCCGAGCTGGAGTGGCAGGAGACCATGAACAAGGGACGCGCCATCTTCCGCGCGGTGAGCGCCGCCGAGATGGGCATCGATCGTTACGGCTGCGGGCTGAAGGGGGAATGACCATGTTGCTGATGCTCGACAACTACGACTCCTTCACCTACAACCTGGTGCAGTATTTCGGTGAACTCGGCGCCGAGGTGCGGGTGGTGCGCAACGACGAGTGCACGGTCGACGAGGTGGTGGCGATGCGCCCCGAGCGCATCGTCATCTCCCCCGGGCCCTGCACCCCCAACGAGGCGGGGATCTCGATGGCGCTGATCGACGCCATGGCCGGGCGGGTGCCGATCCTCGGCGTCTGTCTCGGTCACCAGTCGATCGGCCAGGTGTTCGGCGCGCGCATCGTCCGCGCCCGCGAGGTGATGCACGGCAAGACCTCGCCGGTGTACCACCGCGCCTGCGGGGTGTTCGCCGGGCTCGCCGACCCCTTCGTGGCGACCCGCTATCACTCGTTGGTGATCGACCCCGAGAGCCTCCCCGAGTGTCTCGAGGTGACCGCCTGGACGCAGACCGAGGACGGCGCGCTCGATGCGATCATGGGGGTGCGACACCGCAGCCTGCCGATCCAGGGGGTGCAGTTCCACCCGGAGTCGATCCTCAGCGACCACGGCCACGACCTGCTGCGTAACTTCATCGAGGATCGGGACTGATGGACATCAAGGACGCCATTGCACACTGTATCGAGCGACGTGACCTCGACGACGCGCAGATGCGCGCGGTGATGCACACCATCATGACCGGGGGGGCGAGCGCGGCACAGATCGCCGGCTTCCTGGTCGCGCTGCGGATGAAGGGCGAGTCGGTCACCGAGATCGCCGCCGCCGCGGCGGTGATGCGCGATCTCGCCGCCGGGGTCGAGCTCGACGGTCTCGATCATGCCGTCGACATCGTCGGCACCGGGGGCGACGCCTCGGGGACCTTCAACGTCTCCACCACCAGCATGTTCGTCGCCGCCGCCGCCGGTTGCCGGGTGGCCAAGCACGGCAACCGCTCGGTGTCGAGCAAGTCCGGCGCGGCCGACGTGCTCGAGGCCGCCGGGGTGCGCCTCGACCTCAGTCCGGCGGAGGTGGCGCGCTGTGTCCACGAGGTCGGGGTGGGCTTCATGTTCGCCCCGGGGCATCACAGCGCGATGAAGCACGCGGTCGAGCCGCGCCGCGCGCTCGGGGTGCGCACCCTGTTCAACGTCCTCGGTCCGCTGACCAATCCGGCGCGGGTCTCCAACCAGGTACTCGGGGTGTTCGCCGAGCACCTGCTCGAACCCCTGGCCGAGGTGTTGCGCCGACTCGGCAGTCGCCATGTGATGGTGGTGCACGCCCGTGACGGGCTCGACGAGATCAGCATCGGCGACAGCACCGACATCGCCGAGCTGCGCGACGGCGAGATCCACCGCTACAGCGTGCGCCCGGAGGACTTCGGGCTCACCCGTGCCGCGCTCGAGCAGGTGCGGGTCTCGGGGCCGGAGGAGAGTCTGCAGGTGCTGCGCGGGGTGCTCGACGGCGAGCCCGGCGCGGCGCGCGAGATGGTGCTGCTCAACGCCGGCGCAGCGATCTATGTCGCTGGGCGGGCGCCCTCGCTGGCGGCGGGGGTGGGTCGTGCCGCCGAGGTGATCGACAGCGGTGAGGCACTGCGCCGGCTCGATCGGCTGTGTGTCCTGACCAGCGGTCTCGATGCCGCGCTGGCCACGAGTTGAGGACGGAGAGATGCGAGAGACCCCGGATATCCTGAAGAAGATCGTCCACCGCAAGGCCGAGGAGGTGAGCGCGCGTGCCGCGCATCGCCCGCTCACCGAGTTGCGCGCCGCCGCCGCCGAGCAGGCGCCCGCGCGCGGCTTCGCGCAGGCGCTGCGCGCGCGTGTCGCCGCCGGCGACCCGGCGGTGATCGCCGAGGTGAAGAAGGCCAGCCCGAGCAAGGGGGTGCTGCGCGAGCACTTCGTCCCGGCCGAGATCGCCGAGCGCTACGCCGCCGCCGGCGCCGCCTGTCTCTCGGTGCTCACCGACGCCGACTTCTTCCAGGGCAGCGAGCGCTATCTGCGCGAGGCGCGCGCGGCCTGCGCGCTGCCGGTGATCCGCAAGGACTTCATCATCGACCCCTATCAGGTCGTCGAGGCGCGCGCCATCGGCGCCGACGCCATCCTGCTGATCGCCGCCTGTCTCGACGACGCCCAGCTCCGCGACCTCGGCGCCCTGGCCGGCGAGCTCGGGCTCGACGTGCTCGTCGAGGTCCACGACGGCGAGGAGCTCGATCGCGCCCTGGCCTGTCCCGGTGAGCTGATCGGTATCAACAACCGCGACCTGCGCAGCTTCGAGGTCAGTCTCGAGACCACCCTGGGACTGCTCGACCGGGTGCCGGAGGAGCGGCTGCTGGTGACCGAGAGTGGCATCCTCGAACGTGCCGATGTCACCCGGATGCGCGGGCACGGGGTCAATGCCTTCCTCGTCGGCGAGGCCTTCATGCGCGCCGAGGATCCCGGCGCCGCGCTACACGCGCTGTTCTTCGCCGACTAGACCCCGACGCCGCGCCGCGCTGCCGAGAGGGCGCGGCGGCGGTCGGGTCCTCGTCCCGCATCCTCCCCGAGCCCGTGCGTGCGCGATCGCACCGACAGCGTGCAGGGGCGAGTCCGTGAGTCGTGATCGGGGAGATGTGCCGCGAGCGTGCCGCCGGGCGTGATGCGCCGACCGGGGCTGTGGTCGGCGTGGTCTGGGGCTCAGCGGGTGCCGAACACCACGATGGTCTTGCCCTTGACGCTGACCAGCCCCTGTTCCTCGAGGTTCTTGAGCACCCGGCCCGCCATCTCGCGCGAGCAGCCGACGATGCGTCCGAGTTCCTGACGGGTGACGCGGATCTGCATCCCATCGGGGTGGGTCATGGCGTCGGGCTGCTTGCAGAGATCCAGCAGTGTTCCGGCGATGCGCCCGGTGACGTCGAGGAAGGCCAGATGGCTGACCTTGCGGCTGGTCTGGCGCAGCCGGGTGGAGAGCTGGTAGCCGACGCTGTAGAGGAAGTCCTTGGCGTAGACCTTGAACTCGTTCTCGAGCAGCCGGTCGAGGCGCTGATAGGTGATCTCGGCGACCTTGCACTTGGTGCGGGTACGCACGATCACGCTGCGCGTGTTCTGTGGCACGAACAGCCCCATCTCGCCGATGAACTCGCCCTTGTTGATATAGGCGAGCATGATCGTGCGCCGCTCGTCGGCGTCATCGATCAATGCGGCAGCCGACCCCTCAATCAGATAGTAGAGGCTTTCCGCTGGCTGGCCCTGGCGGATGAAGTCCACGTTCTTGTCGTAGGTCTTGGTATGACACTGCGACAGGAAGGGCTGCAGCCAGGGTGGATCCTTTTTCGGTGGTGTCAGAATGCTCATGCGAAGCTTGCCAGAGCGCCTTGTCGTCTCACGATTCTATGCATGCTGCTGTGCATTGTCGAACTGTGTTAGCCTTCGCCCGGTTCGAGGCCGGGGTCGGTCGGGCGTGGCCTGGCGGGTGACGGCGGAGCAGACGGGAGCAAACGGGATATGAAGGCGCGGGTGAAGTGGCTCGAGGGTGCGGCCATGGTCGGCATGGCCGGCGATGCGGGGTCCGAACATGCAGTGGTGATGGACGGACCGCCCCAGTACGGGGGGCGCAACCTCGGTCCTCGACCGATGGAACTGCTGTTGATCGGCATGGGTGGCTGCACCCAGTTCGATGTGATGCAGATCCTGCGCAAGGCCCGCCAGCAGGTCAGCGACTGTGTGGTCGAGCTCACGGCCGAGCGTGCCGAGCGCGATCCCAAGGTCTTCACCCGGATCCATGCGCACTTCATCGTCAGCGGACAGGGACTCGACCCCAAGCGGGTCGAGCGCGCGATCGCGCTCAGCGCCGAGAAGTACTGCTCGGCCTCGATCATGCTCGGCGCCACCGCCGAGATCACCCACGACTTCGAGCTGCGTGATACAGCCGTCTCCGTTGCGGATGCGCCACCACGTTAGCGCCCGCGCCTTCCGTTGTTTCCGAGGTTCCTGAGGAATGCCCAATCCGTTGAAGAAGCTGCGCCTGGAAGGGTTCAACAACCTGACCAAGTCGCTCAGTTTCAATATCTACGATGTCTGCTACGCCGACTCGGACGAGCAGCGCGAGGCCTATATCGAGTATATCGACGAGGCCTACAACGCCGAGCGCCTGACCGCGATCCTGACCGATGTCACCGAGATCATCGGCGCCAATATCCTCAACATCGCGCATCAGGACTATGAGCCCCAGGGTGCCTCGGTGACCATGCTGATCTCGGAGGAGCCGATCGCCGCCGAGGCACTGTCGAACAACGCCACCCCGGGGCCGCTGCCCGAGGCGGTGGTGGCGCATCTCGACAAGAGCCATATCACCGTCCACACCTATCCCGAGTCCAACCCGCAGACCGGGATCAGTACCTTCCGTGCCGATATCGACGTCTCGACCTGTGGGCGGATCTCGCCGCTGCGCGCGCTCAACTATCTGATCCACTCCTTCGAGTCGGACGTGGTCACCATGGACTACCGGGTGCGCGGCTTCACCCGTGACGTGCGTGGCAAGAAGCACTTCATCGACCACAACATCAGCTCGATCCAGAACTATCTCTCGCGCGATACCAAGCGCAAGTTCCAGATGATGGACGTCAACGTCTATCAGGAGAACATGTTCCACACCAAGATGGTCCTCAAGCACTTCCGGCTCGACGACTATCTCTTCTGTATCAAGGCCAAGGATCTCTCCGAGCGCGAGTACAAGCGCATCCACAAGCTGCTGCGTCGCGAGCTGAGCGAGATCTTCTACGGCCGCAACCTCGGCCGCGAACTCGAGTTCATGGACCCGTGACGGCGGCGTAGCCGTCGGGTCTTAGCCGCCAGCGATCAGCCACCAGTTGTCAGTGCGCCAGCCGTCGGGGACGGGCGCCCACTGATGGCTGGTGGCCGGTTGCTGTTCATCCCTTGGCGTTCTTTGCGGCTTTGCGGTTCAATCCGCTGGCCGCTGGCCGCTGGCCGCTGGCCGCTGGCCGCTGGCCGCTGGCCGCTGGCCGCTGGCCGCTGGCCGCTGGCGGTTCTAGACTGTCGCGATGCGTTGTCAGTTGCAGAGTCAAGGGAGGGGGGAATGCTGATCGACGAGTTGATGACGACCTCTGGGGTCAAGTTCGGGACCAGTGGCGCCCGTGGGCTGGCGACGGCGATGACCGACCGGGTCTGTTACGCCTATGCCCATGCCTTTCTCCGTTATGTCCGTGAACAGGGGGCGCTGGCCGCGGGCGCCGAGGTCGGTCTCGCCGGCGACCTGCGCCCGAGCACCGAGCGTATCCTCCGCGCCTGTGCCCGCGCCGCGCGCGACCTCGGGCTGGAGCCGCGCGACCACGGTCGCATCCCCACCCCGGCGCTCGCCGCTCACGGCATCGCCCGTGGCGTGCCGACGCTGATGGTCACCGGCAGCCATATCCCGGATGACCGCAACGGTATCAAGTTCAACCTGCCCAGCGGCGAGATCCTCAAGGACGACGAGGCGGCGATCCGCGCCCTGCCGGTGATCGCCCCCGGGGAGCTGTTCACCGCCGCGGGGGCCTTCGTCGATGCCGCCGCCGCGCCGCTGCCGCCGGCGAGTGACGCGGCGCGCGGCGCCTATCTGCGGCGCTATCTCGATTTCTTCCCCGAGGGCTGTCTGCGCGGGTTGCGGGTCGGGGTCTACGAGCACTCGAGCGTGGCGCGCGACTGTCTCGCCGAGCTGCTCGAGGCGCTCGGCGCCGAGGTGCAGCGGCTGGCACGCGCCGATCGGTTCGTGCCGGTCGACACCGAGGCGATCCGTCCCGAGGACGTTGCGCTGGCGCGTGAGTGGTGCGCCGATGGCGCGTTCGATGCGCTGGTCTCGGCCGATGGCGACGGCGATCGACCACTGGTCGCCGATGCCCGCGGCGAGTGGCTGCGCGGGGACATCGCCGGCATCCTCTGCGCGCGCCAGCTCGGCGCCACGGCGGTGGTTACCCCGGTGAGCAGCAATACCGCAGTCGAGCGTTGCGGGGGCTTCACCGAGGTGCTGCGCACCCGTATCGGGTCGCCCTATGTGATCTCCGGGATGACGACGCTGCTCGGGCGCGGTCTGGCGCCGGTGGTCGGTTACGAGGCCAATGGTGGTTTCCTGCTCGGCAGCGCCATCGAGCACGACGGGCGGGTGCTGCCGGCGCTGCCGACACGCGACGCGGTGATCGTCGCCCTCGCGTTGCTGCAGGCGAGCGCCGCGCGCGCATTGCCGCTCGCCGCACTCGCCGCCGAGCTGCCGCCACGCTTCACCGCGAGCGATCGGCTGCGCGAGTTCCCCTCGGCGCAGTCGCAGTCGCGTATCGCTGCGCTCGCCGCCGATCCCGCAGCGATCGGCGCCTTGTTCGGTGAGGCGCTCGGCGCCGTCGCCGAGGTCGACCAGACCGACGGGCTGCGGATCACCTTCGCCGCTGGCGAGATCGTCCATCTGCGCCCCTCGGGCAACGCCCCGGAGCTGCGCGTCTATGCCGAGGCCGACAGCGCCGAAGGTGCGCGGGCGCGGGTCGCGGCGACCCGCGCCCTGCTCGAGGGCTGGCGCGGCTGAGTCTGGCTCAGACCAGGAACAGGGTGGCGAGCCCGAGGAAGGCGACGAAGCCGACCACGTCGGTGACGGTGGTGAGAATGACCCCGCCGGCGAGCGCCGGGTCGATGCCGAAGCGCTCCAGCGCCATCGGCAGCAGCGCCCCGGCGAGGGCTGCGGCGAGTAGGTTGATGGTGATCGCCACGCCGATCACCAGGGCGATCTGCGGGTCGCCGAACCAGTAGGCGGCGACCGCCGCCACCACCACCGCCCAGACCACGCTGTTGATCGCCGCCACCGCCAACTCCTTCCACAGCAGCCAGCGGGCGTTCTTGCTCGAGAGCTGACCGATCGCCAGGCCGCGGATTGCCAGGGTCAGGGTCTGGGTGCCGGCGATACCGCCCATGCTGGCGACCACCGGCATCAGCACCGCCAGCGCGACCACCTGCTGGATGGTGTCCTCGAAGCGACCGATCACCCAGGCGGCGAGGAAGGCGGTGAGCAGGTTCACCCCCAGCCACAGCGCGCGGCGTCGCGCGCTGAGCAGCACCGGGGCGAACATGTCCTCGGTCTCGGAGAGGCCGGCCTGGCCGAGGAACTGGTGCTCGGCCTCCTCACGGATGACGTCCATCACGTCGTCGACGGTGATGCGCCCGAGCAGCAGTCCCGAGTCGTCGACCACGGGTGCGGTGACCAGGTCGTGCTGCTCGAAGCGGGTGGCCACTTCGCGCGCCCCCCAGGTCGCCGGGATCGCCTGCACCGCTAGCGTCATCGCCTCGGCCACCGTCTCCTCGGGGTCGTGGGTGAGCAGGTCGGTGAGATAGAGCACACCGAGATAGGAGCCCTCGCGATTGACCACGATGAGGTTGTCGGTGATGTCCGGCAGCCCGTCCTTGAGTCGGCGCAGATAGCGCATTACCACGTCGAGCGTGACCTCGGGGCGGACGGTGACGGTGTCGGTATTCATCAGGCCGCCGGCGCTGTCCTCGGGGAAGGCGAGGGCGGTCTGCAGTCGTTCGCGTCGCTGCTGGTCGAGTGATTTGAGCACCTCGCTGGTGATGGTCACCGGCAGGTCCTGGATGAGGTCGGCCAGGTCGTCGGTGTCGAGTCCGCCGACGGCGGCGACCAGCTCGCCGGCGTCCATCTGGCTGATCAGCTGCTCGCGCACGTCGTCGTTGAGACTGGTGAGGATCTCGCCGTCGTACTCGGCATCGACCAGACTCCATACCAGCTCGCGCTCGTTGGGTGGCTGCGACTCCAGCAGATGGGCGATCTCGGCCGGTTGCAGGGCATTGAGCATACGCGCGGCCTTGCGCATGGCACCCTGCTCGAGAACCTGGTGAAGATCGGCGAAACGCTGGTCGTCAGTGGTGCTGGCTGCTGCGGCTGTCATGGCTGCCCGTGGCTGCTGTGATTGGGAGGCGCTCGCCGGGTGCGGCGATGTGGTGCGTCGCGACGCCGGCATGCTACCGGGGCGGCGCTCGGTTGCACCTATCCTAACAGAGCCGGTGGGGTGGGCCGGGGCGGTGTCAATCGGTGTTGAGCGCTGCGAGCAGGTCCTGGGGGTCGGTCTCGTCGAGGCGGGCGAAGAGCGTCTCGGTGCGCTGTTGCAGTGTGCGGGTGTCGGCGGTGAGCACCACCTCCTTGACGTCGAGCAGGGCGCCGGGCTGCATGCTGAACTCGCGCAGCCCGAGCCCCAGCAGCAACCGGGTGAAGCGTGCGTCGCCGGCCATCTCGCCACACATCCCGACCGGGATGCCGCGGGTGCGGCCGGCCTCGATGGTCATGCGGATCAGCCGCAGGATCGCCGGGTGGGTGGGGTCGTAGAGGTCGTTGACGGCGTCGTCGAGACGGTCGATGGCGAGGGTGTACTGGATGAGGTCATTGGTGCCGATCGAGAGGAAGTCGCAGTGGCGGGCGATGGCCCCGGCGGCGAGTGCCGCGGCCGGTACCTCGATCATCGCGCCGAGCGGCAGCGCCGGGTCGTGCGCCAGTCCCTCGCTGGCGAGTTCACGCTTGAGCTGTTCGAGCAGTTGGCGCACCGCCACCACCTCGCGCACCCCCGAGACCATCGGCAGCATCAGCCGCACCGGGCCGAGCGCCGAGGCGCGCAGGATGGCGCGCAGCTGGGGCCGGAACAGCGCCGGCTCCTTGAGACAGAGACGGATCGCGCGCAACCCCAGGGCGGGGTTGCCGCTCGGCTCGATCGGCTGGGCGGCGCTGTCCTTGTCGGCGCCGAGATCGAGAGTGCGGATGGTGGTGGGAATGCCGCCGAGTCCCTCGATCATCGCCGCGTAGCTGGCGAACTGCTCCTCCTCGTCGGGCAGGTCGAGGCGGTTCATGTAGAGGAACTCGGTGCGATAGAGTCCGACGCCGGCGGCGCCGTTGGCGCGCGCCGTCTCCACGTCCTCGGGCAGCTCGAGGTTGGCCTGGAGTCCGACCGCGATGCCGTCGCGGGTGCGCGCGGCGCGTCCGATCAGTCGGCGCAGCCGGCGCTGGCGGGCCTCGGCGGCGCGGACGCGATCACGGAAGTGGGCGATGGTGAGGTCGTCGGCGTCGCACAGTACGGTGCCGTTCTCGCCGTCGACCACCAGGAACTCGCGCGGCTCGATGTAGCGGGTGATGTTGCGCACCCCGATCACCGCCGGGACGCCGAGGCTGCGCGCGAGAATCGCGGTGTGCGACATCGGTCCGCCGAACTCGGTGACGAAGCCGGCGATGCCGCGATGATGGAGCAGGATGGTATCGGCCGGGGTGAGGTCGCGGGCGACTACCACATGGCCGTCGAGATCGTGCTCGGGCAGACGCGGCTCCGGGCTGTCGCCGGCGAGGAAGGACTGGATCTGGTGGACGACGTGCTCGACGTCGTCACGGCGGGTGCGCAGATAGGGGTCGTCCATCTCGTCGAAGATGCGCACCAGGGTGTCGCGCTGTTGCTGCAGCGCCCACTCGGCGCTGCAGCGCTCGGCGCTGACGATGCGCCGGACCTCCTCGACCAGCGCCGCGTCCTCGAGCATCAGCAGGTGGGTGTCGATGAACTCGGCGATGTTCTGCGGGGTCTGGGTGGGGATCTGCGCGCGTACCGCCTCGAGCGCGCCGCGTGCCGAGGCGATCGCCCGCTCCAGCCGCTCGAGTTCGGCCGGCACCTGCTCGTCGCTGATCTCGACATGACCGACGGTGGCCAGGCTGCGACTGTCGACCAGCGCCGGCCCGAGCGCGATGGCGCGCGTCGAGTGGATGCCGATGCCCTGGTAGGCGATGGTCACTCGCCCTCCCCGAAGCGCTCGCCGATGAGTTGTTCGATCGCCGCCAAGGCCGCCGTCTCGTCCTCGCCCTCGGCGCTGACGGTGATCCAGGTGCCCTGGCTGGCGGCTAGCATCATCACCCCCATGATGCTCTTGCCGTTGACGCGCTGACCGCGGCGCTCGACCTCGATGCGGCTGGTGAAGCCGTTGGCGCACTGCACCAGCTTGGCCGCGGCGCGGGCGTGGAGGCCGAGCCGGTTGATGATCTCGAAATCCTTGCTGGTCATGCGCCTTGCTCCTGACAGCGAATCACACCCTCGCGTCCACCCTCGAGCGCCTTCTCGGCGACGCTGTCGAGGTCGAGCTGGGCATAGTTGAGCGCGCGCAGCAGCATCGGCAGGTTGACCCCGGAGATCACCCGCACCCGGCGTCGCTGCGCGTGCAGCGCCAGGGCGATGTTGGCCGGGGTGGCGCCGTAGAGGTCGGTGAGTACCAGCACGCCGTCGCCCTGGTCGAGTCGGTCGACGCAGTCGAGCGCCTCGCGCAACATGCACTCGCAGGGACGATCGTTGATCAGTTCGAGCGCCTCGGTGGCCGCCGGCTCGTTGCCGAGGATGGCGCTGGCGATGCGCAGCAGGTCGCCGCCGAGTGGCTGGTGGGTGATGAGTAACAGTCCGATGCTCACGGTAACTCCCGGTGTCTGATCAGCACCTTGTGACCGGTCTGCTCGAAGTGACGGCGCAGCGCCTCGCTCATGTAGACCGAGCGATGCTGGCCGCCGGTACAGCCGATGGCAATGGTGAGATAACTGCGCCCGTCGGTCTCGAAGCGCGGGATCCAGCGGTCGAAGAAGGCGAGCATGTCGTCACGCATCTCGCCGGCCTCGGCGCTGGCGTCGAGGAACTCCATCACCGGCTGATCGAGTCCGGTCAGCGGCTTGAGTTCCGGCTGCCAATGCGGGTTGGGCAGGCAGCGCACGTCGAAGATGAAGTCGACGTCCTTGGGCACACCATGTTTGAAGCCGAACGACTGCAACAGGATCGAGACCTTGGGCGAGTCGCTGCCGACGAGATGGGCACGGACCAGGTCGCGCAGCTCGTGCACATTGGTGTGGGTGGTGTCGATACGGATCTCGGCGCAGCGACCGATGGCCTCGAGCAGGCGGCGCTCGAGGCGGATGGCCTCGTCGAGCGAGCGGTTGCCGCGGGTGAGCGGGTGACGTCGCCGGGTCTCGCTGAAGCGGCGCTTGAGGGTGTCGGTGTCGGCGTCGAGGAACATCACCCGACAGTCGATGCCCTGGGCGCGCGCCTCCTCGATCAGCTCCGCGAGCCGACCGAGCGCGCGCGGGCTGGTGCGCGCGTCGATGCCCACCGCGGTGCTGGAGAAGCCGTCGTCGGGGGCCTTGCGCAGCCCCGCGACCAGGTCCTTGAGCAGGAACAGCGGCAGGTTGTCGATGCAGTAATAGCCAAGGTCCTCGAGCGTGTGCAGGGCGACGCTCTTGCCCGAGCCGGACAGGCCACTGAGGATGACGAGTTTCATGGGCTGCGGGTTGCTCCGAGCCGGTCCCGATCGAGGTCGGGAGCGGTGCTAGGGTCTGGATCCGGGGCCGGGCGGGTCGGGGCGGTCGAGACGGATCGCCCGCGCCTGCCGGTCGATGAAGTCGACGCCGGCGTCGTAGCCACGGATACGTAGGATCTGGTGGCGCACTGCCGCTTCCACCAGGATGGCCAGGTTGCGTCCCGGCGCCACCGGCATGGTGATGGTCGGGATCGCGACCCCGAGCACGTCGGTCGCCGAGAGGCTGCCGGTGAGCCGGTCGAGACCGGCGATCTGTTGTTGATCGAGGGGTTGCAGGTCGATGATCAGGTTCAGCGTCTTGCTGCGCTGGACCGCGCCCTCGCCGAACATCGCGCGGATGTTGAGGATACCCAGCCCGCGCACCTCGAGGAAGTCCCGCAGGGTCTCCGGGCAGGTGCCCTCGATGGTCTCCGGGGCGATGCGCGCGAAACGCGGTGCGTCGTCGGCGATGAGCCGATGACCCCGGGTGATCAGGTCGAGCGCCAGCTCACTCTTGCCCACCGCCGGATCGCCGATCAGCAATACCCCCATCCCCAGCACCTCGATGAAGACGCCGTGCAGGGTCTGACGCTCGGCCAGGGCGTGGGTGAGGAAGTAGCGCAGGTGGTTGATCAGCTCCTCGTCGCCGAGCGACGAGCCGAGCAGCGGGGTGTCGTGCTCGGCGGCGAAGGCGAAGAAGGCGGGGTGCGGCTCGAGGCCGTCGGCGAACAGGATTGCTGCCGGCTGCTCGGCGAAGAGTTGTTCGAGGGTTTCCTCGAAGGCGGTGCGGCCCAGTGCCTGGAGGTAGCGCTGTTCGGCGCGGCCGATCACCTGCAGACAGTTGGGGTGGATGCAGTTGAGCGAGCCGATCAGCGACTCGCGCGAGCGTGCACGCTCGGGCCGGCGCAGCGGGGAGCCTTGCTCGGGCTCGCCGTTGAGCCAGCGCAGCTGCAGCCGCGGGCCGGTCTGTTCGAGGAGTGACTGGAGGCTGTCGAGCATGGCCCAGGCCGGCGTGGCGCTAGCGCGCCTCGTTCGTCTCGATCAGTTGCAACACGGTCGCCGCCGAGCGGGCTTCGCGCAGCGCGGCGCGGGTGGTCGGGTCACTGAACATGCCGGCGAGCCGGGCGAGCAGCTGGAGGTGTTCCTCGGTGGCGCTCTCCGGGACCAGCAGGGCGAAGGCGAGATCGACCGGCTCGCCGTCGATCGCGTCATAGTCGACCCCGGTGCTGGTGCTGACGAAGGCCCCAAGCACCTCGTTGATCTCCTTGATGCGGGCGTGCGGCAGCGCCACACCGTGACCGAGTCCGGTGCTGCCGAGTCGCTCGCGCTCGAGCAGACGCTCGAAGACGAGTTCGGTGTTGAGACGGGGGTGGTCGTTGGCCAGCAGCTCGGCGAGCGTCTCGAGCAGCCGCTTCTTGCTGGCGATCTCGGCACCGCAGCTGACTCGGGCCTCGCTGATCAGGTCTGGACTGAACATCGGTCAAGGCTCCTGGTGGTCGCAGGGACAGGGGCGCTGGGCGGCGACGGTGTCCGGTGTCCATACCGGCGGGTGATCGGGGCGCGTGGTCGTGGTCATGGGGTCTGGGTGTCCTTCGAGTCGTCGGAGCCGGCAGGTGTCGATATCGGCTCGGATCTCAGGGTCTCAATGCAAAACACCCCGAACGGCGCGGTCACGGATCCGTTCGAGGTGTCGGTGCGTCGGTCCGGCGGGTGTCGGGTGTCCCCGACGCCCCGCCGACGCATGGGCCATCAGGCCGTTGCCGGGCTATTCGGTATCGGCCTCGACGTCGGCCTCGGCATCGGCCGCCTTCGGGCCGGGTGCGCTGCGATAGTCGTTCTTCTTCTCCTTGTGGCGCAGGATCTGGCGATCGAGCTTGTCGGTCAGGCCGTCGATCGCGGCATACATGTCTTCATGCACGGAGTCGGCGAAGAGCTTCCCACCATTGATGTGTAGCGTCGCCTCGGCCTTCTGGTCGAGCTTTTCCACACTGAGAATGACGTGGGCATTGGTGACGTGGTCGAAGTGACGCGCCAGGCGTGCGAATTTGCTGTCGACGTAGTCGCGCAGTGCCTCGGTGATGTCGACGTGATGACCCGTCAGATTGATTTGCATCATTGGACTCCTTACAGGGGTTCCAAACAGCCTGCTCATGCCAGGCGTTTGCGCTCGTTCGAGGCTGGAATACCCATGGCCTCGCGGTACTTGGCGACGGTTCGACGCGCGACCTGGATGCCGCGATCGGCCAGTTCGGCCGCGATCTTGCTGTCGCTCAAGGGTTTTCTGGCGGGTTCGGCGGCGATCAGCTTACGAATGAGCGCGCGGATCGCCGTTGATGAACACTCCCCACCAGAAGTGGTGCTGACGTGGGACGAGAAGAAGTACTTGAACTCCAGGGTGCCCCTCGGCGTATGCATGTATTTCTGCGTGGTGACCCGGGAGACGGTCGACTCGTGCAGCTCGAGCGCCTCGGCGACGTCGCGCAGCACCATCGGCCGCATCGCCTCCTCGCCGTGCTCGAAGAACGCCTGCTGCATCTCCACGATCTTGGCGCCCACCCGCAGCACGGTGTCGTTACGGCTCGCCAGGCTCTTGATGAACCAGCGCGCCTCCTGCAGGTGGTTGCGCATGGTGACGCTGTCGCTGCTGGTGTCGGCGCGCCGGATCAGTCTGGCGTAGTCCGCGTTCACCCTCAGTTTGGGTGTGGATTCCGGGTTGAGTTCCACCGACCAGCGACCATTCTGTCTGCGCACGAAGATGTCGGGTACAACGTACTCCGGGGGCTCCTGCGCGATCAAGTCGCCGGGGTGCGGGTTGAGCTGGCAGATCAGCGTGAGTGCACCACGAATCTCGGGCTCGGTCTGCTTGAAGCGGCGCATCAGCGCGGCGATGTCCTTGCGCGGCAGGTGCTCGAAGCCGTCGCGACAGATCGCCAGCGCGAGGTCGCGCTGCGGGGTCTCGGCGGGGAGCTGACGCAGCTGGATCTGCAGGCACTCGGCGAGATCGCGGGCGCCGACCCCCGGGGGATCGAACGACTGCACCCGGTGCACCATGGTGGCGATCTCCTCGAGACTGATCTGATCGTCGCCGATGGTGGCCAGCAGCTCGTCGAGATCGGCCCGAAGATAGCCGCGCGCGTCGATGGCGTCGATCACCGCCTCGGCGATCATCTCGTCGCGCTCGCTCAGTCGGATGAGGTTGAGCTGCCAGATGAGGTGATCGTGCAGGGTCTGGGGGCGGCTCTGGTGGAGGAAGGGGTCGAAGTCGGCGTTCTCGGCGCTGCCCTGGATGCTCGGCGGTAGATAGCCGTCGTAGACATCGGCCCACTGGGTGTCGACCGGGAGCTCATCGGGGATCTCGTTGGTCTCGCCCTGGAGCTCACGCTCGGCGCTGCCCTGCTCATCGCTGGGCGGAGACTCGTGTGCGCCATTGCCACTGTCCTCACCGTTGGCGGCGAAGCGGTCGGCCTCCTCGGCCTCCTCGAGCATCAGGTTGGAGTCCAGCGCCTCCTGGATCTCCTTCTGCAGCTCGAGCGTCGACAGCTGCAGGAGGCGAATCGCCTGCTGCAGCTGGGGCGTCATCGTCAGGTGTTGGCCGAGGCGAAGCTGGATGGTTTGCTTCATGGATCGCCGATGCGTCTTGCGTCTGTCTCTATGCCGGGTCGATGACCGTCCTATGACGATTATAGGTCGGGTGGCAACAAAGGTGCCTGAGTCACGTCAAGCGCGTCCCCTGCCGGGACGCGATGGTCTTCATCTTACCCCCAATATGTAGCAGCGGGGCGCGGATGCTGCTGCCTACATGCTACATGGCGAAGTCGGCACCGAGATAGACGTCGCGTACCTGCTGGTTGGCGAGCAGCTCGTCGGGGCGACCGGCGGCGATCACCTCGCCATTACTGATGATGTAGCCGCGATCGCAGATGTCGAGCGTCTCGCGCACGTTGTGATCGGTGATCAACACGCCGATGCCGCGCTCGCGCAGGTGCGAGACGATCGCCTTGATGTCGCCCACGGCGATCGGGTCGACGCCGGCGAAGGGCTCGTCGAGCAGCATCACCTTGGGGTCGACGGCCAGCGCGCGGGCGATCTCGAGACGCCGACGCTCGCCGCCGGAGAGGCTGAGTGCCAGCGACTCGCCGATATGGGCGATGCCGAGCTCCTCGAGCAGCTGCTCGCAACGCTGCTCGCGCTGCTCGCGGTCGAGGTCGCCGCGGGTCTCGAGGATCGCGAGGATGTTGTCGCGCGCGCTGAGCTTGCGAAACACCGAGGGCTCCTGCGCCAGATAGCTCAGTCCGGCGCGCGCGCGCGCATGCATTGGCATCAGCGTGATGTCGTGCTCGTCGAGGGTGATGCGCCCCTGGTCAGCCGGGATCAGCCCGACGATGAGATAGAAGCAGGTGGTCTTGCCGGCGCCGTTGGGGCCGAGCAGCCCGACCACCTCGCCGGCCTCGACCTCGACGCTCACTCCCCGCAGGACCTCGCGGCTGCGATAACGTTTCTTGAGCTGTTCGGCGCGCAGTACGCTCATCCGTCGACCCCTGTCATGACTCCTCCTCGGGGGTGATGGTGATCCGCACCCGACCGCTGCCACCGGCACGGAAGTGTTCGCGGGCACGGTCGTAGACGATGCGCTCGCTGGCGACGCGGTCCTCGCCCTGGATCAGTACCGCCTCGTCGATCAGCACCAGCTCGTCGCGGTCGGTGTCGAACTCCATGCGTCTGGCGAAGGCGCGGACCTCGCCCTGGTCGTCCTCGAGCAGTTGACGGAAGCGCGCCGGGGTGCCGATGGCGATGATCTGGCGCGGGCGGCGGTCCTCGCGGTGATAGACGGTCATGTGATCGGCGTGCAGGCGCATGCTGCCCTGGGTGACCTCGACGTTGCCGACATAGATGCTGGTGCCCTCGGCCTCGCGTACCTCGACGTCGTCGGCCTCGATATACATCGGTTGCTGGGGGTCGTCATCGAGCGCGTTGGCCGGGTTCCAGCCGAACAACAGCAACAGTGCCAGCAGGCGCAGTGGACGGCTCATGGTTGGGTCTCCTGGGTCGGGGCGAGCAGCATCCGGGTGCGACCGTGGAAGGTGGCGCGCGCCGGCTCGTCGTACCACAGCTGCATGCCGGTGGCGCTCAGCCAGTCCTCGCCGCTGGCCACCCGCACCGGCAGGTCGGTACGGGCATAGGCGCGCTGGTGCCAGACGTTGAGCTGTTCGGTTTCGATGTGCGCGGGTGGGGCCTCGGCGGTGGCGTCGCGCTCGAGATGGACGTCGCCGGTGAGCCGCACCTCCGCGCCGCCCTCGAGCACCAGCCCGTGCTCGGCGCGCGCGCGCCACGGCGGTCCGTCGGACTGGAACAGCTGCATGTGTGGGCGGTCGAGCTCGGAGAGATCCTCGGCGACGAACTGACGCAACTCGGTTGCGCTCAGGCGTCGGCTCGGCGCGCCGCTGGTGTCGGTCTCGAGCGCGGTGAACGCGTGGACCACGTAGTCGGGGACGCGGGGGCGTACGGTGGCCGGTCCCTGCGGCTGGTCGATGCGCTGGACCTGCCACCAGCCCGCGAGCCCGCTGAGGGCGAAGAAGGCGGCGAGCAGGTAGTAGCGCAGCGGCCAGTGCGCGCGGGTGCTCATGGACGCTGTCCGGCCAGTCGCGCCAGCGTCCCCTGGGCGTCCATGATCAGCTCGCAGAACTCGCGTGCGGCGCCGCGCCCGCCGTGCGCCGTGGTGTGCCAGTGCGCCTCGGCGCGCACCATCGGGTGGGCGTCGGCCACCGCCGCGGCCAGCCCGACCTGGCGCATCACCGGCAGGTCGATGACGTCGTCGCCGAGATAGGCCACGGCGGCATCCTCGACCCCCAGCCGCTCGCGCAGCTCGAGATAGGCGGCGAGCTTGTCGCGCTGGCCCTGGTAGACGTGGTTCACCCCCAACCCCTTCATCCGCATGGTGACCACCCGCGAGCTGCGCCCGGTGATCACCGCGAGGGTCACGCCGGACTCGCGCAACATCACCATGCCGTGACCGTCGCGGGCGTTGAACGCCTTGTATTCCTGACCGTCGTCGCCGAGATAGAGGCTGCCGTCGGTGAGTACGCCGTCGACGTCGAAGATCGCCAGACGAATGGCGGCGGCGCGGTTGCGGATCTCTTGCATCTCCCTGGTGACTCCTTGGTGGGGAAGAAGGGGCGGGCCCCTGTGCGGCGCATTGTCCGGTGCGCGGGCGGTTTTGACTAGCGGGGTCGGTTTCAGACCACGCCCGCGCGCAACAGGTCGTGCATGTTGAGTGCGCCGACCGGGCGGCGCTCGCCGTCGAGCGCCAGCAGCGCGTTGATCGAGCGCGCCTCCATCAGCTGCAGCGCCTCGGCGGCGAGCGCGCCGGGGGAGATGGTGACACAGTCGCGGGTCATCACCGTCTCGATCCGGGTGTGGTGGACGTCGACGCCGCGATCGAGCGCACGGCGCAGGTCGCCGTCGGTGAAGATGCCGCACAGCCGCCCGTCGTCGTCGACCACCGCGCTCATCCCCAGCCCCTTGCGCGAGATCTCCTCGAGGGTGGCCAGCAGGCTCGCCTCGCGACCGACGCGGGGGACCCGCTCGTCGCGATGCATGATGTCGTCGACGTGCAGCAGCAGGCGTCGCCCCAGGCTCCCGGCCGGGTGCGAGCGGGCGAAGTCCTCGGCGGTGAAGCCGCGCGCCTCGAGCAGCGCCACGGCGAGCGCATCCCCCATCGCCAGCGTCGCGGTGGTGCTGGTGGTCGGCGCCAGGCCGAGCGGGCAGGCCTCGGCCGAGACGGTGACATCGAGATGGACGTCGGCCTCGCGCGCCAGGGTCGAGTCGCGCCGCCCGGTCATCGCGATCATCGGCACCCCGAGCCGCTTGAGCACCGGCAGGATGGTGAGCACCTCGGCGGTCTCGCCGGAGTTGGAGATCGCCACCACCACGTCGAGCGGGGTGATCATGCCCAGGTCACCGTGGCTGGCCTCGCCGGGGTGGACGAAGAAGGCCGGGCTGCCGGTGCTCGCCAGGGTGGCGGCGATCTTGCCGCCGATGTGTCCCGACTTGCCCATCCCGGTGACCACGATGCGCCCGGCGCAGGCGAGCATGTAGCGACAGGCGGTGACGAATGGGGTGTCGATCCGTGCGGCGAGCGCCGTGATCGCCTGGGCCTCGGTGTCGAGAACGGCGCGGGCGAGATCGATGATGCGATCGTGCTCGCCGGCATCGAGCGGCGCCAGACGGGCGCCGAGTTGTCGTCGTTCGGTCATGGTCTCGGGGATGGAGCCGATGAGTGGTCGGTCAAACCAGGAAAAATACACCATGCCACGCGGACATGTCGCATTGGGCGAGTGGGCGAGGGGCTGCCGCCAGCCGCCAGCCGCCAGGATTGAACCGCCAAGCCGCAAAGAGCGCAAAGGTGTTCAAGTGGTCGGCGACCAGCGGCCCGTGGTCAGGTGTCCTCAAGCGCCGGCGCCAATGGTGATGGCAGGCCGTGCTGTTGTCGAGGACGCACACCCACTGGCGACTGGAGGCTGGTCGCTGGAGACTCTACCTCTTCTTTGCGCCCTTCGCGGCTTGGCGGTTCAATCTTCTCGGTCGCTGGCCCTTTGCTTGACGCCCCGCGCCGGGGCCGCGAGAATTGCCTGCTTTGGCCGACCGATGCGTCGATAGCGACATTTCACCATGATGCCAAGCCAGGGCCCAGGCGGCGCGCCGGGCGTCCGGGTCGAGGACGCGTCTGCGGGCACCGATGAAGCCGCGCGGGCATCCGCCACCGACGATGTGCTGGTGCGGGTCCGCGACCTGAGCTTCCGCCGCGGCGAGCGGGTCATCTTCGACGGGCTCGATCTCGACATCCGTCGCGGCGCCGTGACTGCGGTGATGGGACCGAGCGGGACCGGCAAGACCACGCTGCTCAAACTGATCACCGGACAACTGCGTCCTGACGCCGGTCGCGTCGAGGTCGGCGGTGTGGCGGTGCACGAGCTCGACAAGAGTGCGCTCTATCGATTGCGCCGGCGTATGGGCATGCTGTTCCAGAGCGGGGCGCTGCTGACCGATCTCAACGTCTTCGATAACGTCGCCTATCCGCTGCGCGAGCACACCGACCTCTCGCCTTCGCTGCTGCGTAAGCTGGTATTGCTGAAGCTCGAGGCGGTGGGGCTGCGCGGCGCGCGCGCGCTGATGCCGAGCGAGCTGTCCGGCGGCATGGCGCGTCGGGTAGCGCTGGCGCGGGCGATCGCGCTCGACCCCGAGATGATCCTCTACGACGAGCCCTTCACCGGCCAGGACCCGATCTCCATGGGCGCGCTGGTGTCGCTGATCCGCCAGCTCAACGACGCGGCGAACCTCACTAGCGTGCTGGTGTCGCACGATGTGGCCGAGACCACGCGGATTGCCGATCATGTCTATCTGATCTCGCACGGTCGGGTGGTCGCCCAGGGCTCACCGGCCGAGATCGCCGCCGAGCGCTCGACCTGGGTGCGCCAGTTCATGGACGGCGAGGCCGACGGGCCGGTGCATTTCCACTATCCGGGGCCCTCGCTGGCCGAAGACCTGCTGAGCCGGGGAGGACGCTGAGATGTTGTTCGATCCCCTGGCGCGACTCGGTCGCGGTGGGCTCGATGCCCTGGCGCGCTTCGGACGCGCCCACCGGCTGCTGCTGGCGATGGTGCTCGGCATCGGTGAGGTGCTGCGCCGGCCGCGGCTGCTGATCGCACAGGTCTACAACGTCGGCGTGCTCTCGATGCTGATCGTCGGCGTCTCCGGGTTGTTCGTCGGCATGGTGCTGGCGCTGCAGGGCTACTATGTGCTGGCTCGCTTCGGCGCCGCCGAGAGCCTGGGGCTGATGGTCGCCGCCTCGCTGGTGCGTGAGCTCGGCCCGGTGGTCACCGCGCTGTTGGTGGCCGGTCGCGCGGGCTCGGCGCTGACCGCCGAGATCGGCCTGATGAAGGCCACCGAGCAGCTCGCCGGCCTGGAGCTGATGGCCGTCGATCCGGTGCGCCGGATCCTGGTGCCGCGGTTGTTCGGCGGGGTGTTGGCGATGCCGCTGCTGGCGGCGGTGTTCAGTGCCGTCGGCGTGATCGGCGGCTATTTCGTCGGCATCGGGCTGCTTGGCGTCGACGCTGGCGCCTTCTGGAGCCAGATGCAGTCGGCGGTCGATTTTCGCGAGGACGTGGTCAACGGTGTCATCAAGTCGCTGGTGTTCGGCGTGGTGGTGACCTGGATCGCGCTGTTCCAGGGCTATGACTGCAGCCCGACCTCCGAAGGCGTGAGCCGCGCGACCACCCGTACCGTGGTGCATGGCGCGCTGGCCGTGCTCGGGCTCGATTTCGTGCTCACCGCGTTGATGTTCGGAGGCTGATGAGATGGCAAGACAACGCAACATCGAGATCCTGGTCGGGGCCTTCATGGTCGCCGGCTTCGTCGCCCTGTTCTTCCTCGCGATGCAGGTCAGCAACCTCAATCTCGCCGGGGTCGACGAGGGCTATCGGCTCACCGCACGCTTTGCCAACGTCGGCAGCCTCAAGGCGCGTGCGCCGGTGAGCATGGCTGGGGTGCGGGTCGGTCGCGTGGAGGCGGTGGCCTTCGATCCCCGCACCTTCGAGGCGGTGGTGACGCTGCGTATCGACTCGGCGGTCGACAACCTGCCGATGGACACCTTCGCCAACGTCTTCACCTCCGGGCTGCTCGGTGAGCAATACGTTGCGCTCGAGCCCGGTGGCAGCCCCGATGTGCTGGGCGACGGCGACGAGATCATGCAGACCCAGTCGGCGATGATCCTCGAGCAGATGATCGGACAATTCCTATTCAGCAAGGCAAGCGGAGACGGCTGATGTTGCGGCAACGTCATTTTCTATTGCTGGTGACCCTGGTGCTGGCGAGCCTCGGCAGTGGTCTGGCGAGCGCGGCCCAGGAGTCGGCCACCGCCCTGGTCGAGCGCACTACCATGCGTATGCTCGACACCCTCGAGCAGCGCCGCGCCGAGATCGAGCGCGATCCGAGCCTGATCTATGGTCTGCTCGAGGACCAGGTCGCGCCCCATTTCGACTTCGTGCGCATCACCCAGGGCGCGGTCGGTCGCTATTGGCGCGAGGCCAGTCAGGCGCAGCGCCAGCGTTTGGTCGACAGCTTCAAGCAGGTGCTGATCCGCACCTATGCCCGCTCGCTGCTGAGCTATTCGGGCGAGGAGATCCGCTATCTGCCGGTGCGTCCGAGTTCGCGCCCGAACAGGGTGACAGTCGCCACCGAGGTGCAGCAGTCGGGCGGTTCGCCGATTCCGGTCGACTACCGTATGTACGACGGCGGCTCCGGCTGGAAGGTCTATGACGTGGTGATCAGCAACGCCAGCCTGGTCGGCAACTATCGCAGCGACTTCGCCACCGAGATCCGGCGCTCCGGGATCGACGGGCTGATCGCCCGGCTCGAGGACATGAACCTCAAGGGGCGCGAATGAGCGCCACTCGCCTGAGCGAGACCGGGCCGGGTCGCTGGCGTCTCGACGGCGTACTCGATCTCGCCACGGTCAGTCGGCTGACGCGCGAGGGCGAGGCGCTGCTGGGCGTGTCCGCGTCCGTCGAGGTCGACCTCGACGGGGTCCGCGCGGCTAACAGCGCCGGGCTGGCGCTGCTGCTCGAGTGGCTCGACCTCGCCCGGGCGCGCGGCGTCGCGCTGAGCTATGCCAATCTTCCCGATTCGCTGCGGCGGATCGCGGCCTTTTCGAACATCCTGGAGTTGTTGCCGGTCTCGACCACCCCGGCGGCGGCACGATCGAGCTGACGGGGAGTCTGTGGTGGATGCTGGAGTGATGCTCGATCCTGGGCCGGCGGCGGCGTGTCCGTCGCGATCGAAACAGAGTGAGGGGGCGGGCGCGAGCGTCTTCGTCCCTCAGGGGTTCGCCGAGACCATGGACAAGCTGCTGATTACCGGTGGGGCCAGACTCGATGGCGTGGTCCAGACCTCGGGGGCGAAGAACGCGGCGCTGCCGATCCTCGCCGCTACCCTGCTGGCCGACGCGCCGGTGACCTTGACCAATATCCCGCGCCTGCGCGATATCGCCACCACCCTGGAGCTGCTGGGGCGGATGGGTGCGGCGCTGCGTCGCGAGGGCGATCGGGTCGAGGTCGAGCCGCGCGCGCTGCACGACTTCGCCGCGCCCTACGAGCTGGTCAAGACCATGCGTGCCTCGATCCTGGTGCTCGGGCCGCTGCTCGCGCGCTATGGTCGTGCCGATGTCTCCTTGCCCGGCGGCTGCGCCATCGGCGCCCGTCCGGTCAACCTGCACATCGAGGGGCTGCGCGCGATGGGCGCCGAGATCACCGTCGAGGGCGGCTATATCCGCGCCCGCGCGTCTCGGTTGCGCGGTGCGCGGCTGGTGATGGAGATGGTCTCGGTCACCGGCACCGAGAACCTGATGATGGCCGCCGCCCTGGCCGAGGGCGAGACGGTGATCGAGAACGCCGCGCGCGAGCCCGAGGTGGCCGATCTCGGCGCCTTCCTCAATACCCTGGGGGCGCGCGTCGAGGGCGCCGGCAGCGACCGCATCCGCATCCAGGGTGTCGAGCGGCTCGGCGGCGGCACCCATCGGGTGATGCCCGATCGTATCGAGACCGGCACCTTCCTGGTCGCCGCGGCGATGACCGGGGGGCGGGTGCGGGTCGAGCGGACCTGTCCCGAGGCGCTCGACGCGGTGGTACAGAAGCTGCGCGAGGCCGGCGCCGAGGTCACGACCGGCGAGGACTGGATCGCTCTCGACATGCACGGTCGGCGCCCGCGCGCGGTCGACATCCATACCGCCCCACACCCCGGTTTCCCGACCGACATGCAGGCCCAGTTCTGTGCCCTCAACAGCATCGCCGAGGGGGTCGGCACGGTCACCGAGACCATCTTCGAGAACCGCTTCATGCACGTCCCCGAACTCGAGCGGATGGGCGCCGAGATCCGTATCGAGGGCAACACCGCGATCTGTCGCGGGGTCGGTCGGCTGACCGCCGCGCCGGTGATGGCCACCGATCTGCGCGCCTCGGCCGGTCTGGTACTGGCCGGTCTGGTGGCCGAGGGCGAGACCCTGGTCGATCGCCTCTACCACCTCGATCGCGGGTATGACAACATCGAAGCAAAGCTGCACGCCCTGGGCGCCGATCTGCGGCGGACCTCGGGCGCGGACTAGGATCGCGACACCATGACAGCGAACACCCCCCTGACCATCGCCCTGTCCAAGGGCCGTATCTTCGAGCAGACCCTGCCGCTGCTGGCCCATGCCGGGATCCATCCGCTGGATGATCCGGAGCGCAGCCGCAAGCTGATCCTCGAGACCACGGACGCGCGGGTGAAGTTCGTCATCATCCGCGCCAGTGACGTCCCCACCTATGTCCAGTACGGCGCCGCCGATCTCGGCGTCGCCGGCAAGGACGTGCTGCTCGAGCACGGCGGCGAGGGGCTCTACGAGCCACTCGACCTGCGCATCGCCCGCTGCCGGCTGATGGTCGCCGGGCTGCCCGACAGCGCGCCGCCGACCAACCGGCGCATGCGCATTGCCACCAAGTATGTGCGCAGCGCCGAGCGCTATTACGCCGCCAAGGGCGAGCAGGTCGACATCATCAAGCTCTACGGCTCGATGGAGCTGGCCCCGCTGGTCGGGTTGGCCGATCGCATCGTCGACCTCGTCGAGAGCGGCAACACGCTCAAGGCCAATGGTCTGGTGCCGCTCGAGCACATCAGCGACATCAGCTCGCGGCTGGTGGTCAACAAGGCCGCCTGGAAGATGAAGCATGCCGCGGTCAATGGGCTGCTCGAGAGCCTGCGCGAGGCGCTGGCGGACAACCAGAACTGAATCCTATGGGGTCCGTGGCGACGGACCGGGAGTGACATCCGTGACCGAGATCCAACGTCTTGACACCACCGACGCCGACTACCGGGAGCGGCTCGACGGCCTCCTGGCCTGGGAGTCGGTCTCCGACGATCGCGTCCAGCAGACGGTCGCCGAGATCATCCGCGAGGTGCGCGCGCGCGGCGACGCGGCGCTGATCGATTACACCGCTCGTTTCGACCGCTGGTCGCCGGCCGCCGCCGCCGACCTGGAGATCCCGCGTGCGCGTCTGGCCACCGCCTGGGAGCGTATCCCCGCAGCGCAGCGCGAGGCGCTGGAGCAGGCCGCCGCGCGCATCCGTGCCTATGCCGAGCACCAGCGCGTCGAATCGTGGAGCTTCGAGGAGGCCGACGGCACCCTGCTCGGTCAGCAGGTCACGCCGCTCGATCGCGCCGGGCTCTACGTCCCCGGCGGCAAGGCGGCCTATCCCTCCTCGGTGCTGATGAACGCCATCCCGGCCAAGGTCGCCGGGGTCGCCGAGCTGATCATGGTGGTGCCGACCCCGGATGGCGAACTCAACGAGCTGGTGCTCGCCGCCGCGTATGTCGCCGGGGTCGATCGCGCCTTCGCCATCGGTGGCGCCCAGGCGGTGGCCGCGCTCGCCTACGGCACCGAGTCGGTACCGCCGGTCGACAAGGTCGTCGGCCCCGGCAACATCTATGTCGCCACCGCCAAGCGTGCGGTGTTCGGCCAGGTCGGTATCGACATGGTCGCCGGTCCCTCCGAGATCCTGGTGGTGTGCGACGGCCACACCGATCCCGACTGGATCGCCATGGACCTCTTCTCCCAGGCCGAGCACGACGAGGATGCGCAGTCGATCCTGGTGAGCTGGGACCGCGACTTCCTCGACCGCGTGGCGGCTAGCATCGAGCGGCTGCTGCCGACCATGGAGCGCGCCGAGATCATCGCCACCGCGCTGCGCGCCCGGGGTGCGCTGATCGCCGCGCGTGACCTCGACGACGCCATCGCGGTGGCCAACCAGATCGCCCCCGAGCACCTCGAGCTGTCGCTGGCCGATCCGCAGGCGGTGGTCGGGCGCATCCGTCACGCCGGCGCCATCTTCATGGGTCGCTATACCGCCGAGGCCCTGGGTGACTACTGCGCCGGCCCCAATCACGTGCTGCCGACCTCGCGTACCGCGCGCTTCTCCTCGCCGCTGGGGGTCTACGACTTCCAGAAGCGCTCGAGCCTGATCATGGCCTCGGCCGCTGGTGCCGCCACGCTCTCGCGCACCGCCTCGGTGCTGGCGCGTGGCGAGGGCCTGACCGCGCACGCGCGCTCGGCCGAGTATCGCGGCGAGGACGCCGCCGAATAGCCTCTGGTGGCGTGACATGACCACGGTGATCGATGCGTTGGTCCGCCCCGAGATCCAGGCCATACCGGCCTATCGGGTCGCGGCGGCGGACGGGATGATCAAGCTCGACGCGATGGAAAATCCCTACGGCTGGCCCGATGAGTTGAAGGCGGAATGGCTCGAGACCCTGCGCGGGCTCGACCTCAATCGCTATCCCGACCCCAACGGCGAGGCGCTGCACACGGCGCTGCGCGAGACCATGGGGATCGGCCCCGAGTTCGAGCTGTTGCTCGGCAACGGCTCCGACGAACTCATCCAGATGCTGGCGATGACCGTCGGCGGCCCCGGACGGCGGCTGCTGTCGCTCGATCCGGGGTTCGTGATGTACCGTCAGATCGCCCAGTGCGCGGGCATGGAGTACGTCGGGGTGCCGCTGCGCGCCGACTTCGCCATCGACCTGCCGGCGGTGCTCGCAGCGATCGAGCGTGAGCGCCCGGCACTGATCTTCCTCGCCTATCCCAACAACCCCACCGGCAACCGCTTCGACTCCGAGGACATGGTGCGCATCATCGAGGCCGCCCCCGGCCTGGTGGTGGTCGACGAGGCCTATGCGCCCTTCACCGACACCAGCTTCCTCGGTCTGCTCGGCGACTGGCCCAATCTGCTGGTGATGCGCACCGTCTCGAAGATGGGGCTGGCCGGGCTGCGTCTGGGCTATCTGGTGGGGCCGCGCGACTGGCTGTCGCAGATCGACAAGACCCGGCTGCCCTACAACATCAACGTCCTCACCCAGGTCTCGGCGGTGTTTGCGCTGCGTCACAAGGCGCTGTTCGACGCCCAGACCCGGGCGATCCGCGAGGAACGCGCGCGGCTGTTCGCGGCGCTCGCCACGCTCGACGGCCTGCACCCCTATCCGAGCGAGGCCAACTTCATCCTCGTGCGTACCCCCAGGGGGCGCGCCGGTGGTCTGTTCTCGGCGCTGTGCGAGCGCGGCGTGCTGGTGAAGAACCTCGACGGCAGCGATCCGGCCCTCGCCGACTGTCTGCGCATCACCGTCGGTACCCCGGAGGAGAACGCGGTGCTCGTCGATGCGCTGCGCTCGGCACTGTGCGCGAGCGGCTGATCGACGACTTCGGTGCCGCCGATGGCCGTTCGTGTCTCGGCACCCGCTGGCGGCTGGTCGCCGATCAGGTGATGGGCGGGCGCTCGCAGGGCGCTCACTGGTACGGCGAGGCGGACGGTCGGCGGGTGCTGTGCATGCGCGGCGCGGTGAGCCTGGCCGAGGGTGGTGGTTTCCTCCAGCTGTTGCTGCCGCTTGCCGCGTCGGGGACGCTGGATGCCGGTGACTTCACCGGGGTCTGGCTGCGGGTGCGCGGCAACGGTGAGGATTACAACCTCCATCTCAAGAGCGACGCGCTGCACCACCCCTGGCAGTCCTATCGCGCGGGATTCACCGCGACCCCGGTGTGGCGCACCTGCCATCTGCCCTTCGCCGCGTTCAGGCCGCACCGTATCGATCGTCCGCTCGACCCGCGTCGGCTGACCCGGCTCGGCGTGGTCGCCATCGGTCGGGCCTTCGAGGCCGAACTCTGTCTCGACGCCATCGGGCTCTATCGCGACTGATCGCGTCGTGATCGCAGGCTATCTGCTGCTCTTCGTCTCGGCCTTCCTTGCCGCGACCCTGTTGCCGGCCTCCTCCGAAGTTACCCTCTATGCGCTGTTGCAGGCCGGGGCCACGCCCTGGCTGCTGCTGCTCGTCGCCACCCTCGGCAACACCCTGGGGTCGTTGCTCAACTGGTGGCTGGGGCGGGCGCTGTTGCGTTTTCAGGGGCGGCGCTGGTTCCACTTCACCCCGGCGCAGATCGCCGCCGCGCAGACACGCTTCGCCCGCTACGGGGTGTGGACCCTGCTGTTTGCCTGGGCGCCGCTGGTCGGTGACGCCCTGACCCTGGTCGCCGGGGTGATGCGGGTGCCGCTGCGCCTGTTTCTGCCGCTGGTCGCGCTCGGCAAGGGCGCACGCTATGCGCTGATCCTGTGGCTGGCGGGCTGAGCGCCTGTCGCTACCACAGCCGCAATAGGAAGTAGAGCGCCATGCTCAGGGTGACGGTGAGCAGCACCCGGTGGGTGCGCCAGGCGAGCAGCGCGGCCAGGGTGGCGGCGGCGAGCTCGGGGAGGGCGAGGGCGAACCGGCCGGGCTCGCCGTGGATGAACACCACCGGGCCCCAGATCGCGGTGAGCACCGCCGGGCCGGCATAGCGCAGCATGCCGCGCAGATGGCGGTTGAGCCGCAGCGGCAGCGCCGGTTCGAGGAACAGATAGCGGCTGGCGAAGATCACCAGGGTGAGGGCGAGCAGATCGAACAGGCTCATGGCGCCACCTGCTCGGTGACATAGCCCGCGCCCATCCCCGCCAGCGCGGCGAGCACCAGGCCGCCGGGAAGCCCCAGATGGGCGGCGAGCACCGCCACCACCAGTGCGCTCAGCGCCGCGACCCACAGTGCTCGGTCGATCAGGTTGGGCACGACGATGGCGATGAAGGTCGCCGCCACCGCGAACTCCAACCCCAGACCCTCGATCCCGGGCAGGGTCTCGCCCATCACTACCCCGACCAGGGTGGCCAGGTTCCACACCAGATAGAAGACCAGTCCGGCGCCGAGCATGTACCAGCGGTCGAAGGCGGGGGCGTCGTGACGGGTGCAGACGGCAAACAGCTCGTCGGTGAGGAGAAAGCCCAGCGGCAGGCGCCAGCGCAGCGGCAGCGTGCCGACCCGGTCACGCAGGCTGAGACCGTAGAGCAGGTGTCGGGCGGTGATGAAGGCGGTGGCCAGCAGCATGGCGGCGAGCGAGGCGCCGTCCTGGCCCATGCCGATCACCACCAGCTGGACCGCGCCGGCGAACAGGATCAGCGACAGCGCCTGTCCCTCCAGTGGCGAGAGTCCGGCGCTGACGGCATAGGAGCCGGCGAGCAGTCCCCAGGGAACGACTGCCAGACAGAGTGGCGCGATCGCCACCGCGCCGCGCGCGAGACGTCTGCCGGGGTGGGGGAGTGGTGCTGCGTTCATGCGGTTTCTGGCGTTGCCGTGGAGCGCTCGAGCCTAGCGCTCGCGCGGCGGCGGCGTCTTGTACGTTCTTGCGCGGTACTGGGCCAGATACTGCCCCGGGGTGATGCCGCGGGCGCGCTTGAAGTGGCGGTGCAGGTGACTCTGGTCGTGGAAGCCTGCGGCGCAGGCCGCCGCGCCGATCGTCGCGCCCTGGCGCAGCAGCGCGGCGGCCCGCCTGAGCCTGACCTGGATCTGATAGGCGTGCGGTGGCAGGCCGTAGCGACGGTGGAAACCGCGTACCAGGTGCGCGGGGCTGCAGTCGGCGAGTCGGGCCAGCTCGGCGAGCGGGAGTTCCGCCTCGGGGGTCTGTGCGAGCCGGTCACGAACCCTCGCCAGCCCGCGCTCGGCGGGTAACGCGCCCGGCGTGGTGCGCATGCCGGCATGGGTTCGCATCAGTTGTGCGAGAGTGTCGTGGAGTGCGGTGTCGCGTGCGAGCCGATCGGTGGACTGCTCGAGCAGCGCGAAGAGCAGCCGCAGCCGCTGCGCCAGCGCGGGATCATGCACCACGGGGGAGCGGAACCAGGGGGCGCGGCGACCTGCCTGGCCGAGTGCGCTCCAGACCTGCTCGAACTGCTCGGGCGTGGGGTAGAGTGCGCGATAGGCCCAGCCTCCGGCGGTGGCGGCGTGTCCGGTGTGGATGGTGTCGGCGTTGACCAGGATGATGCTGTCGGTCGGGGCGAGATGATCGGCGCCGGCGTTGAAGAAGGCCTCGGTGCCGCGCTCGACCAGGGCGATGCTGTAGCCGGCATGGGCATGACGTGAGAAACGCTGGTGAAGGTAGTTCGCGCTTAGTCGTTCGAGTCCGCCGAGTTCGTCGCCGACGCTGAAGTGGACGGATTCTGCGGATGGGCGCCGAGACATGGGAGGGTTGGCTGGTGCGCGGTGTTGCCGTCGTGTCGGTTGTCGGCGGAGGGGCAGGGCGAACGTCTGGTCTCGCAGTGTAGCAGTGTCTGTCGCTGCTTGCGGTAGTGGGGGTCGAGTTCACTCCAGGCGATGCAGCCGTTGCGCCCGTTGGCCTTGATCCAGTAGAGGGCGTCGTCGGCGCGCTTGACGATCTCCTGTGGGTCGCGGGGTGGTGCGAACTGGGGTTGCGGCTGCTGCTCGCCGACCACGGTGTAGCCGATGCTGACGGTCACCTGGATATGGGTGCAGGCATTGAGCCGGATCGGGTCGCGGTGCAGTCGCGCGCGCAGTTGCGCCAGTCGGGCGCAGGCGTCCTCGGGGGAGATGCGGTGCATGATCAGCGCGAACTCCTCGCCGCCGATCCGTGCCAGTACGTCGTCGGTGCGGGTGTCGGCGCGGAGGATGCCGGCGAGTCGCGCGAGCACCCGGTCGCCACCGAGATGGCCGTAGGTGTCGTTGATCCGCTTGAAGTGGTCGATGTCGAGGATGGCGAAGGTGAAGGGCTCGCCGCTGCGATGATGGTGCTCGAAGCAGTCGGCGATCCGCTCCCAGAAGAAACGCGCGTTGTAGAGCCCGGTGAGCTTGTCGGTGACCGCCTCGATGCGCAGCTCGGCATTGAGCGCGCGGATACGCTCGGCCTGGCTGCCGATATCGCGCTCGCGCTGCTCGATGGCGCGTCGCATCCACAGGATCTCGCGCTTGAGCCGGTTGAGCTCGTTCTCGTCGTCGGGGTCGTGTGGCTGCTCGGCCGTCGGCAGAGGGACGGCGTAGTTGCCACGCTTGAGTCCCTCGAGTGCGTTGCCGATCTGGTGCAGATCGCGCAGACAGATCCAGGGCAGCAGCAGTGGGTTGAGGGTGAAGGCGGTGACCAGGGTCATCAGCGCGAACACCAGCAGTGGACCGAGCTGCTCGGCGCCCATGATCAGCGGACCGAAGAGGGCGCTGCCGAGGCCGAGGGTGAGGGTCTGGGCGCACATGATCCGGGCGCCGATCTTGAGCTGCATCGAGGGCTGTCAGGTCATCGGGAATGGTTCGATGATACCATTTGATAGGAAATGATATTCGTTATCATTTAAAAGCTGTGACCTGGTCGTGATGACGGCGCTCGACCGTCATCACGATCGGCACACCGCAGACCTTGAGAGCGTGCCGCCCTCAGTGCGCTCGACTGGGAGGCCCGGGGATCAGCAGCAGCGCCGCCAGCCCGTAGAGACCGGTGAGACCGACCAGCAGCAGCTCGGCGCCGGCCTGGGCCGGTTGGGGGCGGTGTCGTTTCAGTCGGACGAGGGTGAGTAGCAGCGCGAGACCGATGCCGAAGAGCGCACTCGGTCCGTGTGGTCGTGGCATGAGTTGCAGGTAGCGCTGATCGGGATCGTGCAGCGCCAGCTCGAAGGGGACCAGGGCCTCCCAGATCCGCTCGCCGACTCCCTCGCGGTGTGTCGTCATCGCGCGCCGGTGGCTGGCGATCGGTTGCCACTGGTGATCCATGACCACGGCCTGGATCTGTTGTTGATCGCTGTAGATCGCGGTGCGGTGGAGTGGGTCGAAGAGGATCTTCAGTGCCATCCGGTCGGGCTGGTAGCCGGGCAGCTCGAGCGGAACCAGTCCGTAGTCGGCCTCGCGCAGCAGCAGCAGACGGTCGTCGCGGGTGAGCAGGATGCCGAGGATCTCGCGGCGCTTGTTCTCGGTCACCTTGAGATGACGGATCTCGACCCCGACGGGAAGCGGCACCCGGTCCACCCGGGGCTGGCCGTCGACCCGACGTAGATGGAACAGCGCGCCCTGCGCGTCGAGCAGGAAGTGACCGGCGTCGAAGGCCTTGAGGATCGACACCCGAGCGAAGGTCGCCTGTACCGGGAAGCGAAAACCGGCCTCGGCCAGGGTGTTGGTGAAGCGCTCGCTGAGTTCCGGGTCGCGGCGGTTGTGGTCGCTGTCGATGAAGGTCAGCTCGTTGCCGGGACGCACCACGTTCTCGGGGAAGCGCAGCCGTGCCCGCCCCGGGTTCGACTCCAGCAGCGGGTAGAGCGCGATGCGCGGGGCGTGCTCCGGCAGCTCGCGTGGTTTGAGTTCGAGCACCTGACGCTCGGCGACGATCGTCTCGCGGTCGAAGCGCTGACCGGCCAACGCCAGCGGCAGGCGTCCCCACAGCTCCATGTTCTTGTAGTAGATGAAGGGGATCAGGGTCTCGAAGGTGCGGCGATCGTAGTCGGTGCCGTTCTCGTCGCGATAGACGAACTGGTGGCCGGGGCCGAGTTGTTCGGTATAGACGAAACGCTCGATCACCGGGCTGTAGAACAGCCGGGTCTTGCCGAGACGCTGCTCGGCGAGCAGCCCGTGGAGCTGGGGCAGCCACACCGCGAGCAGAAAGACGGTGAGCAGGAGGAGTGCCCAGCGGGCGAGTCTGGCGGTCATCGACTCAATTCCGGTGACGATAGCGGTGGACGGGCAGTACGACGGCCGGCAGCAGCAACAGCGAGGCCCCCGTCAGCCAGGGCAGGATGCGGTCGTATTCCTGATAACCCTGGTGGCGATAGAGCAGCGCGAGCAGCGCGGCCCCGAGTGCGAGGTTGATCAGGCGCCGGCCAGGCACCGGCTCCAGCAGCGCCAGGGTGGTGGCGAGATAGGCGACCCAGCCGCCGAGCAGCCAGGGCAGGGCGGTGAGCAGGGCGCTGAACGCCGCCTCGTGCGGGAACCACAGCCCGACCAGGGTATAGAGCGCGGCGGCGTCGAGCAGTGCCAGTGCGCCGCCGAGCGCGGCACCGATACCGACCCAGGCGAGCACCAGCAGCTCGGTGCGCAGCGGCAGGTGTAGCGACAGCCGCAGCCGCCCGGCGAGCATCTCCGGCCCGAACTGGGCGACGGCGAGCGCCGCGCCGGTGATCGCGGGCAGGTACTGCAGCTGGGTATGGAGCAGACGGCGCAGCTCGAAGGCCCAGTACCAGACCATCTCCGAGTGTTCGATGCGGAACTGGTGGCGCAGTGCGAGCAGCAGCTGGGCGAGTAGCGCGAGATGGATCAGCAGCGCGGCGACCCACACCCAGCGCAGCTTCAGCCATTCCTTGAGAACGATGGCGCGGAGCATGTCAGTACTTCCCGGTCAATCCGATGAAGGCGTCCTCGAGCGTCATCGGCAGCACCTCGCCGAGCCGCGCACCGGGCCACTGCTCGGCCAGCCGAGCCGCGATTCGGTCGCGTTCGGCGAAGCTGTAGAGACGCGGTTGGCGGCCGTGCAGGTCGAGGTTACGGATCAACCGGTCGGTGGGCGGTGGCGGTTGTTCGCCGGGGGTGAGCGCGAAGCAGCGGAAGTCGCGACGGAAGTCGGCCAGCGGCATCTGCAGCAGCTCGCCGCCGCGTTGCAGAAAGATCACCTCGTCGACCAATTCCTCCATGTCCTGCACCACGTGCGAGGTGAGAAAGACGGTGCGCTCGCCCGCGTCGAGATAGCGCGCCAGATAGTCGAGGAACAGCCGTCGGTAACCGGCGTCGAGCCCCATCGAGTAGTCGTCGAGGATCATCAGCTCGGGGTCTTGGGCAAAGATCAGCCCGAGGACCACCTGTGAGCGCTGACCGCACGACATGTTGGCGATGCGGTGGTCGCGCGGCAGCTGCATGCGATCGACCAGGTCGTAGTAACGTTCATGACGCCAGTTCGGGTAGAACGGGCGATAGAAGCGCTCGATCTGCTCGATGGTCATGAAGTCGTAGGCCAGGTGGCCCTCGAACAGCAGTCCGATCCGTGCCCGGGTGGCCGGGGAGAGCGCGTGCGAGTCCTCGCCGAGCACCCGGCAATGACCGCCGGCGGGGCGCTGGAAGCCCATCAGCAGCCGGATCAGGGTGGTCTTGCCGACCCCGTTCTTGCCCAGCAGGGCGACGACCTTGCCGCGTGGGACGCGGAACTCGAGGTCGCGATAGAGGGTGCGGCGCCCATAGTGGTGGGTGAGGCCGGAGACCTCGATGGCGGTGTCGCTCATCCTTGGGAGGGCGCTCAGCGACGGCCCTGGCCGATGCGTGGTGGTGTCACCCGGGGCGGCGCGGTGGTGGCGCAGCCGCCACCCTTGCCCTTGCCCGAGCAGCCGCCACAGCGACCGCGGTTGGCCCACAGGGTGCGGTAGAGATAGTAGAGCGCTGCGCCGAGCGCGATCAGCGGGATGAGGCTGTCGGCCCAGCCGAGCGCGTTGCCGGCGGCGACCACCGTCGCGGCGCTGCTGTCGGTTGCGGTCTCTTGCATGCGGTGCTCCGTGGTCTGCGAATGGGGGCGGCCGGGGCGCGGCCCCGGCCCCCGGTCAGCCGTGTTCGGGTGCGGTGGTCAGGGCGACGGGGCGTCTCCGGCCCGGCCCGGTGAACAACCCGAGCAGCAACAGCAGCGCGAGCGCGCCGAAGTAGGTCCAGCTCATCATCTCGATCCCCGAGGAGCCGGTGACGATACCGATGGTGTAGACCGCGCTGGCCACACCGAGCCCGAGCAGTGTCGGGAAGACGATCGAGAACAGCATCCACTTGTAGGAGCCGGTCTGGACCTTGACCATCACCGTGGTGGCGAGACAGGGCGGGTAGAGCGCGAAGAACAGGATCACCGCCACCGCGGTGAGTGCGGTGGCGCCGCCGGCGCGGGTCTCCTCGCCCATGCGTTGCTCGAGCGTGGCGTTCTGGTCCTCGTCCTGCTGGAACAGCACCCCGAGGGTGGCGACGCTGCTCTCGCGCGCGGCGAAGGAGGAGAGCAGGGCGACGTTGATCTTCCAGTCGAAGCCGGCGAACTGGGTCACCGGCTCCATGCCGCGCCCGATGATGCCGAGGATCGAGCTGGTGATGCGCTCCTCCTTCATCTCGCGGCGCAGCGACTTGCGCGCCGAGCTGAGCTTGCGCAGCTGCCGGCTCGCTTGGCGGGCGTCGCGATCGCCCTTGGGCGGCGCGACCAGCGGGAAGTAGTCGGGGTTGCGTCGCTCGAAGCGTGCCTTGACCGCGCGTGAGCCCTCGGCCCCGGAGGCATTGAGCTTGGCGCGCTTGTAGTCGTTGTAATAGTTGAGCAGCGGGGTGATGTGCTCGGGGCTGGCGACCCAGTCATAGGCGTTGCCCGCCATCGCCTGCTCGAAGTTGCTCACCGCCGCGCGACCGCGCTCCTCGAAGTCGGCCATGCGGGTGTCGGAGAGTCCGGGCAGGTGCAGCAGGGTGAAGACCACCACTGCCACCGCGATGACGATGGTGCCGACCTTCTTGATGTAGAGCCAGGTGCGATCGATGGCGCGACGCAGCACGCCACCGAGGGTCGGCAGGTGATAGGCCGGCAACTCCATGACGAAGGGGGAGGTCTCCTCGCCGCGCAGTACGGTACGGGTGAGCAGCTTGGCCACCAGCAGCGCGAAGATGATGGTCATGGTCGAGATGTAGAACATCATCAGCGCCTTGTGCTCGACGAAGAAGATCCCGAGCAGCAGGGTGTAGAGCGGCACCTTGGCCAGACAGTTCATGAAGGGCACGGTGAGGATGGTGGCCATCCGTGCGCGGTTGTCGGGGATGCCCTTGGTGGCCATCACCCCGGGCACCGCACAGCCGCCGGCGAATACCCCGGCGAGGATGAAGGGCAGGGTACTCTGGCCGTGCAGCCCGAAGCGGTGCAGCACCTTGTCGAGGATGAAGGCGATGCGCGCCATGTAGCCCGAGTCCTCGAGCACCGCGATCAGCGCGAAGAGGATGAGGAAGATCGGCACATAGTTGAGCAGGGTGTTGGCCGAGTCGACCAGCCACAGCCCGAGCGCGCGGGTGTAGGGATCGACCAGGAAGCCGGCATCGGGCAGTACCCCGGCGACCAGCTCGCGCATCCCGGCGAGCAGCGGCCAGGTGTAGTTGGTCAGCTCGTAGCCCCAGACGATCGCCACCTGATAGATCAGGAACACGGTGAGCACCAGGAAGGCCGGCGCGGCGAGACGGTTGAGCAACACGCGGTCGATGCGCTCGGTCAGGGTGGTGCGCGGACGGTCCTCGCGTCGCTCGACCACGCCCTCGAGCAGTTGCCCGACGCTCTGGTCGCGACAGGCCGCGAGATGGTCGGCGACATCGAGTCGCGCCTGGGTCTCGAAGTCGCGGCGCCGCCGCGCCGCCTCCTGGAGCAGGGCCTCGGCCTGTGGTGCGGGCAGACGCTCGCGCAGCTGACGCTGCGCCTGGGCGTCGTCCTCGAGCAGCTTGAGCGCGAGCCAGCGCGCGGGCACGGCGGCCAGCTCCGGGGTGGTGGTCGTGTGCTCGACGAGTGCGCCGATCGCCGGTTCCAGCTCGCCGTAGTCGACCGCGGCGGCGGTCTCGCGGTGATCGCACGCACGCGCGCGAATCGCCCCGCGCAGCGCCTCGCGCCCCTCGGCCTTGCGCCCGACGGTGGGGATCACCGGGACATCGAGTCGTGCGGCCAGGCGCTGCGGGTCGATCTCCAGCCCGCGCCCGGCGGCGACGTCCATCATGTTCAGCGCCAGCACCAACGGCAGCTCCATCTCCTGGAGCTGCAGGGTGAGGTGCAGCGAACGGCGCAGGTTGGAGCCGTCGACCACGTTGACGACGACGTCCGGGCGCTCCTGGATGAGGAAGTCGCGCGCCACCCGTTCCTCCAGCGAGAAGGAGGTCAGGCTGTAGGTGCCGGGCAGGTCGACGATGCGTACCCGGCCCTCGGTGTCGCCGTACTGGCCGTACTTCTTGTCGACCGTCACCCCGGGGTAGTTGGCGACGTGCTGGCGCGCCCCGGTGAGGGCGTTGAACAGGGTCGACTTGCCGGCGTTCTGCTGACCGGCGAGGGCGACCAGCAGGTCTCTGCGCTCAGTCATCGTCGCCGACCTCGATGGTGGCTGCCTCCTGACGGCGCAGGGTGACGTTGGTCGCCTCCAACTGCAGTTCGATGGGGTCGTTCAGTGGCGCGCTGCGCACCAGCACCACCTCGACGTTCGGCATCAGTCCCAGGTCCATGAGGCGCTGGCGCACGGCGCCACGGGCGTGGTGACGACGGATGCGCGCGCGATGGCCGGGATGCATGTCGTTGAGGGTGCGGTGGGGGCAGTTCGGTCGGTTCGGCATGGCGAGGCCTTGAGCAGTACGAGCGGGCTGAAGGCGGAATTCTAGACTTATTGATGCCATAGCGCAAATGATAAAGATTAGCGTTTGCGCGATTATGTCCTCTTGGGGTAAGGTTTCTCGCGCCCCGAATCGACCGGGATGCCGATCCCGGCGACGACGAAAATCGCAATCTGGAGAGTTCGATGCGCAAGATCCTGCCGCCACTGACGCTGCTTGCAGCCACCCTGGTCGCCACCCCGGCCCTGGCCCACACGCCGCTGTGCTCCTGCTACGACAACGGTGACGGTACCGTCTTCTGCGAGGGCGGATTCTCCGATGGCTCCTCTGCCTCCGGGGTGGCGATCCGCGTGCTCGATGCCGGCGGCAATGCCGTCATTGAGGGGGAGATGACCGAGGACAGCGAGTTCGAGTTCGACAAGCCCGATGGCGAGTACAAGGTGGTGTTCGACGCCGGTCCCGGTCACGAGATCGAGATCGACGGCGAGGACATCGTCGAGTAAAGGCCGCCGCGTCGGCCCCCGATCGCCGCGCTGGACACAGCATCCCGCTTTCTGACACCGGAACCCTACCCACGATGATGAAGACTCCTCTCGCACTCATTGCCTCGACCGCCGCACTCGGTCTCGGCGCCGGCGCCGCCCAGGCGCACTTCCAGCTGCTCTACACTCCCGAGACCATGCTCGAGTCGCCGGCCGAGGTCGATCTCAAGCTGGTGTTCGGGCACCCGATGGAGAACGGCCACGCCATGGACATGGGCGAGCCGCTCGATTTCTTCGTCCAGTTCAAGGATCAGCGCATCGATCTCAAGGACGCGTTGCAGCCGATCACCTGGCAGGGTGCTCACAATCAGGCCAAGGCCTATCAGGCGACCTACAAGGTCCGTCGCAACGGTGACTATGTCTTCGCTGTGGTGCCCGCGCCCTATTACGAGGGGAGCGAGGACATCTATATCCAGCAGATCACCAAGTCCTACCTGAACAAGGGCGCGATGCCCACCAACTGGAACGAGCCGCTCGGCCTGCCCACCGAGATCGTGCCGCTGAACAAGCCCTATCAGGTGTTCGCCGGTGGCACCTTCACCGGTCAGCTGCTCGCCGACGGTCAGCCGGTGGCCGGCGCCGAGTGCGAGATCGAGTACATCAACACCGAGATCGACATGGACGCCAACGCCTTCGGCGAGGACACCCTGGGTACGGTGCCGGCCACCGCGATCGTCGCCATCACCGACGGCGACGGGCGCTTTACCTTCGGCATCCCGACGCCCGGAATGTGGGGGTTCGCCTGCCTCGGTAGCGGTCCCGACAAGGAGCACGAGGGCAAGGAGCTGTCGCAGGACGCGGTGATCTGGGTCGAGGCGCGTCCTCTGGAGGTCGGTGCGTCGGCCGTCGAGGAAGCGGTGAGCGAGCAGGTCGAGGCAGTCGAGGCGGCAGTCGAGGTGGTTGACGCCGAGGCCTTCGATCGCGAACTGAGCCTTCAGCAGCGACGTGACGTGCAGGCCGCGCTGCGTGAGCTGGGCGTCTATGCCGGTGGCGTCGACGGTAACTTCGGTCCGCGCACGCGCGAGGCGCTGAAGGTCTTCCAGCGGGTGCGTGAGCTGCCGGCCAATGGCTTGGTCGATGCCGCGGTACTCGAGGTGCTGAGCCGAGTCGGCACCAACTGAGTTGTTTCGCCGGACGCGCGGGGGGGCGGGTTCGGCGGGCATCTCCATCGCCCCGGTTCGGCCTCGTGCCGGGCCGGGGCGATGTCTTTTCGGGATCCGTGCCCTGGCGTCCGTCGGCGCGGTATGTCTGATGACGGAGCAGGGGGAGAGATGGGGCGGTGCGGGATGTGGCGGACGCGCGGGCGATGGCGCGACGGTGACGCCGCGCGCCTGGCGTACTCGGGGCGAGCTGCGGTCGTTCAGCCCTTCATCGAGGAGAAGAACTCGTCGTTGGTCTTGGTCGCCTTGAGCTTGTCGAAGAGGAACTCCATGGCCGCCAGTTCATCCATCGGGTGCAGGATCTTGCGCAGGATCCACATCTTCTGCAGTTCCGCCGGGCCCATCAGCAACTCCTCGCGGCGGGTGCCGGAGCGGTTGATGTTGATCGCCGGGAAGATACGGCGCTCGGCGATGCGGCGATCCATGTGGATCTCCATGTTGCCGGTGCCTTTGAACTCCTCGTAGATCACGTCGTCCATGCGCGAGCCGGTGTCGACCAGCGCGGTGGCGATGATGGTGAGGCTGCCGCCTTCCTCGACGTTGCGCGCGGCGCCGAAGAAGCGCTTGGGGCGCTGCAGCGCGTTGGCGTCGACACCACCGGTGAGCACCTTGCCCGAGGAGGGCACCACGGTGTTGTAGGCGCGCGCCAGACGGGTGATGGAGTCGAGCAGGATAACCACGTCCTTCTTGTGCTCGACTAGTCGCTTGGCCTTCTCGATCACCATCTCGGCGACCTGGACGTGACGCGTGGCCGGCTCGTCGAAGGTCGAGGAGATGACCTCGCCACGCACCGAGCGGGCCATCTCGGTGACCTCTTCCGGGCGCTCGTCGATGAGCAGCACGATCAGGTAGCAATCGGGGTGGTTGTGACCGATCGACTGGGCGATGTTCTGCAGCATCATGGTCTTACCGGCCTTGGGCGGCGAGACGATGAGGCCGCGCTGACCCTTGCCGATGGGGGCGACCAGGTCGATGGTGCGGGCGGTGATGTCCTCGGTGCTGCCGTTGCCGACCTCGAGGGTGAGCCGCTCCTGAGCGAACAGCGGGGTGAAGTTCTCGAACAGGATCTTCGACTTGGCGTTCTCGGGGCGATCGAAGTTGATGTCCGAGACCTTGAGCAGGGCGAAGTAGCGCTCGCCGTCCTTGGGCGGACGGATCTTGCCCGAGATGGTGTCGCCGGTGCGCAGCGCGAAGCGACGAATCTGGCTGGGGGAGACATAGATGTCGTCGGGGCCAGCGAGATAGGAGGCGTCGGCCGAGCGCAGGAACCCGAATCCGTCCTGCAGGATCTCGAGCACGCCGTCGCCGTAGATGTCCTCGCCACGCTTGGCCTGTGCCTTGAGGATGGCGAAGATCAGGTCCTGCTTGCGAGAGCGTCCGACACCCTCGATGTCCATCGATTGGGCAAGGGCAACCAGCTCGGGTACAGGCGTCTTCTTGAGTTCGGTTAGATTCATCACGGTTATCGTTAAAGACAGAGGTCGTGGCTGGTGGGCAGCGCCCCGCGAGAAGGATCGGTGTCGCGAGAGGATGCGGCTGCAGGACGGCAGCCCACCGGAGAGGGGGCGTCCGGGCGGACGCCCCGTGGAAATTAGAAAGTCGATCGCCTCGAACGCACGGGCGCCTCGCCGCGCGCTGGTTGGTTGCCGGGTGTCAGAGGTTGCTGTCGATGAAGGCGGTCAGCTGCGACTTGGAGACGGCGCCCACCTTGGTCGCCTCGACCTCGCCATCCTTGAACAGCATCAGCGTGGGGATGCCGCGGATGCCGTAACGGGGAGGGGTGTTGGGGTTGTCGTCGATGTTGAGCTTGGCGACCTTGAGGTCCTTGCCGTACTCGCTTGCGATCTCATCGAGGACCGGGGCAATCATCTTGCACGGACCGCACCAGTCGGCCCAGTAGTCTAGGAGCACCGGCTTGGAGGATTTCAGCACCTCCTCCTCGAAGGTGTCATCGGTCACGTGGACGATGCTGTCGCTCACTGGAGTCGTCTCCCGTTGAATTCGTGTGGTGAAGGGCGTGAGAACTCGCCGTTGAGGCGTCGCGCGGGTCGGCTGTGGAGCGGGCGGGCGAATTGGCGTTGATATGGGCCCTTGGGTAAGATGCTATTTGATCCAAAGCGAAGAGAATTTGCAAGCCTTGCCCGCCCGCGAGGTCTGCAGCTCAGGGATACCCGAAACGTCATGACAGACACACACCTCTCCCAGACGCGCCTCGACTCGCTGGCGCTTGATCCGCGGATCCTCGCGGGTCTCGCCGAGACCGGTTTCACCCACTGTACACCGATCCAGGCCGAGACCCTGCCGATCGCCCTGGAGGGGCATGACATCGCCGGTCAGGCGCAGACTGGCACCGGCAAGACCGCCGCCTTCCTGCTCGCGACCATGCAGCGGTTGCTCAGCCATCCCACCGAGCCGCGCGACGCCGCCGACACCGTCTGTCGACCGCGGGCGTTGATCCTCGCCCCGACCCGCGAGCTGGCGGTACAGATCCACAAGGACGCGCTGGTGCTCGGCGCTCACACCGGCTTGCGTCTGGGGTTGGCCTATGGCGGCACCGGCTACCAGAAGCAGCGCGATGAGCTGGCCGCGGGCGTCGACATCCTCATCGGCACCCCGGGACGGTTGATCGACTACTTCAAGCAGCGGGTGTTCGACCTGCGCGGCATCGAAGTGGTGGTGCTCGACGAGGCCGATCGCATGTTCGATCTCGGTTTCATCAAGGACATCCGCTTCCTGCTGCGACGGATGCCGCCGCCCGAGTCGCGCCAGGGGCTGCTGTTCTCGGCCACGCTCTCCTACCGGGTCACCGAGCTGGCCTACGAGCACATGAACCAGCCGCGTCTGATCAAGATCGAGACCGAGCAGGTCACCGCCGACCGGGTGCGCCAGTGCTGTTACATGACCGCCAACGAGGAGAAGATCCCGCTGCTGATCGGGTTGGCGCGCGGCTGGCTCGAGGGCGATGCGCGGATCATCGTCTTCGTCAACACCAAGCGCGAGGCCGATCGCGTCTGGGGCTATCTGCAGGGCAACGGCATCAACACCGCCGTGCTCTCCGGTGACGTCCCGCAGAAACAGCGGTTGCGCCTGCTGCGCGAGTTCACCGAGGGTTCGCTGCCGGTGCTGGTCGGCACCGACGTGGCCGCACGCGGGCTGCACATCCCCGACGTCACCCACGTGGTCAACTTCGACCTGCCCGAGGACCCGGAGGACTATGTCCACCGCGTCGGGCGCACCGCGCGTGCCGGTGCTGCGGGCGATGCCGTGGGCTTCGTCTGCGAGACCTATGCCTTCTGTCTGCCCGACATCGAGTCCTTCATCGACGCCAAGATCACCGTCGAGCCGGTTGATCCGAGCCTGCTCGCCGAGGTCGATCCCGGCAGCCGCTTGCGTCCCGAGCGCGCGCGTCGCGATGGGCGCCGTTCCGGCGAGCGTGGTGAGCGCGGCCACGGCGAACGCGACGGGCGCAGACGCGGCGCGCGACCGAGATCCACCGAGCCGGGCGCGGCGGGCGAGGGCTCGACCCAGGACGCCTCGAGCGAGTTGTCGGCGCAGCCGCCGCGCCCGCGTCGACGGCGTTCGACCAAGGTCTCGGACGCCCCGGCCGCCTGTGCCCTCACCGATCCCGCCCCCGATCCCGCCCCCCAGCCGCCCACCGAGACCGATGCCGGTCAGGCCGAGGCCCCGCGCAAGAGGCGTCGGCGGCGTCGACGCAAGCCCTCAACCAGTCAGGAGACAGGCGTTCAGTCGCCCAAGCCCGAGGAGATCGAGCCGGTCGACTGAGCCACGTCCAGTCCGGGGATCAGCTGCCCGAAGTCGGTGATGGTGGCGAAGTCCTCGACGCGGCGCGGCGCGGCGCGTGAATCGGGTGCGCCGACGGCGAGTAGCCAGCCGAAGCCGTAGTCGCGCGCCGCGTGCAGCACCTGCGGGTTGTCGTCGACGAACAGAGTGCGCGCCGGGTCGAAGGGTTCGATGGTCTGCACCCGCGACCAGAATCCCGGTGTCTCCTTGACCGCGCCGAGGTCATGGGCGCAGATGATGTGCTCGAAGTGACCGGCGAGACGGGTGCGTTCGAGCTTGAGCGCGAGCGCGCGCTGGTGGGCGTTGGTGACCAGCACCCGGCGCCTGCCGCGCGCGGCGAGCAGTTCGAGAAACTCGACCACCCGCGGGTGCACCGCGATCAGGTGCTCGACCTCGCGCTTGAGCAGGGCGACGTCGAGACCGAGTTCGCGGCTCCAGTGATCGAGACAGTACCACTCGATGGTGCCGGCGAGATCGTGATAGCGGGCGTGCAGCTCGGCCCTGGCCGTCGCCACCGGGATGCCGCGCGCCTCGGCATAGCGCCGGGGCATGTGCTCGAGCCAGAAGTGGTTGTCGAAGTGCAGGTCCAGCAGGGTGCCGTCCATGTCGAGGAAGACGGCGTCGATCCGCGTCCAGTCGAGGTCGATGGGCTCTGGGGTCATGTGCTGCGCCGGAGGTTGGTTGCGAGTGGGAGACCGCCGCCTTGGGTCGGGAGCGGTCGGGCAGAGGATGCCCGATGCCGGGGCGCGACGCCAACCCGTCGCGCCCCGGCGGCCTTCGGTTATGGTGGTTTCGAGCCGCGTGCCCGGTGTCGGGCTGCCGCGGCGCTCTCATCCCTGCAAGGAGTCCCTGATGCGGTCCAAACCCAAGATTCTCGACCGTCGCGTGGTCGCCGAGAGTCGACTGTTCCGGGTCGAGCAGATCGATCTGGAGTTCGCCAACGGCGCGCGGCGTACCTATGAGCGGGTGCCCGGCAGTGGCAACGACTCGGTGATGATCGTGCCGATGCTCGATGCCGAGACGGTGTTGCTGATCCGCGAGTACGGCGCCGGCAGCGAGCGTTACGAACTCGGCCTGCCCAAGGGGGTGGTGGAGCCGGGCGAAGACCCGCTCGAGGCCGCCAATCGTGAGCTTCAGGAGGAGGTCGGGCATGGCGCGCGCGCGCTGCGCGTCATCGACCGAGTCTCGCTGGTGCCCGGCTATATCGCCCATCGCAGCCTGATCGTGCTCGCCCAGGATCTCTATCCGAGTCGTCTGCCGGGCGACGAGCCGGAGGACATCGAGGTGATACCCTGGCGCTTGGACGCGCTCGATGCGCTGCTCGCGCGCGAGGACTTCGACGAGGCGCGCGCCATCGCCGCGCTCTTCCTCGCGCAGCGCGCGCTTGCCGCCGGGGACTGAGCGGCGCGCCGTCACCGCTGGGGTCGATATCGGGAGGGATCCGCATGACCATCATTCGAGTATGGCTGGCTGCTGCTCTGCTGGCGGTGACGATCGCCGTGGTGGCAGAGGAGGGCGGTGGGGCCTTCGACGATCGTCCGCGCGCGACCCTGCTCGAACACCCCGACTGGTTCACCGAGACCCTGTTCGATCTTCCCGATGACCTGGCCGGGGCGGTGGCGGCGGGCAAGCACGGGCTGATGGTCTATGTCGGCCAGCGCCGTTGCGCCTATTGTCATCTGTTGATGGACGAGGTGTTCGGCCGGGCCGACATCCGCGACTACACCCGGCGTCATTTCGATGTGGTCGCGCTCGACGCCTGGGGCGTGGCCGAGGTCACCGCGATGGATGGCACGGTGCTCAGCGAGCGCGCGCTGGCACTGCGCGAGCAGGCCGACTTCACCCCGACGCTCTTGTTCTATGATGCCGCGGGACGACTGGCACTGCGGCTGCGCGGTTACTACCCGCCCTATCAGTTTCGCGCCGCGCTCGAATACGTCGCCGACGACCACTATCGAAGCGAGTCCTTCCGCGACTATCTCGCCCGTGGCGACAATCGTCTGGTGTTCGAACTCGACGCGCTCAACGAGGCCGATTTCTTCCAGCCGCCGCCGCACAACCTCGATCGTCGCTTCCCTGCCGAACGGCCACTGGCGATCTTCTTCGAGCGCGGCGAGTGTCATGCCTGCGACGTGCTCCATGGCCAGGTGTTGCGCGAGACCGGACTGGATGCATCTTTCACCCGGATCGACGCGGTACAGCTCGACATGGATGCCCCCACCCCGGTGATCACCCCCGACGGTCGACGTGTCCGCGCGCGCGACTGGGCCGCCGAGCTGGGGCTGTTCTATGCGCCGTCGGTGCTGTTCTTCGACGAGCGCGGTCGTGAGCTGCTGCGGGTCGACTCGGTGGCGAGTTTCTATCGGCTCGGGCGGGTGCTCGAATACATCGACAGCCGCGCCTATCGCGATCTCTCCTATGGTCGGTGGCGGGGGCGTGTGGAGACCTCCGATGAGTGAGGTCGCCCGATTCGTGTACGGTGCTAGTGTTGAGAAAATCAGGGGGTCCGGCGCTACGTCATTGAAATAGCGCGATCCCGGCATGGTTATTATCTGTTATTTTGCCGCGTCGCTGTTTTTGACGGTCTGACGATCGCGCACGATCGTCATGCCCCGTAAGAGGAAGAATAATGCAAAGCGTCTATATCGCCGGCGCCGGACGTGGTAGCGGCAAGTCCGTGGTCGTGCTCGGCTTCATGGAGATGCTCTCGTCGGTCAAGCAGAAGGTCGGGTTCTTCCGGCCGTTCGCTCCCCGAGGCTCGAGCGAAGACAATCTGACCGCGCTGATCCGCAGCCGTTACGATCTGCCGTTTCCGCCCGAGATGCTCTACGGCTGCACGGTCGAGACCGCCCGGCAACTGATCGGCAGCGGCCGCTACGACGAGCTGCTGAAGCTGATCCTCAACAAGTTCAAGATGCTCGAGGAGCGCTGCGACCTGGTGGTCTGCGCCGGGACCGACTACAACGGTCTGATCCCCTCGCTCGAGCTTGGCTTCAACGCCGATCTGGCGAGCCACTTCGGCTGCGGTCTGGTGGCGGTGGTCAAGGGCTTCGGTCGCACCCCACAGGAGGCGCAGGACGCCTTGCACATTGCTCACGAGCTGATGCGCGAGCGCGGCGGCGACTTCCTGGTGAGCATCGTCAACGGCGTCGAGCCCGAGTGCGTCGAGACGGTCAAGGACCGTGCCCGCGACCTGCTCACCGACAAGGAGAACGTCTGCGTCATCCCCGAGGACGCCGAACTCGGCATGCCGACGGTCGGCGAGGTCTGTCAGGCGTTGGGCGCCGAGCGCCTTTACGGCGACGACGACGCCATGAACCAGGTGGTGTCGAGCTACAAGATTGCCGCCATGGCGGTGCCCGACTTCCTCGGCTATGTCGAGGACGGCAGCCTGATCATCACCCCCGGTGACCGCGCCGACATCATCCTCGCCAGTCTCGCCGCCGATGCCTCGGCCGCCTTCCCGCGGGTGGCCGGACTGCTGCTCACCGGTGGTATCGAGCCCTCGGACAAGGTGCGCCAGCTCATCGAGGGGTTGCGCCGCACCAAGGTCGCCATTCTCCAGGTGCCGACCGACACCTTCACCACGGCGATGAACCTGCACGGCATCGAATCGACCATTCTCCCCGGCGACGCGCGCAAGATCGCCGCCGCGCTGGGGTTGTTCGAGGCGCACGTCGACGTCGACGATCTGCGCACCCGGCTCACCGGGCGGCGCTCTGAGCGGGTCACCCCGCTGATGTTCGAGTACGAGCTGATCCAGCGCGCCAAGGCGCGGCGCCAGCGCATCGTGCTGCCCGAGGGCAATGACGAGCGGGTGCTGCGCGCCGCTGAGATCCTGCTGCTGCGCCAGGTCGCCGACCTCACCCTGCTCGGCAATCCCGACGAGATCCATCGCACCATCGGCGAACTCGGACTCAAGCTCGAGGGGGTCCGCATCCTCGACCCGGCCACGGCGCCGGAGCGTGAGCGCTATGCCAAGGCCTACTACGAGCTGCGCCGGCACAAGGGGATCTCCGAGCAGATGGCGCTCGATGTGCTCGAGGACGTCAGCTACTTCGGTACCATGATGGTGCACGTGGGCGACGCCGACGGCATGGTCTCGGGCGCGGTGCACACCACCCAGCACACCATCCGTCCGGCCTTCGAGACGGTCAAGACCAAGCCCGGCGTCGAGCTGGTCTCGAGCGTGTTCTTCATGTGCCTGCCCGATCGAGTGCTGGTCTACGGCGACTGTGCGGTCAACCCCAACCCGACCTCCGAGCAGCTCGCCGAGATCGCCGTGACCTCGGCCGAGACCGCCGCGGCCTTCGGCCTCGAGCCGCGGGTGGCGATGCTCTCTTACTCGAGCGGCAGCTCGGGCAAGGGCGAGGACGTCGAGCGGGTGCGCGAGGCCGCGCGGCTCGCCCGCGAGCGTCGCCCGGACCTCAAGATCGAGGGTCCGATCCAGTACGACGCCGCCGTCGACGTCAACGTCGCACGCTCGAAGATGCCCGACAGCGAGGTCGCCGGACACGCCACCGTACTGGTGTTCCCCGACCTCAACACCGGCAACAATACTTACAAGGCGGTGCAGCGCAGCGCCGGGGCGGTGGCCATCGGGCCGGTGCTCCAGGGGCTCAACAAGCCGGTCAACGACCTCAGCCGCGGCTGTACCGTCACCGACATCATCAACACCGTCGCCATCACCGCCATCCAGGCGCAGACCGAACAGGAGATCCAGGCATGAAGGTGCTGGTCCTCAACTCGGGGAGTTCCTCGATCAAATATCAGCTCTTCCGCAGCGAAGACTGGACCGCCATCGCCTCGGGCATGGTCGCGCGCATCGGCGAGACCGAGGGCGAGATGCGTCTCGAGTGGCTCGACGCCGATGGGGTGATGCAGCGCGATCAGAACGATCTCGCCGTGCCCTCGCACCAGGAGGGCATCGACTTCATCGTCGAGACGCTGCAGTCGCACGGCGTGCTCGGGGACGTCTCCGAACTCAGCGCCATCGGTCACCGGGTGGTCCACGGCGGGCCGCACTTCAAGCACCCGGTGATCGTCGACGCCGACGTCCTCGCCGAGCTGCACGAGGTGATCCCGCTCGCGCCGCTGCACAACCCTGGTCATCTGGCCGGGATCGAGGTCTCGCGCAAGCACTTCCCGAGCGTTCCTTCGGTGGTGGTGTTCGACACCGCCTTCCACCAGACCATGCCGCCGACGGCCTACCGTTATGCGATCCCGGAGTATCTCTACACCGAGCACCGCATCCGTCGCTACGGCTTCCACGGCACCTCACACCACTATGTCGCCAAGCGTGCCGCCGAGCTGCTCGACAAGCCGCTCGAGCAGTGCAACCTGATCACCATGCACCTCGGTAACGGCGCCAGCGCCAGCGCCATCCGCAACGGTCGCTGCGTCGACACCTCAATGGGGCTGACCCCGCTCGAGGGGCTGATGATGGGCACGCGTTGCGGCGACATGGACCCGGCGGTTCCGATCTATCTGAGCAAACACCTCGGGCTCAATGCCGAGGCGATCGATCACATGCTCAACCGTCAGAGCGGTCTGCTCGGGATCTGCGGCGTCAACGACATGCGCGAGGTGGTGCGCCTGGCCGAACGCGGCAACGAGCGCGCCGAGCTGGCGCTGGGGATGATGACCCACCGGCTGAAGAAGTACATCGGCGCCTACTACGCCGAACTCGGCGCGGTCGACGCCATCGTCTTCACCGGCGGGATCGGCGAGAACTCTGCCGAGGTCCGTGCCGGCGCCTGCGCCGGGCTCGAGGCGCTGGGCATCGAACTCGACGCCGCGGCCAATGCCGGTCGCGCCGATGAGGCCGGATTGTGCATCAGCACCGCCGAGAGCCGGGTGCAGCTGTGGGTGATCCCCACCAACGAGGAGCTGGAGATCGCCCAGCAGACCCTGGCCACGGTGGAGCGCAAGCGGCGCTGAGCCTTGCCCGAGCCGCCAGGGGCCATCGTTTGGTCGGCGGCGGCTGGCGCTGATCTCCCGATCAGGCGTACAGGACGTGAGCGGCGCGACGGGCGAGCCCCGCGCGCCGCTCATGTTTTTATGGGGCGCGGGATCCTGATTGGATGATCGGGAGGGACAAGCGCGCATCGGCGCATCCAGGTCGGGGCACTCTGTCATGCTGCTGATCCGCCGGATGTGCGGCCCGTACGGTAAATGCGAGATAATCCGCTATTCAACCGTGGTCCGCTTGGGGTTTCCCGTCGGCCACGCATGAGAACAACGACCGAACGAGCCACCCCAAGGAGGTGACGATGTCCGATACCAGCTCTACGTTCTGGAGACCGGTTGCGCTGTTCCTGCTGGTCGCCCTGATCGGCGTCTATTTGCTCTACGAGTGGTATGACGACCGGCTCTATGAACAGCTCGACACCCAGGAGAGCGCGCTCGCCCAGGCCGCGCGCAATGCTCGCCAGCTCGATGTCCAGCTCGCCGAGGCCGAGTCGCGTCGCGAGGCGCTGGCTGCCGAACTCGATCGCTTGGGTGCCGAGCACGCGGCGCAGTTGAGCCAGCTCGAACAGCGGCTCGCCACACTGCTCGGCGAGAAGCAGGACCTGGAGGAGCGCTACCAGGCGTTGCTCGAGCGCCATCAGGCGATGGAGGTCGATCTCGACTCCGAGCGTGCCCAGGCGAGCGGTGCCTATGCCGAACTCGAGGTGCGTTATCAGCAGGCCGAGGAGACCATCGCCACGCTGCGTGACGATCTCTCCCGGGTCCATGAGACGATCGCCGCCACCGCGGCCGAGCACCGTGCCCATATCGAGACCCTGGAGCGTCATCTCAACGAGCGCATCCATCTCTCCACCACCACGCCGATGGATGCCGAGCTGCTGCGTCTGGCGCAGAACCTCGGGGTCGTGCCCTCGGAGGCCGATCGTCAGGCCATCGCCGAACTCAAGACCAAGCTCGAGCTGCTGCAGGAGGACTATGCCGCCGCCCGCGCCAAGTACGAGGTCGACTGCGCCCATCTGCGCCAGGCGCTGGAGCAGGCCGAGGCCAAGGTCGAGGCGCGCGGCGCCGAACTCGAGCAGCTCAAGATCGCCTACGACGAGGCGCTGGCGGCGCTCGAGACGCGTCCCGCCGAGGCTGGCGAGGCGGTTGCCGAGCTTGCCGAACTGAACCGGACCCTGGCCGCGCGCGAGGCGCGGATCGGCGAGCTGGAAGCACGGCTGGTGGCAGTCGGTCAGCAGCGGGTCGAGGCCGAGGCTGCGCTCGCCGCGCGTCCGAGCGCGGCGCAACTCGCCGAACTCGAGCGCGCGCTCGGCGAGGCGCGAGCCCGCATCGAGGGGCTGGAGACCGAGGCAGCCGCTGCCGTCGAGGGGGCCGATGCCAGTGCCGCGCTGCGCGAGCAGCTGGCCGCGCGCGAGGCGCGGATCGCCGAGCTGGGTGCCGCGCTCGCCGAGCTGGAGACCGGGCACCAGGCACTGAGCGCCGAACTCGATGCCCGTCCCACCGCGGCGCGGGTGAGCGAACTCGAACAGGCCCTCGCCGAGGCGCAAGGGCGGATTGCCGAGCTGGAGGATGAGCTGGCAGCCTTCGCCGCCGGTGTCGACGCCGATGCCGGACTGCGCGAGCGGCTGGCGGCGCGCGAGGCGCGGATCTCCGCGCTGGAGTCGCAGCTCGCCGCGCAGCAGGCACGGCTGGCCGAGGCCGATGCCGCGCTCGCCGAGCAGGCCGACGACGCCGAGGTTGAGGGGCAGGTCGAGGCGCTGAGCGCGGCGCTCGCCGCCGAGCGCGCCGAGACCGCACGGGTGCGCGCGCTCTACCAGCGCCTGGCCGAGCTGGGGGCGAGCTACACCGAGCAGGGGATGCGGCTGCGGCTGGCCAACGACACCCTGCGCTTCCCCTCGGGGGCGGCGACCCTGCCCGCCGGCGAGCTGCCGGTGCTCGATGGTATCGTCGCGCTGCTCGCCGACCATCCGGGGCTGACGCTACGCATCGTCGGTCATACCGACAGCGCCGGCAGCGATGCGATCAACCTGGAACTCTCGCGCCAGCGTGCCGAGGCGGTGCGCCAGGGACTGATCGAGCGTGGGCTGGAGGCCGCGCGGGTCGAGGCCGAGGGCATCGGCGAGGCCGAGCCGATCGCCAGCAACGCCACCGCGAGCGGTCGCGCCAGCAACCGCCGGGTCGAGATCTATGTGATCGAGTGACCCACCGGCGGCGCCCGTCGCGGCGCCGCCACGCGCGCGTCCGGTTCCGCCGGGCGCCTGTCCTCCCGCCTCAGTCGGTGAGTTCCTCGCCGACCGCCAGCCGGGCATCGAGCCAGGCGTGCACGTCCTCGACGCCCTGGCGTTCGAGCGACGAGAAGCGCTGTACCGTGATCAGGTCGCCGGCCTCGCGCAGCTCCTTGGCCACTGCCAGCTCGGCGGCGCGTGCCGCGCCCTTGCGGTACTTGTCGGCCTTGGTCAGCAGCAGCAACAGCGGCAGCTCGGCCTCCAGCCCCCAGGCGATCATCTGCCGGTCGAAGGCGGCCAGTGGGTGACGGATGTCCATCACCACCACCAGTCCGGCGAGCGCGCGGCGCTCGATCAGATAGGCCGCCAGGTGTTGCTGCCACTGGCGCTTGACCGATTCGGCGACCTTGGCGTAGCCGTAGCCGGGTAGGTCGACCAGACGCCGCTGCTCGTCGAGTTCGAAGAACACCAGGTGCTGGGTACGGCCCGGGGTCTTGCTGGTGCGCGCCAGTGCCTTCTGGTGACAGAGGGTGTTGATGGCACTCGATTTGCCGGCGTTGGAGCGACCGGCGAAGGCGACCTCGCGACCGCTGTCGGTCGGGGCCTGATCGACTCTCGGGACCGAGGTGAGGAAGTGGGCGCGTTGATAGAAGGGATTCATGGCGTGTGCGTGCTGGATTGATCGCCGTGTGGGCGAGGGGAATGGCGTCTGGCGCCGGGATGGGTAGGGATGCCTGAGTGGCGGGGCGGCGTCAAGCCTCGACGGGGCGCTGCCAGTGTCCGGAGCGGCCGCCGTGCTTCTCGACCAGGCGCACCTGCTCGATGGTCATGCCGCGATCGCTCGCCTTGCACATGTCATAGATGGTGAGCAGCGCGACCTGGACGGCGCACAGCGCCTCCATCTCGACCCCGGTGGGAGCGGTGGTCTCGACCCGGGCGCTGCATGTGACGGCGCTGTTCTCGGCGTCGGGGGTGAAGGCGATCTCTACCCGCGAGAGCGCGAGCGGATGACAGAGCGGGATCAGATCAGCGGTGCGCTTGGCACCCATGATGCCGGCGATGCGCGCCACGCCGAGCACGTCGCCCTTGCCGGCGCCGCCCTGGCGAATGCGCTCGAGGGTTGCCGGGCGCATGCGGATGCGCCCCTCGGCGAGGGCGCCGCGCCGGGTCGAGGGCTTGTCGCCGACATCGACCATGCGCGCTGCGCCCTGGTCGTCGAAATGGGTGAGGTCGTCCATCGGCGGGGCTCCATCGGTCGGGGCGCCGCCCGCCCTGGGGCGGGCGGGACGCGGATCAGAAGGCCGGCTTCTCCGGGGCCTCGTCGAACATGCGCACGCTCTCCATGATCTCCTGGCGTGCCTCTTCGCGGCCGAACCAGCCGTCGACACGGACCCACTTGCCTTCGTCGAGATCCTTGTAGTGCTCGAAGAAGTGGGCGATCTGGTCGAGCAGGTGCTCGGGCATGTCGCGGAAGTTGGTGATGTGACGATAGCCCTTGTAGAGCTTGTCGATCGGCAGCGCCAGCACCTTGGCGTCGTCGCCCGACTCGTCGGTCATCTTCAGCACGCCGATCGGGCGGCATTTGATCACCGAGCCGCACAGCAGCGGATAGGGCGTGGCCACCAGCACGTCGACCGGGTCGCCGTCGGCCGACAGGGTGTGGGGGACATAGCCGTAGTTGCAGGGGTAGTACATGGCTGTCGACATGAAGCGGTCGACGAACATCGCGCCGGTGTCCTTGTCCATCTCGTACTTCACCGGCTCGGAACGGGCCGGGATCTCGATGATGACGTTGATTTCGTTGGGGACGTTGTCGCCCCTGGAGACTTTCTTCAGATCCATGTAAGTACTCTGATGGTTACGAGGGGTGGTTGTCGCGACGCGCACGCAGGCCCGGGGGAGTAGAACCCCCCGACGCACACGCGCGACGGAAAGCGACGGATTGTAGACGATCCCCGTGACGGAATCCCAATCGCGGGCGGTTTCGGTGGGTTTCAGCGGTCAGCCCAGTCGGGGATTGAACCGCCAAGGCGCGAAGGGCGCGAAGGTGATCAAGGCGTCATTGTCCAAGCTGTCTCGATGCTATTCGGTGCGTGCGCTGACAGACGACGGGTGGAGCCGTGGTGTGATCGATGGATGTCCGCCAGCCCAGATGTGGGCTGACGGCAACGGCACGCTTCTTTGCGTGCTTCGCGTCTTTGTGGTTCAGCGTTTCGCCTACTCGACCTCGAACAGTCCGAGTCTGCGCTCGACGGCGCGGTTCTGGAGGGTGACGTATTTGGGCAGGCCGTGCTCGAAGGGCGGGTAGTCCTCGCCCTGGATCAGCGGGATCAGGTAGTCCTTGCAGGCCTGGGTGATGCCGTAGCCGTCGGCGGAGATGAATTCCTTGGGCATGAACTTCTCGACGTTGGCGACCTCGGCGAGCGGGGCCTCGCCGACCTCCCAGGCGTAGGGATCATTGCTCAGACGGCGCACCGTCGGCATCACCGCGTTGTGCCCGGCGAGGGCGAACTCGACTCCGGCGCGGCCCATGGCGTAGGCCTGCTCGACGTCGGTCTTGGAGGCGAGATGTCGCGCGGCGCGCTGCAGATAGTCGGCCACCGCCCAGTGGAACTTGTAGCCGAAGGCCTCCTTGACCATGTTCGCCACCACCGGCGCGGCGCCGCCAAGCTGGGCGTGGCCGAAGGCGTCGCGGGTACCCTGCTCGGCGAGGAAGCGGCCATCGGGGTGGTGCGCGCCCTCGGAGACCACTACGGTGCAGAAACCGTGACGCTCGACCTTCTCCTGCACCGCGGCGAGGAAACGGGTCTGGTCGAACTCGACCTCGGGGAAGAGCACCAGCACCGGGATGCCGTGATCCTCGGCGAGCGCGCCGGCGGCGGCGATCCAGCCGGCGTGACGGCCCATCACCTCGAGCACGAAGACCTTGGTCGAGGTCTTGGCCATCGAGCGCACGTCGAACGAGGCCTCGAGGGTGGAGGTGGCGATGTACTTGGCCACCGAGCCGAAGCCGGGGCAGTTGTCGGTGATCGGCAGGTCGTTGTCGACGGTCTTGGGGATGTGGATCGCCTGCACCGGGTAGCCGAGGCTGGCCGAGAGCTGGGAGACCTTGTAGCAGGTGTCGGCCGAGTCGCCGCCGCCGTTGTAGAAGAAGTAGCCGATGTCGTGGGCGCGGAAGACCTCGATCAGGCGCTCGTACTCGCGGCGGTTGGCCTCCAGGCTCTTGAGCTTGTAGCGACAGGAGCCGAAGGCGCCGGACGGGGTGTAGCGCAGCGCGGCGATCGCCTCGTCGGACTCGGCCGAGGTGTCGGTCAGGTCCTCGGTGAGCGCGCCGATGATGCCGTTGCGCCCGGCATAGACCTTGTCGATCCGGTCGGGATGCTGGCGCGCGGTCTCGAGCACGCCGCAGGCCGAGGCGTTGATGACGGCGGTGACGCCGCCGGATTGGGCGTAGAAGGCGTTCTTCGCGGACATGTCGGTGGTCCCCCTTGGATGCTTTTCGGATTCGGATGTGGCGTGGCCGGGCTCAGGGGCGCGCCAGTGGCGGCAGGTCGTCGCCGAGGCCCAGGGCACGCGCGATGAAGGCGCGCTTGAGCGCGGGCAGGTGATCGGTGGCGCTGAGCCCCAGACCGCGCAGGCGCGCCAGTAACGGGTTGGTGTTGCCGAACAACCGCTTGAAGCCGTCCATGGCGGCGAGCATCGCCAGGTTGTCGCCGCGGCGCGCGCGCTCGTAGTGACGCAGTGTCCAGCAGCCGTTGATCGCGCGTCCGCGGGCGCGTGCCAGGTCGAGCGCGGCGGCCAGTTCGGCGGCGTCGAGGAAGCCGAGATTGACCCCCTGACCGGCGAGCGGATGGATGGCGTGGGCGGCATCGCCGATCAGCGCTAGCCCCGGTTGTACGTAGCGCTTGGCGTGTTGCAGGCGCAGCGCGAAGGCGGCGCGCTCGCCCTCGAGCACCAGCCTGCCGAGCCGCCCCTCGCTGGCCTCGGTGAGCGCCTCGGAGAAGGCTGCCGGGGCGAGCCCGAGCAGCGTCTCGGCATGTTGCTCGGTGGTCGACCAGACCAGCGAGCAGGCGCCGTCGCGCAGCGGCAGCAGGGCCAGCGGCCCGCTCGGCAGGAAGCGCTGCCAGGCCGTCTCCTGGTGGTCGTGCTCGGGGCGGACGGTGGCGACGATGGCGCGCTGATCGTAGTCCCAGCCATAGGTCTCGATCCCGGCGAGGGCGCGGACCTGGGAGTCGCGCCCGTCGGAGCCGACCAGCAGTCGGCCCTGCAGCTGCCGGCCGTCGTCAAGCCCGAGGTGGGTGAGACCGGTCTCGTGGGTGAATTCGGTGATCCGCGCCGGGGTGATCAGCTCGACCTCGGTGTGTGCCGACAGGTGCTCCCAGAGCGCGCGCTGGATGACCCGGTTCTCGACGATGTGGCCGAGATCGGGCTCGCCGAGCGCGCGGCCGTCGAAGTGCACGCTGTCGCCCTTGCCGGTCCACACCCGCATCTCGCGATAGGGGCTGGCGCCGAGCGCGAGGATGCGCTCCCACACCCCGAGCCGTTGCAGGATGCGCTGGCTGGCACGGCTGAGCGCGCAGACGCGAAGATCGCGCGAGCCTTCCGGCCAGTCGAGCATTGGCGCGCGCGGCTCGATCACCGCGATGCGCAGTCCCTTGTCGGCACAGGCGGCGGCGCAGAGCGCGCCGACCATGCCACCGCCGACGATCAGCAGGTCGTGGGTCGCGTCCGGATCAGACATGGCTCGTCCTCAGGGGTAGACCACAGGCAAGGCGGGGCTGGGTTCCTTCCAGCCCCATGAAGCGTTGTGCGACCCGCTGGCGGGCGCCGGGGAGCAGGTCGATGCCGAGCATCGCCGCGGCACGCAACCCGAGCACCGGGCGCAACGGGTTGACGAAGACCCGCGCCAGCAGGTCGGTGACCAGCCCGGTGACGAGCTGGTCGCCGCCGCGCCAGCGACGATAGGCGGCGAGGGTCTCGGGGTCGCCGGGATCGGCGCGCCCGGCCGGCTCGGCGAGCACCTCGGCGAGCGCGGCGACATCGCGCAGCCCGAGGTTGAAGCCCTGGCCGGCGACCGGGTGGAGGGTATGGGCGGCGTTGCCGATCAGCACCACGCGCTGCTGTACCGGCTTGCGGGTGAGCGCGAGTCGCAGCGGATAGGCCTGGCGCGCCGAGGGGCGTTCGAGCCGGCCGAGCCGGTGGCCGAAGCGCGCCTGCAGCAGCGCGATGAAGTCGGTGTCGGAGAGCGCGAGCAGCTCGGCGGTCTCGTCCTCGCGGCAGGTCCAGACCACCGAGTAGCGCCCCTCGGTCATCGGCAGCAGCGCCAGCGGACCGCTCTCGGTGAAACGCTCGTAGGCGGTGCCGGGGCTGGCGTGGTCGGCGGTGACCGTGGTGATGATGGCGTCCTGGCCGTAGGCGTGGCCCCGGGTGCCGAGCCCGAGCCGGGCGCGGATGGCCGAGTCGCCGCCGTCGGCGGCCACCAGCAGCTGGGTGCCGAGCTGGAGGTCGCGTCCCTGACAGTGCAGGTCGAGCGTGACCCGCTCGCCCTCGAGTCGATGGTTGCAGAGCCGCGCCGGACACAGGGTGGTGAGGGTGTCGAGGGTGGCGAGCCGGGTGCGGATGGCATGCCCCATGACCCGCGCCGGGGCCACCTGGCCGAGCGCCTCGACGCCGAGCTCGGCGTGATCGAGGCGGGTGAAGCCGCAGTGTCCGCGATCGGAGACATGGACCCTGCGGATGGGTTCGGCCTCGGCGGCGATGCGCGGCCACAGCCCGATGCCCTGGAGGATGCGCTGGCTGCCGAGCGAGAGGGCGATCACCCGCTCGTCATAGCTCGGCTGGTGCATGGTCTCGGGGGCGACGGCCTCGACCAGCGCGATCCTGAGTCCGGTCGGGGCGAGGGCACAGGCCAGGGCGCCCCCGACCAGCCCGCCGCCGACGATCACCACATCGTACTCGTGCATAGCTCTCTCGCGGGTCTGTCTACATCTGTTGAGGGTGTCCGGGCGTTCTCAGCTCGCCATCAACGCCTCGATCTCCTCGGGGTCCTTGGGCGCGCCCTCGGTGAGGACCTCGTGGCCGTCGGCGGTGATCAGCACATCGTCCTCGATGCGGATGCCGATGCCGCGATAGGCGATCGGGACCCGGGCATCATCGGGCATGTAGAGCCCAGGTTCGACGGTGATCACCATGCCCGGCTCGAGCGCCCGCCAGGCGCCGTCCTGATCGCGATAGCGGCCGACGTCGTGCACGTCCATGCCCAGCCAGTGACCGGTGCGGTGCATGTAATAGGGGCGATAGGCGCCCTCCTGCAACAGCGTCTCGGGGTCGCCCTCGAGGATGCCGAGTCGCACCAGCCCACGGGTGAGCACGCCGAGCGCGGCCTGGTGCGGGGCATCGACGCTGGCGCCGGGACAGGCGACGGCGATCGCCGCGCGCTGGGCCTCGAGCACCAGGTCGTAGAGTTCGCGTTGCGGGGTGCTGAAGCGGCCGTTGACCGGGAAGGTACGGGTGATGTCGGCGGCATAGCCCTCGAACTCGCCGCCGGCGTCGATCAGCACCAGTTCGCCGTCGCGCAGCCGGGCGTCGTTCTCGGTGTAGTGAAGGATGCAGGCATTGGCGCCACCGGCGACGATCGGGGGGTAGGCCTGGAGGCGCGCGCCGGCATCGGCGCAGCGATACTGGAATTCGGCCTCGAGCGAGAGTTCGGGCAGGCCCGGTCGGCAACGACGCATCAGTGCGCGATGGCCCTCGGCCGAGATCTCGGCCGCGCGGCGCATCAGCGCGATCTCGGCGGGATCCTTGCGCAACCGCAGCTCATGCAGGTCGACACCGATCCGGGTCAGGGTCTCGGGCACCGGGGTGCTGCCGCGGGTGGCGGCGCGGGCGCGACCGAGCCAGTCCTGGATGCGCGCCTCGAAGGTCGCGTCGGCGCCGATCGGGCAATGCAGCCGGGTACGTCCGGCGAGCAGCTCGGGCATCCGTTGATCGAGTTCGGCCAGGGTATGGGCCTGATCGGCGCCGTGGTCGGTCACCGCGCCCTCGGCGCCGATGCGTCGACCGTCCCACTGCTCGCGCTCGGGGTCGCGCTCGCGGCAGAACAGCACGAACTCGCCATCCTCGCGCCCGGGGACGATCACCGCGATCGCATCGGGTTCGGGAAAGCCGGTGAGATAGCGGAAGTCGCTGTCCTGGCGGAAGGGGTGATTGACCCCGGCGTTGCGCTCGGTCTCGCGCGCGGCGGGGACGATGGCGATCGCCTCCGGGCCGATGCGCTCGGCCAGCGCGGCGCGGCGGCGTTGATACTCGCTGGCGCTCATGCCGTGCCCTGTCCCTTGTCGCCGTCCTGGCGTGCCGGGGCCTCGTTATGGATCAGCAGTGCGGCGGCGCGGGTGAACTCGATGATCTCGGTCAGCGCGGCCTCGTTCTCCTCGTTGTCGTCGAGGTCGTTGAGGTCCATGCGGGTGATGTCGGCGAAGTCGCGCAGGATCTCGCGCCCCTGCTCGGAGAGTCCCTGCTCGGAGATGCCGAGCATGCCGAAGGCGTAGAGGAAGCCGCGTACCCAGTCGTAGAGCGCGGTGGCGCGCTGGGCGAGCGGCGCACCCTCGTCGGGCAGCAGCGGGCTGAAGCCATAGTCCTCGTCGGCGAGTGCGGCGCGGGTCGCGCGCGCGAGTTCTCCGAGTGCGGCGTGGGTCTCCTCGCGTGCGGCCTCGGCCTCCTCGCTGTCGACGGGGTCGGTCTCAGCCTCGGGCGGGGCCGCCTCGGACTGCTCGGCGTCGGCCTGGGGCGAGCTGGTGGGCAGCAGCTGGTCGAGCCAGCGTTGCTCGGGGTCGGTGATACCGGTGCAGATCAAGCCGCACAGCATGCCGTGCGCCTCGCTCGCAGTCGGGGTGAGTGGGCTCGCCTCAAGGAGTTGGTCGAGCCGGGTGTCGTCGATGTCCGTGGCAACCTCCGTGGCGCATGGGTCGCGCTCGTCGCGGTGAATCGACAACCGATCATAGCATGGGTTCCAGCCGCCAGCCGCCAGCCGCCAGCCGCCAGCCGCCAGCCGCCAGCCGCCAGCCGCCAGCCGCCAGCCGCCAGCCGCCAGTCGCCAGTCGCCAGTCGCCAGTCGCCAGTCGCCAGTCGCCAGCCACCAGTCGCCAGCCATCAGCCGCCAATCGCCAGCCATCAGCCATCAGCCGCCAGTCGCTACCCATCAGCCATCAGTCGCCAGTCGCCAGTCGCCAGTCGCCGGGAGGATTGAACCGCAAAGCCGCGAAGGGGAAGAGCGACCAGCTGTCAGAGCTTCCAGCTGTCAGCCTCCTGTGAGGGGGGGGGCTGGCCTGTCTGGTGGCGTTGCAGTTGGCTGCAAACCGACACTGGAGGCTGGTCGCTGGTCGCTGGTCGCTGGTCGCTGGTCGCTGGTCGCCTTCTTCGTGTGCAGCATCCCGCTGGTTGCTGGTTGCTGGTTGCTGGTTGCTGGTTGCTGGTTGCTGGTTGCTGGTTGCTGGTTGCTGGTCGCTGGCCGCTGGCCGCTGGCCGCTGCGCCCTGGAGGTTGGGACAATCTCCCGGTGGCCGGCGCCCGATTGACCCTCTTCCGAGCCCCTTCTATAGTGCGCTGAACTGCAATGGAGTCACGCACCTTGGCCGATTTCGATCTAGACCAACTGGAACGGCAGGTCGCTGCGTTGATCCGGCTCAATCAGCGGCTGCGCGAGGAGAACGCCTCGCTGCGCGTGCGTCAGGAGACGCTGGTGGCCGAGCGCGGCGAGTTGATCGAGAAGACCGAACAGGCGCGCAGTCGGGTCGAGGCGATGCTCTCGCGGCTGCGTGCGATGGAGGAGAGCTTGTGAGCGATGAACCGCTGCAGGTCAGCATCCGTATCCTCGACAAGGACTACCGGGTCGCCTGCGAGCCGCACGAGGAAGAGGGCCTGCGCGATTCGGCGCGGCTGCTCGATGGCCGGATGCGCGAGATCCGCCAGACCGGGCGGGTGATCGGTACCGACCGCATCGCGGTGATCGCGGCGCTCAACATCGCCCATGAGCTGATCCAGCTCCAGCGCGCCGGCGGGGTGCCCCGCGACGATGTCTTGGTGGAGCGTCTGGGGCACCTTCAGGGGCAGCTCGCCGAGGCGCTCGCGCACGCCGTCCCCCCCCTGGACGCATCACCCGAAAAGGGTTAGCCTGTTACTGCGACACCCCCTGTAGTGTTCGACAGCGGTCTGGGTATTTTCTTGAGCCTAATCTCGACCCTGGGAGCATGACCGCAAGGCTGTTGTGCATGTCCGCCCCGAGCGGAAAGCCTGATGCCATTGCTGACTGTTCCCACTTGAACCCTCTGGTTCAAGAACGAAGGCCTGCGACGGCACCCGTGGGGGGTGTCCTTTACCCCATCCCTTGATGTCCGATCCCTCTCTCCCATCATTGCGCCGTACCCTGCGCCAGCGTCGTCGCGCGCTCGGGGCGAGGACCCAGCGTCTGCATGCCCGCGCGCTCGCGCGACGGCTGGGGCGCGAACTCGCGCTGTTGCGCGCCCGCCGCATCGCGCTCTACTGGCCGAGCGACGGTGAGCCCGATCTGCGTGCGCTGATCAAGACCCTGCGCGGACGCGGGCATGACTTCTATCTGCCGGTGCTGCGTCGCCCGGCGCCGGCCCGTGGCTCGACGCTGTGGTTCGTGCGCCACGAGCCGGGACGGCGGATGTGTCCCAATCGCTACCGCATTCCCGAACCCTGTGCGCGCGGTCGTGCGATCCGCCCGGTGAGGCAGCTCGATCTGGTGCTGGTGCCGCTGGTGGGGTTCGATGCCGATTGTCATCGCATCGGCATGGGCGGCGGTTTCTATGACCGCGCCCTGGCGCACCTGCGCCGTCATCGTCGCTGGCGCCGGCCACGGCTGTTCGGCATCGCCCACGAGTGTCAGCGTCTCGAGCGTATCGCGCCACGCCCCTGGGACGTGGCGCTCGATGCGGTCTTCACCGAGCGTCGGCGTTATCGGCGCCCGTCGTGCTGAGCGGCCCGGCGCCGGCGAACAGTCGGTAGGCGAGGTTGTCGGTCTCCTCCCAATAGCTGTAACCGAGCGCGTCGAGCGATGCGCGGAAGTTGGCGCGTTCGCCCGCCGGCACCTGGGCGCCGAGCAGCACCCGGCCATAGGCCGCGCCGTGGTTGCGGTAGTGGAACAGGCTGATGTTCCAGCGCTTGCCGATGGCGGTGAGGAAGTTGAGCAGGGCACCGGGGCGCTCGGGGAACTCGAAGCGCACCAGCACCTCGTCGTCGATCCCCGGCGCGTGACCGCCGACCATGAAGCGGATGTGCAGCTTGGCCGTCTCGTTGTCGCTCATGTCGACCACCTCGAGGCCCTTGGCGGCGAGCTTGGCGGTCAGCTCCTCGCGCTCGGACTGGCCCCGACTCAGCTCGACGCCGACGAAGACCTGGGCCTGACGGGCGTCGGCATAGCGGTAGTTGAACTCGGTGATCTGGCGCCTGCCGAGCAGCTTGCAGAAGGCGAGGAAGCTGCCGGGTCGCTCGGGGATGGCGACGGCGAGCAGGGCCTCGCGCCGTTCGCCGAGTTCGGCGCGTTCGGCGACATGGCGTAGCCGATCGAAGTTGACGTTGGCGCCGCTCTCGATGGCCACCAGCTGCTGGTCGCGGATGTCGTGGGTGGCGACATAGCGCTTCATCCCCGCCACCGCGAGCGCCCCGGCCGGCTCGGCGATGCCGCGGGTGTCGTCGAAGATGTCCTTGACCGCGGCGCAGAGTTCGTCGGTGCTCACCAGCACCACCTCGTCGACGTGCTCACGGGCGATGCGGAAGGTCTCCTCGCCGATGCGCCTGACCGCGACCCCGTCGGCGAACAGCCCGACCCGTTCGAGTTCGACCGGGGCGCCGGCGGCGAGTGCCTGGTACAGGGTCGGCGCCTCCTCGGGCTCGACGCCGATGATCCGCACCTGGGGATAGAGCCACTTGACGTAGGCGGCGATGCCGGCGATCAGTCCGCCGCCGCCGACCGGGACGAAGATGGCGTCGGGTGGGGTCGGGTGCTGGCGCAGGATCTCCATGCCGATGGTGCCCTGGCCGGCGATCACCTCGGGGTCGTCGAAGGGGTGGATGAAGGTCAGCCCCTGGGCCTCGACCAGCGCCATGGCATGGGCATAGGCCTCGTCGTAGGAGTCGCCGTGCAGCAGGGCCTTGGCGCCGAGCCGGCGCACCGCACCGACCTTGATCGCCGGGGTGGTGCGCGGCATCACGATGGTGGCGGTGATCCCCAGGCGCTTGGCGCCGAGGGCGACGCCCTGGGCGTGGTTGCCGGCGCTGGCGGCGATCACCCCGCGCGCGCGCGCCTCGGCGTCGAGTCCGACGAGCTTGTTGTAGGCCCCGCGCAGCTTGAACGAGAACACCGGCTGCAGGTCCTCGCGCTTGAGATAGACGGTGTTGCCGAGTCGGGCCGAGAGCAGTGGGGCCTTGGTCAACGGGGTCTCGCGGGCGACGTCGTAGACGCGAGCGCGGAGGATGCGCTCGATGTAGTGTGTGGGCATGGAGGACTCCGGGGATAGCGTTGCCGCTCCATGTTAGCGCAGCGACGCCTCGGCGCGGTTGCTATGATGGCCGCCCGCGGCCGTGCCGGCCGTGTCATCACGCCGAGCCCATCGGCGTGTTCGTCAGCCAGAGAGTCCCATGAGGAGGAGTGAGATGGACCAGGACGCGATGAAGCGCCAGGCGGCCGAGGCCGCGTTGGCCTATGTCGAGGGCGGTGTGATCGGGGTGGGGACGGGCTCGACCGTCAACCATTTCATCGATGCGCTGGCCGGCATCAAGGGGCAGATCGAGGGGGCGGTGTCGAGTTCCGAGGCCTCGACCGAACGCTTGAAGGCGCACGGTATCCCGGTGTTCGACCTCAATGCCACCGGCGAGCTGACGCTCTATGTCGATGGCGCCGACGAGTCGAATGCGCGCCTGCAGCTGATCAAGGGTGGCGGTGGCGCGCTGACGCGCGAGAAGATCGTCGCCGCGGCGAGCAAGCGCTTCGTCTGCATCGCCGACGAGAGCAAGCTGGTCGATGTGCTGGGTGCCTTCCCGCTACCGGTGGAGGTGATCCCGATGGCGCGCAGCCATGTCGCGCGTGCGCTGGTCGAGCTGGGGGGGACGCCGGTGTGGCGTGATGGTTTCGTCACCGACAACGGCAACCTGATCCTCGACGTCCATCATCTCGAGATCCAGGATCCGGTGGCGCTGGAGCAGCAGATCAATGCCATCGCCGGGGTGGTGACCGTGGGGATCTTTGCCCAGCGTCCGGCCGATGTGCTGATCCTCGGCTCTGCTCAGGGTGCGCGGACGCTGACCGTGGCCGACGCCGACTGACGTCGCAGGCGTTTTGTCGAGTCGTTGCCTGGGGCGATATCTCAGGCAAAGAAAAACGGGGCCAATGGCCCCGTTTTTCATTCCACGGTTCTAGAGCGCGAGGCTTAGAACTTGTGGATCATGCCGACCGAGAAGCCGTCCCAGTCCTCGACGTCGAGATCGCTGTCGACCTGGGTGTACAGCACGTACGCCTTGGTGCGCTTGCTGAAGTTGTGGTCGAAGGCGATGGCCCAGGTGTCGGCGTCGATGTCGTCGACGTTGTTCACGCCCAGATCGTAGGAGTTAGCACCGTACATGGCCTTGACCTGGTTGTTGCCGAAGGCATAACCGGCCTGGATCTGCCACAGGTCAGCCGACGGATCGCCGAAGTCCTGGTTCTCGTAGACGGCGGCCAGGGTGAAGCCGTTCCAGTCGAGGAGGCCGAGGCCGGCGCGCCACTTGGTGTAGTCGTCCTCGACGTAACCCGGGTTGGCGACGACGCGACCGTTGGGCAGGACGATGTTCTCACCGATCAGGCTGTCAGCGGAGTCCATGAACAGCTCGTTGCCGAGCGACTCGTACGACAGAGCGGCGTAGAACGGGCCGTTGGAGTAGATACCGGCCAGCGAGTAACCCTCGGCGAGGCTGTCGGCGTTGACGTTCTCACCGAAGCCCAGGGTCGAACCGCCACCAGCGTGGGCTGCGGCGGCCAGCTGGAAGCCGCTGAAGCTCGGGCTGATGTAGGCGATGGCGTTGTCGAAACGGTTGTCGTCGAAGCCGACGGTACCGTTGAAGTCGGCCATGGTGTCGGCGAACAGGTCGAGCTTGCCGGTCGAGATCTTCATCGGGCTGTCGTGACGGCCGACGAGGAAGGTACCCCAGTTGCCGGCGAGACCAACGAAGCTGTTACGCATGGTGATGGTGTCGTTCGAGCCGGAAGCGGCGTTGCCGAAACCTTCCTCGGTCATGCGCACGCCGAACTCGACCTGGTAGATGGCCTTCAGACCGTTACCCAGATCCTCCGAGCCCTTCACGCCGATGCGGTTGGCACGGCCTGCACCGGGCAGATCGCCGCCGCCGTTCAGGCCCCAGCCCTTGAAGCCGACGGTCTCGCCGGTGACGGGGTCGATGGTGGTTGCCTCGACGTCTGCATAGTCGATCGACATGTGCAGCTTGCCGTAGAGGACGGCCTCGGCCATCGCACCGGCCGGAGCAGCCATGGCGGTGGCGACCGCCAGGGTGATGAGTTTCTTGTTCATGGTGTTCTCCGCTGTTGTGAATTTGTCAGACAGACTGCAGAAACCGAGCGCAATCATGCTTTGCGAAGTGAACTATAGAGGAGGGCATGGTGTTTTGCAACAGATTGGACGGGAAAAAGACACACCCATCAAAAAGTGTCTCTTTTTTACATCGAGGGTGATTGGCCTGGCGGCTGAGACCATCTCCCTAAAGTTTACCGGATGATTGCGTGGCCTTGCTGTCGATGCGGTTTTTACGAATGCACCGAACTGCTCGTTCTGCGCCGCTCGCGCAGCTGCTGCGATCCGAGCGCCCCAGGAGTGACCGGAGAGCGGTTGTTGTGAAAAGGGTACATCTGTACCAGGATCCGCTGCGGGATCGGAGGGATGAGGGAAGGGAGGGGATAAAGAAAAAGGTCCGTACCCTGAGGGTGCGGACCTTTTTCTGGAATTTGGCTGGGGGACTAGGATTCGAACCTAGGTTGACGGAGTCAGAGTCCGTAGTCCTGCCGCTAGACGATCCCCCAATGTCTTTCGCTCGTCGCGAAGTACCGAACAAGTATATCTGTATCGATACTCCGCGACAACCCCGAAGACTTAACGCTTCGAGAACTGCGGACGCTTGCGCGCCTTGTGCAGACCGACCTTCTTACGCTCGACCTCACGGGCATCGCGGGTCAGGAAGCCAGCGCGACGCATCGGAGAACGCAGGGTCTCGTCGTATTCGGTCAGTGCGCGGGCGATGCCGAGGCGAATGGCGCCGGCCTGCCCAGTGTTGCCGCCACCCTTGACGGTGACGTTGACATCGATCTTGTCGGCCAGCTCGGCGGTCTCGAGCGGCTGACGGACCACCATACGGGCAGTCTCGCGACCGAAGAACTGGTCGATCGGACGACCGTTAATCGTGATGTTGCCAGCGCCTGCCGTCAAGAAAACTCGTGCGGCGGACGTCTTGCGGCGACCAATAGCGTGTTGCGTCTCCGACATGCGTCTGATTCCTAAACGTTGAGCTCGAGGGGCTGAGGCTGCTGCGCCTGGTGTTCGTGATTCGGACCGGCGTAGACACGCAGCTTGCGGAACATGGCGCGTCCCAGCGGACCGCGCGGCAGCATCCCCTTGACGGCGAGCTGGATGGCACGCTCAGGGGCGGTCTCGAGCAGCTTTTCGAGGCTGGTCGACTTCAGGTTACCGACATACCCCGTGTGACGGTAGTACATCTTGTCCTGCATCTTGTTGCCGGTCACGCGAATCTTGTCCGCGTTGACGACCACCAGATAATCACCGGTATCGACGTGCGGGGTGTATTGCGGTTTGTGCTTGCCGCGAAGGCGCAACGCCAGTTCGCTGGCGAGCCGGCCGAGTGTCTTGCCTTCGGCGTCGATCAGGTACCAGGCGCGGCGAACCTCTGCGGGTTTGGCGCTAACAGTCGTTGTCATGTCCTTCGCTCCGGGAAGTCCACGCGCAACAGGAACGGCGCGCGGTCCGTGAATTCGTTATCTGCGTCGAGAAAGACCGGGGATGGTACGCGATCGGTTTCGCGAGCGCAACCCCCCGTTGTATCATCGGGTGCGATCTGTGCTGCGGGTCCGTTCAGCCGGGCAACTTCAAGCGGTCAACCTGCTTGCCGGCGAGCAGATGAGACTGGAGGATCTCCTCGATATCCTCCTGATCGACGAAAGTGTACCAGACTCCCTCTGGATAGACCACGATCACCGGACCCAGCTCGCAACGCCCCAGGCAACCGGCGGTGCTGACCTGCACCCCGCCCGGTCCGGTCAGCCCCAGTGCCTTGGCGCGCTGTTTGAGATGGTTGCGCATCTCCAGGGCGCCACACTGATCGCAGCTCTGGCGTCCGTCGCTGCGGGCGTTGGTGCAGAAGAAGACATGATGGCGATAGTAGGTCATCGTCGCTGTCGTCCTGATCCAATTGCTTGGCCCGGTTGCCCAGGGTAGCACGGAGCGAAGGCTCCGAGCCGCTCGCGCCCGGACCACTTCAGTCCGCCCAGAGTCCGAATGCCTTGAATACCGTCCCCAACCCGATTCCCCCTTCCGACCCGGCGGCCCGGGAGCTGCTCCGGCTCGCCGATCAATGCGTCAAGTGCGGGCTCTGTCTGCCGCACTGCCCGACCTATGCCCAGACTCGCGACGAGGGCGACTCGCCGCGCGGGCGCATCGCCCTGATCCAGGGTTGGGCGAGCGGCCAGCTGGTGTGGAACGCAGCGCTGGCCGCCCATCTCGAGGGTTGTCTGGGATGTCGCGCCTGCGAGCGCGCCTGTCCCTCGCTGGTCGCCTACGGTCGGCTGATCGATGGCGCCCGCGCGTGCCGTCAGGCGCAGCGTCCGCGCTGGCAGCGCTGGTGGTCGCGCCGGCGCCTGGAGACGGTCTCGGACGCCGTGCAGGTGCGTCGGCTCGTCGGACTGCTCGCGCGGCTGCGCGGGGCCGGGGCGCTGGCCTGGCTCGGTCGGCTCGCCCCGTCGCGACTGGCCGTCTATCTGCGCCTCGCTCGGGTGATCGGGACGCCGTCGCCGGCCTCTGCCGTGCCATCGGTCACGATGGCCGGTGACGCGGTCGAGCTGTTTGTCGGCTGTACCCAGGAGGGCTTGCAGGGCGGTGCGGTGATGGCCGCGCGGGCGCTGCTCGCCCGGCTCGGGGTGCGTGCGCGGATCGCCGACGAATCGCTGTGCTGCGGGGCGCTGCTGCGTCACGCCGGTCACCCCGAGGCCGCCGACCGACGCCGCGCGCGGGTCGCCGAGGTGCACGCCGGGCGCACCCTGGTGGGGTTCTCCAGCGCCTGTGTCGGCGAGCTGCGCGAGCACCCGGGGCTCGCCGGGACCGCCGAGCTGTGCGCCTATCTCGATGCCCTGGTCTGGCCCGAGACGCTGCGCCTGCGCCCGGCGCCGCTGCGGGTGTTGGTCCACGAGCCCTGTACCCATCGCACCCTGCTCGGCGGCAACGCCGCAGTGCACCGGTTGCTCGGGCGCATCCCCGGGGTGGTGCTGATCGGGCTCGGTGAACAGGCGAGCTGTTGCGGCGCCGCCGGCACCTATATGCTCGAGCGCCCGGGGATGGCCCGGGCGCTGTTCGCCGATCAGCTCGCGGCGATCCGCGCCGCCGCCCCGGAGCTGATCGTCACCACCAACCTCGGCTGCGCCCTGCAGCTCGCCGCCTCGCTGCGCGAGGCCGGGCTGGAGATCGCCGTCGAGCACCCGGTCGAGCTGCTCGCGCGCCAGCTCCACCCCCCGCTCGAGGCGTGAAAACCGGCAGACATGCCCCGAGATCTGAATGATCCTCCCTGGCGTGGATGCCGTCGCGCCTCGAACATGGACCCCAGGAGACCATGAGCACTCGCCACTACACCCCGCTTGACGCCCTGCTGATCCAGGGCGATCGCGCCCTGCGCACCCTGTTCGGTCGACCGCCGCAGACCGAGCGCCCCAACCCCGCGGCCGGTCTCGGCGAGGGCGATCTCGGTCGCGATCAGCGCCGTCATGTCGCCCGGCTGATGCGCATCAACCATACCGGCGAGGTCTGCGCCCAGGCCCTCTACCAGGGCCAGGCGCTCACCGCGCGGCTGCCCGAGACCCGCCACCGGCTGGAGCGCTCGGCACAGGAGGAGAACGACCATCTCGCCTGGTGCGAGACCCGGCTGCGCGAACTCGACGACCGCAAGAGCCTGCTCAATCCGCTGTGGTATGCCGGCGCCTTCGGGCTCGGCGCGGCCGCCGGGATCGCTGGGGACAAGTGGAGCCTCGGCTTCGTGGTCGAGACCGAGCGTCAGGTCGAACACCATCTCGACGATCATCTCGAACAGATCCCGCTACAGGACGAGAAGAGTCGCGCCATCCTCGAACAGATGCGCGCCGACGAGATCCATCACGCCCAGGTCGCGCGCGCCGCCGGCGGTGCCGAGCTGCCCGCCCCGGTGCGGCGGGTGATGCGTTGGGGCTCGCGGCTGATGACGCGCAGCGTCTACTGGGTCTGATTCGGGCGCTGAGCGCCTCGTTGCGCTGATTGTCTCGGCTGCCGCCGCGCGCGGGATGCGCGCGGCGCCGGGCCGTCGGAGAGCGCCAGCACCATCCCCAGCATCACCAGCACGGTCACCAGGCTGGTGCCGCCTTGGCTGATCAGCGGCAGGGTGATGCCGGTCAGCGGGATGAGCTTGGTCACGCCGCCGAGATTGAGCAGGGTCTGGCAGGCCAGGGCGCTGACCAGCCCGAGCCCGAGCAGGCGACCGAAGCGGTCGCGGGTGCGCTCGGCGACGAGCAACCCGCGCCACAGCAGGATCAGCACGAAGACCACCAGCAGCACGCAGCCGACGAAGCCGAACTCCTCGCCGATCACCGCATAGATGAAGTCCGACTGGGCGATCGGGGTGTACTCCGGGTTGCCCGCGCCCAGCCCCTCGCCCCACAGCCCGCCCGAATACATCCCCGAGAGCCCCTGAAGGATCTGCCAGCTCGCCCCGGTGGGATCGGCGAAGGGATCGAGCCAGGCGGCCAGTCGGCGCTGACCGTGGGCGAACAGCCCCAGCGCCGCCGCGCCGAGCGCGCCCCCGAGTCCCAGCCCCCACCACAGATAGCCGCGCCGCCCGCTGCCGGCGACCAGCACCACCAGCTGCACCGTCGCCAGCACCGCGAGCATGCCGAGATCGCGCTGCCACAGCAGCAGCGCCGCGAGCGCCGCCCAGAACCCTACCAACGGCCAGAGCGCGCGCAGCGGCGGCCAGATCGACCCGGGTCCGCGCCACTCGCCGAGCGCCTTGGCATGCCGGTCGACGAACCAGGCCATGAACACCACCGCGGTGATCTTCAGGAGTTCCGTCGGCGTCACCAGCCCGACGCCGTAGACCGCGCCGCGAAAGCGCTGCCCGAGCGCCAGCACCACGACGACCAGCGCCAGCGACAGCGCCGCCCACAGCCAGCCGGCGGTGGCGAGCCGGACATGGCGCCCGCGCATCGCCAGGGCGCAGGTGACGAGCATCGCCGTCACGCCGAGCGGCAGGGCGTAGAGCCCGGGGTCGGTCGGATCGCCCGGGTCGAAGGCGCCCATGCGATAGCGCACCAGCAGCCCGAAGCCGGCGAGCAGGGCGATACAGGCGGTGAGCAGCTGGTCGCCGCGACAGCGCAGCGCCACCAGACCGAGATGGATCACCACCACGCAACCGAGCTGCAGCGCCGGGGCGACCAGCACCTCGGCGCCGAGCCGCGCGCCGGCGGCCTGCGCGCTGCCGATCGCCATGGCGAAGCCGAGCCCGACGCACAGCAGCCCCCAGGCGAGCAGCTCGCGCTCCGGGGCCCGCAGCGCCCAGGCCGCGCGCAGATCGGGCGGCGGCGCGCTCATTGCAGCAGCCCCCGTCGGGCGGCCTGCTCGATGAGCGCGCGGGCGATCGGCGCGGCGGCCACCGCGCCATAGCCGCCGCGCTCGACCAGCACGGCGACGGCCAGGGTCGGGCGTTCGGCCGGGGCGAGACCGAGGAACCAGCTGTGCGCCCGGCCCTGGGCGTGCTGCGCGGTGCCGGTCTTGCCGGCGATGCGCAGCGCCGGGTCGTCGATCGCGCGTGCCGTGCCCTCGGTGACCACCGCGCGCAGCAACGGCAGCAGCGCCGCGCTGGTGGTCGGCGAGAAGAACTGGCCGAGCGCCTCGGGCGGCTGGTCGCGCAGCAGCCGGGGGCGCATCGCCACCCCCTGGTTGCCCACCGCCGCGCCGATCAGCGCGAGCTGCGCCGGGCTCATCAGTAGCGCGCCCTGGCCGAGCGACATCTGCGCCAGTCCGTAGCGGTCATCGGGGTCGAGCCGGGGCAGCCGCAGGGTCTGCATGGTGTAGCGTCCGTGGGCGCTGTGATGGAGCACGATCGGCCGGTTGGCATGGAGCCGGTTGGCGAGGGCGTAGAAGGCGGCGTGACCATAGCCGACCCCGAGCTTGGCGAAGAACACGTTGGAGGAGCGCGCCAGCGCCGTGCCGAGCCCGATGGCGCCGTGACCGCGCCACTGGGTGCCGTGCTCGCGCGCCTCGTAGTACTCGTGGTCGCGGATGCGGGGATAGCGCGCCGAGGTGGTGAAGCCCTCGGGCGGACAGTCGATGGTGGTGTTGAAGCCGTGCTCGAGCGCGAGCGCGGCCATCACCACCTTGAAGGTCGAGCCCGGTGGATAGAGCCCCTGGGTGGCGCGGTTGAGCAGGGGCGCGGCGGCGTCCTCGGCGCCGCCGAGGGTGGCGGCGATGCGCTCGGGGTCGAACCCCGGGGTGCTCGCCAGCACCAGCAGCGCGCCGTCCTGCGGGCGCAGCATCACCACCGCGCCGCGGCGCGCGCCGAGCAGGGCGACGGCGTGGCGTTGCAGCTCGGCATCGAGGGTGAGCCAAAGGTCGTGACCGCGCGGGTGCTCGTCCTGGGTCAGCACCTGGCGCCCGACCCGGCCCCAGTCGGTGAGCCGCAGCGGGGTGCCGCCGTCGAGATGGACGCTGGCCACCGCCTCCAGCCCGGTGGCGCCGAAGCGCGGGTGACGGTAGCCGACGACATGGCCGAACACGGGTCCGTCGCGGTAGTGACGCCGGACCCGGTCGGCCTGCTCCTCGCTGTAGACCAGCACCTCGCCGGTGCGATCGAGGATACGCCCGCGGCGCAGCCGGTGCGCCGGGTTGAAGTCGCGGCGGTCGTAGAGCTGCATGAAGGCCATGAACTGCGGGCGCAGCATCCCGGTGAGCTGCCAGCTCGCCTGGTGCAGCAGCACCACCGCGAAGAGCAGGATCAGCACCAGCAGTGCGCGCCGTTCGCCGCCCTTGCCGCGTGCCAGCTGGCGCATCGGCAACTGCGGGTGGAGGTCGCGGATGCGCTGGAGCAGATAGGCGAGGGCGAGCAGCAACCCGGCATGCAGCGCGACTCGCACCACCGGCCAGCGCGTCGGGTCGGTCAGCGACTCCAGCGCCATCGGCTCAGGGTGCCTGGGCGGGGCAGGGGGTGAAGCCCGAGCCCGGCGTCTCGGGGAGGGTGATGACGCCCTCGCGCGGAGAGGGCGCGACCCCGAGGTCCTCGGCGAGCCAGGCGGCGGTGTCGAGCCCGTGGGTCTGCGCCGGCGCCAGCGCGGCGGCGAGCTGGGCGTCGACCCACAGCCCGGCGGCGCTCTCGACCACGCTGGTGAGCACCACCTCGAGCCCGGCGGCGCGGGCGTGCTCGGCGAGCGCCAGGGTGGCGCGCGGGCCGCCGAGGACGGCGGGCTTGAGCACCAGTCGGCGCACCCCGAGCCGTTCCGGGGCGAGCCCGGCGAGCGGCCCGGCGAGCGACTCGTCGAGCGCCAGGGCGAAGGGCGCGCGTGCCTGCAGCGCGGCGAGGGTCGCGGGGTCGGGCTCGCGCAGCGGCTCTTCGAGCGACTCGACCGGCAGCGCGCGACAGCTCTCGATCATGGTCGCGGCGGTGGCCGCGTCCCAGGCGCCGTTGGCGTCGAGCCGCAGCCGTGTCTCTGGCGGCAGGTGGCGGGCGAGTTCGCGGAGTCGCGCGCGCTCGGTGCGCGGTTCCGCGACCCCGAGCTTGAGCTTGAACACCCGCGCGCCGCGCGCCGCGGCCGCGCTGAGTGCGGTGCCCGGATCGTCGTCGAGCGCGCCGAGCACGGCGTTGACCGCCACCCGTGCCGGGGCCGCGGGGGCGAGCAGGGCGCGCAGCGTCAGCCCGCGCCGACGCGCGATCAGGTCGAGCAGGGCGCTCTCGACCCCGTGACGCGCCGCCGGGGCAGCGAGGGTCAGGGCCTCGAGTCGGTCGAGCAACGCCTCGGCGCCGAGCGCGCTGGCCGCCCCGAGCACTCGCGCGAGCGCGGCCTCGGCGACATCCGCTTGCTCGGTCCCGGCCGCCGGCAGCGGCGCGCAGTCGCCCCAGCCGCTGAGGCCACCGGCGCTGGCCCTGACCAGCCAGCCGCGCCGCTGGGCGAAGCCGCCGCGGGCGCTGCTCCAGTCGCGCGCCAGCGCCAGGGCGTAGGGGGTGATGCGCAGCGCGACGCTCATCGCCCTAGAGCGCCAGCGCCACCACCAGCAGCAGGGTCAGCGCGCTCTGGTAGAGCGCGGTGCGCGCCAGCTGCTGGTTGAGCGCACGTCCCTCGGCACCGCGCTGCAGGTTCGTCGCCAGCGCCAGCGCCAGCGGCAGCGCGGCGAGCAGCGGCCAGGGGTTGGCCGGTATCCCGGCGAGCAGCAGGATGGGCACCGGCAGCACCAGCAGCAGGGTGTAGAGCAGCCGCGCCCGGGGCCGACCGAGATAGTGACAGAGGGTGCGCCGCCCGGCGCGCCGATCGCTGTCGAGGTCGCGATAGTTGTTGATCACCAGTACCGCTGCCGCCGGCAGCCCCAGCGCCAGCCCCACCAGCAGCGGCATCCAGCCGAAGCTCAGGGTCTGCAGGTAGTAGGTGCCGCCGACTGCCGCGAGGCCGAAGAACAGCAGCACGTAGAGTTCGCCGAAGGGGCCGTAGGCGATCGGTCGCGGGCCGCTGGTATAGGCGTAGCCGGCGGCCAGCGAGGCCAGACCGATCACCAGGATCGGCCAGCCGCCGCGCCACAGCAGGGCGATGCCGAGGACGAAGGCGAGGGCGAAGGCCAGGTGCGCGGCCAAGCGTACCTGACGCGCGCTGAACCAGCCCTCGGCGCTGGCGCGCGCCGGTCCGAGTCGGTCGGGACCGTCGGTGCCGCGCTCGAAGTCGACCGCGTCGTTGTGCAGATTGGTGCCGATCTGGATGGCCATCGCCGCGAGCAGGGTACAGAGCGCGGTGAGCGGCGCGAGCTGCCCGGTCTGTGCCACCGCCAGGGCGATGCCCGCGATCACCGGCGCCAAGGCCATCGGTAGGGTCTTGGGCCGGGCCGCGAGGATCCAGCGCACCAGGGTCGAGTGCGTGGCGCTCACGTCAGGGGCGCCAGGGGAAGCGGCTGAAGTCGGGGTCGCGCTTGTCGAGGAAGGCGTTGCGGCCCTCCTGCCCCTCCTCGGTGGTGTAGAAAAGTGCGGTGGCGTTGCCCGCCAGCTCCTGGATGCCGGCCATGCCGTCGGTGTCGGCGTTGAACGAGGCCTTGAGGATGCGCAGCGCGGTGGGCGAGAGCTGGAGCATGCGTCGGCACCACTCGACGGTGGTGCGTTCGAGCTCGGCGAGCGGCACCACGGTGTTGACCAGGCCCATGTCGAGCGCCTCGGCGGCGTCGTACTGACGACACAGGAACCAGATCTCCTTGGCCTTCTTCAGCCCTACGGTGCGCGCCATGATGCCGGCGCCGAAGCCACCGTCGAAGCTGCCCACGCGCGGTCCGGTCTGGCCGAAGCGGGCGTTGTCGGCGGCGATGCTGAGATCGCAGATCAGGTGCAGCACGTGACCGCCGCCGATCGCGTAACCGGCGACCATGGCCACCACCGGCTTGGGCAGAGTGCGGATCTGGCGCTGCAGCTCGAGCACGTTGAGGTGCTCGACCCCAGCCTCGTCGCGATAGCCCTCGTGACCGCGGATGCGCTGATCGCCGCCGGAGCAGAAGGCGAGGTCGCCAGCGCCGGTGAGCACGATCACCCCGACCTTGGGGTCGAGATGGGCGCGGCGGAAGGCGTCGATCAGCTCGCGCACCGTCTGCGGACGGAAGGCGTTGCGCACCTCGGGGCGGTTGATGGTGATGCGCGCGATACGCTCGGCCTGATGGTAGAGGATGTCCTGGTACTCGGGCGCGCCGGCCGGGGTCTCCCAGGCGATCGGACGGCTCGGGTCGGCCGCGCTCGGGGCGGGCAGTTGGACGGACTGGTTGGGGTTGTCTGGCTCCACCTGTGTAGGACCTCTGATGTGACTGTACAGGGTGTCGGGACGGCCTCCTGGTCGTCGCGACACCGCGAAACGGGGCCGGCGGCGCCGGCCCAGGGCCGGGCCTCCCGCCCGTGCCGACGGACGCCCGTGGGCGTCACTCGAACAAGCGGGTGTCCTCGTGCAACCGGCTCCAGAAGGTCTGGTGCACGGCGCGGCTGCGCTCGGCGTCGATCCGCACCTCGATGATCCCGGCGGCGTCCTCGCGGGCGAGGCTGGCGGCGAACTCGGCCGCGCCGGTGACGGCGTGATGGGCGAGCCCGTGGGCGCGCGCCACGGCGCCGATGTCGAGCGGTGGCGGGGTGCGCCAGAGCCGCTCGAAGCCCTCGACGCCCTGCTGCGGGAGGTAGTCGAAGATGCGACCGCCACCATTATTGAGCACCACGCAGGGACGGTCGAGCCGCTGCAGCAGCTGCAGTCCGGAGAGGTCGTGGAGCAGCGACAGGTCGCCGAGCAGACCGTGACACGGCACCCCGGCGGCGTTGAGTCCGGCGAGCGTCGAGGCCTGGCCGTCGATGCCGCTGGCGCCGCGGTTGCAGAACAGGCGCAGCGGGGTGGCGCGCGCCCCGGCCCAGGTGTCGAGCTGGCGGATCGGCATCGAGTTGGCGCTGAACAGCCCGGCGCCGGGGTCGATGTGCGCGAGCAGGGTGGCGAGCAGCTGTGGTTCGCACCAGGGCGACTCGGCCAGATGCTCGGCGGCGATCGCCTCGATGCGGCGCTCGGCCTGTTGCCAGTGCGCCAGCCAGTCGCGTGGGGCGGGGTCGAGCCGCTCGGCGAGCCAGTCGCAGCAGGCCGCCGGGTCGGCGTCGAGCAGCAGGGCGACGTCGTGGTTGGGGTCGCTCCAGCGCGCCGCCGGGTCGATGCGCAGGGTGGGGACATCGGCGAGCCAGCCGAGCAGGGTCTTGGAGACCGGCGTGCGACCGAGGCTGATCACCCAGTCCGGGCGCAGCTGCTCGCGCGCCCTGGGGTTGCGCAGGAAGCCGTCGTAGCGGGCGATGCGCGCGGGGCCGCCGGGCCCGAAGCGCAGCCCCGAGAGCGGGTCGCAGAGCACCGGGACGCCGAGGTGCTCGGCGAGTTGCCAGAGCCGTGGCGCGAGTCCCGGCCGGGCGGCGTCGGGGCCGCAGCAGATCAGCCCGCGCCCGCGCAGCAGCGCGCGCGCCTGCTCGGCGCGGTGCGGGTCGGGGACGCCGCCGTGCCAGGCCGCCGGTGGCGGCGGCGGCGCTGGTCTGTGTTGCGCGGCCGGTGGCGCCAGCGTCTCCTCGGGCACCAACGGCTCGCGCAGCGGCAGGTTGATGTGTACCGGACCGGGGTGCGGGCCGCGCGCGACGGCGGCGGCGCGTGCGCCGAGCGCGCGCATCATCTTCAGCGCCGCCGGGTCGGCGGTGGCCGGGCCGGGGTCGTGGCACTCGCGCGCGAAGGGTACGAACAGCTCAGCCTGCTCGATGGTCTGGTTGGCCCCCCAGCCGCGCAGCTCGGGCGGACGGTCGGCCGAGATCAGCACCAGCGGTCTGCCGGACTGGGCGGCCTCGATCACCGCCGGCAGCCAGTGCGCCGGTGCGCTCCCCGAGGTGGCGAGCAGCGCCACCGGACGGTTCGCCGCGGTGGCCAGGCCGAGGGCGTAGAAGGCGGCGCTGCGCTCGTCGAGGATCGGCTCGATGGCGAGTTCGGCACGGCGTTGGGCGGCGAGGATCACCGGGGTGGAGCGCGAGCCCGGCGACAGCACCAGGGTGGCGACGCCGCCGGCGATCAGCCCGTCGAGCAGCGCCGCGCACCAGTTCAGGTTGCGCGTTCCCTGATCGGTCATCACGGACACCTCAGGCGAACTGCAGCGCGGTGGACATGGCCGCGAGCTTATGGTCGATCTCCTCCCACTCGCTGACCGGGTCGGAACCGGGGACGATGCCGGCCCCGGCGTACAACTCGGCGGTGTCGCCGGCGACGCGGGCACAGCGCAGCAGCACCCACAGCTCGCCGCTGAGGTCGGGCTCGACGATGCCGGCCGCGCCGGTGTACCAGTCGCGCTCGAAGGGCTCGTTGCGCCGCAGCCAGTCGTGGGCGTCGCGCCGCGGCTGGCCGTTGGTCGCCGGGGTGGGATGGAGCAGTTCGGCGAGGCTGAAGACATCGCCCTCGGCATCGATCTCGCCGCGCACCAGGCTCCACAGGTGCTGGGCGTTGTTGAGCTGCATTACCTGCGGACCCTCGATCGGCTCGATCCGCTCGCAGCAGCGCTCGAGCGCGGCGCGCACCGCCTCGACCACCACCTGATGCTCGTGCAGGTTCTTGGCGCAGCCGAGCAACTCGACGGTGAGTGCCGCGTCGCGCGCGGCGTCGGCGGCGCGGCAGGCGGTGCCGGCGATGGCGTCGGCCTCGACCCGGCGACCGCGCAGGGTGAACAGCCGCTCGGGGGTGGCGGCGACGAAACAGCCCTCGCGGTGACGGACGTTGATCACCTGGCAGGAGGGGAAGAGATAGGCCAGGGCGTCGTTGAGCCGGTCGAGGTCGAAGCGGCGGTGACCCTGCAGCCGCTGGCGCCGGCACAGCACCAGTTTCTCCAGCGGGCCGTCACGCTCGATGGCGTCGAGCGCGGCGAGCACCAGGTCGCGCCAGGGCTCGAGCGCCGGCTCGCTGGGACCGCGTTCGAGCGTGGCCGGGGTCTGCGGGGTGCGCGCCGGTTGCGCGAGCAGCGGCACCAGCCGCTCCAGCCAGTCGTCCCAGCGCGCCAGCAGCGCTTCGGGCTCGACCGGCAGGCGGGTGGTGAGGATCAGCGCCGATTGCTCGTTGGTGGTATTGAGCGCGACCTCGGGGATCCAGTAGACGGCGTTGGGCAGGTCGGAGGCGCCGGGCGTGGTGGTCGGCTCGGGGGTGGCGGCGAAGCCGAGCATGGCGAAGCCGCCGAGCCCGGTCTCGTCGGGGTCGAGTTGGTGCCAGTCGGGGGCGGTGGCGCGCGCTCGTTGACGCAGTTGCCGCAACCGCTGCTCGCCCTCGGCCCGCCACTCGGCGGCGATGCCGTAGCCGGCGCGTAGCTCGCCGCGATGATTGTGAGCGAATTGGAAGCGCGGGCCGGAGAGCTCGGGGGCGGCATGGAGCGGCTGGGGCAGCTCGAGGGCGAGCGAGACGAGTCCGTGCGCGCGGGTGAATGCGGGGGTGGCGATCGCCTCGCGAACGCGAGCCTTGAGCTGCTCGAGGCGTTGGAGCGGTGCAAGCATGGGATAGATCGATGGACCGGGATTGAGCGCACGGCGCGCGCGGGCGCGCCGGCGGTGGTGTCAGGGCGGTGTCGGGGTCGTCAGCCGGCGGACCGCTCGGACCAGAAGCGGTCGATGGCCGCGGTGGTCTCGGCGGGCCGGTCCCACTGCGGCATGCCACGGGTCGGCGCGATGCGTTCGGCGCGCCAGTTGTCATGACGGCAGAGAAAATCGGGCAGCTCGTGGAAGTCGATATTGGGGTCGCGATCGTAGAGCACCAGCACCGGCTGGGTGAGCGAGTCGTAGAGGCGCTCGCCGGCCTCGGGGGTGAACAGCTGTCCGGAGAGGAAGTAGAGCGGTGCGTACTTGGCCCCCGGCTGGTGCGCGGTGGCGTAGGCGTAGTCGACCATCTCGGGCGGGGTCGGGCCGGCGAAGGCCTGACGATAGAAATACTTGATGCTCGGACGCGAGGTCAGCAGCCGGAACAGGCCGTCGTTGAGTCCGGGGATGCTGAGCGCGCGGTGGACGCGTTCTGCTGCGACCCCAGTGGGCATGGCGCGGGCGTTGAAGCCGGTGGGCGAGAGCAGCACCAACGAGCCGATGCGCTGCGGGCGCAATGCGGTGGCGCGGGCGGCGAACTCGCAGCCGAGCGAGAAGGCGATCAGGTCGATCTCGCCCTCCTCCTCGACCACCCGGTCGAGGAAGTCGACCAGGGCGTTGGCATAGAGTTCGGGCGAGTAGCGGCGGTTGCCGCGATCGGAGCGACCGAAGCCGGGCAGGTCGAGGGCATAGACCCGGCGCTCGCCGCGATAGCGCTCGAACAGCGGCTTCATCTCGAAGGCGCTGGGCGCGGCGTTGACGCTGTGCACCAGCACCAGCGGGCGCGTCCCGCTGGGGCCGTCGACATAATAGTGGATGCGACCACCGTGCTCGGTGACGAGGTCGTGCGCGGGCGCCTCGAGCGCCGCTGGCAGCTCGACACCGCCGTCTGCACTGTGTTGCTCGGGACGGGCGATGGAGGAGTCGATACCTGAGTCCATGTGATTGTCACCTCTTGTCTTGAGTGGACGCGAGCGCGTCGGCGCCGGGCGTCTCGTGCGCGGCGCGGCGGCAGATCTCGCGGGTCAGCCGTTTGAATACCAGACGGTGGATGGGTTCCAGCGCGTACCAGTAGAGCAACCCCCAGACCCCGGCCGGATGCCAGTAGCCGCTGGTGGTGAGCCGGGCGCGACCGGGGCCGCGCGGCTCGATCTCGAACTCCATCATACCCGCCCCGGGGGCGCGCATGCCGAACCCGAGGGTCAGACGTCGTCCCGGTTCGAGCCCGATCACCGTCCAGTGGTCGATGCGATCGCCGGCGCGCAGCTGCTGCGGATGACGCCGGCCGCGGCTGCGTCCGGGGCCGCCGATGGCCCAGTCGAACCACTCGCGGAGCGACCACAGGGCATTGCAGCAGTAGTAGCGGTTGTCGCCGCCGATGGCCGCGAGCCGCCGCCACAGCGCGGCGGGGTCGGCGCTGGTCTCCGCGCTCACCCGCAGCCGCTTGGCGTAATAGGCGTAGTCCGGGCGCTGCTGGCGCGCGCCTAGCGCGCCCTCGGTCCAGCGGCTGATCACGGCGGTGCGGCGTTCGGCGTCGAGCGCGGCGGCGACCGCCTCGCGGAAATCGAGCAGCCGCTGCGGCAACAGGCGGCGCAGCTCGGCGTCGTCGGCGTGGAAGTCGTGGCGCAGCCCGCCGATGAGGGCGCGGGCGATGTCGGTCGGCACCGCAGTGACCAGCCGCAGCCAATAGGCCGACAGCCCCGGGGTGAGGACCGGGACCGGGAGGATCCAGGGGGGACGACGCCCGGCGGTCTCGGCCAGGATGCGCATCATCTCGGCATAGGTCAGCTGTTGTGGGCCCGCGGCATCGAAGCTGCGACCTGCGCTGGCCTCGACCCAGGGGATGCGCGCGAGATAGTACAGCAGGTTATCGAGCGCGATCGGTGGCGACAGGGACTGCACCCAGCGCGGGGTGATCATCGCCGGCAGATGATAAACCAAATCGCGCATTACCTCGAACGCCGCCGAGCCCGGCCCGACGATGATCCCGGCGCGCAGCTCGGTGACCGGGACCGGGCCCTCGCGCAGCACCTCGCCGGTGCGTCGGCGCGAGACGATGTGCTCGCTGGTGGCCGTCGCCGGCGCCAGTCCGCCGAGATAGACGATGCGCTCGACCCCGGCGGCGGCTGCGGCGGCGGCGAAGTTGGTTGCCGCCTCGAGGTCGAGCCGGGCGAAGCCGCGCCCGGCGGCCATCGAGTGCACCAGATAGTAGGCGACCTCGATCCCGGCGAGTGCGGCGGGCAGGGTGGCGGGGTCGAGGGCGTCGGCCGCGACCAGCTCGACGTCCTCCCAGCCGCGCGCCGCGAGCACCGCCGGGTTGCGCGCGCTGGCGCGCACCCGGTGGCCGCGGGCGCGCAGCAGTGGCACCAGGTGGCCGCCGATATAGCCGCTGGCGCCGAAGACCAGACAGTGCGTGCTGCGTTCGGTATCGGGGCAGGGGTGAGGCTGGTCGTTCATCGTCGGGACTCCGCTCGGCGATCCTGGGGGCGACATTGCCGTCATCTTCTAGGCACTTGCGGGTCGCTTTGGTGCGCTGCAATGGCACGGCCTGTCGTCGCCTCGAGGCGGCGGTCGTCGACAGGGCGTGAGCGGGGTTTGCGTCCCCCGATGCCTTTGTGGTTCAACTGACCGCATCGAGCCCATCCCGAGGACGCCGCTTGCGCACGTTTGCCCGTACTCCATTGTTGCTCCTGTGGTGCTGTCTGGCGGCGTTGTTGAGCGCGGGCTGTGCCGGGACCGGCGCGGTTCGTGATACGGCCGCCGGCGATGACGCCGTGGTGCGACTCTATCCGGGCACGGGCGCACGGGCGGGCGATCTGGTGGTGCTCGGGCACGGTTTCCTGCGCGAGCAGTCGACCCTGGCCGGGCTGGCGCGGACCCTGGCTGCGGCCGGGGTCGATTGCGCGACCCTCGACTTCACCGCGCAACGCCCTTGGGACGGCGCCCATCTGCGCAACGGTCTGGCGATGATCCGCGTCGCCGATCGGCTCGGTGCGCGTCGGGTGGTCTATGTCGGCTTCTCGGCCGGTGGGCTGGCGGCGTTGGTGGCCGCGCGCAATGATCCGCGCGCCCGTGGTGTGGTCACCCTGGATCTGGTCGACGCCGCCGGCCTCGGGCGTGCCACGGCCGCGGCGCTGTCGGTGCCGCTGGTCGGACTGGTGGGCGAGCCGGGGCGCTGCAATGCACACAATGGGGCACGGCTGGTCTATGCCCAGGCCTCACTGGGGCGATTCGAGCAGATCGTTGGGGCCGGTCACTGTGATTTCGAGTCACCGACCGGGGCCTTGTGCGAGATGCTCTGTGGCAGCGCCGATCCGGCCCGTAGCGCGAGGGTGCGTGCGCGTGCTCGCGCGGCGGTGCTGGGGTTGCTGGACCCCGTGGATTCCATCTCAGCGGAGTGACCCGATGCTTTCCCGACTTGCACACTGGATCGAACGACACCCGCCGCTGCATCGTCTGGCGCTGCGGGTGTGGCGGCTGTTCCCGGCGCGCCTGGCCGGATTCCTCAAGGGGGTGTTCGCGCGCCGCTGGGTGGTGGGCGCGGTGGCGGTGATGATCGACGAGACGGTGACGCCGCCCGAGGTGCTGCTGGTCGAGCACAGCTATCGGCGTCGCGGTGCCTGGGGACTGCCCGGCGGTTCGGTGGAGTCGATCCCGGGCAGTCCGACCGCCCCCGGCGGGGCGGCCTCGCCGGACGACGTGCTCGAGGCGACCCTGGCGCGCGAGGTCGAGGAGGAGCTGGGTTTTGCCATCGACGGCATCGAGCTGCTGCGCGTCGATGCCGTGCCTTTCATCCCCGAGGAGCCCGGTCCCTATCGCCTCGACTTCTATTTCCGCTGCCACCCGGTCGCGGGCTTCGCGCCGCTGCGCGAGGCCGCCGCAGCGCCGCGCTCGCCGGAGATCAGCGCGGTGCGCATGGTGGCGCTGCCGACGCTCGCCGACTACGACCTGTTCTCGCCCGACGCCCGCTTCCTCCGCGAGGACCTGCCGCGGCTCTGTCCCGGACTCGGCGGCTGAGTGCTCAGGCGGCCTCGTCGAGCGGCTGCTCGACGGTCTTGGCCATGCGCTTGGCGAAGTAGTAGATGCGCTTGAACTTCTCGATGATGTCGACCTCGATGGTGTAGGCGGGGATCCGCTTGGGTTCCTGGGCGACCAGGCGCTGCGCCTGGTGGATCGCCGCCGAGTCGGCAATACGCGAAATCTCCTGCTTCATGGTGGTGACGCTGCGCGCGGCCAGCTCGTTGTTCTGCGCTACCGCCTGGATCGCCGCGGTCACCGCGCGGGTGACGCTGCGGTGGAAGCCGTTGAGCACCTGGCGGGTCGGCGTGCTGATCGAGACCCCGGCGTCGATGCGCTCGTGACCGAGCATCACCAGGTTGGTCTCGACCACGTCACCGATGTTCTCGAGGTCGTTGACCGCCTCCATCAGCCCCATCAGCTCGCCGGTCTGACGCTCGGTGAGACTCAGTCGGCTGATCTTGCCGAGATAGGTGAGGATCTGCGCGTGCAGGGTGTCGACATCGTTGTCCATCAGCTCGACCTCGCGCAGCATCTGTTTGTCGCCGCTGAGGATCGCCGGCATGCTGCGATCGAGCATGCGCTGGACGTATTCACCCATGTGCAGGATCTCCAGACGCACCCGGTCGAGTGCGAGCGACGGAGTGGTGAGCAGCTCGTCGTCGAGATACTTGGCCCGCACCACCACCGCCGCCTCGCCGAGCGGGCGCTCCGGCACCAGCCATTCCACCAGGCGCGCGAACTGACCGGCGAAGCCGATGAAGATCAATGTGTTGGCGATGTTGAACAGGGTGTGGGCGTTGGCCAGCTGACGCGGCACCTCGGCGGCGAGGCGTTCGGCGCCGACGAGTTCGGGATGACGCGGTGAGATCTCCTGGACCAGGGTCGACAGCTCGCCGATGAAGCCGACCCAGAGCAGTACCCCGGCGATGTTGAAGATGACGTGGACCAATGCTGCGCGCAGCGCCTCGCGCGACTTGCCGATCGCCGCCAGCAGCGCGGTGACACAGGTGCCGATGTTGGCGCCGAAGGCCAGGGCGATGCCGGCCGGGAGGGTGATGAAGCCCTGGCTGGCCATGACGATGGCGATACCGGTGGTCGCCGCCGAGGACTGGATCAACCCGGTGAAGAGCGCCGCCACCAGGATGCCGAGCAGCGGATTCTCCATATGGGTCATGAAGTCGAGGAAGGGCTGATAGCTGCGTAGCGGCGCCATCGCATCGCTCATCACCCCCATGCCGAAGAACACCATCCCCAGCCCCATCAACATCCCGCCGTAGTGACGCGCGCGCTCGCCCTTGGCGAAGAACTGCAGGGTGAAGCCGACACCGATCATCAACAGCGCCGCTTCGGTGATCTGGAAGGCGATCAGCTGGGCGGTGACCGTCGAGCCGATGTTGGCGCCCATGATCACCCCGACCGACTGTGACAGGGTCATCAGTCCGGCGCTGATGAAACCGACCACCAGCACCGTGGTCACCGATGAAGAGTTGATCACCGCGGTGACGAAGGCACCGGTGAGCGCGCCCATGAAGCGGTTGACGGTGAGCTTGGCGAGGATGTCCTTCATGCGCTCGCCGGCGACCGCCTTGAGCGCGTTGGCCATTTGCTCCATGCCGAAGAGGAACAGCGCCAGACCGCCGAGCAACCCCATGCCCATGGTGGTCCAGTCGATCGTCTCGGTCGCGTCGTCGGCCAGGGCGAGGGTGGGCAGCGCGAGCGCGCCTAGGATGCAGACCAGCAGTGGCCACTGACGCTGGGCGGTGTGGTGGGGCGGCGGAGGGATCGGCTTCATGGGGTCGAGTTGCGGGGGGATTTGACGATGGTCACCGGGGTCGTCGCGCGGTGGACCACGCGTTCGGCCACCGAGCCGATCAGCAGGTGTCTGAGCCCGGTCAGACCCTTGCTGCCCATCACGATCTGCTGCGCCGCCCGGCGCTCGGCGATCTCGAGGATACGAGTGCTCGGCAGGCCCTTGACCAGCAGGGTCTCGGCCCCCTGCAGTGGTGCGAGATCGGGGTGGCGCGCGCTCACCGCCGCGACGAACTCATCGAACATCTCGGCGGCGCCGTCTTCGATGCGGTGGAGCTGCTTCTTCTTCAGCGCGCGACCGTAGTAGCCGGGCATGCTGAAGGGGTCGTGGACGACGTGGAGGATCAGCAGCGGTCGCTTGCGACAGCCGGCCAGCTCGGCGGCGAAGGTCAGCGCGGCCTCCGAGTGTGGCGAGAAGTCCACCGGTACCAGGATCGGGCTGGGGGCGGTCGGCTTGGTCATCGGTGCTCCTGATCGCCTGCGAGTGGTCCATGCCGGTCATGGGGTCAGGGTCGGGGCGGACACCGGCGAACACCAGGTCGCGCGCCCTGGCGACCCCCGCATTATGACACCTGTTTGACGGAATCGTGACGACGCCGGGTCGGCCTCAGGTCGTGTCCGCGAAGTGGTTGTAGGCGGCCAGTAGCGGCTCGCTCGGATAGCGTAGCGGCAGCAGGTGCTTGCGCCCTCGGGTGATCACCCCGATCCAGTCGGGGTGGGCGCCGTAGAGTACATGGTGGTTGGCAATGCCGCCGGCGTCGAGCCAGCAGGTCTCATCCCGCGACAATGGGGTGTGGCCGACGATGCAAGGGGTCTGCTCGCGCACCCCGAGACAGCGTCGCAGCCGTGCCAGATCGCTGGCACCATAGCCCTTGGGCGAGTTGTTGCGGCGCAGCCGCACATGGGTGAGCTGATGGGCGAGGCGCGGGTGACGGTCGATCTCGACCAGCATCTGCCAGGTGCAGTAGCCGGTCGGCGGGCCGGCATGGCAGGCGATATAGCTGGGGGCGACGGCCACATAGGGCAGCAGCTCGTAGAAGCGGTGCATGGCGTCGCGATAGGCCTGACCCCGGCTGGCGATCAGATGCTGCTCCCAGACCAGCCCCTGGGGGATGCCGGCCTTGCTGATCTCGTCGGAGAAGCTGTCGTGATTGCCGCGCAGGTAGAACACCCGGTCGGGAAAGCGCACCTTAAGGCGGAAGATTAGCTCCATCATCAGCACCGAGTCCTCCATCTCCGCCTCGCGTCCCGGGGCGTCGGGCTGGACGGCGTCGCCGAGCAGGATCAACACCGCGCTGCCCTCGGCGAGCGCGTCGAGAAAACCGCCCTGGGTGAGCACCACTAGCAGGTTGTCGATGCGGGCATGGAGGTCGCCGACGAAGATCGGGCGTGGCCGCTCGGGCAGCGCCAGCAGCCCGCCGGGCCGATCGTCCGCGGTGCGCACCCGATAGGGCTCGGTGGCGAGCAGGGTGTTGACCCGCTCGAGCAGCGTCAGTGCCTCGGCGCCGGGCAGCGGTTCCAGCGGGCCGCGCAACAGGCCGTGCAGCTGGCCGAGCTGGCGCCGTCGCCAGCGCGCCATGCGCTCGCGCGTGCTGCGCGCGGTGAGTGGGGCGATACAGGCCGGAGCGCGGGTCGACTTGCGCTTGAGCGCCAGCCCCTTGGGCGAGAGCTTGAGCCGCAGGTGGCGCTCCTCGACCAGCTTGGGGTAGCGCAGCAGACGACGCTGGAGTTGATCGCGTCGCCCGAGGGTGAGCGCCTCGCCGTGATGGAGACGGAGGAAGCCGCTGATGTCGCTGAAGTACTCGTCGGGATCAAGCAACAGATAGTCGCCGCTGGGTTGGAGCTGGGCGCAGGCGTCGAAACACAGTTCCGGGTAGAGGTGCAGGCGATAGCCAGGTTCGCTGCCGAGCTGGATCTGCAGCGGCAGGGTCGGTGCGGGGATGCGCACCTTCTCGGTGCCGAGCCGCAGCGAGCCGCTGAGATCGACGTCCTCGCACCCCTCCAGTTCCTGGACCAAGCCGTGGAACTGCTGGAGGAAGGTCTTACGGGCGTTGCGTTTTGTCACCATGGCGCTGGGCCTCTGGAGTGATGGCGATCCGCTCCGGGATCGCCAGGGCGCGGGTGCGGACATGTACGATCATCCCGGCGCGATGAAGGATCATCGCCAGTCGCGCACAGGTCTCGACCTGGGCGTGGATCTGTTCGGGCTCGATGTGCTGATCGATCGGGTGGGTGCCGCGACGCGCGCGCGCGAGCCGATCGGCGACGATGGTCTCGGCAGCGGGGAGCAGGAACTCGAAGGCGAAGCGGTGGCGCCAGTCGATACCGAGCAGCGAGCGGCGTGGCGGCGGGATCTGGATCCGGGGCGGATCGAGCCGCAGTCGTGCCCAGCCCTCGAGCCAGGCGGTATCGAACAGCGCGAGCGCCTCGGGCTGGTCGACGAAGGGCAGCCCGAGATGGATCTCACGCGGGCGCAGGGCGAGCACCCGGTCGCGCCACCAGCCCTTGTGCGAGAGGTCGACATAGCCCTCGCCGGGCCAGCCGCCGAGGCGTTCGACCAGGGTGGTCTTGCCCGAACCGGGTGGGCCGGTCACCAGCAGCTGGCCGAAGCGGACCTCGGGCGAGAGCGGTACACCACGGATGTACACCGGCGACTCGACCGGGCGTAGTGGCAGCACCAGGCGACCGGTCGTGTCACTCATCGCGCCCGCCCCCGGGCTCGATCTCTAGCCGAAGATGCCTGCCAGCACATAGAAGAAGATCGCCGCGAGGATCGCCCCGGCGGGCAGGGTGATGATCCAGGAGAGCACGATGTTGCCGATCACCCGCAGGTCGAGCGCGGCGATCCCTCGCGAGAGCCCCACGCCCATCACCGCCCCGACAGCGATGTGGGTGGTCGAGACCGGCAGCCCGGTCTTGGAGGCGAGCACCACCACGCTGGCTGCGGCCAGGGTGGCGCTGAAGCCGCGCGTCGGGGTGAGTTCGGTGATCTTGGTGCCGATGGTCTGCATCACCCGATAGCCCATGGTCGCTAGGCCGACGACGATACCGACGCCGCCGAGGGCGAGGATCCACAGCGGCAGCGGGGCCTTAGCCATCACCTCGCCGCCGCTGTTGATGATCGCCACGATCGCCGCCAGCGGGCCGATGCCGTTGGCGACGTCGTTGGAGCCGTGGGCGAAGGCCATGGCACAGGCGGTGAACAGCATCATCGGTGTGAACACCCGCTCGACGCTGGCGAAGTGGAAGCTGCGATCGGCGTTGGGGTCGACCTCGACGCGGTCGATGAGCAACTTGCCGACGGCGGCGGTGGCCAGCCCGATCAGGGTCGCGGTGAGCAGGGTGGCCGACAGCGAGAGATGGAAGTCGAGGTGTTTGAGGCCCTTGAACAGGGTCACCAGGCTGACGATCCAGCCGACCAGGAAGACATAGACCGGTCCCCAGCGCTTGGCCTGACGGAAGGGATCCTCGGTATTGAGGATCAGCGTGCGGATGCTCAACATCAGCAGCAGTGCCACGGCGCCGCCGAGCACCGGCGAGATCACCCAGCTGGCGACGATCTGGCCGATCTTGTCCCAGTGCACGGCGTGGATGCCGATGCCGGCGACGGCGAAGCCGACGATGGCGCCGACGATCGAGTGGGTGGTCGAGACCGGCCAGCCGCGGGTCGAGGCGATCATCAGCCAGATCGCCGCGGCGAGCAGCGCCGCGAGCATGCCGAAGACCAGCAACTCCGGCTGGGTGGCCACCGCGCCGGCGTCGATGATGCCGCTGCGAATGGTCGAGGTGACGTTGCCGCCGGCGATGAAGGCGCCGGCGAACTCGAAGATGGCGGCGATCACGATCGCCTGCTTGACGGTGATGGCCCCGGAGCCGACCGATGTACCCATGGCGTTGGCGACGTCGTTGGCGCCGATGCCCCAGGTCATGTAGAGCCCGAATACGATGGCCAGGATCAGGAAGACCGATCCCCACTCACTGATGATTTCCACGCTTCCTCCAAAACGATGCCGGATGTGGCGGCGGGTCGATGCGCGTCAACGCGCGATAAGCAGTAGCAGGCGTTCGCCGACCTTCTCGGCGTGGTCGGCGAGGTCACCGATGCGCTCGATCAGGCGATACCAGAACACCACGGAGACCGGGTCGAGCTGGTCCTCGTGGGCGAACAGGGTGCGGTTGAGCGAGGCGACCAGGGTGTCGGTCTCGCTCTCGATGTCGCAGAGGGTCTCGACCATCTCCTCGACCCGCGCCGCCTCGCGGCCACGGAAACCGGTTTCGAGCAGCTCGTCGAGTTCGTCGACCACCCGGGTGGCCTGGGTGCAGGCGTCGATACAGCGGCGCACCAGCGTCATCAGCTCCGGCTGCATCACCCCGGGCAGAGGCATCTCGCGCTGCACCAGCACCCCGGCGATCTCCTGGGCGGTGTCGGCGATTGCATCCTGGGTCTCGAGCACCGCCAGCAGGTCGCGACGATCGACCGGCATGAACAGACTGCGCGGCAGGCGCAGGCGGATCCGGTTCTTGGCCTGGTCGGCGGCGTGCTCCTGGTCGACGATCGCCTGCTGGGCGCGCTCGAGGCGCTCGCGGTCACCCTCGAACAGGGCGGTGAACAGCTCCGGGAGCAGGGCGACGCAGGCATCGACCAGATGCATGTGCTCCTGCATCGGCTTGAACGGCGAGCGACCGAACAGATCGGCGATCGGGTTGCTGGGTTTCATGGTTTCATCCTCCTCGGCGGATGCGACGGGAGCGACCGGTATGGGCTGGGATTGATCATGGGTCGGGTGGTGCTGAATCGGTCGACGCTATCCTGCCGATGAACGGCGATCGCGCCGGACGGCGACTGGATGTCGCGACCAGGACGCGTCGAGCATTGGATGACATTCAGGTTACGGCCGGCGACATAGTGGCAAAAAACGGCTATCGGGTCGCCATCTTTTTGGTACAAGGTCGCGCATGATAGCGGGCCGCGTGGACATGGTCCGCGTTCTCCAGGTCATACGGTCGATGATGGAGGCGGTGCATTGAACCAGATTGCAGGTCGGTTGCGAATCGGCGAGAAGCTCGTCCTCGGCTTCGGGGCGGTGGCCCTGATTTTCCTCGCGGTGATCTGGCACGATCAGCGCAACCTGCGCGCGGTGCTCGAGCAACACCGCGATCTGCACGCGCTCGCCGCGATGCGCCAGGAGGCGGCCTTCGCCATCGAGCGTCACCTGATCGCGTTGCGCGACGCCGAGGCGCGGTTCCTCGCCGCGCGCGAGCCGGCACAGGCTGAACGGGTGCGGCGCGAGGGCGCGGCGCTGCTCGACTGGGGCGCGCGGCTGGCGGCGACCGACGCCCCAGCCGGCGCTGCCGCTGCGCGGATCCGCGCGGCGCTCTCCGACTATCTGGCGCGTTTCGGTGAGGTCGAGGCGGGCTGGCGCCGGCGCGGGCTCGATCACGACAGCGGTCTCCAGGGCGACTTCCGTGCCAGCGCCCACGCGCTGGAGGCGCGTCTGGGGCAATGGGTCCCGGCGCTCGAGCGTGAGCTGCTGCAGCTGCGTCGACGCGAGAAGGACTACCTGCTGCGCGGCGAGGCGGGCTATGCGGTGATGGTTGAGCGCATCGCCGAGACGCTGGCACAGGGTCTCGCCGCCGCTGACCTGGAGCGCGGGGCGCGTAGCAGCCTCGAGCAACTGCTCGGCGACTATCTGCGCGACTTCCGCGCGTTGCTTGAGCAGGATCGGCGGATCGCCGTGTTGCGCGAGCAGATGGACCAGGCCGCGGCTGCGGTCACGCCGTTGGTCGAGACCGCGCTCGCCGAGGCCCGTGCCCGGCTCGATGAGACGGTGCGGGGGATCGATGCGGCCTCGGCCGAGCGGGCGCGGCGCAGCCTCTATCTGGCGCTCATCGCCACCCTCGTCGGGACCCTGCTGGCGCTGGTGTTCACCGCGCGTCTGGTGCGCCCGGTGCGCGAGATGGCCGGGCTGCTCGATCGCCTGACCTATGAAAATCCCCACCAGCGCATCCCCACCCGTCCCGGCGCGCGCGACGAGATCGACGCCATGGCCTGCTCGCTCAATGCCTTGGCCGATCATCGTGCGACCTTCGCGCATTGGTGGCGCAACGCCATGGCCGAGGCGGTCGCGTTGCGCGACCTGCAGCTGGCCGCGACCCCGGAGTCAGAGGACACGACGCGCGCGCGGCTGCGACGCACCATCCGCGAGCGTGCCCGGCGGTTGCGGACGGTGCGCGCACGCTGCATGCAGCAGCTCGAGCGTATCCGCACCCTGGCGCGTGCCCCGGTGGCGGCGAGCCGCGCCGAGCGCAGGCGCGAGCGGGCGACGCTGCGGCATGCCAGCGAGTCGCTGGCGACGCTGTTGCAGCTGCTCGACGAGCCGCTGCCCGACCCGGTTCACAACGAGGCGGAGCGCACCACGAACGGCGACGAGCGCGCTAGTTGAGCGCCGCCAGATAGGGGTTGGGGAAGAGCCCGGCGCGCCGTTTCCCGGGGGGGGTGGTATGTCTGGCGCGGAGATGGCGCGATCCGTGCGGACCGACGAACAACCCGGACGCGCTGGCCTTGGCGCGATGCTTGAGTTCGGCGATGGTCTGACCGAGCTGCTCGACGCTGCCGTGGTGATCGCCGGGGCGGATGGTCAGCAGTGCGGCGCTGCAACGCATCAGCGCGGCGCGGCGCGGGGTGCCGTCGCGGTCGTGGGCGTGGATACAGCCGCGGGCGCGATCCTCGGGATCGTAGAGGCTCTGCACGTCAGAGCGGAACTTGGCGAGCAGCTGCTCGATGCGGCGGACCACGACGCCGGACTCGACATCGGCGATGCCGGCGAAGAAGTCGTCGCCACCGATATGGCCGATGAACCAGTGCTCGGGACCGAGCAGCTTGCGCAGCAGTTCGGCGAACATCAGGATCGCGCGGTCGCCGCGGCGAAAGCCGTAATGGTCGTTGAAGGCCTTGAAGTTGTCGAAGTCGAGATAGACCAGGTGCCAGGTGCGGTGCCGCTCGCCGAGTGCGTGTGAGACATAGGCATAGACCGGGTTGTTGCCCGGCAGCCGGGTCAGCGGGTTCTGCTCGCGGGCGGCGGCGAGGTTCTTCTGCTCGATTAGCTGGAGCAGCGCGGTCGCCGAGATGAAGCCGTGATAGCGCGCGTCGCGGGTGAGGATCAGCCCCGCGGGGTTGACGTCGGCGCAGTAGGCGCCGAGCAACCGCTCGGCCGAGTCGTGGATGTCGACCGTCGGGCAGGGGCGCAGGAAGTCGTGCAGGCTGCGTCCGAAGGCACGATTGAGCAGCAGGTCGCGACCATAGTTCGAATAGAGCACATCCTTGATGTCGGCCTCGTGGATCAGCCCGAGCGGGCGCTCGGCGTGATCGACCACCGGCAGTACATGGTGCGTGCGGTCGTGACGGAAGGCCTCGATCATCGCGCCGATCTCGGCATCGACCGGTAGTGGCCGGATCGGTTCGATACAGGCGGCGATCAGACTGCGATCGTCATCGGTGCGTCGCCGGTCGCTGGCGTTGACCCTGGCGATCCCACGGTAGCGGGTGCGCAGCGCGCGGTGATCGGTCTGCGGGCGGGCGACCAGATAGCCCTGCACCAGGTCGCAGCCGACTTCGCGACAGGCGAGCAGCTCGCGCTCGGTCTCCACCCCCTCGGCGATCACCGCGATGCCCATCACATGGGCCAGCTGCACGGTGCTGGCGACGAACAGGCGCTTCTTGTGGTCGTCGGCGATGCCGCTGACGAAGAAGCGGTCGATCTTGAGCAGCTCCGGCGGGTGCTCGTAGAGCAGTCGCAACCCGGCATAACCACTGCCGAAATCGTCGATGGCGAGATGGAAGCGGTGACGGCGATAGGCGGCGATCACCTCGGCCACTCGTGGGCTGGCGGTGAGGTCGGCGCGCTCGGAGAGTTCGAAGCAGACCGCCTCGGGTGGCAGGCCGTGTTGTTCGAGCAGGCGCAGGGTGTGGCCCGGATCCTCGAGTTCGATCAGCTGCGGGTCGAGATTGAAGAACAGCCGGTAACGCGACGCCTCGGGCAGCGCGGCGAAGCTGGCGATCGCCAGGGTCCGCAGCTCACGATCGAGCGCCGCGGCGCAGCCGAGTCGCCAGGCGTGTTCGAGCAGTGCCGGGACGGTGTCGAAGCCGAGTCGGTCGATCCCGCGCAGCAGCGCCTCGTAGCCGTAGACGCAACCGGTGTGGATGTTGACGATCGGCTGCAGCGCGTAGCGCAGTGTGTCGCTGGCCTGCGCGAGCCAGGTCTCGGCGGCTGCGGGGGCGCTCGGCTGGCGATGGGTACGCTGATTCATCCCTGGACCCGGAAGAAGGTGACGCGTTCGGTGAGGCCTTGCGACAGGTTGCTGAGGTGGTGGCTGTGGGCGAAGCCGTCGTTGGCCGCCTCGGCGCTCTCGCGCGCGAGCAGGGTGATGCGCTCGAGCGCGCGGGTGACCTCCTCGGCCATCCGGCTCTGTTCGTCGGCGGCCTGGGAGATCTGCTCAGTCATCTCGGTCAGCTGCTCGAGCGAGCCGTAGAAGCCGTCGAACTCCTCGGCCGCGTCGCGGTAGCGCGCGATGCTCTCGCGGGCGCGGTCGCGGTTGTCGTGGATCACGCTCACCGCCTCCTCGGCGCTCGACTGCAACGAGCCGATCAGTCCCTCGATCTCGCCGATCGACTGCTCGGTGCGCTGTGCGAGCTGGCGCACCTCGTCGGCGACGACCGCGAAGCCGCGACCGTGCTCGCCGGCGCGCGCAGCCTCGATCGAGGCGTTGAGCGCGAGCAGGTTGGTCTGCGCCGAGATGGTGCGGATCACCTCGAGCACGTTGCCGACCGACTGGCTGTGTCCGGCCAGTCCGTCGACGACCTCGGCGGCGTGACCGATCTCCTCGGTGAGCTGTTCGACCACTGCCGTGGTCTGCTCGAGGATCTGCCGTCCGGCGTCGATCCGCGCCCGCGCCTCGCCTGTCGCGTCGGCCGCTGCGGTGGTGTGCTCGGCGACCTGATGGGCCGAGAACGCCAGCTGGTTGATGGCATCGTCGACCTGGTGGGTCTCGGCACGCTGGCGGTCGAACTGTCCCTTGCTCTGTTGCGACAGGTTGGCCATGTCGCCGGCCGAGGCGTGCAGCTCGTGGCTGGCCTGGTGGAGGTGGGAGATGATGTCGCGCATGCGCTCGGTCATCGCCTGCAGCGCCGTCATCAGCTGGCCGACCTCGTCGTTGCGGGCGTGTGGGAAGCGTGCGTTGAGATCGCCCTCGGCGAGCGCCGAGACCGTCTCCAGCGCCGTGCCGAGCGGGCGCAGCGCGTGCTTGACGTAGAGAAAGATGCCGCCGCTGGCGAGCGCCAGCACCAGCGTCAGCGTGCCGTAGGCGGCGAGTTGCAGGCGTTGCTCGGCATGATAGGCGGTGCTCTGGTCGGCGATGGTCGTCAGGTGGGCGATCGGAGCCTCGTCGATGCCGAGGATCGGGCGGGTGGCCACGCCATAGACCCCGCCATCGGTGATGCGGCGCGAGAGGCCGTGCTCGGTGAGTGGTTGCGCCGGCGGTGCGGTCGTCTCGTACAGCGCGGGATCGGTGCCGGCGAGCATGCGGCCGTCGGCATCGCTGAGATAGACCTCGGCGCCGTCGATTCGCCTGAAGCGTGTCAGCGCATCGCCGAGTGCGCGCTCGAACAGCGCGACCCCGACCAGCTCGTGCCGGAACTCCAGTGGGAGCGCATGGAGCGCCATCGGGATGCCCTCGGCACCGAGGTCGATGCCTTGCTGCGCGGCTCCGGCGCTGGCCGCGCGCTGGGCCAGGCGCACGCCGGCCTCGGGCGCGCGGGTATGCGCCGCGGGGGCGAGCAGCAGCGTGCCATCGCCGTCGAGCAGATAGAGCTGGTCGAAATAGCCGAGATCGCCGAGCAGGTTGAGCAGTGAGTCGCGCGCGCGCTCCAGCGCCTCGCGGTCACCGGACCTGAGTGCCTGGCGCAAGGGGAAGTCGCGCGCGATCTCATCGACCCCGCCGGCCATGTGCTCGAGCAGTTGCTCGCTCACCATCCGCCAGACCATGCCCTTGCCGGTGTCGATCGCGTCGGCGACGCGCGTCTCGAGCTGGGTCTGGTTGAACTGCGCGATCAGAGTCAGGGCGCCTGCGACGAGCAGGGTGACGAGAATGGCAACGAGAGTGACGCTGCGTCTGATAGTCATTATGTCGAGGTCGGGTACGTCAAAGGGAGCGCGGACATCGACTGGCGCGAAGTCTTTGGCGTGACAGGCGTGGCGCAGGATGTTCGCGATGCCGCGATCATCGACCGGGGGTCGGAGGATCGGATCAGCGGCGCAAGTACACCAGAGAAAGGTGAATATCCGATGACGAATCCTTGGGGACACGAGGCGTTCAGCGAGCAGAGGATTGAACCGCCGAACCGCCAAGATAGCGTCTTGCCCGTCAATCGCCGATCCTGCACACCAGCCTCCCCGACTGGAGGCTGAATGCTGATCGCTGGAAGCCGTTCTTGTCCTTGCACGCTGCTCCAGCTCTCGTGACCCAACAGATCGGGCGTCCTCGCCGAGTGGACGATTGCCTGCCCGCGTGCGGATGCATTCCCGTAGAATGCCCGAGCATGAACAAGAACGATCTGAAACTCCCCAAGACCTACAAGACGCTGCTGATGCTGGCCCTGGTGTTCGGGCCGTTCTTCTGGCTGAGCTTTACCGAGGATGGTAAACGTCGCACCGACCTGGCGTTGATGTACGTGCTCGGCAAGAGCGAGTTCAACGCCGCGATCGAGGCCTTCGACAGCGCTCTGACCGAGGCGCGGTTGCGCGAGACCTTCGCGGATCTCGAGCTGCAGTGCGCCGATGGTCCCAACCCCTATGGCGACCGGTTGTGCGGCGCCCCGATCGGCAGCTTCAACCAGATGCCGGCCTCGGCGGTGACCTTCTTCTTCCGCGACGGTCAGCTGCGTGCGACCAAGCTGGTCTATCGCCGCGCCTATCATCGACAGCTCGGTGATTGGATCGCCGCTCGGGTCGCGACGCGTGGCGACAGCCTGCACCGCGAGGGCGAGGTCCGCGACAGCGGCGGGGTGCGTCAGCTGGCGGTGGCCGACGGCGCGATCTTCCTGCGCGACGGCGAACTCGGCAAGGACGAGGAGCCCGCGCTGCTGTGGTTGTCCCAAGCGGCACTCGCCGGGCGCTGAGCCGCGATCAGCCACCAGCCATCAGGGTTGAACCGCAAAGCCGCGAAACACGCACAATGAATGACGTGTGATGTCGGCGCGAGGCCACAGGCGGCACGGGTCCGCACTCACTGGTGGCTGATCGCTGGCGGCTTATTCCCCTTTGCGCCCTTCGCGCCTGCACGGTTCAATCCCCTGGTCGCTGGTCGCTGGTCGCTGGTCGCTGGTCGCTGGTCGCTGGTCGCTGGTCGCTGGTCGCTGGTCGCTGGTTTTCCGCCGAGCACGCCGCGCTTCGCCCGGCCTACGGGTCTGAAGACCGTTCACTTGCTTTGCGCCCTTCGCGCCTTCGCGGTTCAATCCATGCTGGCGGCTGGCGGCTGGCGGCTGGCGGCTGGCGGCTGGCGGCTGGCGGCTGGCGGCTGGCGTCGTCCTCGGCTACAGTCGGCGTTTGTTTCGGCGTGGCCCCGGCCGCCACGTCCGCTCCGTGTCATCCCACAGGTATTCCCCATGCTGAAAGAATGGTCCGACGTCTATTCCATCGGTATCCCCGAGATCGACGAGCAGCATCGCTGCTTCTTCGCGGCCTCGCACCGGCTCTACAACGAGATCCTCGATCGCAAGGGCAAGGAGGCGGTCGAGGGGGCCGTGTCCTTCATGCGTGAGTACGCCGAGCGCCACTTCTCTACCGAGGAGGCGTTCATGACCGAGCACGGCTACCCGGACCTCAAGGATCACCTACAACAGCATGCTGCCTTCTTTCGCCGGCTCGATATCCTCGAGCAGGAGCTGCAGATGTTCGGTCCCACCCAGGACCTGGCCGAGCGTGCGCTCGACATCACCCAGGACTGGCTGATCGACCACATCGCCGATGAGGACATGCTCTACTCTCTCCATATCAAGAGCGGCAACGCGGCCTGAGCCCGTTCAGCCGAGCACCTGTTCCCACAGCAGCCGCGCCGAGATCGCGATCGACACCACCACCAGGATCGGGCGCACCAGCGCGGCGCCGTGACGCAGCACCAGATGAGCGCCGATCCAGGCGCCGACCAGCTGTCCGCCGGCCATCACCAGCGCGATCTCCCAGAGCACGTGGCCGCCGCTGACGAACAGGAGCAGCGCGGCGAGGTTGCTGGTGAAGTTGAGCAGCTTGGTGTGCGCCGTCGCCCGGCGCAGGTTGTAGCCGAGCAAGGATACATAGGCGATGGCGAAGAAGGTGCCGGTGCCAGGCCCGAAGACGCCGTCGTAGAAGCCGACCCCGAGACCGATAGTGAGCGCGAAGGCGCCGTGGCCGATGCGCTGGTGCGAGTCGATGTCGCTGACCCGGGGCGAGAACCAGAAATAGAGCGCGAAGCCGATCAGCAGCAACGGGATGGCGTGCTCGAGCGCGGTGGCGTCGATGTGTTGCACCAGCACCGCGCCGGCTGCGGCGCCGATGAAAGTGAGGAGCACCGCGGGTAGCGCCTCGCGCAGCGCGATGGCGCCGCGACGGATGAAATGGATGGTTGCGGTGGCGCTGCCGAAGACCGCCTGGGCCTTGTTGGTCGCCAGGGCCTCGACCGGGCCGAGTCCGGCCCAGAGCAGCGCCGGGATGGTGATCAGTCCGCCGCCGCCGGCGACGGCGTCGACGAGGCCGGCGGCGAGCGCCACCGGCAGCAGCCAGAGTGCGGTATCGAGCATGGCGTGAGGCGTGGGGCAAACGCTTCATTATCGCCGCTCGGCGCTAGAGCGTCAGCCGCCGTCGAGCGGCCAGTTTCCGGCCGCCAGCGACCAGAATAGAGTGAACCACCAAGGCGCCAAGAACGCGAAGATGAGGAAGGGCTTCCAGCCGCCAGCCTCCGGTGAGGGGGCAGGGTTGTCTCGTCGCGTCGCGGTTGACCGCATCGACACTGGAGGCTGTTTGCTGAAGGCTGGTCGCTTTCTTCGTGTCCTTTGGGTCTTTGCGGTTCAATCGCCCTGGCGACTGGCGGCGCTGCTTGCGAGCGCGCGGCCCGCGCCGCTAGAGTAGTCGGTTATCCAGATCCGCCGGCCCGGTCGTTGGCGGGTCGCCTCGCGCGGATCGTCGATCCGCCGCTCATTCGGTCGCAATCCGTCAGACTTCCATCATGCTCGCACTCGATGTCCAGCAACTCACCAAGACCTACAAGGGCGGCTTCCAGGCGCTCAAGGGGGTCGACCTGACGGTCGAGGAGGGTGACTTCTTCGCGCTGCTCGGCCCCAACGGGGCCGGCAAGTCGACCTTCATCGGCATCCTCTCGTCGCTGGTCAACAAGAGCAGCGGTCGGGTCAGCGTCTTCGGTCACGATCTCGATCACGACCCCGAGCGGGTGAAGTCGTGCATCGGCCTGGTGCCGCAGGAGTTCAACTTCAACCTCTTCCTGCCGGTGTTCGAGGTGGTGCTCAACCAGGCGGGTTATTACGGCATCCCGCGGCGCGAGGCCAAGGTGCGCGCCGAGCGCTATCTGCGCCAGCTCGATCTCTGGGATCGGCGCGACACCGAGATGCGCCGACTCTCCGGCGGGCTCAAGCGCCGGCTGATGATCGCCCGCGCACTGGTGCACCAGCCGCGGCTGCTGATCCTCGACGAGCCGACCGCCGGGGTCGACATCGAGATCCGTCGCTCGATGTGGTCCTTCCTGCGCGAACTCAACGCCGAGGGCACCACCATCATCCTCACCACCCACTATCTGGAGGAGGCCGAGAGCCTCTGCCGCAACATCGCCATCATCCAGCACGGCGAGCTGGTCGAACGCTCGACCATGGGGGCGCTGCTCGGCAAGCTGCACACCGAGACCTTCGTGCTCAACCTCAAGGGGCAGGTCAGCGAGCTGCCCGAACTCGGCGGCTTCGTCCTCCAGCATCTCGACGACTGCACCCTGGAGGTGGAGATGAACCGCGATCACACCATCAACGGGCTGTTCGAGGCGCTCTCGCGCAACGGCATCGAGGTGATCAGTCTGCGCAACAAGCAGAATCGGCTCGAACGACTGTTCCTCGACATGGTCGAGCGCCGTCCCGCCGACGAGGGGGTCTGAGCATCATGGTCGAGACCTATCGCTACTGGATCACCTTCCAGACCATCTTCACCAAGGAGATCCTGCGCTTCTCGCGGATCTGGGTGCAGACCATCCTGCCCTCGGTGATCACCACTACCCTGTATTTCGTGATCTTCGGTCGGCTGATCGGTGAGCGCATCGGCGAGATGGACGGGGTCGCCTATCTGGAGTTCATCGTCCCCGGTCTGGCGCTGATGAGCGTGATCACCAACGCCTATTCCAACGTCGTCTCGTCCTTCTACAGCAGCAAGTTCTCGCGCTATATCGAGGAGCTGTTGGTCTCGCCGGCGCCCAACTGGGTGATCCTCGCCGGCTATGTCGCCGGCGGCGCGGCGCGCGGTATGGTGGTGGGCGTGGCGGTGATGGTGGTGGCGATGCTGTTCACCGACATCGAGGTGCACAGTTATGGCGTCACCCTGCTGGTGTTCCTGATGACCGCGGTGCTGTTCGCGCTCGGCGGCTTCATCAACGCGGTCTATGCCAACAGCTTCGACGACATCTCGATCATCCCCACCTTCGTGCTTACCCCGTTGACCTATCTCGGTGGGGTCTTCTACTCGATCGAGCTGCTGCCGGAGTTCTGGCAGGGGGTGTCGATGGCCAATCCGGTGCTCTACATGGTCAATGCCTTCCGCTACGGTCTGCTCGGCATCAGCGACATCCCGCTCGGCACCGCCTTTGCGATGATCGCCGCCTTCATCGTCGCGCTTGCCGCCTACAGCCTGCACCTGCTGCGCCGCGGCATCGGGATCAAGAACTGAGCCGTCGGGGGCGGCTCGGCTTGCAGCGGCCAGAAGGTTGAACCGCCAAGGCACGAAGGGCGCAAAGAAAGCGACCAGCCTTCAGCAAGCAGCCTCCAGTATCGGTTTGCGATCAACTGCGGCGGTACGAGGCAATCCAGCCTCCTCACCTGGAGGCTGGCAGCTGGAAGCCCTGCTTCTCTTCGCGTCCTTCGCGCCTTGGCGGTTCAATCTCTCCCGCTGGCCGCTGGCCGCTGGCCGCTGGCCGCTGGCCGCTGGCCGCTGGCCGCTGGCCGCGCGCAGTTGTGCGCCGCCGCCGCAAATGGGACCATAAGCAACTGATTACAGCGAGACTCAGGACAGCCCGTGCCCGCGATGCCCCGATCCCAGCAGCCGAATCCCGTCCAGTCGATCCGCCGCGCCGTGGCGCGGCGGTGGGGCTGAGTCCATGGCTGCGACCCGCAAGACCCGTCGTCGTCCGCCGCGCAAGCGTAGCGGCAAGGTCCTCGGTTTCCTGATCCGGGTGGGGCTGTTGCTCGCGCTCGCCGTCGGGCTCGGCGCCACCCTCTACGGCATCCATCTCGATCGGGTGGTGCGCGCCAAGTTCGAGGGTCAGCGCTGGGCGTTGCCGGCGCGCGTCTATGCCCGTCCGCTGGAGCTTTATGCCGGGCGTCAGCTCACCGCCGATGAGTTCGAGCAGGAGCTGCAGCGGCTCAACTATCGCCGCCTCGCCACGCCCGACAGCCCCGGCAGCTATGACCGTGACGGCGAGCAGCTGGTGCTGCGTACCCGCCCCTTCCGCTTCTGGGACGGGCGCGAGTCGAGCCGTGGCCTGCGGGTGCGCTTCGACAATCACCGGGTGAGCGCGGTGGAGGCCGTCGACGGCGGTCCCGATCCGGCGCTGGTGCGGCTCGATGCGATGCTGATCGCGAGCATCTACCCGACCCACAACGAGGACCGTATCCTGGTGCGGCGCAAGGAGCTGCCCGAGCTGCTGGTGCACACCCTCTATGCGGTCGAGGATCGCAGCTTCGAGCGCCACCTCGGGGTCGACCCGCGCGGTATCGCCCGCGCCGCCTACAGCAACCTGATGGCCGGCGGTGTGGTCGAGGGGGCCAGTACCCTGACCCAGCAGCTGGTGAAGAACTTCTATCTCTCCGCCGAACGCACCCTCGAGCGCAAGCTCAAGGAGGCGTTCATGGCGGTGCTGCTCGAGCGCCGCTATACCAAGGGCGAGATCCTCGAGGCCTACGCCAACGAGATCTATCTCGGTCAGGACGGCAGCCGCGCGATCCACGGCTTCGGGCTGGCCAGTCGCTTCTATTTCAACAAGTCGCTGGCCGATCTCGATGTCGCCGAGACCGCGCTGCTGGTCGGCATGGTGCAGGCGCCCTCGAGCCTCGATCCGCGACGTCGTCCCGAGGCGGCGCTCAAGCGGCGTAATCTGGTGCTCGACGTCATGGTGCGCGACGGCGTGGTCGATGCCGCCACCGCCGCCGCGGCCAAGGACGCGCCGCTCGGGGTGGTCGACGGCGGCGGGCGTCCGGCCGGTGAGTATCCGGCCTTCATCACTCTGGTGCGGCGTCAGCTGCAGCGCGACTATCGCGACGAGGACCTGCGCTCCGAGGGGCTCAACATCTTCACCACGCTCGATCCGCTGGTCCAGACCACGGTCGAGCGTTCGGTGCCGGAGCGCCTGGGGGCGATCGAGTCGGCGCGCGGCAAACGCAAGGGCTCACTGGAGGCCGCGGCGGTGGTCACCTCGGTCGCCCAGGGCGAGGTGCTGGCACTGGTCGGCGGACGCGATTCGGCCTATGCCGGATTCAATCGTGCGCTCGACTCGGTGCGCTCGATCGGCTCGCTGGTCAAGCCGGTGGTCTATCTCACTGCGCTCACCCACCCCGAGCGCTACAGCCTCTCGACCATCATCGAGGACAAGGCGGTGAGCATCCCCGACGGCACCGGGTCGCGCTGGGAGCCGAGCAACTACAGCCATCGCGTTTATGGCAAGCTGCCGCTCTACGAGGGGCTGGTGCGCTCGCTCAACCTCGCCACCGTCAATCTCGGTATGGATCTGGGCGTCGACGAGGTGGTCGACAATCTCTATCGGCTCGGTGCCCAGCGGCGTATCTCGGCGGTGCCGGCGATGCTGCTCGGCGCGGTCAACCTCTCGCCGCTGGAAGTCGCCCAGGTCTACCAGTCGATCGCCGCCGGCGGCTATCGCTCGCCGTTGCGCGCGATCCGCGAGGTGGTCGACGCCGAGGGGCGCCCGCTCAACCGCTATCCGCTCGCCGTCGAATCCGTGGTCGATCCGCACGCCGCCTATCTCACCACCTGGGCGATGGAGCGGGTGGTCGAGCGCGGTACCGCCGCTTGGCTGGGGCGTCAGCTCCCTGATGGCATGAGCATGGCCGGCAAGACCGGTACCACCAACGGGCTGCGCGACAGCTGGTTCGCCGGCTTCTCGGGCGACAAGGTCGCCGTGGTCTGGGTCGGTCGCGATGACTTCAAGCCGATGGGGCTGACCGGGAGTAGCGGCGCGTTGCGGGTGTGGGGCGACTTCATGCTCAAGCTCGAGAACGAGCCGCTGGCGCCGCTGCGCCCGGAAGGCGTGGTGACAGCGCAGGTTTGCGATGGCGCCGAGATGCCTTATGTCGCCGACTATGTCCCGAGCGCCGACAGTTGCGGTGGCGACGAGTCGGCCGAGCAGCAGGAGGGCGAGGCCGTGGCCGAGGGGCCGACGCAGGATGAACCGCCTGCGCAGCCCCAGCGTTCACGCCCCGCCAGGGAACAGAACCTCTTCATGAGCGATTTCTACGACTGACGATGCGAGCCTTCATCATCCTGATCGCCGGCCTGGCGCTGAGTGCCTGCGCCGGCCAACCCCGTCAGGGGGATCCCGCCCCCGTGGTTCGGGTGACACCACGTCCCGAGCAGGCGCCGACCCCGGAGTCGGCCGAGTCCGCCGCCGAGGAGTCGGCGGTCCCGGAGCCGCAGACCGAGGTCTATGCCTATCGCGACCCGGCGCAGCTGCCGGCGTCCGAGGTGGTTGCCGAGCCAGGTCCGACCGGCTCTGGTGTGCCGGCGCTGGTCTCCGAGGCGCCGACCCAATCTCCGGTGCCGATGCCGGCACCGGTCGAACAGCGCCCGAGCGCCCCGAGCGCGCGTCCGAGCGCGCCTGCGGCGATCACGCCGCCACCGCCGGAGGCGCCGCGCACCGCTGCGGTGACCTCGCCTCAGCAGCCGCCGGTGCAACCGGCGCCCGCGCCGATCTCCTCGGTGACCGCGCCCGAGCTGCCCGCCGCCGCCGAGGCCCTGGCGCGACAGGCCGAGCGTCAGCGTCAGTCCGGGGACTATGCCGGCGCCGCCGCCTCGCTCGAGCGCTCGCTGCGCATCGCGCCCAAACAGGCCTATCTGTGGAATCGGTTGGCGCGGGTGCGACTCGAGCAGGGACAGACCGGACAGGCCGGCAATCTCGCCTCGCGCTCCAACAACCTCGCCGGTGATGATGCTGCGGTGCGTCGTGACAACTGGCTGATCATCGCCGATGTGCGACGGCGTGCCGGTGACGCCGCCGGTGCGAGCGAGGCCGAGCGTCGCGCCAGCGGCGGTTGAGCGCGACGGGCACGGCGACGGCCAGGGTGGACCGCATGGAGCTTGCGCGGGTCTTCGGCGACGACGGGCCGTTGAGCGCCCGCGTGCCGGGGTTCCGGACGCGTCAGCCGCAGCGCGAGATGGCCGAGCGGGTCGGCGCTGTGATCGACGGCGGCGGGGTGCTGGTGTGCGAGGCCGGCACCGGCACCGGCAAGACCTTCGCCTATCTGGTCCCGGCGATCCTCTCCGGGCGCAAGGTGCTGATCTCCACCGGTACCCGCAACCTCCAGGACCAGCTCTTCCATCGCGACCTGCCGCTGATCCGCGACGCCCTCGGCCTGCCGTTGCGCGCCGCCCTGCTCAAGGGGCGGGCGAACTATCTCTGCGTCCACCGCCTGGGGCTCGCGCTCGACGAGCCGGGGCGTCACGATCGGGTGTTGCGCGCACACCTCGAGCAGGTGCGCGACTGGTCGGCTAATACCCGCAGCGGTGACATCGCCGAGCTGCCGCTCCCGGACGAGAGTCCGGTGTGGCCGCTGGTGACCTCGACCACCGACAACTGTCTCGGCCAAGAGTGTCCGCAGTGGCAGTCCTGCCATCTGCTCGCCGCCCGGCGCGAGGCCCAGGCCGCTGACCTGGTGGTGGTCAACCATCATCTGTTCTGTGCCGATCTGGCACTCAAGGACGAGGGTTTCGGCGACATCCTGCCCGGCGCCGACTGCTTCATCCTCGATGAGGCCCACCAGCTGCCCGACACCGCCTCGACCTTCTTCGGCATGGCGCTGAGCAGCCGTCAGCTGCACGATCTGCTGCGCGACACCGAGCTGGAGTACCAGCGCGAGGCGGGCGACGTCCCCGAGCTGCTGGAGCACTGCGCCCGGGTGCGCCGGGTGCTGCAGGACTTGCGCCTGGCGCTCGGCAGTGGCGAGCGGCGCGGTCCCTGGGAGGCGCTCGGGGAGGAGCCTGCGGTGCTGCGTGCGCTCGATACCCTGGTGCGTCGCCTGACCGCACTCGGTGCGGGACTCGACGCGCTCGGCGGGCGGGGCAAGGGGCTGGATGCCTGCGCCGAGCGCGCCACCGAGCTGCTGGCGCGGCTGCAGACTCTGCTCGGTGAGCCCGACGAGCGGGTGGTGCGCTGGTTCGAGACGCAGGGGCGTGGTTTCCGTCTGCACCAGACCCCGCTCGAGGTCTCCGGGGTGTTCCGTGCCCAGATGGCGCGGCCCGGCACCGCCTGGGTGCTGACCTCGGCGACCCTGGCCGTGGGCGACGACTTCGGTCACTTCGTCCGCCGGCTCGGGCTCGACGAGGCCGAGACCGCGCGCTGGGAGAGTCCCTTCGACTACTCCAGCCAGGCACTCTGGTTCGTCCCCCGCGGTCTGTCCAAGCCCTCGGAACCGGACTACAACCAGCGGGTGCTGGCGCTCGCCCGCGAGGTGATCGGCTACAGTCGTGGACGCGCCTTCCTGCTGTTCACCAGTCACCGGGCGTTGCGCGAGGTCGCCGCCGGGCTGGTCGGGCAGATCGACTATCCGTTGCTGGTGCAGGGGCAGGCGCCGCGCGGCGAGCTGCTCGAGCGTTTTCGCGAGCTGGGAAACGCGGTGCTGCTCGGCACCTCGAGCTTCTGGGAGGGGGTCGACGTGCGTGGCGAGGCGCTCTCCTGCGTGCTCATCGATCGGCTGCCCTTCGCCTCGCCCGGCGACCCGGTGCTCGCCGCGCGCATCGAGGCGTTGCGCCAGCGCGGCGGCAACCCGTTCCGCGACTACCAGTTGCCGCAGGCGGTGATCGCGCTCAAGCAGGGGGCGGGGCGACTGATCCGCGGCAGCGAGGACCGTGGCGTGCTGGTGGTCTGTGACCCGCGACTGCTCTCGCGTTCCTACGGGTACGCCTTTCTCGACAGTCTGCCGCGCACGGCGCGTACCCGCGACATCGCCGATGTGCGGGAGTTCTTCGCCGCTGATTGAGTCTGACTCGTGCGGACGACACCCCGAACCGAGGAGGATGCATGGCCCGTCTGTTGGTCCTGATCGCACTGCTGGCCCTGTCGTGGTGGGTCTGGCGCTGGTTCGTGCGCACGCCGGCGCCGGAGGTCGCGCGCGTGCTGCGTGGCTGGGTGTTGTGGGGCGTGGTCGGATTGCTGGTGGTGGCCGCCGCCACCGGCCGACTCAATCCGCTGTTCGCCGCGCTCGGCGCGGCCCTCCCGGTGCTGGCCCGTTTCGCCCATCTGGCGCGTCTGTTGCCCCTGTTGCAGCGTGTCCTGGCCGCGTTGGGGATCGGGCGTGTCGATCAGGGGCCGAGGTTGCACAGCCGCTATCTCGAACTCGAACTCGACGCGCATGGTGGTGCGCTCGACGGTCAGGTGCTCGACGGTCCCTTCGCCGGGCGACGACTGAGCGCGCTCGATCGCGAGGCATTGGCGCGGATGCTCGAGTTCTATCGTGAATCCGACGCGGAATCGGCGCGGCTGCTCGAGGCCTATCTCTCCCGGGCGCGCGGTTGGAGCGGGGCGGGCGGCGGCAGCGGTGGCGCCGGCTCGGGACGACCGAGCCCGAGCGAGGCGCGCGCCATCCTCGGGCTCGGCGCGGACGCAGGGCCGGACGAGATCCGCGCCGCCCACCGTCGGCTGATGCAACGTCTGCATCCCGACCGCGGCGGCTCCGACTACCTGGCCGCGCGCATCAACGCCGCCAAGCAGGTGCTGCTCGAGGAGTAGCGGCCAGCGACCGGAAGACTGAACCGCCAAGCCGCAAAGAACGCAAAGGGGTGTTCAAGTTGTCACCAACCGGCCGCCGGTGGTCGCCTGTCCTCAACCGCTGGGCCAAGGACGTGCGCACCGGTTGATGACGGCAAACCGTGTTGTTGTCGAGGGCGCACACCCACTGGCGACTGGAGGCTGATCGCTGGAGGCGCTGCTCTTCTTTGCGACCTTGGCGCCTTGGCGGTTCAATCCCCCGTCGGCTCTTTCCCCCGACCAATCTTTCGTTTCCAAAGCCCCCTGATTTTGCGTACAATGATCGATTCTCCGTATCCTCGAAGATACTCCTTGCCTCACCGTCTCGGCGCCGAGTCTGCGCGGCGGGAGGCTGTCCAATCCGTAAGGAGCCAAGATGCGACACTACGAAGTGGTTTTCCTGGTGCACCCGAGCCAGAGTGAGCAGGTGCCCGGCATGGTCGAGCGTTACAAGACCAACCTCGAGAAGCGCGGTGGTCAGATCCACCGTCTCGAGGACTGGGGCCGTCGTCCGCTGGCCTACCCGATCAACAAGGTGCACAAGGCACACTATGTGCTGATGAACGTCGAGTGCGATCAGGAAGCGATCGACGAACTCGAGAGCGCCTTCCGTTTCAATGACGCAGTGCTGCGCAACATGATCATCCGTCGTGACAGCGCCGTCACCGAGGCCTCGCCCCTGGCCAAGACCGAGGGCGAGGACGAGGGCGCTTCCAGCAAGCGCGACGACTGATCACTAGGCACTGGAGAACATCATGTCCCGATTCTTTCGACGCAAGCGTTACTGCCGGTTCACCGCTGAAGGCATCACCGAGATCGACTACAAGGATCTCAACCTGCTGAAGGCCTATGTCAGCGAGTCCGGCAAGGTCGTGCCCAGCCGCATCACCGGTACCTCGGCCAAGTACCAGCGCCAGCTCGCCCAGGCGGTCAAGCGCGCGCGCTACCTGGCCCTGCTGCCCTACACCGACGGTCATTGATCCGGCGCGTCGTGGCGCCGCTCGGTTGAGACCGGTGGCGGCACGGCTGCAGGTCTGATGCGATGAAGTCACTGGCGAGTTTCATCATGCGCGGCCCCTCGCAGGCTGCGCTGGTGGCTGCCACCTCGGCCCTGCTGTCGGTGATGATCCCGGTGTTCGGGGTCGTCGCCGCAGCGGCCGTGGGCCTGGTGACCCTGCGCAACGGCGCGCGCGGCGGTGCCCTGGTGGCGCTGTTCGCGACCCTGGGGGCGGGACTCTTCTACGGTCTCGTGTTCGGGACCCCGCTGCTGGTGCTCGGGGTGCTGCTGCTGTTCTGGGTGCCGATCTGGGGACTGGCGCTGGTGCTGCGCTACAGCCGATCGCTGGCGCTCACGGTCGAGTCCGCGAGCCTGCTGGTGATGCTCGGTCTGGTGGTGGTCTACGCCGTCGTCGGCGACCCCGCCGCCTTCTGGGCGCGGCTGCTCGAGCTGATGCGCGAGGCGGCGCTGGCCGCCCAGCCCGATGGCGCGGCGGCCAGCGCTGCGCTGTTCGGCGAGCTGGCGCGATGGATGACCGGGGCCTTCGCCATGGCGCTGACCTTCCAGGTCGTGCTCGCCCTGTTCCTCGCCCGCTGGTGGCAGGCGCAGCTCTACAACCCGGGCGGTTTCGGCGAGGGCTTCAGGGCCTATCGCCTGCACCGCGCCTTCGCGCTGCTGGCGTTGTTGCTGATCGCCGGCTGGGCGCTGGTGCGAGGCCCGGGGCTGCTCGCCGATCTCGCGCTGGTCGCCGGGGTAGGGCTGTTGCTCCAGGGCCTGGCGGTGGTCCACCAGCTGCGTGTCCAGCGTGGCTCGGGGACGGGCTGGCTGGTGCTGCTCTATGTGCTGCTGGTGCTGTTGCCGCAGGTGGCGGTGGTGGTCGCCGCGCTCGGTCTGCTCGATGTCTGGGTGGACATCCGCGCCCGGGCAGCGCGCCTGCCCTCGCGTCGGCGCTGAGGCTTGAATCGCATGCAGACGACGAACGATTTAAGAGGAAATATCACGTGGAACTCATTCTGCTGAAGAACGTTGGTGGTCTTGGCTCGCTCGGAGACAAGGTCAATGTGCGTCCGGGCTACGGTCGTAACTACCTGGTGCCGCGCGGCTTCGCCGTGGTCGCCACCGCCGAGAACCTGGAGGCCTTCGAGGCGCGTCGCGCCGAACTCGAGCAGCTCGCCGCCGAGCAGCTGGCCGCCGCCGAGGCGCGCAAGGCCGAACTCGAGGAGATGCGTGTGACCGTCGCCCGCAAGGCCGGTGACGAGGGTCGTCTGTTCGGCTCGGTCGGCACCGCCGATATCGCCGAGGCGGTCACCGCAGCCGGTATCGCGCTCGACAAGTCCGAGGTGCGTCTGCCCAACGGCGCCTTCCGCGCCACCGGTGAGTACGAGGTCGCGCTGCACCTGCACGCCGATGTCGATACCACCATCATGGTCGACGTCGTCCCGGAAGACTGAGTCCGCCGCTCGCTCTGCCCTCACCGGGGCCTGTGCGTGGATACAGGGGCGCTTTGCGCCCCTGTGTTGTCTCTGCGCCATCGTGCTGTCGTTGCTGTCCCGCGCGCCTGCTCTGGGCGGCCTTGGATGGTCGCGGACCACGCTTGCCAACGCCTGGTGCATGACACCACAATCAGGGCGTCCGAGCCCCGCTCGAACGACACGCCAGCGGATCCTGATCAACCTCCCCGAGCGTCGCCGAGCCGGTTATCCTTTCCTCCGGGGGCCTCATGTTCGACCCTGATACCGAAGAGCTTGCCGCGCTCGCCGCCGAGGGTGGCATGGATCGGGTGCGGGTGCCGCCGCACAACCTCCACGCCGAGCAGTCGTTGCTCGGTGGTCTGATGCTCGACAACAGTGCCTGGGATCGGGTCGCCGATGTGGTCTCGGCCCCCGACCTGTATCGGCGTGAGCACCGCTTGATCTTCCAGTCGATCGCTCGGCTCGCCGAATCCGACCAGCCCTTCGACGTCGTCACCCTCGCCGAGACCCTGGAGCGCTCCGAGCAGCTCGAGGCCGCCGGCGGGCTGTCCTATCTCGCCACCCTGGTCAACGAGACCCCGAGTGCGGCGAACATCAAGGCCTATGCGCAGATCGTGCGCGACACCTCGGTGTTGCGTCAGATGATCGCCGCCGGTACCGCGATCGCCGACAGCGGTTACGACAGCCAGGGGCGTCCGGTCACCGAGCTGCTCGACGACGCCGAGCGTCAGGTGTTCGAGATCGCCGAGCAGCAGGCGCGCGGCGGCGGTGGTTTCCAGCCGATCAAATCGTTGCTCAACCTCGCCGTCGAACGGATCGACACCCTCTATCAGAGCGATGAGCCGATCACCGGCCTGGCCACCGGGTTCACCGACTTCGACGGTATGACCTCCGGTCTGCAGCCCTCGGATCTGGTGATCGTCGCCGGGCGACCGTCGATGGGCAAGACCACCTTCGCGATGAACATGGCCGAGCACGTCGCCATCCAGTCGAAGCGCCCGGTGGCGGTGTTCAGCATGGAGATGCCGGGCGACTCGCTGGCGATGCGCATGATGTCCTCGCTCGGGCGCATCGATCAGCACCGGGTGCGGACCGGCAAGCTCGAGGACGACGAGTGGCCGCGGTTGACTTCGGCGGTCAATATCCTCGCCTCGGCGAAGATGTTCATCGACGACACACCGGCGCTGTCGCCGACCGAAGTGCGCGCGCGCGCGCGCCGGCTCAAGCGCGAACAGGACGACCTGGCGCTGATCGTGATCGACTATCTGCAGCTGATGCAGGCTCCGGGGGTGGGGGAGAACCGCGCCACCGAGATCTCGGCGATCTCGCGCTCGCTCAAGGCTCTGGCCAAGGAACTCGACGTCCCGGTGATCGCGCTCTCGCAGCTCAACCGCAGTCTCGAGCAGCGTCCCAACAAGCGCCCGGTGATGTCCGACCTGCGTGAGTCGGGCGCCATCGAGCAGGATGCCGACCTCATCGTGTTCATCTATCGCGATGAGGTCTATCACGAGGACACCCCCGACAAGGGGATTGCCGAGATCATCATCGGCAAGCAACGTAACGGCCCGATCGGCACCACCCGGCTGACCTTCCTCGGCAAGTACACCAAGTTCGAGAACTATATCGGCAGCTATTACGGCGAGGACGACGACGGCTGACCCCGGAGCGCGAAGATCGATGGCGACCCCCCCGAAGAAGCCCAAGACCAGCTATGTGTGCAGCGAGTGCGGCGCGAGCCAGCCCAAGTGGGCCGGCCAGTGTCCGGACTGCGGCGCCTGGAACAGTCTCAACGAGCAGCTCGCGCCGGCGCGTCCGGCGGCGGCGCGTGGCGGCGGCTATGCCGGGCTCGCCGGCGGGGCGGTGATCGAGACCCTGGCCGAGGTCGCCCCGGAGGAGCGCGCCCGCACCGCCTGCGGTATCGGTGAGCTTGACCGGGTGCTCGGCGGTGGGCTGGTCGGCGGCTCGGTGATCCTGCTCGGCGGCGATCCCGGTATCGGCAAGTCGACCCTGCTGCTGCAGGCCTGCGCGGCGCTCGCCAGTAGCCGTCGGGTGCTCTATGTCAGCGGCGAGGAGTCGCCGCAGCAGATCAGTCTGCGCGCGCGTCGGCTCGGACTCGACGGCGAGGACATCCGTCTGCTGCCCGAGACCTGTGTCGAGCGCATCCTCTATCACGCCGCCGCCGAGCAGCCGCGGGTGATGGTGGTCGACTCGATCCAGACCCTGTTCACCGAGCAGCTGCAGTCGGCGCCGGGCTCGGTGTCGCAGGTGCGCGAGTCGGCCGCGCAGCTGGTGCGCTTCGCCAAGCAGCGCGACACCGTGGTCTTCCTCGTCGGTCATGTCACCAAGGAGGGCGCGCTCGCCGGTCCCCGGGTGCTCGAGCACATGGTCGACACCGTGCTCTATTTCGAGGGCGAGTCGGGCGGCGCCTTCCGTCTGGTGCGCTCGATCAAGAACCGCTTCGGCGCGGTCAACGAACTCGGCGTCTTCCTGATGGGCGACCAGGGGCTGCGCGAGGTCAAGAACCCCTCGGCGATCTTCCTCTCGCGTCACGACGAGCCGACCCCCGGCAGTCTGGTGATGGTCACCCGCGAGGGCACTCGGCCGCTGTTGGTCGAGGTCCAGGCGCTGGTCGACGAGAGTTCGCTGGCCAACCCGCGTCGGGTGGCGCTGGGACTCGATCAGAACCGCCTGTCGATGCTGCTGGCGGTGCTGCACCGTCACGGCGGCATCGGCATGTTCAACCAGGACGTCTTCGTCAACGTCGTCGGTGGGGTGCGGATCGGCGAGACCGCTGCCGACCTGCCGGTGCTGATGGCGGTGCTGTCGAGCTATCGCGACCGTCCGCTGCCGCTGGAATTGGCGGTGTTCGGCGAGGTCGGGCTCTCGGGCGAGGTGCGTCCGGTGCCCAATGGCCCGGACCGGCTGCGCGAGGCGGTCAAGCATGGTCTGCGCCGGGTCATCGCCCCGGCTGGCAACGTCCCCAAGGGCGGTGTCGAGGGCCTGGAGATCGTCGCCGTGCGCACCCTCAGCGAGGCGCTCGACGCGCTCTGATCAGGGCGCGTCGCGATGGAGCGGTCGGGCGTCGATGCGGCGCTCGATGTGCTCGGCGATGCGGCGGTAGCGCGGGTCCTCGGTGTCGCCGAAACGGGTGGCGAACTCGGTCTTGTTCATCCCCTCCGGCAGCCCCGCGATGCGCGGCATGAAGTCGTCCTCGATCAGCCCGGCGCGGGCCCGCTCGCGCACCCAGCGCGCCTGCTCCGGGGTGGCGGTGGCAAGGATGGCGAGGCGGATGCCGGCGCGGTTGGCGGCGAGGTCGGCGAAGCTGAAACCACTGCCGCCGTCGCTGTCGCTGTGCTCCTTGTACCAACCGACCAGGGTCGAGAACAGGTCGCCGCCCTCGAGCGCGAGCGCCGCCGAGGCGGTGAAGTGCTGGGCGAGGTCCTCGCGCTTGCGCAGGGTCACGGTGCGCTGTGGCAGCCGCTCGGCCTCGGGATCGTGCAACTGCTGGCCGTTGACATAGAGCGCGAGCAGCAGCAGTGCGGCGCGGTTGTCGGCGAGCGGGGCCTCGCTCGGTGCGCCGAGCAGCACGCCGAGCAGGGTGGCGAGATCGGGCGCCGAGCGATCCTCGGCGAGATGCCGGCCGAGCCGACGCTGCGCGGCGAGCATGGCGGGGCGGTCGGCGTCGGCGATCAGGCCGCTGGCCAGGCGCTCCAGCCCGTCGGCCTGCCAGGTGTAGATCACACTGATCCGCTCCGGGCCGAGCCGAGTGCGCTCTACCAACCGGCTCTGACCGAGCGCATCGAGCAGTCGCTCGGCCAGGCCCTGCACCAGTCCGGCGGGCAGCGGCAGCCCGGCGACCCGGGCGCTGGCGACCGCGGGCAGTGCCCCGTCGGCCTCGACCAGACCGAGTTCGAGGTTGAGATAGCGTCCTGGCCCCACCCAGGGCAGCGCGATCGAGCCCTGCAGGTCGAGCCGTCCGGGGACGAGTCGTACCGCGGCACGTCCCTCGGCGCCGCCCCGGGCGATCAGATGGTTGGCTACCCGCTCGGCCTCGGTGGCGCTGAGCGCGACCATGGTCGGCATCCCGGCGAGGCGGTCGCGCGGGCGGTTGTGACGCAGCCAGTCCTCGGCCCAGGCATGGTCAGCGGCGCTGAGCGGCGCGCGCTCCGGGACCACCGCCTGGCCGTCGAGCGCGACCCTGAGCGCGAGCCCGGCGAGACCGAGCAGGATCAGCAGGCTGAGCCAGCCGAGTCCCTTGATGATGAGATGCATGATGCGGACTCCTGTGCGGCGCATGGCGGGCAGGGTAGCGGCTGTGCTGCGCGCGGCCAAGCCCGCGGCTTGCGGGGTGCGTCCGGCGCGGTCATGCTGGGATGATCCGTGTCAGACCGAGTGAGGTGATGGTGATGTGTCCGATCCGTGCGTTCGAGGGGCGTCGTGCGGAGATCGACCCAGACGCCTGGGTCGACCCGAGCGCGGTGCTGATCGGCGCGGTGCGACTCGCCGCCGCGGCCTCGGTGTGGCCGGGGTGCGTGGTGCGCGGTGATGTCGAGCGCATCGAGATCGGTGCCGCCAGCAACGTCCAGGACGGCTGCGTGCTGCACGTCTCGCACGACGGCCCCTTCCGCCCGGGCGGCGCCCCGCTGCTGATCGGTGAGCGGGTCACCGTCGGTCATCAGGCGCTGCTCCACGGTTGCGAGATCCGCGAGCGCTGTCTGATCGGCAGCGGCGCCCGCGTGCTCGACGGCGCCCTGATCCATCCCTACACCCTGCTCGGCGCCGGCGCCCTGGTCACCCCGGGGCAGGAACTCGCCGGCGGTCAGCTGTGGCTGGGCGCGCCGGCGCGCCCGGTGCGTCTGCTGAGCGAGCGCGAGCGGGCGCAGATCGACTACTCGGCCGAACACTATGTTGCGCTCGCTGCGCGCCATCGTGCCGCCTTGGCGGAGGTCGACGGATGAGCCGGCGAGCACGACGTCCGGTGGCCGCGTCGCACGATGCGAGCACGCAGGCAGCCCTGGTCGATGCCTTCCGCGGTGGCGATCTGTCACGTGCCGAGACCCTGGCTCGACGTCTCACCGCGACCCGTCCGGGCGCGGCCTTCGGCTGGAAGGCGCTCGGCTCGGTGTTGCTCGCCGAGGGTCGTCCACGCGCGGCGTTGGATGCGCTGGAGCGGGCGCTGGCGCTGGCCGGGGACGACCCCGAGTGTCGCAATACCCTGGGCCGTGCGTTGCTCGACCTGGGCGAGCCCGCGCGTGCCCTCGAGGTGCTCGAGCGCGCCCGGGTGCTGCGCCCGGCAGACCCCATGGTGCTCGGCAACCTCGGCGCCGCGCTGCAGGCGCTGGGCCGGAGCGAGGCGGCGCTCGTGCCGCTGGCCCGCGCCGTGGCGCTGGCGCCGGACTCGGCCGCGGCGCTCAACAACCAGGCCGGTGCCTTGCTCGTGCTCGATCGCGCCGCTGCCGCGCGCCCCTTGCTGGAACGGGCGCTGGCGCTCGATCCCGGGCTGGTGCAGGCGCGTGCCAACTGGGTGCGCAGTGTCGAGATGCTGCGCCCCGACGCGCCGTCCCCGGCGTTGCGCGGCCTGTTGGTACGGGCGCTGGATGAGTGTTGGTGCATGCCGCAGCGGCTGCTCGTGCCCAGCTGCGCGCTGCTGCACGCCGAGCCGAGCATCGCCGCGCTGATCGCCCGCGCCGCCGTCCACTGGCCGGGGTCGCCGACCTTGGCGGTGCTCGGCGGTGCCTCGGTGGTCGCGGCCCTGCTCGACGACGCGTTGCTGATGGCGTTGCTGCCACGGGTGATCCTCGGCGATGTCGGGCTCGAGCGGTTGCTGACCCTGTTGCGCCGGGCGTTGCTCGTCGAGGTCGAACGGGCGCGACTCGACGCCGCCGGGCTGGCGCTGCTGGTGGTGATCGCGCAGCAGTGCGAGCTTGCCGAGTTCGTCCATGACCAGACCGACGAGGAGACCGCGCGGGTCGCTGCGCTGCGCGCTGAGCTGGCCGAGGCGCTGCGCTGGCGCGCGCCGATCGCCGCTGAGCGGGTGGCGGCGGTGGCCGCCTATCTGCCGCTCGGCTCCATCCCCTTCGCCGAGCGCCTGCTCGAGCGGGACTGGCCGGAGGGGCTGCAGCCCCTGCTCGAGCGTCAGCTCGTCGAGCCTCTGGCCGAGCGGCGTCAGCTCCAACACATCGAGCGCTGGGCGCTGACCGAGGATGTGGTGAGCCGGCGGGTGCGCGCGCAGTACGAGCGCAATCCCTATCCGCGCTGGCGGGTGAGCGAGCCGGTGCTGACGCCGGCGCCCGACCTGCCGGCGCTGCTGCGCCAGCGTCTGCCCGGCGTCGAGCTGGAGGGCGTGGTCTGCCCCGAGACGCCCGAGGTGCTGGTCGCCGGCTGCGGCACCGGCGAGCACGCGATCGCCACGGCGCGCCGGCTGCGTGGGGCGCGGGTGCTGGCGATCGACCTGTCGCTACGCAGTCTCTGCCATGCCCGCGCGCGCAGCGAGGCCCTCGGGGTCGCGGTGCGCTATGCCCAGGCCGATCTGCTGGCGCTCGCCGCGCTCGACGAGCGCTTCGACCTGATCGAGTCGGTGGGGGTGTTGCACCATCTCGACGATCCGCTCGCCGGTGTGCGGGTGCTCGTCGGGCGTCTGCGGCCCGGCGGGGTGATGCTGCTCGGGCTCTACAGCGAGCGGGCACGCGCAGCCGTGTATCGTGCGCGGGCGCTGGTGGATGCCGCCGGGATCGGTGACGACCCGGCGCGGATCCGTCGCGCCCGTCAGCGACTGATCGAGGCCGCCGACGAGGAGCGGGTGCTGCGTCCGCTGCTCGATTCGCCCGATTTCCACTCGATGAGCGGTTGTCGCGATCTGCTGTTCCACGTCCAGGAACACTGCTTCACGCCGTCTGGGCTTGCCGATCTGTTCAGTGATGCCGGACTGGAGCTGCTCGGCGTCGAGCTCGATCCGACCCGGCGCGCAGCCTATCGCGCGCGTTTCCCGGAGGATCCGACGGTGGCCGATCTGGCGCGGCTCGATACCTTTGAGCGCGATCATCCGCTGACCTTTGCGGGGATGTATCACTGCTGGGTCCGGCCGCGCGCCGGGACGCGGCCGGACTAGACGGAGGGGCGATCAGCTACCGCGCAGCTTGGGTGGACGGGGCTCGGGCTTTTGACTGATACGGTGCTCGAGCTGCTCGGGCGGAAGCGGCGGGGCGTAGAGTTCGCCCTGGGCGTGCGGACAGCCGATGGTGAGCAGCAGTTCGCGCTGACCCTCGGTACGTACGCCATCGGCGAGCAGGCCGATCTCGAACGACTGGGCGAGGGCGACGATGGCGTGTACCACGTCGAGATCCTCCTGGGCCTCGGGCAGGTTCTCGATGAAGCCGCGATGGATGCTCAGGGTGCCCACCGACAGCCGGCGCAACAGCGAGGGGGCGAGCCAGCCGGCGCCGACGTCACGCAGCGTCAGGTGGACGCCGAGCTGGTGCAGGGCGGCGAACAGCTCGACGATCTGATCGCTGTGCTTGAGCAGCAGCCCCTCGGTGAACTCCAGCTCGAGCTGATCGCCGGCGAGTCCGTGGGTGTCGAGCGCGCGTGCGATGGTGCTGGCCAGATCGAGTCGCAGCAGCAGCGGCTCGGAGACGTTCAGCGCCAGTCGTCCGACCGGCAGCCCCCGGCTGCGCCAGCGCTGGAACTGCTCGCAGGCGCGGTTCAGCGTCCAGTGCCCGAGTTCGACGAGGAAGCCGCCGTCATCGGTCAGTGGCAGGAAGCGCTCGGGCGCGACCAAGCCGAGTTGCGGCTGGTTCCAGCGCGCCATCGCCTCGATGCCGCACCATCGACCCGACTCGACGTCGACGCGCGGTTGGTAATGGAGCTGGAAATCACCGCGCTCGAGCCCCTCGCGCAGCTGGCCGATGAGCCGCTGGCGCTCCTCGGCGGCGGCGTCGGTGTGGATCGCCAGGCAGCGATAGGCGTTGCGTCCGCCCTGCTTGACCGCGCGCAGCGCCGATTCGGCCTTGGCGAGCAGCAGGTCGCGGTCGCGGCCGGTGCTGGGATCGAAGGCGATGCCGATGCTGGCGGTGACGAAGACCTCGTGTTCGCGGATGTGAAAGGGCGCGGCGAGGCAGTTCTGCAGTCGCTGGGCGATCGATTCGGCCTCACCGATCCCGGGGATCTCCTCGAAGATCAGGCCGAACTGATTGGCGCTGAGTCGGGCGAGGGTGTCGGCCGGGCGGATCTCGCTGCGCAGGCGCAGCGCCACCGAGCGCAGCAGTTCGTCGCCGATTTGCGGGCCGAGATGGGTGTTGATGTTGGCGAAGCGGTCGAGATCGATGAGGAAGAGGGCGAGCGGGATCTGCTTGCGCTGGCGCAGCTCGATGGCGTGCTCCAGCCGGGAGTTGAACAGCAGCCGGTTGGGCAGCTTGGTGAGCTGATCGTAGTGGGCCAGGTACTCGGCGCGGCGCGGGGTGTTGAGGGTGGCGCTGTGCTCGGCGAAGACGCCGACATAGTTGAGCAGGTTGCCACGGGCGTCGACGATGCGGTGGATGGCCAGGCGCTGGAGATAGATCTCGCCGTCCTTGCGGCGGTTCCAGACCTCGCCGATCCAGGAGCCGTGCTTGAGCAGGTGACGCCACATGCCGACGAAGAAGCTGCGCGGGTGCCAGTGCGAGTTGAGCAGGCTGGGATTGCGACCGAGGACTTCGGCCTCGGTATAGCCGGTGATGCGGCTGAAGGCGGCGTTGACGGCGATGATGCCGCCCTCGGGGTCGGTGATCAGCACGCCCTCGGAGGTCGCGGCATAGACTGCGGCCGACTGCAGCAGACGGCGCTCGGCCTCGCGCACCAGGGTGACATCGCGGACATTGATCACCGCGCCGGCAAGCTGGTCGTCGTCGCCGTGGTGTGGACTGACCCGTATCTCGAGGTCGCGTGGTTCGCCGTCGGGGCCGGGGCGACGCAGATCCTCAGCATGCTCCTTGGCGTGCGCGAGACAGTGCTCCAGTGCCTGCTGCAGCGCGGCGCCGAGTGTCTGGTCGGAGATCACCCGGCCAAGTGGCTGATCGATGACCGCGTCGTAGTCACGATCGAGCGCGTTGAGGAAGGCGCGGTTGACGGCGCGGATGTGGTGCTCGGGATCGACGAAGGCGAGCCGCTCGGATGAGGCGGCGAGGATCTCGCTGTAGTGCGAGAGCGCCTGCTCGGCGCGGTAGCGCTCGGTGATGTCCATGACCACGCCGCAGATACGGGCGTCGCTCTCGGTGGCGCGCGGGTCGATATGGCCGGTGCCCTCGACCCAGCACTCGCTGCCATCGGGGCGCTGCAGCCTGAAGCGCACCTGGATCGGTGCGTGGGATTCTCCCGCCTGCTCGAGGGCCTGCTCGACGCGCGGACGGTCGTCGGGGTGGATGAGCCCGAGCGCGTCCTCGAGCATCAGCATCTCGGTCGGGGGCAGCCCCCAGATGTCGTACCAGGTGCGGGTGACGCGGACCTGACCGGTCGCCACCTCGAGCTGCCAGTTGGCGACCCGGGCGAAGGCCTGGGCTTCTTCGGTATGGGCTGGATACTGGTTTGCGAGTTCGCTCCGGGCGGTATCCATGACCATGACCAGCCATTGCGTCTCCTGGTTCTGGTAAGGCGATACCGCCAACTGTGCCCTCAGCTGCCCGTTCTTGGTCGCCAGCAGGATATTCAGTCGCCGCGGCGATGCCTCGTGAGTGGCGATGTCGAACTGTGCGAGTAGCGCGGGGGAGGCATATGCGAGCAGATCGCTGAAGCATGTGCCGCGCAGTTCGGTGCCGGGCTTGCCGATCAGTTCGAGAAGCGGGCGATTGACTTCGGTGATGCGCAGTCCTTGGTCAAGGAGGAGCGCTCCTTGCGGGATGGCTGAGAGCAGAGACATAAAGGGTTCGGGAAAGGTTTTTTTTCGGTTTCAGGGAGGTGTGTCGTTCCTGAATCGATCGGGGAGTTTGGCCGGTTCATATGATTTGGATATCCGTTTTCCGGTCTGGGTTACCAGCAGCCACTGACGCCGCCACTGCCGGATGCCCCTTTCTTCCCTGACTGGTCCAGGCTCAATGTCGCGCACTTGGTGTCATGTGTGCTTTGTGCGCCGATGGGGAGTGCTTCTATGGTGTAGGTGCTGCGGCCGAGATCCTTGACGGTGATGGTGTATCTGGCATCGATACCGTCATCGCTGCTGCAGGACAGGTTCGGGGCGGCGCCCGCGTACGACATGTTTTCGGTGTAATAACGCTCCATGAACTGGGCGTATTCACCGATACAGGATTTGGCACGCCCACGATAGGTCTTGGTGACCTGGTCGATATAGGAGGGGTAGGCGATCGCTGCCAGTATGCCGATGATGGCAACGGTGATCATCAGCTCGATCAGCGAGAAACCAGCGCTGTGCTTCTTTCCCATGAGCTTAGTACTCCAGGATCTCTCGCCAGGAGGCGCGGTTGATCGAACTCTCCGGTGCACGGATCTGGATCGTCTCGGTATCGCTGTTGTCGAGAACGACCTGCATGAAGTTGGCGACGAAGGTCGGTTGGTTGGGGACGTGCGAGAATCCGATCCCGGATACCGGGGTCGGTTCGCCGCCGACGTCGAGCGTGTCACTCTGGTCGAATTCCCCGTCTCGGTCAATGTCGAAGATCCCCTCGCTGAGTCTGGCGCCGGTGAAGGGGTCGATCGCCATGACGAAGCCGTTACCCGTGGGTTGGCAACTGTCACTCGAGTCGGGTATGCGGGTGGTGCTGAACAGGACTGCGCCCTGGAATTGGTTGGGCAGGGTCATGCGCTCGCCCTCGCGACCATTGACCGGTGAGACGAGGTCGATGTACCAGCCGCTCTTGTCCTTCAGATCGTCGCTCCCTCCCTCGGAGACGACCCTGACGGCCAGCTCGTCGACCAGCCCTTCGGCCAGGATCTGGCGAGCAACGAGGTTGGAGCGGCTGGAGATGGTCTGACCTTCGTCGACCAGGCCGTACCAGGTTTGCACTTGTGTGTCGGCGATATCGGTCTCGTTGAGATAACGACCGGTGCCGAAGAAGACCCAGCGTAGATCGCTGTCGGGATCGACGCCGACCAAGGGTGAGGCGGTGATGGGCTGAGCGATGTTCGAGGCATCTGTCGCAGTGAACAGTAATCTGCTCTGTGGGGTGTTGCTGGAAAGGTTCTCGAACCTCCACAGGTTGCCCTTCAGGTCGCCGGCATAGGCAGTGTCGGTGAAGCCGTCACCGTTCGAGTCCCATGCATAGATCGCCGACAAGGCGTTGTCGGTTACCGCCGTCGGCTCCACGCTCACCGCGTTGCCGTCGGCCACGTTGATCACCAACAGCTGGGCTGTGCCGCTCTGGTTGTCCGGGCCGTTGCCGAGCAGGACGCGCCAGTCGCCGTCGTCGACCTGAGCGACGATCGGCTTGCCGATGTTGCGGCCGAGTCCGGGGATGTCTTGTTCGTCCCTTTCCCAGAGCAGCGAAATGTTGGTCGGATCGGTGACATCCAGTGCGAATACCCCGGGGCCGCCTCGCCCCAAGGTCCCGATCAGCACGCTCCTCCAGGCCCCCGAGGTATAGACGTCTGCCACCGTCAGCTCACCATCGACGAAGTAGCGATGGGCATAGTCGGGATTGGCCAGGGACACGAGGCCTTTCGAGAAGACAGCGTTGGGGATGAATGCGTAGACCTCTTCTCCGGTGGCGGCATCGAATGCATGCAGCATGCCGTCGTTTGCGCCGACGTAGAGTGTTGCTGAACGACTCTGCTGGTTGCGACTGAAATTGGCATAGCTGCTGGCGCCGAGGAAGGTTGCGCCGACATAAAAGGACGGGTCGGGTGAGGACACATGGACAGGTGCTGAGTTGACGATGTCGCCGAGCAGGTGCTGGCGACTCCTCAGGGTTCCGCTCGGCGTTTCGTTCGAGGTGTCTCCACGGAGATAGTCGACGATCGAACTCGATTGCAGGAGAGCTTGCTGAGAGCTGCTGAGATTATCCCAGGTGAAAGGTTCGGCGGTTTGCGAGTCCGGGCGGTTGAAGAAGATCTTGCGGGCATCCCAGGCAGGAAGAGCGTCGTTTGCGCTCCACTCCGGTGTTTCGCTGAGGACTCCGGTCTGGGTGTCCATGCTGAAGGCCTCGACATCTCCGTCCCAGGAACCGCTGACGAAGCTCGCTTGGTAGCTTCTGGTGTCGGTACTCAGCTCCGATGAGTTGGTCGCCAGTCCGCTCCCGGTTCCCACGGTCTCCTCGACGATGTTGCTGAATGCCTGGGTCAGGCTTTCGATCATCTTGTCAGCTTCGCTGGCGACATAGAAGTTGTCGGGGCGCTTGTCGCCTGTCGACAGGATGTCGCCTGTCGTGTGCCACCAGCTGTCGGGGAGTGGTTCGGTCTGCTCGTAGGTTCGGTAGTCGTCCGGTACGGAGAAGCCGCCGTACTTGGTGGCGAGCCAGTACTGATTGCGCGCGCGCGACTCCAGTCTTTGCGCCTCGCGGACATCGACCCAGTAGGTCGACACGGTTTGCTTGTCGATAAGGTCTGGACGGATATCGCGGGTATGGGCGTCATAGGCGAGTCCCACGATGTAGGCCGAGTTCTCGCGTCCGGTGAAGGGGGTATTGATGGTGATGCCTTCGAGGAGCGCGACGCGCTGGGTCGCGGTCACGACGTCGATGCTACTGTCGCCGCTGACTTCGCTTGGGACCGCCGGTTCGTCGCGGGTCCGGCTGTTGCCCGGCAGGTTCTTGTCCCTGTGGGTGTTGGCGTCGCCGATGCCGAGGATGACGCTCTTCTGGCAGTAGTGCTGGATGGGGTCCTGCCATGAGGTGATGACGGGGAAGCCATCGGCAAGCTGATATTGCTGGCTGTAAGAGCCCGAGATGTCCGAGTATCCGGAGACATTTCCCTGATGCTTGAAGTAGCGTAGCGCGGCATAGAAGAGTTCGCTGACCGGGTCGATGCTCTTGTGGTTCGTGCTGGTCATCTCGCCGAACTTGTTGAGATAGTTGATGACGCCGCTATCCTCGACACCGGCCGCGCCGAGCGTCAAGGTGATATCCGATGGGGTTGGGTTTGGGGTCAGGACGCCGGTCGCCAGGTCCCATTCGGGGTTCGGGTTCTCGATGGTGAGTCCGGAGTCATCGATCATGTTCTCTCCGATGAAGCGCATTCCGGCTCTGAGTACTCCGCCGTCCCGATATTTGTTCGAGTCGTTCAGGTATCCGAAGACCGCATAGCGAATCCTGCTCGAGTACTCCTGAAGCAATCCCTCGGGTTTGTAATGACTGCCGTATCGTACACAGTTCGCCTCGAGTGAAACGCTCGGGTCGCAGACCTTGACGCGAACATGTGCCTCGAAGGTGCTCGACTGGGAGTCAGAAGATTTCAATGGATAGGGAATGTCGCTGTCCGTGGTCGACACCGACAGGTCGTCGATATAATACGTGTGCCCACCATGGACGACGACACGATCGAAGCGGTTGTAGCTGTTGTCGGTGATCCCGCTGATACTGCCGAGCTGCTGATTCCTGTCATCAAAGACCTGGAGTGAAAGCTCGCCATCATCGTGTGAGGTGAGAACGAAGCGATACCACTCGTCTTCAGGTCTGTTCCAGCTCTGTCTGGATCCCACCGATGATGCACTGCCACTGTTGCGCTTTTCGATGCCGAATTGTGTGCTGGTGAATACGATGCCGTAGCCGTCGAAGTCAGAATCGCTGATCGACAGGCGATCGGCATTTCCTCCTCCGCTGTTCGATGGGCGATAGATCCAGCCGGTGAAGACGAAATTGCGATCGATCGTTTGGGGCATTGTCCTGTAGCCCCCATTGGGATCGTTCGAGCTCGTCTTGCGCAGGCTGCCGGGTATCGCATCGACAGAGCGCGAGCTGTCTCTTGACACCTCTCCGTTACGATACCTGTTCCACCCGGAAGAGAAATCTGAGTCTGCGAAGACCTGCTGGCTCGCTTGTGCGTTACCGATCGAACCGAAATCGTTCGGTAGAGTGAAATACATCCTGTTGCCGAGACCGTTGATGCGAATGTTTATCCAATCGGCTGCGAAGGGGGTTGCGCCAGAGACGAGCGATTCATCGCTTCCGGATTGAGGTGTTCTTCGCTCGGGATAGACATTGGTGCCGCCCTGGCCATCGTGTCTTGCCTTTTGCAGCCAGGTTTCCCCGACTGTGTCGCGGTATCTGTATCCCCCCGAAAGGGCCGCGCGGAAGGGGTCGATGGTCTGGGTTGCCGCCCAGTTCATGAAGTTTCCACTCCATTCACCATCTCCAGAGCACCTGTGATCGTTGGTGGTGGATGAAGGGTAGAAATGGCGTTCTTCCTCGGCCGACTCGATGCCTTCGTAGCGATAGCACTTGTTCGAGTCGAAGTAACCTGCGTAGGCGCGGTCCTCGGTGTACGCGCCGAGGTTGGCGAGGCTGTTGATCGTGGGCCACTCCACGGAGGGGACCAGCGCGAGGTTGCCGGGTACATTGGTTCCTACGGACAGGGGGGTCTGTGAAACCATGTCTGCGCATGCCAGCTGTGAGATCAAGAGCGTGGCCAGTGTCAGCTTGATTTTGGTGATCGACCTTCTCGGGCGGTTCTCGAGTTCAGTGTGCATGGAGCTTGCCCCGCGATGTCAGAGGTTCCTTTCAAAGATGCCCGAGAGGACGACGAGTGCACGATCCTGTACCGCGGTCGGGCTGGCGCTCCGCGCGATGACGCGATAGTAAGCGACTTCGCCGCCGCCGCCGCCGCCGCCGTACTGCATGTTGTTGGCGCTGTTGCTGGAATTGAGCGAGGTTGTACTGGGTGCCTTACCGAGATAGTGGATCTGATATTGCGGTGCACCCGTGACCATGCCGTCGTTGATCCGGTATTCGGTGTCGACGGTGATCCAGTTGGTGTCGTCGGCCTGGAAGGTTTCTGGTGGAACGGGCTGGCAGCTGTTGGTGCTGGTCGGCGAGCAGTCGACTCCACCGAGCGCGCTGATCTCCCAGTCCTCGGCGATCGCGCTCTGGGCCGCGCGCAGCGCGGCCTCGCTCATCTGCATGGCGAGCGAGCGGTCGTAGGTGTTGGCGCTCATCTTCTCCTGGACCCTTGCCTGTTTGATTCCGGAGAGGCCGATCAGGGTGGCGACCATGAGCAGGATCATGGAGATGGCGAGCGCCGCGCCGCGCTGCGAGGATGGCGTGCCCGAAATCGGCTGCTTGATCGTGTTCATTGTGCGCGATTTCTCAATGAGACCAGATAGGTTTGTCGTCCATCCGTTGTGCTTGCGATAGAGATGTTCTGTGCGGTACTGGCGAACGTCAGGGTGATCTCGACCGCGTTGACGTTGCTCCAGTCGGTTATCGTCTCGACGAATTGATTACTGCCGGACAGGCGATAGCGCAACTGCATGTCGGTGACGCCGGGGATGATCTCGGTGGCTTCTGCTTCCGGGGTTCCGGAGCTTCCGACCTCGAGCATCGCACGATAAAGACCTCGCCCGCCTTCAGTCGCTCGTTCATTGTTGCCGATATACCAGAAGGTGGCGTTGAGCCTGGAGACAGAGGCGTTCTTTGGAAACTGGTGGTTCTTGGCCGCTGCCGGCTTGCATGCGTGGGGATGGTCAAGGCCCGTGGTGCAGTTGCCGGGGGTCCCGCCCGTATCGCTGTAGCCGATGATCCCGGATGACTGGTTATAGGTGTTCGCCTGGAAGATGGTCGCGTGGTCGTTGTCGCAAACGATCAGGATCTCGCCGGCTTCGATGTCCGTGGATGCCGGATCGATGGTGATTTGGGTGCCGCTGACATCGTGTGTGGAAACGCCAAAGCCGTTGTCGCGGATCGACTGCAGCTGTAATGCATCGGTGCCATTGACGCGTCCGCCGTTGCTCGATGAGAAACCGATCGCTGATGCGGCCTCGTCACCCTTATATCCCTGGATCGGACGCCATGTTGCCCACCACTCCGGGGAGGTGTTGAGTACGCTGGAGATCCGCTCGTTGCCACAGCCGGTACTGCCCGCCTGACGGATGTCCCGGCTCAACAACTCGAAGGCCGTGCGTTGGTTCTCGATCGTCTCCGCGAGCGCCTCGATCGTTCGTTGACTCTGACGGTTGGCGATGAGCGCGCTGATCGTGCCGCCGGTGACCACCAGGCCGAGCAGCATGGCGATCATGAGTTCGACCAGGGTGAAGCCCTTGCTCGATCGGAGTGAAGTAAGCGGCTCTTTCACAGTAATAACTCGATGGTGAATTGCTGCTGATCGCTGCCGGATGTGCCGCGTGAGTCATCCCATTGCACAATGATGGTACAACTGTTGCCGGTGCACGAGACGCTGCCGGTCGCTCCATCCCCGAGGCTTTTGTCTATCCGTTCGCGCCACTTCGCCAGTGCGACTGCCGGGAAGCTGCTGCCCGTTGGGCTGTCCTGGGACAGAGTGATGTCGAAGTCGCCAGCCTTGGCGCGTTTCGGGACCGCGCGCATCGCCTCGGTGATTGAGTAGGCGTGGATGATGGCCGCGTTCCTGTGGAGCGCGCTCTGGTTGTTTTTCAAGGCACGTATCTGTAACCCAGAGATGCCGAGCAGTCCGATCGAGAGGATGACGACGGCGACGAGCACCTCGATCAGGGTTGCTCCGGATGAAGACTCTTTTTGTTTGTGTGGCAGTGTGTGCTCCATGATCCTGTGACTCAGCAGCTGCTGTTATCGGAAGCGTCGCAACTCCTTATCCTTCCGGTAAAGTTGATCTCTATCTTTCTGGCTTTTCCTTGTAGTTTTATGAGGAAGGATTCTTCAGTTGAGCCGCCGCTGCCCTGGGAAAAACCGGAGGGCAGATAGCTGATGAAGTCCTTGAAGGAGTTCCCCGTGGTGATGGTGACGGCTGGGATGTTTTGTTCGTGTACGGAGATGATCTGATCGTTGCCGTCGATCTGACCTCTCGTGCCCCGGTCGGAGAAGATGATCCAGCCGTTTTCCCAGCCGGAGTCATCGGTGGCGCAAGCGGGTGAGTTGCTCGATGTGGTGGTCGATTTGCAAACGGTGACACGTGTGCCGCGCTTGATTGCCTCGGACCGCGCGACATGGAGCGCCTCCAGGAGGTCGTTGTTGATCACTGCGATACGGTTGGTGGCAACGATCTCGCGGAAGCTGGGTATCGCGACGCTGAGGATGATGGTGAGAATGCTGACGGTCACGATCAGCTCCAGCAAGGTGACGCCTTGTTGGCGGCTGCTGTCTCGAAATGGCTGAAATACTTTCATAAGCCCTGGGCTGACCGCTGTCGGTTCGATCGTTGGCGACGGATCACGGCACTAGTCTAGTGCAAGGGCCGTGGTGCCGACCGGGCATGCTCCACAGTTGAAGCCTAAACCACAGCAAGGGTAGGGGTTCTGGGGGTACGGTGAACCCCTTATACTGACCGTCCATTCGATAACACTTATGTACGCGGAGACGAGGACGAGTCATGCATAACAACCGCACTACCATCACCCAGTACATCATCGAGGAGCAGCGTCACGTCGCCGGGGCCACGGGCGATTTCAGCGGGCTGCTCAACGACGTGGTCACCGCCTGCAAGGTGATCAGCAACATGGTCAACCACGGCGCCCTGGTCGGGGTGCTGGGCAGCGCCGGGCAGGAGAACGTGCAGGGCGAGACGCAGAAGAAGCTCGACGTGCTCTCCAACGACGTCTTCCTCAAGTCGAACGAGTGGGCCGGACATCTCGCGGCGATGGCCTCGGAGGAGATGGAGGCGATCTACCCGATCCCGGCGCGCTATCCGCGTGGCAAGTACCTGCTGACCTTCGACCCGCTCGACGGCTCCTCGAACATCGACGTCAACGTCTCGGTCGGCACCATCTTCTCGATCCTGCGCCGTCCGGATGATGCCGCCGAACCGACCGAGCAGGACTTCCTCCAGCCCGGCACCGAGCAGGTCGCCGCTGGTTACGCGCTCTACGGTCCGTCGACGATGATGGTGCTGACCACTGGCAACGGCGTCAACGGCTTCACCCTCGACCAGAACATCGGCGAGTTCATCCTCACCCACCCGGGAATGACGATCCCCGCCGAGACCCGCGAGTTCGCCATCAACGCCTCCAACATGCGCTTCTGGGAGCCGCCGGTGCGGCGCTATGTCGACGAGTGCCTGGCCGGGCGCGAGGGCGAGCGCGGCGAGGACTTCAACATGCGCTGGATCGCCTCGATGGTCGCCGAGGTGCACCGCATCCTCACCCGTGGCGGGGTGTTCATGTACCCGATGGACGAGAAGATCCGCGCCAAGGGGCAGGGCGGCAAGCTGCGTCTGCTCTACGAGGCCAACCCGATGTCGTTCATCGTCGAGCAGGCCGGCGGCGCGGCGATCACCGGGCGCGAGCGGATCATGTCGCTACAGCCCGAGGCGCTGCACCAGCGCGTGCCGGTGATCCTCGGCTCGCGCAACGAGATCGAGCGCATCCAGGGCTACCATCGCGAGAGCTGATCGCTGATCGCTGATCGCTGACGACGGCCCTCGCCCGACCGGGCGGGGGCCGTCGTCGTTCAGGGCCGCAGATAGACGTAGCCGCGCGACTGCAGCTCGGCGATCCGGGTCACCCCGCCCTGTTCGACGATGCTGAAGCCGGGCACCAGGTCCTCCAGCGCATAGCCGTAGCCCTTGACGGTGTTGCCGCAGATCTCCAGGGCGACGCCCTGCGCGCGCAGCCTCTCGGTGGCGTTGCGGATGCGGTCGGTGGTCTCGATCTGGTCGAGCGCGCGGATCGCCGGGCCGTGGGCGACCAGCACCACGTTGAGCCGCTCGGGCCCGCCAGCGCCGTCGATGTGGTTCTGGATATTGTTGAGCACGAAGGCGACCTTGGCGGTCTCGGAGACGTGATAGACGACGTCGAGCGGCGGTTGCTCGGCGAGTGCGGCGGGGGCGATGAGCGCAGACAGCAGCGCGAGGGTGGCGCGGGCGTGCATGGTTGGCTCCTCCCGGTGCGGGGCGTGGTGTCGGCTGAGCACCGGGAGGGGCGGACCTCAGGGGTCCGCCGGCAGGGGTCACAGTGTCTGCGAGGCGAAGTCGGCCAGACGCGAGCGCTCGCCGCGCATCAGGGTGATGTGACCGCCGTGCTCCCAGTGCTTGAAGCGGTCCACCACATAGGTCAGGCCCGAGGTGGTCTCGGTCAAGTAGGGGGTGTCGATCTGCGAGATGTTGCCGAGACAGACCACCTTGGTGCCGGGACCGGCGCGGGTGATCAGGGTCTTCATCTGCTTGGCGGTGAGGTTCTGCGCCTCGTCGAGGATGATGTACTTGTCGAGGAAGGTGCGCCCGCGCATGAAGTTCAGCGAGCTGATGCGGATGCGGTTGCGCAGCAGGTCGTTGGTCGCCTCGCGCCCCCAGTCGCCGCCGCCCTCGGGGCGGGTGAGCACCTCCAGGTTGTCCATCAGCGCGCCCATCCAGGGTGTCATCTTCTCCTCCTCCGTGCCGGGCAGGAAGCCGATGTCCTCGCCCACCGGAACCGTCACCCGGGTCATGATGATCTCGCGATAGCGGTTCTGGTCGAGCACCTGCGCCAGCCCGGCGGCGAGCGCCAGCAGCGTCTTGCCGGTGCCGGCGGTGCCGAGCAGAGTGACGAAGTCGAGTTCGGGGTCCATCAGCATGTTGAGCGCGAAGTTCTGCTCGCGGTTGCGCGCGGTGATGCCCCAGACGTTGTGACGCGTCACCCGATGGTCCTCGACCAGCTCGATCACCGCCTCGGTTTCGGCGGGTTTGTCGCGCACGATCGCCTCGAAGCCGTCGTCCCGATCGAGCGAGAGACACTGCGCCGGGTACCAGTCGGCGATGTCGGGGCCGGAGACGCGGTAGAAGGTGTGGCCATCCTCCTGCCAGGCGTCGACCGCCTTCTGGTGTCGCTCCCAGAAGTCTGCGGGCAGCGCGTCGTGACCGCTGTAGAGCAGCTCGGCGTCGTCGAGCACGCGGTCGTTGCTGTAGTCCTCGGCGACGATGCCGAGGACCGCCGCTTTGATCCGCAGATTGATGTCCTTGGAGACCACGATCACCTGGCGGTCCGGGCGCTCGCGGCTGAGCACCTGGGCGATGCCGAGGATCTGGTTGTCGGCGACGGTGCCGGGGAGCGCCTCGGGCAGGTCGAGTTTGAAGGCGGTGGTCTGGAAATAGAGCCGGCCACTGGCCGCCTCGAGCCCGCCGCCGTTGCCGGCGAGCGGGCCGAGCGCTAGTCCGGCGTCGATCTCTGTCTTGTCCGCCCCGCCCATCAGCTGGTCGAGGAAGCGGCTGACCTGGCGCACGTTGCGCGCGACCTCGGACATGCCCTTCTTGCCGCGGTCGAGCTCTTCGAGCACCACCATCGGCAGGAAGAGATCGTGCTCCTGGAAGCGGAACAGTGCGCTCGGGTCGTGCATCAACACGTTGGTATCGAGGACGAACAGGCAGGTGGTGTCGTTTTCGCGTTTGATCATGACGGTCTGCAGGGAGCGGTTGGGGCGTGGCCTGGCGCGCAGAGTTGCGTCGGTCGCGCCGTTGCGGACGCCCGCGTACCGGGCCTCGGGGGGCAGGCGCGACCGGTCGGGGTCGTGCCCGGCGGTACCCTGGAGGTCCGTCTGGCGGGGTGAGGATAGGGGGAGGCGAGAGGCCTGCGGCGGGCGTGGCGGGACATGATGCGATGGCGCGCCCTCTCCGCCTGCTACTGGGCCAGGCCCCTGACCGCTTCAAGCACCTCGTCGACGTGCCCCTTGACCTTCACCTTGCGCCACTCCCGCACCAGGGTGCCGGTGGCGTCGATGAGGAAGGTGCTGCGTTCGATACCGAGGCTCTCGCGACCATAGAGCGTCTTGAGCTTGATCACGTCGAAGGCGCGGCAGAGCTGCTCGTCGGTGTCGGCGATCAGCTCGAAGGGGAAGGATTGCTTGGTCTTGAAGTTCTGCTGGGCGCGCAGACCGTCGCGCGAGGCGCCGAGGATGAGGGTGTCGGCGGCGCCGAAGTCGGCGTGGGCGGCGGCGAAGTCCAGCCCCTCCTGGGTGCAGCCCGGGGTACTCGCCCTGGGGTAGAAGTAGAGCACCAGGTTGCGGCCACGATAGTCGGTCAGCCGGATCTGTTGGTCGTCGGTGGCGGTCAGCTCGAGGTCGGGGACCGGGTCACCGATGGCAATGCTCATGCGTCTTGCTCCCTGTAGCGATGGCTCATCCGCCGATGTGCGGTCGCCGTCGCCGGATTGGAAGCGGGCATCGCCGTCGACTCAGCTCTTGAGCGGCTCGAGCACCGCGTCGAGGTTGAGTCCGTCGCAGTAGTCCATGAACTCGTCGCGCAGTCCGGCGATATGGATGTCGGCGGGGATGCCCACGGCGATGTGCACCGAGAACATCGGGGTGCCGGTATGGGCCGCGGCATAGGTGCTGGTGGCCATGTCCTCGATGTTGATCCGGCGCTCGGCGAAGAAGGCGGCGAGGTTGTTGACGATCCCCGGATGATCCATCGATACCACGTCGACCGCGTAGGGCAGCAGGTTGGCCCCGGCGTTACGCTGGCCGGTGCGCTTGGAGACGATGGTCATGCCGAGCTGGCGCTCGAGCTCGGGCAGCGCGTTCTCGATCTTGGCGAGGGTGTTCCATTTTCCTTCCACCAGCAGCATGGCGGCGAACTCGCCACCCAGGACGCTCATCCGGCTGTCCTCGATATTGCAGCCGTGCTCGAGCACGGTCCGGGAGATCTGATCGACGATACCGGGGTGGTCTTCGCCGAGCGCCGAGATCACGAGGTAGGTCTTCTGCCTGGTCATGTCCTTGCCGAAGGTGGAGGGTTGAGGAGACAACGCTGAGTGTAGCATGGCGCGTCTGCGCACCCCTATCGGCGGCTTTCGGTTACCAGCTACCAGCTACCAGCTACCAGCCATCAGCTACCAGCCGCCAGTGGGGAAGGGTCGGCTACTTTGGCTGGCGGCTGGCGGCTGGCGGCTGATGGCTGATGGCTCGAATCCCCCTCACCCCGGCTCGGCCCACATCCGCAGCAGGTTGACATAGCTGCGGTCGACCCGCTGGGCGGCGGGATCGTCGGGGGCGCGCTCGAGCAGGGTCTCGCGGGCCTGGCCGAGTTCATAGAGCAGCTCGCGGCGGGCCGGGTCACGCACCAGGCTCTGGATCCAGGTCACCGCCACCAGCCGCTCGCCCCGGGTCACCGGGGCGACCTGGTGGAGGCTGGAGGCGGGGTAGAGCACCGCGTCGCCGGCCTCGCCTCGCACCCGCTGCTCGCCGAAGCTGGTACGGATCACCAGCTCGCCGCCGTCGTAATCGTCCGCCGGGCTGAGCCACAGGGTCAGCGCCAGGTCGCTGCGCATCCGTCCCCCGGCCCCGCCCATGATCGGCTCGTCGACGTGCTCGCCGTAGTGCATCCCCGGGCGGTAGCGGGCGAAGATCGGGTCGGCGACCCGCTCGGGCAGGGCGGTGGCGCGAAACACCGGGTGATGGCCGAGCGCCGACATGATGATGCGCGCGAGTCGCTGCATCCGCTCGGGGTCGGGTTGCAGCTCCTGGTTGTGCTTGACCCGTGCCGCGCTGCGCCCGGCGCTGCGGGTGCCCGCGACCGCCGGCAGCTCGGCCAGCGTGGCGTGGACCTTGTCGAGTTGAGCCGGGCCGAGTAGCTGGGGGATGATCTGCAACATGGGATCTCCTTGGTCGGGATCTCGGTGATGGTCGCCCCGCGCCCGGGGCGATCGGATTGGTCGAGACACGAGGGAGGCGGCGACATGATCCTGCAGGTCAGCATCGATGACCGGACCCATCGACTCGAGGTGCCCGAGGCGCTGCTCGAACAGGCGGCGACGTTCTTCGCTCAACTCGATCGCGACATGGATCGCGGCTGGCAGCTCGGGCGCACCTGGGTCGAGCACCCGGATCGCGAGCAGCGCTGCAGGATCGTCGCCGACAAGCTGCTCACCGCGATCGAGGACGGCAATACCCGGCTCGGGCTGCTGATGGCCGGCTATCTGCTCGATCGCCTGCCCGAACTGGAATCCGTGGCGCTCGCCGTCGATGGCGAGATCCACGACCACCGCTTCAATCTCGTCGCCGCGCCTGATGCCGCGCCCGTCGTCGATATCGAGACCGCCACCCCGGCGCTCGGGCTCGACAAGCTCGCGGCGCTGGCGCGCGCCGGCGAGGAGGTCACGGCGGTGTTCAAGGTCGGTCGCGGCTATCGCTTCTCGGTGTTCGACCACGCCAGCGGCGCCTGGCGCGACGGTCCGCTGTGCGGCGTCGAGGTGGAGGCGGCGCGGCTGCGCGAGGCGGCCTTCAAGGCGCGCTATGAGGCGCTGCAGCGGGGGCGCGCCGGCTGAGCGCGAGGCGGGCATGGAGGCGTTGGCGCAACTCGACTGGCAGGGCTGGTTCAGTCTGGCGATGGTGGCCTGCTGCTTCGTGCTGTTCGCCTTCACCCGGGTCGCCCCCGACATCGTCACCAGTGGCGCGCTGACCCTGCTGCTGGTCAGCGGGGTGCTCACCGCCGAGGAGGCCCTGGCCGGTTTCGCCAACCCCGGCATGCTCACCGTCGGGGTGCTCTACGTGGTGGTCAGCGGGCTGGCCGAGACCGGCGCCATCGGCTGGCTCGGCCCGCGCCTGCTCGGCCGCCCGCACGGACCGCGCGCGGCGCGGGTGCGGCTGATGGCGCCGGTGGCCGCGCTCAGCGCGCTGCTCAACAACACCCCGGTGGTGGCGATCTTCATCCCCGCGGTGCAGGACTGGGCCAGACGCCATCGTCTGGAGCTGTCGCGGTTGCTGATCCCGCTGTCCTATGCCGGGATCGTCGGTGGGACCTGCACCCTGATCGGCACCAGTACCAATCTGGTGGTCAACGGGCTCTATATCGAGCACCAGGGCGGCGCCGGGCTGGGGTTGTTCGAGCCGTTGTGGATCGGGCTGCCGGTGACCCTGGTCACCCTCGGCTTTCTGCTGCTCGCCGGCGACTGGCTGCTGCCGCGCCGCCAGCCCCCGGCGGCCGGCTACGGCGACCTGCGCGAGTACGTCGCCGAGATGCTGGTCGAGCCGGGCAGTGCGCTGGTCGGGCGCTCGATCGAGGCCGCCGGGCTGCGTCAGCTCCCGGGGCTGTTCCTGGTCGAGATCGAGCGCGGCGCCCAGGTGCTGCCCGCCGTCTCCCCGCAGGCGGTGCTCCAGGCCGGCGATCGGCTGGTGTTCGTCGGGGTGATCGACTCGATGATGGAGCTGCAGCGTACCCGCGGGCTGATCCCGGCCAATGACCAGGTGTTCAAGCTCGACCTGCCACGCCCCGGGCGTTGCTTCGTCGAGGCGGTGCTCTCCGACAAGTCGCCGCTGATCGGACTGAGCGTGCGCGACGGGCGCTTTCGCAACCGCTACGACGCGGTGATCATCGCGCTCTCGCGCAACGGCCGACGGGTGCGCGGCAAGATCGGCGACATCGTCCTCGCCCCCGGCGACACCCTGCTGCTGGAGACCCGCCCGGACTTCGTCGAGCGTCAGCGCAACGTCCGCGACTTCCTGCTGGTGAGCCAGATCGGCGACTCCCACCCACTCGAGCACCGCCGCGCGCCGCTGGCCATCGCCATCGTGCTGGCGATGGTGGCGGTGGTCGCGTTCGGCTGGCTGAGCATGCTCGAGGCGGCGCTGCTGGCCGCCGGCAGCATGATCCTCACTGGCTGCACCAGTGGGCGCATCGCCCGGCGCGCACCGGACTGGCAGGTGCTGGTGGTGATCGCCACTTCCTTCGGCATCGGCGCGGCGCTGGAGAAGACCGGCGCCGCGGCGCTGCTCGCCGGCGGTCTGATCGGGCTCGCCGACGGCCAGCCGTGGTCGGCGCTGGGCCTGGTGTTCGTCGCCACCGCGCTGCTCACCTCGCTGGCCACCAACAACGTCGCTGCGGTGCTGGTGTTCCCGATCGCGGTCGAGACCGCGCGCACCATGGGGGTGGCGCTCGAGCCCTTCGTGCTGACGCTGATGGTCGCCGCCTCGGCGAGCTTCGCCACCCCGATCGGCTATCAGACCAATCTGATGGTGTTCAACGTCGGCGGCTATCGCTTCGGCGACTTCGTCCGCGCCGGGGTGCCGCTAACCCTGCTGGTGGGCGTGGTGACCGTTGCGCTGACGCCGTTGGTGTGGCCCTTCCGGCCCTGAGTTAAGCTCGGGGCATCGTCCCGTCACTGGCCCGGAGGTCCGGATGTCGCCCTTGTGCTCTCGCCCGTTGCATCCCCTGTTGCTGTTGTCGCTGTCCCTGGGCTGGTGCGCCGTCGCCGTCGCCAACCCCTGGCCCGGGGTCGAGCGCCCGAGCGCCGGTCCGGCGCAGGTCATTGGCGCTCCGGCCAATGGCTGTCTCGCCGGCGCCGTGGCACTGCCCGCGAGCGGGGTCGGTTATCTCGACGTACGCCGTTGGCGTGGCCGTTACTACGGCCATCCGCGTCTGCTCGCGCTGATCGAGACGCTCGGCCGGGCGCAGCAGGCGCGCGACGAGCGGCTGGTGATGGTCGGCGATCTCTCGCAGCCGCGCGGCGGGCGGATGTCCGGCGGTCATCGCAGCCACCAGCACGGGCTCGACGTCGACCTGTGGCTGACCCTGGCAGCGTCGCCGGCGGATGCGCGAGCGCTGCTCGACGAGGGCGATCCGCCGAGCCTGGTCAGCGGTGATCGGGTCAACCGGCGTTGGGGCGAGGATGCGCGCTTTCTCATCGAGTGGGCGGCGCGCCGCCCCGAGGTCGACCGTCTGTTCGTCAATCCGGCGATCAAGCGCGCGCTCTGTGACGCCACCGGTGGCGCCGACTGGCTGCGCAAGGTACGGCCGTGGTGGGGACACGACGCCCACACGCACGTGCGTCTGGCCTGCCCGGAGGACAGCCCGGCCTGCGAGCCGCAGTCGCCGATCCCGGCGGGGCCGGGCTGTGGCGCCGAACTCGACTGGTGGTTCAGCGCCGAGGCGCGCAGCCCGGGCAGTGGGCGACGCGTCGCCGAGCCGACCCCGCCGGCGGCCTGCGCGCGGCTGTTGAACGCCCCCTGAGCCGGTCCGCCCGATGACGCGCCAGCCCACTGGTCATGCGGGCTCGGCGCGTTTCGCTGTACCCGTTGCATGGCTTCCGGTATGTTTCTCGCATGCGTCTCGAAAAGATCAAACTCGCCGGCTTCAAGTCCTTCGTCGACCCCACCAGCGTCGCCTTCCCCAGCAACCTCGTCGGGGTGGTCGGCCCCAACGGCTGTGGCAAGTCCAATGTGATCGATGCGGTGCGCTGGGTGATGGGCGAGAGTTCGGCGAAGATGCTGCGCGGCGAGTCGATGGCCGACGTCATCTTCAACGGCAGCACCGGGCGCAAGCCGGTGGGCACGGCGAGCATCGAGCTGGTGTTCGACAACAGTGACGGTCGCGCCGGCGGCGAGTACGCGCGCTTTGCGCAGATCTCGGTCAAGCGTCAGGTCACCCGCGACGGCCAGTCGACCTACTTCCTCAACGGCGCGCGCTGTCGTCGGCGCGACATCCAGGACCTCTTCCTCGGCACCGGCCTGGGGCCGCGCTCCTACGCCATCATCGAGCAGGGGATGATCTCGCGGATCATCGAGGCCCGTCCCGAGGACCTGCGTCTGTTCCTTGAGGAGGCCGCCGGCATCTCCAAGTACAAGGAGCGCCGCCGCGAGACCGAGAACCGGATGCGCCACACCCGCGAGAACCTGGAGCGGCTCGACGACCTGCGCGAGGAGGTCGGCAAGCAGCTCGAACACCTCGAACGCCAGGCCGCCACCGCCGAGAAGTACACCCGGCTCAAGGCCGAAGAGCGTCAGCTCGGGCTCGAGCTCAAGGCGCTGCGCTGGCGCGCGCTGGCCACCGAGATCGCCACCGACGATCGGCACATCGCCGAGGCCGAGACCGGTGCCGAGGGCCATCTCGCCGAGCAGCGCCGGATCGAGTCCGAACTCGAGCAGCGGCGCGCGGCACGCGCCGAGGCCGGCGAGTCCTTCAACAAGGTTCAGGAGCGGTTCTACGCGGTGGGCGCCGAGATCGCCCGCACCGAGCAGGCGATCGAGTTCGCCAGCCAGGCGCGCGCGCGCACCGAGTCCGAGCTGGCGCGGCTCGACCAGGAACAGGGCGACGCCGCGCGTCATCTCGAACGCGATCGCGCCCGTCTGGTCGAGCTGGAGCAGGCGCTCGCCGCCGACGAGCCCGAGTTGGCCCGCGCCGAGCAGGCGCTCGCCGAGGTCGCCGGCTCGGTGATGACCGCCGAGGAGCAGTTGCGGTCGTGGGAGGCGGAGTGGGACCGCTTCAACCGCGAGGCGGCGCAGCCGGCCGAGCAGGCACAGGTCGAGCGCGCGCGGATCAATGCCATCGAGCAGCGGATCGAACGCGATCGCGAACGGCGGCGCCGGATCGAGGAGGAGGTCTCGCGGCTGCGCTCGGCCGACGTCCACGAGCGCATCGAGGTGCTGGAGGAGCAGGAAGAGGTCTGTCTGGCGCGGATCGACGACTTCGAGCAGCGCCAGCACACCCACGCCGAGACGCTCGCCGAGCACGACCGGGCGCTGCGCACGCTCGCCGCCGAACTCGACCAGGTCCGCACCGAGTTGCAGCAGACCAAGGGTCGCCACGCCTCGCTGCTGGCCTTGCAGGAAGCTTCTCTGGCCGAGTCCGCAGGGGGCGACTGGCTCGCCGGGCGCGGACTGGCCGACGCGCCGCGGCTGCTCGACGGTCTGGAGGTCGAGCCGGGCTGGGAGCGAGCGGTCGAGTGCGTGCTCGGCGAGCGGCTCGGCGCGCTCGGCTGTGATCACCCGGAGCGGCATCTCATCGCACCTGCCGCCGTGCCCTCGGGGGTGATGCTGTTTGACAGCGCCGCCACCTCGACGGCGGCGGTTGGCGAGACTCTGGCCGCCCGGGTGCGCGGCAGCGGTCCGCTCGACGCGCTGCTTGTCGGCGTGCTGGCCGCCGAAGGGGTGGAGCAGGCGCTCGCCGATCGCGCGCGACTCGCCGCGGGCGAGTACTGGGTGACCCGTGAGGGGTTTCGCGTCGGTCGCGACTGGTGGCGCGCGCCACCGACCGACGATGACGGCGTGCTGGCGCGCGCCGAGGCGGTCCGCGGTCTCGAGCAGCAGATCGAAACGCTGGAGGCGCGCGAACAGGTGCTGCTCGAGGACGACGAGCAGCGTCGCGCCGCGCGCGCCGAGGCCGAGCAGGTTCGCGCCGCGACCGCTGCCACCCTCGCCGAGTATCAGCGCGAGCTGTCCACGCTGCGCTCCGAGCTGGCCGGGCTGCGCACCCGTGACGAGCACCAGCGTGCCCGTCTGCAGGCGCTCGCCGAGGAGCGGACCGAACTCGAGGAGCAGCGCGCCGAGGCGCTGCTGGAGATGGAGGACCGGCGCGAGCGCTTGCACGACCTGCTCGCCGAGGTCGACGCCCTGGCCGAGCGGCGCGAGTCGCTCGACGGCGAGCGCGAGCGGCTGCGCGCGGTGGTCGCCGAGGGGCGCGAGCGCGAGCGTGGCTGTCGCGAACAGGCACAGACGCTGCGGGTACGGGTCGAGTCCAACCGCACCGCGCAGACCGCCACCCGTCACAGCCTAGACCGCGCCGAGGAGCGCGGCGCCCAGCTCGCCGAGCGGCGCGAGACCCTGCTCGACAGCCTGGAGGCGGGGGTCGAGCCGCTGGCCGAGCAGCGCGAGCGGTTGGAGGAGCAGCTCGAACTGCGCGTCGAGATCGAGGCCCGACTGGGCGAGGCGCGCGCCCGGGTCGAAACCCTCGAGGCCGAGCAGCGCGCGCTCGAACAGGCGCGCCAACGCCTCGAACAGCTGCTCGCCGGCGCCCATCAGGGGCTCGACGCGCTACGTCTGGCACGCCAGGAGCGGCTGGTGCGCCAGCGCACCCTGGAGGAGCAGCTCGCCGAGTCCGCGGCCAGCGCCCCGACGCTGCTCGAGGGTCTCGACCCCGAGGCCACCGAGGAGGTCTGGCAGCAACGCCTGACCCAGACCGGCAATCGCATCCAGCGGCTCGGCGCGATCAACCTCGCCGCCATCGACGAGTTCAAGGAGCAGTCGCAGCGCAAGACCTATCTCGACGCCCAGCATGCCGACATCTCCGACTCGCTCGAGACCCTGGAGCAGGCGATCCGCAAGATCGACCGCGAGACCCGCACCCGCTTCAAGGCGACCTACGAGCAGGTCAACAGCGGTTTCCAGGCCATCTTCCCGCGGCTGTTCGGCGGCGGTCACGCCTATCTGGAGCTGACCGACGACGACCTGCTGGAGACCGGGGTGAGCGTGATGGCACGCCCGCCGGGCAAGCGCAACTCCAGCATCCACCTGCTCTCCGGCGGCGAGAAGGCGCTCACCGCGGTGGCCCTGGTGTTCGCCATCTTCGAGTTGAACCCGGCGCCTTTCTGCATGCTCGATGAGGTCGACGCCCCGCTCGACGACGCCAACGTCGGGCGCTTCTGCGAGCTGGTGCGCTCGATGTCCGACCGGGTGCAGTTCATCTTCATCAGCCACAACAAGGTGACCATGGAGATCGCCGACCACCTGCTCGGCGTCACCATGCACGAGCCCGGCGTCTCGCGCCTGGTCGCCGTCGACGTCGATGAGGCGGTGCGCCTGGCGGCGGTGTGAGGGCGAGCGACCAGCGACCAAGGGATTGAACCGCCAAGGCGCGAAGGACGCAAAGAAAAGTCCATGCTTACCGCTTCAGCACTGGCGCCAATCCCCGCTGGTGGCTGCTTGCTGGTAGCTGATCACTTTGTTCATCCTTTGCGCCCTTTGTGTCTTTGCGGTTCACCGTTACTGATCGCGCTCGCGCGGCGCTGCTCCTCTACAGCGCCGGGCCTCGGCATTGTTATACTCATGCGCACGAAAACGCGGGTCTGGGGCCGAGTCGCGCCTTGGTCGCCCGCTGGAATCCCGCGCCTCTGCGCGGGGCGAAATCCCGTCACCCGTGCAGCAACCGAGAGCCGAATGGACGCCGATACGCTTCGCCTGATTCTGTTGGTCGTGGGGGCCATCCTGATCCTTGCCCTCTATCTCTGGGAGCGTGGTCACGAACTCGAGGACCCCGCCGGTCTCGATGACGATGATACTGCCGGGCACGCGCGCGCCTCGACCCGCGCCAAGCGCGAGCCGGCGCTCGGCGACTTCGATGACGGTGACGCGCCGCGCGAGGCCCGTCGTCGCGAGGCGCGAGAGGACGTCCCCGAGGACTTCGATGACACGCTGGAGGCCGTGCACCAGCAGGCGCTCGAGCCGCCTGCGCCCTTGTTGTTGCAGGTGAGCGTGGTCGCTCCGGACGAACGGCCGTTCGCCGGCGAGGCGCTGATGGACGTGGCCGAGACCTGTGGCCTGCACCCCGGCGAGATGGAGATCTTCCACTACACCGATACCCTCGACGGCGAGCCGCGTTACGCCTTCAGCATGGCCAACATGGTCAAGCCCGGTATCTTCCCCTTCGACGAGATGGAGACCTTCTCCACCCCCGGGCTGTTGCTGTTCGCCCAACTCGAGGGCGAGCCGGAGGACATGGCGGTGTTCGACGAGATGATCGCCACCGCCCGCAAGCTCGCCACCATGCTCGACGGCGAGGTTCATGACGATCACCGCAAGCCGTTGTCGATCAAGAAAGAAGAAGAGATGCGCCGCGCAGTGCGTGAGAACGAGCGCCTGTGGGCCGGAGTGACCCTGAATTGAACCCGCCCGATTCGGCGCGCGCCCGCGCCGAGGCGCTGCGCGCCGAACTGCTCCATCACAACTATCGCTATTACGTGCTCGACGATCCAGAGATCCCGGACGATGCCTACGATCGTCTGTTGCGCGAGCTGCTGGCGCTCGAGGCCGAATACCCCGAGCTGGTCGGCCCCGACTCGCCGACCCAGCGTGTCGGCGCCGAGCCGCTGGCGGCCTTCGCCGAGGTCGAGCACCGGCTGCCGATGCTCTCGCTCGACAACGCCAAGAGCGCCGAGGAGCTGGCCGCCTTCACCGCGCGCGTGGGCAAGGCGCTGGGGCGCGAGGCGGTCGACTTCGTCGCCGAGCCCAAGCTCGACGGACTGGCGATCAATCTCACCTATGAGGATGGGGTGCTGACCCGTGCCGCCACCCGCGGCGACGGCCGTCGGGGCGAGGACGTCACCGCCCAGGTGCGGACCGTGCGCAGCGTGCCGCTGCGGCTGCGCGGTGCCGACTGGCCGCGCCTGCTCGAGGTACGCGGCGAGATCGTGCTGCCGACCGAGGGCTTCGCCCGGCTCAACGCGCGGATGCGCGAGAGCGGCCAGCGCACCTTCGCCAACCCACGCAACGCCGCCGCCGGCAGCCTCCGTCAGCTCGACCCCGCGGTCACCGCGACCCGACCGCTGGCCTTCGTCTGCTACGGCTTCGGCGCGGTCGAGGGCGGGCCGGCGTGCGCGACCCAGTTCCAGATGCTGCAGGCGTTGCGCGACTGGGGACTGCCGCTCTCGCCGCAGCTCGAACGGGTGAGCGGGCTGGACGGCTGCGATGCCTATCAGCGTCGCATCGGCGCGCAGCGCGAACAGCTGCCCTATGACATCGACGGGGTGGTGTTCAAGGTCGACGCGCTGGCCGACCAGCAGGCCCTCGGCTTCGTCGCCCGCGCGCCGCGCTGGGCGATCGCCTTCAAGTACCCGGCCCAAGAGGCGCTCACCCGGGTCGAGGCGGTCGAGTTCCAGGTCGGGCGCACCGGCGCCGTCACCCCGGTGGCGCGGCTCGCCCCGGTCCAGGTCGGCGGCGTCACGGTTGCCAACGCGACCCTGCACAACATGGACGAGGTGGTGCGCAAGGACGTGCGTATCGGCGACACCGTCTATGTGCGGCGTGCCGGGGATGTCATCCCCGAGGTGGTGCGGGTGCTGGTCGAGCGCCGTCCCGCCGACGCCAAGGCGGTGGCGCTGCCCGCGCACTGTCCGGTGTGCGGTGCCGATGTCGTCCGTCCCGAGGGCGAGGCGGTGGCGCGCTGCTCCGGCGGGCTCTATTGCCCGGCGCAGCGCAAGGAGGCGCTCAAGCACTTCGCCTCGCGTCGCGCGCTCGACATCGAGGGGCTGGGCGACAAGCTGATCGATCAGCTCGTCGAGCGCGAGCTGGTGCACGGACCGGCCGATCTGTTCCGGCTCGATCAGGCGCAGCTCGCCGGACTCGAACGCATGGGCGAGAAGTCGGCGGCGAACCTGATCGCCGCGCTCGATCGCGCCCGCTCGACCGATCTCGCCCGCTTCGTCTATGCACTCGGCATCCGCGAGGTCGGCGAGAGCACGGCGCGCGCGCTGGCGCGCGGCTTCGGCTCGCTGGACGCGCTGATGGCGGCGCGCGAGGGCGATTTCGTGCAGCGGCGCGGGGTGCGCGGGATCGGTCCGGTGACCGCCGCAGCCCTGGCCGCAGCCCTGGCCGATGCTGCCGATCCAACCTCGGGGGTGACGCCGGTCGATTGGCTGCTCGGGCTCGGCGTACGTGGTCTGACCCAGCCGCGCGCCGAGGCGCTGGTCGAGCACTTCGGCACCCTCGAGGCGCTGCGCGCGGCCGACGCCGAAGACTTGCGCGCCGAGACCCGGAGCCTGATCGAGGGCATCGGCCCGGTGGTCGCGGCGCACATCGTCGCCTTCTTCGCCCAGCCACACAATCGCGAGGCGATCGCGGCCTTGCGCGAGGTCGGCGTGCACTGGCCGGAGCAGGGCGCAGCGGAGGCCGATGACGCCCCGGTCGAGCCCGCAGCCCGACCGCTCGCCGGTCTGACCCTGGTCATCACCGGCACCCTGAGCCGCCCCCGGCCCGAGATCAAGGCGTGGGTCGAGTCGCTGGGCGCGCGGGTGAGCAGCAGCCTCTCGGGCAAGACCGACTATCTGCTCGCCGGCGAGGCCGCCGGCTCCAAGCTCGCCCGCGCCCGCGACCTCGGTGTCGAGGTGATCGACGAGGCCGGCCTCGAGGCGCTGATCGGCGGCGCTGGGTAGGGCCGCCAGCCGTCAGTCGCCAGCCGCCAGCCGCCAGCCGCCAGCCGCCAGCCGCCAGCCGCCAGCAAATTGAACCGCTAAGACTCAAAGGGTGCAAAGAACGCGTTTTAAAAGCGCTTTAGCGGCCACTTTTTATGTGGAAGCTGGTACTCGACGACAGCGGTAAAGACGATCGAGACGAGCAGGGGAGGCTCTGCCCGCCAGTCACCAGTTGGTGGGCGGGCTCGTCTGTCGCCGCTGACGCCGGTGTGCACGCCCACTGTCGGCTGGGGGCTGATCGCTGGTAGCTGGCGACTGTCGCCCCTTCCCCCATTGCCCGGCGGCGGCGGCTGATGCAAGATTGGGGCGCGGGCTGGCGGTCTCGCCCGCGGGGTTTCACGGCGGCATGCCGCCCTCACCGCAGGGATCGATCATGAGCGAACTGTCCCCCGAGCAGCAGATCCTGATCACCATGCGCAAGACGCTGACCGCGATCGTGCGTGATCTCACCCCGCCGCAGGGGATGCGCCATCCTCTCTCGGCCTCCACCATCGACGAGGTCCGCCAGTGTCTCGGCATGATCGCCGAGCGCGAGCGTCTGCTCGCCGAGCGCGACGGGCGCGGTGGCGAGCGTCCGGTCTATGCCGACCAGCCCGGCGCGGCGCAGGTGGTGCCGATCGACAGTCTCAGGTCGCGCAAGGACTGAGCCGGTGAGGAGCCAAAACCGCTGCGCGGTCGGGCTGGCCGTGCTGGTGGCGCTGTGGGGCGACGGCGTCGTGGGCGACGACGCGCTGAGCTTTCCGCTCGATCCGCCCTGGGGCTATGTCGGCGATGCCGCCCCGGAACGTTGGGGCGGGTTGGATCCGTCTTTCGCCACCTGCGCCGAGGGGCGCTCGCAGTCGCCGATCGATATCCGTGGCGCGCGCCGCATCGTCTACACGCCACTGCTGTTCCGCTATCGCTCGCATCAGCTCGAGCTGGTCAACACCGGGCGAGGGGTCCGGCTGCTCACGCCGCCGGGGAGCGCGCTGGTGATCCGGGGCAGCGCCTACGATCTCTCCTACGTCGACTTCCACGTTCCCGCCGAACATCGCATCGAGGGCGAGCGTTACGACGCCGAGCTGCAACTGGTGCATCACGATCGTCAGGGTGGTCATGCGGTGGTGGCGGTGGGCCTGCGCGCCGCCGAGCGCGACAATCGCATCTTCGAGCGTATCCTCGATCATCTGCCTGCGCGCCCGGGCGAACGCACTCGTCACCGTCAGATCGGGGTCAATCCGCTCTTCCTGTTGCCGCTCGATCGCGGCTATTTCCGCTATCACGGTTCGCTCACCCAACCGCCGTGCCGGGAGTCGGCGCTGTGGCTGGTGTTCGGTGAGCCGCTCGAGGTGGGGGTGGGGCAGTTGCAACGGCTGCGTGCCGTGATCGGGGAAAATGCCCGCCCGGTGCAGCCGCGCAACGGGCGCGAGGTGCTGGCGCTGCCGCGTTACTGAGCCGGGCGGGGGTGGCCCGCGTCCCGCCGGGACGCGGGGACTCGGGTCAATCCTCCTTGGGCGTGACCGTCACGATCTCCTCGTTGAGTTCGACCATGGCGCCGTCACGCATCTCGGTGAGTTGCTCACCGAGCGCGCGACGCTTGAGCATGGCGCTGAGCTGCGGCTTGGCATCTTCGAAGCTCGGCGGCTCGGCCTTGCGGGTTTCCTGCAATTCGATGACGTGCCAGCCGAACTGGGTCTGCACCGGCTTCTCGGAGTGGCTGCCGGGTTTCATCGCGGCGACGGCCTCGGCGAAGGGGGCGACCATCTGGCCGGCGTCGAACCAGTCGAGTTCACCGCCGTTCTTGCCGGTCGGGCCGAGTGAGTGCTCCTTGGCCAGTTCGGCGAAGTCGGCGCCCTTGTCGAGCTGCTTGATCAGCTTCTTGGCGGCCGCCTCGTCCTTGACCAGGATGTGACGGGCCTTGTACTCGGTGCGAGCGGCACGCTCGACGACCTGGTCGTAGGCCTCCTTGAGCGCCTTGTCGGTCGGCTCGATGTCCGCGGCCATGGCGCCGAGCGCGGCGCTGGAGAGTACCTTCATGCGCTGCAGTTCAAGCGCCATGGCGACCTCGCGACTGTCGTCGAGGTCGCGCCGCTCGGCCTCCTGGGAGGCCACCACCAGGTTCATGAACTCGTCGAAGGCGCGCTGCTGCACCGCCTGGGTGTCGGCCTCGGGGTTCTGCTGCAGCCGTTCCACATAGAACAGCCGGAAGAGGTCGAGCGGGTACTCGACACCGTTGACGGTGGCGATGACGGTGTCAGCGTCGGGCTCGGCCAGCGCGCTACCCGGTCCGGCGGCGAGCAGTGCGCAGACCAGGAGCGAGAGGGTGGATCTCTTCATGGTGAAACTTCCGTGGGTTGGGGTGAATGGGCAGGTGCCGGATCGCTCACGAGGCGGCTGGCGCCTGTCGCGAGCTATCGACGAATCCGCGTTCGGCGCTTTCTGCGACCCCGGACGACGATGTCGGTTCCTTGACGCTCAATCCGCCGGGGGCGGGAAGACCTGCTTGAAGGGGCGTACCTCGACCTCGGCGTAGACGCCGGCGGCACGATAGGGGTCGGCCTCGGCCCAGGTGCGGGCGGTGTCGAGATCGGCGAACTCGGCGACCACCAGCGAGCCGGTGAAGCCGGCGCTGCCGGGGTCGGCGGCATCGATCGCCGGGTGTGGGCCAGCGAGCACCAGGCGCCCGGCGTCGTGCAGTTCGCGCAATCGCTCGAGGTGCGCGGGGCGGGCCTCGAGACGACGTTCGAGGCTGTCCGGGATGTCGACGGCGATGATGGCATAGAGCACGTCAGTCGGCCTCCTGCGGGCGAGGTTCGTCTTCGATGTGGCGGGCCAGATAGAACGCCTGGAGCAGCACGAAGACCAGGGTCATCCCCATCATACCGAACAGCTTGAAGTTGACCCAGATCTCCTCGCTGGCCTGGGCGCTGGTGCAGAGTGCGAGCAGCTCGCCCTGGAACTGACCGGCGCAGCTGGTGAGGTCGACGCTGGCGAGCCCGCTGCCGGCGAGCAGCGCCTGATGGGCGGCGAAGAAGCCACTGGCGACATAGACCACGAGCAGGTTGGTCAGACCGAGCACCAGGAAGAAGACGACCCACATCAGGTTGAGCCGGCGCCACACCGTCGGCTCGACGCTGACCGCGTGTCCCATGGTGCGCTCGACCAGGGTGCGTTGACCGATCAGTTGGCTGGCGAGGAAGGCCGCGGCGAACAGCCAGTTGACGATGGTCGGTTTCCACATCACGAAGATCGGGTCGCGCAGGGCGAGGGTCATGCCGCCGAACACCACCAGCAGCCCCAGGGTGACCAGGTGCATGGTCTCGACCCGGCGCTGGCGCCACCAGGTCCAGCCGAGCTGCAGCGCCGCGGCGAGGATCGCCACCGTGGTGGCGACATAGATGCCAGCGAGCTTGTAGGCGACGAAGAACAGCAGGATGGGGAAGAAGTCGATCAGCAGTTTCATGGTGTGTGGTGGTGTCCTTCGTTGGCCTCTGGTCCGTGCCCGGCGCCGGGTCGTTGCGCGATAGTCGCGGCGGCACCCGGCAGCTCTCCAAGAGCATACGGGCAAGGGCCGGTCGCGGTAAATGGGGCCGCGGCGGCGTTGTAATCACCAGGGGCGGGCGCTGTATAGTGCCCGCTCGTCCTGAAGGCTTTGATTCGAGAGGAGGTGTGGATGGAATCCATGACGACATGGATCGGGGTGCTCAACGGCTGGGTCTGGGGTCCGCCGATGCTGGTGCTGATCCTCGGCACCGGGCTGTTCCTGCTGCTCGGCCTGCGGCTGATGCCCTGGCTCCGGCTCGGCTACGGCTTTCGCATGCTGTGGTCGGGACGGCGAGGGCATGGCGAGGGCGACATCACCCCGTTCAACGCGCTGATGACTTCGCTGTCGGCGACCGTCGGGACTGGCAACATCGCCGGTGTCGGCACGGCGATCGCGATCGGCGGTCCCGGGGCGCTGTTCTGGATGTGGTGCACCGCACTGGTGGGCATGGCGACCAAGTATGCCGAGGGCGTGCTGGCGGTGAAGTACCGCGAGGTCGACGCCAAGGGCAACCATGTCGGCGGTCCGATGTACTACATCAAGAACGGTCTCGGGCGGCGCTGGTTGTGGCTGGGCGCGGCCTTCGCGGTGTTCGGTGCCATGGCTGGGTTCGGTATCGGCAACATGGTGCAGGCCAACTCGGTGGCCGATGCGCTCAACTCCAAGTTCGCGCTGCCCAAGGCCTGGGTCGGCGGGGCGATGGCGCTGCTGGTCGGGTTGGTGCTGATCGGCGGCATCCGCTGGATCGCCCAGGTCGCTGGCAAGCTGGTGCCCTTCATGGCGATCGCCTATGTGCTCGGCGGGCTGGTGGTGCTCGGACTCAATGCCGAGGCGCTGCCCGGTGCGGTGGTGCAGATCGTCGAGTACGCCTTCTCGCCCACCGCCGCGGTCGGCGGGTTCGCCGGCGCGACCGTGATGATGGGCATCCAGATGGGGGTGGCGCGCGGCGTCTTCTCCAACGAGGCCGGGCTCGGCAGTGCGCCGATCGCTCACGCCGCGGCGAAGAACGACAACCCGGTGCAGCAGGGCACCATCGCCATGCTCGGTACCTTCATCGACACCCTGATCATCTGCACCATCACCGGGCTGGTGATCATGGTCACCGGCGCCTGGACCAGTGGCGAGACCGGTGCCAGCCTCTCGACCGCGGCCTTCGGCGCCGGTCTGCCCGGGGTCGGCGGTTATGTGGTGGCGCTGGGTCTGGCGCTGTTCGCCTTCACCACCATCCTCGGCTGGAGCCTGTATAGCGAGCGCTGTGTCGAGTATCTGTTCGGGGTGCGCGCGATCCTGCCGTTCCGGCTGGTGTGGGTGGCGGCGATCCCGGTCGGCGCGATGGTCAAGCTGGAGTTCGTGTGGCTGGTGGCCGACACCCTCAACGCGATGATGGCGCTGCCCAACCTGCTGGCGCTGCTGCTGCTCAGCCCGGTGGTGTTCCGGCTGACGCGCGAGCACTTCGCCCGCGCCTGAGGTCGGGCTGAGGGGTCAGGCGGCCCCGGAGCCGCCCTGGCAGGGCGGCGACTGCGGTGCGGCGCCGCCCTTCTCGTGCCACTCCTCCGGGGTCCAGGTGTGCTGGCTGAGTGCGTGCAGGCCCTGCTCGAACTCGTCGGCGAGCAGGCTGTTGATGGCGCGGTGACGCTCGATCAGCGGCTGTCCGGCGAAGCCTTCGCTGACCACCAGCAGCTTGAAGTGTGACTCGGCGTCTGGGGTGACGGCGTGCATATAGCTCTCATCGACCACGTCCAGATGCATGGGGTCGAATGCCTCGCGGATGCGGCGCTCGATGCGGGTCCGTCGGTTCATCGCTCATCTCTCCCTTGGTTCGATTGGATCGGCGGCGTGGCGCCGCCGGTGATCTCGATGTGCTCGGTGCTGCGCAGCGACCGTTGCATGGCCGCCAGGACCTGATCGAGTGCGGGGTCGTGACGCGGATCGGCGAGCGTGGCGTGATCGATGCCCTCGACCCGGCCATAGAGTGCGCGACGCAGATGCTCACGGGTGTGGATCTGGTGGCGCAGGTCCTCGACTAGGTGTTCGAGTTCGCTGCGCGTGGGCGCCTGACCGAGGGTGTGGAACAGCTCGGCGAGCGCGGTGAACAGCCCCCGGGCACGTGTATCGAGCCCGAACTCGCGCGGATCCCAGTCGCGCAGCGTGGTGTCGCGTCCGACCCAGATCCGGTAGCTCTCCTTGTGCAGGGCGTGATAGAGCGCCTCCTCCGAGACCAGGAATACCAGCAGGTGATGCCGGTTGGCGTCGTAGGGGGCGTCGCGCACCTGCCAACGGCACTCGCGCACCAGGCGATGGATGCGGATGTGTTCGCGGAAGTCGGCGGCCTGGAGCTGGTCGAGGATGAGCACCGTCGGCTCGCCCTCGCTCTGCGCGCAGGCCTCGCTGACGGTGAGGTCTAAGGGCGCGATCGGCGGTTCCTCGCGACCGAGTTCGTCGCGGCTCGGCGGCAGGATCACCTCGGGTTGGGGCGGATTGGTGTCGGTGAAGTCGTGATAGATGATCTGGCGCATCCCCAGCGCCCGGGCCAGGGCGTTGGCGAAGGCGCTCTTGCGTCGGCCACCGTCGCCGGCGACGTTGAGTGCACGTAGTCCGCGCGGCCTGCTCTCGAGCAGACAGCGGACCTCGAATTCGTAGTCGTCGTTGGACTCGAATCCGTGCTCGGCCATGCGTTCGCGCAGACTGGACATGTACGGATGATAGCCGCTTGGTCGCGGCGGGAGCCAGCCTTCCAGCCGTCGGGCATTTGAGCCGCCGGCCTACCAGCGACCAGCTATCAGCCTCCAGCCTCCAGCGACCAGCGACCAGCGACCAGCGACCAGCCACCAGCCACCAGCGCCAGGGGGATTGAGCCGCAAAGACACCAAGGGTGCGAAGGGGATAGAAGCCGAGACCCTTTCGTGTGCCGGTCGCCGCTGCAGGCCGCCTTTCGGGCTTCCCTGCGTCCGGTGAGTCTGGCAACCGTGGGCACGGTCGAGTTAGGCCGCCCACTGGTGACTGACCAGCTGGTAGCTGGCTTTCCGCCGACCCCGCCACGCCTTGCCCGGCCTGCGGATCTGCAGACCGTTCGCTTGCTTTGCGTCCTTCGCGCCTTCGCGGTTGGAACCAGCTTCCAGCGATCAGCCTCCAGCTTCCAGTCGGGGAGACTGCGCCTTGCCCGGTCTGTGGACCTGCAGACTGTCCGCTTGCTTTATGCCCTTCGCGCCTTCGCGGTTGGAATCAGCTTCCAGTCGGGGAGACTGCGCCTTGCCCGGTCTGCGGACCTGCAGACTGTCCGCTTGCTTTGCGTCCTTCGCGCCTTCGCGGTTGGAACCAGCTTCCAGCGATCAGCCTCCAGCTTCCAGTCGGGGAGACTACGCCTTGCCCGGTCTGCGGATCTGCAGACCGTTCGCTTGCTTTGTGCCCTTCGTGCCTTCGCGGTTGGAACCAGCTTCCAGCGATCAGCCTCCAGCTTCCAGTCGGGGAGACTACGCCTTGCCCGGTCTGCGGATCTGCAGACCGTTCGCTTGCTTTGTGCCCTTCGTGCCTTCGCGGTTCGAGCAGCTCCCAGCGATCAGCCTCCAGTCGGGGAGACTGCGCCTTGCTCGGTCTGCGGATCTGCAGACTGTCCGCTTGCTTTGCGTCCTTTGCGCCTTCGCGGTTCAATCCATGCTGGCGGCTGGCGGCTGGCGGCTGGCGGCTGGCGGCTGGCGGCTGGCGGCTGGCGGCTGGCGGCTGGCGGCTGGCGGCTGGCGGCACCCAGCCTAGCCGCCTGCGTCGGCCTTGGCGAGTAGGGCGCTGAGGCGCGCGACCTCGGCCTCGGCCTCGACCTGGTTGGTGACGTCGTGCTGGATGCCGAGGTAGTAGATCAGTTGTCCTTCGCGGTCGAACAGTGGGCGAATGGTGAAGCGGTTGTAGAAGCGGCTGCCGTCCTTGCGGTAGTTGCGCAGGGTGACGGTCACCGGCTGGTTCCCGGCCATTGCCTCGCGGATTTGCGCCACCCCTTCTTGGTCGTGGTCCTCGCCCTGGAGGAAGCGGCAGTTGTGCCCGAGGATCTCCTCGCGACTGTAACCGGTGATCAGCTCGAAGGCGGCATTGGCATAGACGATGGGGTTGTCGTCCTGGTCGGGGTCGGAGAGGGTGATGCCGTTGACGCAGGTGTCGAGGATCTGCGAGAGCACGAAGGGGATCACCCCTGCATCTTTGTCGACGACGAATTCCATGCTGCTGACCTCGTTGCAAGATTGATGGATCGTGCCTCGTCGGGTGTCCGCCTCAGTACTGCGATACGCTCGCCGGGGCCTGTTCGAGCAACCCCCTGATGTTGCCAACGACGCGCTCGCCGCCTTCCTGGATCGCCGCGCGGATCAGCTTCTCGAAGGGACGCATGAACAGCTCGAGCCGCGATAACTCGAAGACGAAGGTCAGGCGGGTGCCGTGCGCGCTCGGCTCGAAGCGGTAGCTGATATAGATCGGGGCGCTGAGTCCCTGGAAGTCGATGCGGCGGTCCTGCTCGAAGACGCAGACCTCGAAGGTCGCCTCGGTGCGGCGACCGTGATCGACCCGTACCTGTCGGCCGCGACTGCCCAGTCGGATCGGACCGGGCGAGAGCGCCTCGAGCGAGATCACCTCGGGCGACCAGCGCCGATAGTTGCTGAAGAAGTCGACGGCGACGAAGGCGAAGACCTGATCCGGCGCGCGGGCGATGTGCGTGCTCGCTTGTGTTCTGACCATGGGTATCGGCTGCCGTGTGGCTGGAGTCGGCGCGTCCGTGCGCGGGCGGACGCTGGACGGGCATGCGCGATCGGGCCTGAAACGGCCTGCTGGTCTATCTGGCGGCGGGGTGGGGGGAATTCCAGGGGGCGGGTGCCAGTCACCAGCCACCAGTCACCAGCTTCCAGCCACCAGTAGGGATGGCGCTATGCTTTCGGCGACTGGCGACTGGCGACTGGCGACTGGCGACTGGCGACTGGCGACTGGCGACTGGCGACTGGCGACTGGCTGCGATCAACCCGCCTGCAGCAGTGCGAGGATCTCGGGCTTGTCGTTGAGGCGTGCCCAGTCGGCGGCGGTGTTGCCTTCGAAGTCCTTGAGGGTGCGATCGGCGCCGTGTTGCAGCAGGGTCTCGACGGCGGCGGTGCGGCCCTGGGTGGTGGCCCAGATCAGCGCGGTCCAGCCCTTGGTCTGCTCCTGGTGATCGATCATTGCGCCGTTGTGCAACAGCAGCTCGACGATTCCGGCGTGGTTGTTGGAGGCGGCGAGCATCATTGCGGTGTAGCCGCCCTTGTCCTCGGCATCGACAGCGGCACCGGCGGTGAGCAGGCGTTCGACCACGGCGACGTGACCGTTGAGCGCGGCCTTCATCAGCGGGGTCCAGTCACAACTGTCGCGCACGTCGGGGCGGCTGTTGCGCGAGAGCAATCCGTCGAGCGCGCCGAGGTCGCCCTGTTCGGCGAACTCGAGCAGGGCGGGGTCGCCCGCCCCCTGGTCGTCTGGACCACCACAGCCGGTGAGGGCGGCGAGCAGCAGGGGGACGAAGAGGAGAATGCGTGCGGGAGTCATGGCGTTTTCCGAGTTGGATGATGGGTTATTATTCGCCCGGCCTGGCGTCCCGCGACAATGCGAATCCGCAATCTTGCGCTGTTACAGCAGCCCGCGACAGAGGCCGTCGTGACACTGCACCAGGATGCTGTCGGTCCCCTCGCAGGGGACCTTGTGGATCTCGCCATCCGAGCGGCTGTCGATCAGCACCGCGCCCTCGTCGGTCAGCACGCAACCGCGCAATCTCGCGTATTGCTCGGCATAGGCCGCCCAGGTGACGTCACGTTGCCGCGGGGTGAGGCTGAGCATCTGGGTCTGTGCCTGCGGCGGCTTGGGCGCGAGCGGCGGTGTCGTGCGCAGCATCGGCGTGGCGTCAATCACCGGGGCCGGCCCCGGTTGAGGGCGGACGTCTCGCGAAGCGTTCGCCGGGTTGTCGGTCTGTGTCGCTGCAGTCAGCGGTTGGCGCTGTGTGGTCTCGTTGCCCTCGATGGGCGCGGCGGGGATGGCCGCCAGCGTCCCTGCCGGAGTCGCCTCGCCGTCGGTGCTCGGGGCGGGTTGCGGCAGCGGCGGGGCGGCCTCGGCGAGTCGCTGGTGATGGGTCTGCCAGGTCCGTTCGAGCGCGGCGAGCGATTGGGTCAGCAGCGGTTGCAGGCGGCTGGTGACATCGCGTCGCTCCGGCTCGGGTTGATCGGCGCGTGGGTGGACCAGGGCGGCGGCCGAGGCGACTCGCACGACGGCGCCCTCGTCGATGAAATAGCTGGCGACTTCGAGTCTGGTCTCGACCGGCAGCTGCTCCGGGGGCAGGTCGAGGACGCGGGCGAGCGCCGAGTCGGGCGTGACGGGGCGCTCGAGCAGCAGTCGTTCGGGGGCGCTCTGGGTGATCCGCCAGCCCTTGCTGCGGGCCGCGCCCATCGCCAGTGCCCGGACCTGATCGCGCTCGCTCGCCGCGAGCTGGATCTGGGGCAGGCTCGAGAGGTTGGTCGGGATCAGCGACTGGGGACGGGGGTCGGGGCTGCTCGCGCAGCCGCCGAGTAGCCAGGCGACGAGCATGAGCAGGGAGAGATGGGCAGCCAGACGTCGGTTCACGCCGAGTCCTCTTGTCGGTTCTGAATGGCGGGAGAAGAGGCGGTCGCCGGATGGGCTTGGGGCGACGGGTAGGTCGGACACGCGACCAGCGGTCGCGTGTCCGACCCAGGGGCGGAAATCTACGCCAAGCGTCTGGCGCTGTCGAGCGGCCCGGGGGTCAGGCGGCGCTGCCGTCCTCGCCGATCAGCAGGGTGGTGTCGTTGAGATAGGTGTGCTTGGGGATGACCAGATTGGTCGGGGCCGGTACACCCTTGAAGACCCGCGCGGCGAGATCGAAGCGCGAGCCGTGGCAGGGGCAGAAGAAGCCACCCTTCCAATCGGCGCCGAGGTCTTCCGGGGCGAACTCGGGACGGTAGGTCGGTGAGCAGCCGAGGTGGGTGCAGATGCCGATGGCGACCAGATACTCGGGCTTGATCGAGCGGGTCGGGTTCTGGCAGTACTCGGGCTGCTGCGGCACCTCGGAGGCGGGGTCGACCAGATTGGAGTCGTTGCTGGCCAGCATCTCGAGCATCTTCGGTGTGCGATGCACCACCCACACCGGTTTGCCGCGCCATTTGACGCGCAGCAGCGCGCCGGGCTCGATCTTGCTGATATCGGCCTCGACCGGCGCGCCGGCGGCGCGGGCGCGGGCGCTCGGGTTCATCGAGGCGACGAAGGGAACGAGGGCGAAGCCGGCACCGACGGCGCCGACCGCACTGGTCGCTGCCACTAGCAGGCGACGCCGTGTCTTGTTGACCGCTGTAGCGCTCATGATTCAAGGCTCCTTGTGTGATGCGTATCCCTGCATGGATGTCGGGTGGCGCCCGGGGCTACCGCGATCGCCCGGCGTCCGCTCGGGATGCGTGTCGTTGCGAAAAAGAATCTCTTAGCGATGAACTGCAGTGTCTCGCCTTTCTTGACTAAAACACCCTGATATTTATCAATGCAAAACGCACATATGTGCGTTTAAATGGATCCTCGAACCTACCCGAGACAGCCAAGCGGAGGCACTGTGCCCGGTCGAAGACGACGCGTCCGCCGGATCGGAATCGATCCCGGGCGGATCTGTTTCAAGCCCTGTGGCCGCCAGGGCCACACCCTGGAAACGGTGATGTTGCGCGCCGACGAGATGGAGGCGCTGCGGCTGTGCGATCTCGAGGGGCTCTATCAGGAAGAGAGCGCTCGGCGCATGGGGATTTCGCGCACCACCCTGTCGCGCACCATCGCCCAAGCCCGCGCCAAGGTCGCTGGCGCACTGCTCACCGGGCAGCGGCTGGTGATCCAGATCCCGGAGCACGGGGAAGAGCAGTCGCAAGGCATCTCGTACTCCGACAACGACCAACCCCGTTCGGTGCCCGGTTGTGCCGGACAGAGAGATGAGACCTGATGAAAAAGATCGTGATGACCGCCAGCGACGCGCTCGGGCTTGCGGGCGAGATGTCGATGCATTTCGGCCATTGCAGCCATTTCGTGGTTGCCCAGCTCGACGACGCCGATCGACTCGTCGGCGCCGAAGTGGTGGCCAATCCCTTCGCCGATGCCCATCAACCAGGACAGCTACCGGCCTATATCCAATCGCTCGACGCCGATGTGGTGCTCGCCGGCGGTATGGGCGCTAAGGCCATCGAGCTGTTCGCGTGTAACGGCATCGAGGTCGTCACCGGCGCCCGTCCCGGCGTCGAGGAGACGCTCGATGCCTATCTCGCCGGTGAACTGAATGGCGCCTCCCAGTGCGCCCATGCCCACTGAATCGAACAACGAGGAATTGCTCCATGAAGATCGTGATTTCCGCAACCGGACAGGGTCAGGACGCACCGGTCGACGCCCGGCTCGGGCGCTGCGCCTATTTCGTCGTGGTCGATACCGAAAGCGGTGACTTCCAGACCATGCCCAACCCCTTCCTCGAGACCAACGGCGGCGCCGGCACCCGGACCGCGCAGTGGATCGCCGGGCAGCGCGCCGAGCTGCTGCTCACCGGTCGCTGTGGCCCCAAGGCGGCGATGGTGCTCGAGCGCGCCGGGGTACGTGTCGTCGAGGGTGTCTCCGGCACCGTGGCCGAGGCCGTGGCACGTCATGCCGGGCAGGTGCCCGTGACTGCCGCCGTGGTCGGACGCGAGCCCTGTGACGGCATCGCGCGCTGCGGCGGTGGTCGTGGCATGGGCCAGGGACGTGGCGCCGGGCGCGGTATGGGCGTTGGTCGCGGATTGGGTAACGGTCGCGGTCAGGGCTGAGCGATGTCGGCGCTGACCATCGCCGTGGCCAGTGGCAAGGGCGGCACCGGCAAGACCACGGTGGCGACCAATCTGGCGCTGGCGCTTGAACGGGCCCAGTACGCCGACTGCGACGTCGAGGCGCCCAACGGACATCTGTTCCTGCGTCCGCGCTTCGACCGGCGCGAGTCGGTCGGGGTGCGCGTCCCTCGCATCGACCCCGAGCGCTGCACCCTGTGCGGCGATTGTGTCGAGGCCTGCGCCTTCAACGCCCTGGCGCTCACCCCTAACGAGCTGATGGTGTTCGACGAACTCTGCCACGGCTGCGGTGCTTGTGACTACGTCTGTCGCGTCGAGGGAGCGCTCGGCGAGATCGAGCGACCGATCGGCGAGATCGCCGCCGGTCAGGCCGACACCCTGCCGGTGCTCCAGGGCGAACTCGCCATCGGCGAGCGTTCGGCGGTGCCGGTGATCAAGGCGCTCAAGCGGCGTCTGGAGCCGGGGCTGGCGACCATCCTCGATGCCCCGCCGGGCACCGCCTGCCCGATGGTCGAGACTCTCGAGGGGGTCGACTTCTGTCTGCTGGTCACCGAGCCCACGCCCTCGGGGCTGCACGACTTGCGCCTCGCCGTCGCGGTGGCGCGGGCGCTCGGGGTGCCCTGCGGGGTGGTGATCAACCGCTGCGACATCGGCGATCAGGGTGTGACGGAGTACTGTCACGCCGAATCGATCCCGGTGCTGCTCGAGATCCCCTTCACCCGTGCGCTCGCCGAGGCCTATGCGCGTGGCGAGCCCTGGGTGCGCACCGCGCCCGAGTGGCGCGCGCGTTTCCAACAGCTCTACTCACAGATCGAGGCACTGCTGCCGGTATGACCATCCTGATCGTCCTCAACCACCACCCCTACGACAGCACCGACGTGACCTGGAACGCGCTGCGTCTGGCCGGGACCCTGCTCGACCAGGGCCAGCAGGTGCGGCTGTTCCTGATGAACGACGCGGTCGATCTGGCACGCGATGCCTGCCGCCCGCCCGAGGGCTACGACCAGGACCTCGGCGCCATGCTCAAGGCGCTGATCGCGCGCGAGGTCCCGGTGCAGGTCTGCGGCTCGTGCATGGCGCGCTGTGGGCTCTACAGGAACCAGCCCTATTTCGCTGGCGCCGAGTCCTCGACCATGGCGGTGCTCGCCGGCTGGGTCGCGAGCAGCGACAAGGTGCTGACCTTCTGAGGTCGGCGCGGGCGAGCATCCGCGCCGCGCCCCGGGCTGGTGCCATGGCGCGCCGTGCTCCGGGGTGAACCCCGTAACCCCTAATCCTGGAGGAGGGCGCGACGGTCGTCGTGACCCGTCAGCGCGCCCGCGCGAGACCACATGAAGGAACTCACCATCATCAGCGGCAAGGGCGGCACCGGCAAGACCACGGTGAGCGCCGCCTTCGCCACTCTGGCACGGCGTAAGGTGGTGGCCGACTGTGATGTCGACGCCGCCGACATGCACCTGCTGCTCGACCCGCGCGAGCGCGCCGGCGGCGACTTCATCGGCGGCGCGACACCGCGGATCGACCCCGAGCTGTGCGCCGAGTGCGGCGACTGCGCCGCCTGGTGTCGGTTCGAGGCGATCGAACTCGACTTCGACGCGGGCTATCGCATCAACCCCTTCGCCTGTGAGCACTGCGGGCTGTGCGCGCGCGTCTGTCCCGAGGCGGCGATCGTCCTGGAGACCCGTCCGAGCGGGCGCTGGATGGTCTCCGACAGTCGTCACGGCACTCTGGTCCACGCCCAGCTCGGCGTCGGCGAGGACAACTCCGGCAAGCTCGTCACCCTGGTGCGACGCGAGGCGCGGCGTCAGGCCGAGGCCGAGGGCGCGGCGCTGATCCTCAATGACGGCCCGCCCGGGATCGGCTGTCCGGTGAGCGCCGCCATCACCGGCGTCGACCTGGTGCTCGCCGTCACCGAGCCGACCCTCTCCGGGCTGCACGACCTGCAGCGCGTCGCCGAACTCTGCGTCCACTTCGCCATCCCGCTGGTCGTCTGCATCAACAAGGCCGATCTCAACCCGGAGAACGGTGCGACCATCCGTGACTGGTGTGGTGCGCGCGACATCGAGGTGATCGGTGAGCTGCCCTTCGACCCGGTGGTCGCCCGCGCCCTGGTCGCGCGCAAGAGCCTCGCCGAGTACGACGGCGGTGCCGCATCGAGTGCGGTGATCGAGCTGTGGGAGCGGGTGAGATCGCGCCTGGGGGTGGAGTGAGGCGGGCGCTTGGAGAGATGGAGCCGATGAGCGGATTCGAACCGCTGACCCACGCATTACGAATGCGTTGCTCTACCAACTGAGCTACATCGGCTACTCAAGCTCGAGAATTCTAGCCAGCTTTTCGTCCGACATCAATCCCTGGCGGAGAAAGCCATCCGCTGCCGGAAGATTGAACCGCGAAGCCGCCAAGGACGTGAAGAAACCGGCCAGCCTTCAGCAAGCAGCCTCCAGTGGCGATGTTGGGTTGCCCGTCCTGGAGTCCCGAGGATTCGTCGATTAGTGGTGCATGGACAACCCAACCGACGGGCTTGCCTTCAGCCGCCAGCGGGCGCGTTATCGTCGCATCATTGAGAGAGAATGAACCGCCAAGACGCGAAGGGCGCGAAGGGATCACAGGGATGAAGGTGGCGAGCGGTGTGCGCGCTTTTTGGCCTCTAGTTTCAGTCGCAGTCGCCTTTGAGCTGGTTGCCCCAAACCCTTAGCGACTTTGCGGTTCAATCCGCTGGCGGCCGCCAGTGGCGATGTTGGGTTGCCCGTCCTGGGATCCCGGCGACTCGTCGATCGGTGGTGTATGGGCAACCCAATCGACGGGCTGGAGGCTGGTCGCTGAAGGCTTTTCTCTCCTTTGCGTGCTTTGTGTCTTTGCGGTTCAAACCAGCTTACAGCGATCAGCATCCAGCCTCCAGTCGGGGAGACTGGGGTGCATCATCGTCGATTGACAGGCAAGACGGTATCTTCACGGTTCATCATCCCCGGCGGCTGTCGGCTGTCGGCTGTCGGCTGTCGGCTGATCGCCCTCGCTCAGTCCCGTGCCGCGTCGAGCGCATAGGGCGCGGCGTCGAGGATGGGCGCGCGCTCGAGCACCAGGTCGGTGAGCAGGCGGGCCGAGGCCGGGCCGGTGACCAGGCCGTTGCGGTAGTGCCCGGCGTTGAAATAGAGCCCGTCGATGCCGGGGTAGGCGCCGATATAGGGGATGCCGCTGGGCGAGCCGGGGCGCAGCCCGGACCAGTGGTCCTCGATCGGGGTGCGCTTGAGCAGCGGGTAGAGTTCGACGGCGGCGCGATAGAGCTCCTCCTTGGCCTCGGCGGTGGTGCGCTTGACGAAGCCGGCCTGCTCCAGGGTGGAACCGAAGAGGATGCGCCCGTCGCGCCTGGGGATGATGTAGCGCTCGCGGTGCAGGGTGATGTGATGGACCTGGCCGGGCTGGGCGTAGAAGAGGATCATCTGGCCGCGCACCGGTTGGATCTCGGGGCTGTTGCCGAGCTGTTCGAGCAGTTTGGCGGTCCAGGCGCCAGCACAGATGATGACGCGCTCGGCGCGGATCTCGCCCTTGGGGGTGCGCACCCCGACCGCGCGCCCGCCCTCGATCAGCAACTCCAGCACCTCTTCCTGCTCGCGCAGCGTCACCTTGCGCTCGATGGCGCGGCGCAGCGCGCGCGTCAGCCGTGGGTTGCGGACCTGGCCGATGCCCGGGAGTAGCAGCGCCTGTTCGGGGCGGGGGCCGAGTTCGGGCTCGCTGGCGTGGAGCTGGCGGCTGTCGAGCACTTCGATGGCGGTGTCGTGCCGGGCGGCCCAGTCGAGCGCGCGCTGGCGCTCCTCGGTGTCGAGCACCAGCATGCCGTTGACGGTGAGTTCGGGGTCGACTCCGGTCTCGTCGAGCAGCTCGGTGGCCAGCGCCGGATAGACCGCCTGACTCCAGGCGGCCAGCCGCCCGACCGCGTCGGGATAGCGCCAGGGGTAGAGCGGGGAGAGGATGCCGCCGCCGGCCCAGGACGATTGCTGGCCGGTTTTGCCCATCTCGACCAGGGTGGTGTCGACACCGGCATGCGCCAGCTCGCGCGCCGTCAGCAATCCGATGACGCCGCCACCGATGACCAGGATCTCGCTCATGCCGCTCTTCTCCTCGTGGCCCGGCGAATGCCGGGCCGTCTCGCTCAGGGACCGGGACGGCCTGTCCGGCCGCCTCCAACATCGTTAGGTGCGGTTGGGTCGGTCGAGCTGCAAGCGCGAGGGGCGGGGTTCAGCCCTCGGCCGGCTCCCTGGTCAGTTCGCGTGGCAGTGCGAACACCACCTGCTCGCGGATACCGGGTTGTTCCTCGACCTGCTCCATGCCCCAGTCGCGCAGCTGTGCGATGACCCGCTCGACCAGCACCTCGGGGGCCGAGGCGCCGGCGGTGAGGCCGATGCGCGAGACGCCCTCGAGCCAGGCGCGGTCGATGTCCTCCGGTCCATCGATCAGATGGGCGTGGCAGCCGCGCTTCTCGGCCAGCTCGCGCAGCCGATTGGAGTTGGAGCTGTTGGGCGAGCCGACCACCAGCAGCAGCTCGCAGCTCTCGGCCAGCGTCTTGACCGCGTCCTGGCGGTTCTGGGTGGCGTAGCAGATATCGCTCTTCTTCGGTCCCTGGATCGCCGGGAAGCGTTCGCGCAGCGCTGCGACGATGGTGGTGGTGTCGTCCATCGACAGCGTGGTCTGGGTGACGTAGGCGATGCGCTCGGGATCGGCGATCTCGAGTCCGGCGACGTCGTCGGGACGTTCGACCAGGTGCACCGGGGCGCCCTCGGGGTCGCACTGACCGAGGGTGCCGTCGACCTCGGGATGACCGCGATGGCCGATGAGCACGGTCTCGACGTCGTTGCGACAGTGCCGGGTGACCTCGAGGTGGACCTTGGTGACCAGCGGGCAGGTGGCATCGAACACCCGCAGCCCGCGCGCCTCGGCCTCGCGCCGTACCGACTGCGGCACGCCGTGGGCGCTGAACACCAGGGTGGCGTCGTCCGGCACCTCGTCGAGATCCTCGACGAAGATCGCGCCGCGCGCACGCAGCCCCTCGACCACGAAGCGGTTGTGAACGACCTCGTGGCGGACATAGATGGGCGCGCCGTAGCGCTCGAGGACACGCTCGACGATGGCGATGGCGCGATCGACGCCGGCACAGAAACCGCGGGGATTGGCTAGCAGGATAGTCATGGCTCGAAACAGGATAGGCGGTCGGCGAGGGTTGAAAACAGCGGGTGGTGTTCAGGGTTATTGCGCGCGGCCGGTGGCGTCGGCCGCGCCCGGACTCAGGTCTCGACGGTGAGAATGGCGATGCGCAGCTGCAGCGCGCGTCCGGCGAAGGGGTGGTTGAAGTCGACCCGCACCCGTTCGCCCTCGGTCTCCAGCACCATGCCGCTGGTCTCCTGGCCGGCCGGGGTCTCGAAGGCGATCACCTTGCCCGGCTCGGGATGGAGTTCGGGCGGGAATTCGCTGCGCTCGAGCCAGAAGACATTGTTCTCGTCGTAGGTGGCGAACAGCTCGGAGCCGTCGCCGGCGAACTCGGCCTCGCTGCCGGCGAGCAGTCCGTCGATGGCCGTCTCCAGTGCCGGGGTCAGGGTGCCGTCGCCGACGGTGCAGCTGATCGGTTCTTCCTTGAAGGTGGAAAAGGCGACAAAACCGTCCGGGAAGCGGACCTGGAGGTGAAAGGCGATGCGTCGTCCCGCGGCGACCGCGAGCGGTGGCTCGCTGACGGTCTCGGCGGGCGTGGACAGGGTGTCGTTGATGACCATGGTGCAGTGGGTCCATTGCAACGGCGAGGGCGGGACCGGATGGCCCGCAAGGGCTCGACGTCTCCCGCCCCCGCTACGGATAGGGTGGGCGCCGCTACAACAGCTCCTGGGTCACGAAGAGGTAACCGAGCGAGGTCGCGACGACCGCGATCGCGACGTACGGGATCAGGACGCAGACGCCGGGCAGGTCGTTGCAGAGTGCGCTGAACTTGCAGAGCTTGCAGTGCCTCATCTGTCTCGACCCTCCTGTTGCCATGCGCCCGGGCGCCGGCCTGTCCGTGTTCGCGCCGCGCCATTGGCGCGCGCGGGGGCGATCGCTGCCAGTATCGATCCCGTCTCGGAGTCCTGGCCGTGTTACGTCTCTTCAGCGTGTCCCGTGATGCCGTCGCGTTAGATGGCAAACGTCGCTATCGTTACCGATATACAGGGGACGATCAAGCACGACGCGTCGCCGCGATGACGTGCACCCGCTCTCGGCTGGGCGATAATGCCCGCCAGTCCCCAACCGCAACCAGATCAGCGAGCTTCATTTGGACATCTCATCCCCATCCGCCGCCGCGCCCACGCTGGGCTTCGTCAGCCTCGGTTGTCCCAAGGCCACGGTCGACTCCGAACTCATCCTCACCCGGCTGCGTGCCGAGGGCTATCGGGTGGTGCACGACTACGACGATGCCGAGCTGGTGGTCATCAACACCTGCGCCTTCATCGACGCCGCCGAGCGCGAGTCGCTGGAGGTGATCGGCGAGGCCCTGGAGGAGAATGGCCGGGTGGTGGTCACCGGCTGCCTCGGCGCCCGCGCCGAGCGTATCCGCGCCGTCTATCCCGAGGTGCTGGCGATCACCGGCCCGCACGCGCTCGAAGAGGTGATGGCGGTGGTGCATGCTGAGTTGCCGGCTCCGCACGACCCCTTCACCAGCCTGGTGCCACCGCAGGGGGTGCGGCTCACCCCGCGTCACTACGCCTATCTCAAGATCTCCGAGGGCTGCGATCACCGCTGTACCTTCTGCATCATCCCCAGTCTGCGCGGCGATCTGGTCAGCCGCGGTATCGGCGAGGTGCTCGGCGAGGCCGAACGGCTGGTCGAGGCCGGGGTGCGCGAGCTGCTGGTGGTCGCCCAGGACACCAGCGCCTATGGCCGCGATCTCAGGTACGCGCCGGGCTTCCACGGCGGCCGTCCGCTGCGCACCGACATCACCACCCTGGCGCGCGAACTCGGCCAGCTGCCGGCGTGGACGCGACTGCACTACGTCTACCCCTATCCCCAGGTCGACGAGCTGATCCCGTTGATGGCCGAGGGGCTGATCCTGCCCTATCTCGACATGCCGCTGCAGCATGGCAACACCCGGGTGCTGCGCGCGATGCGCCGTCCGGCGGCCACCGAGCGGGTGCTCGAACGTCTCGCGCGCTGGCGCGAACAGTGTCCCGAGCTGGTGCTGCGCAGCACCTTCATCGTCGGTTTCCCCGGTGAGACCGAGGCCGAGTTCGAGTCGCTGCTGGACTTCCTCCGCGAGGCGCGGCTCGACCGTGTCGGCTGCTTCCCCTACTCGCCGGTGGACGGTGCGGCGGCCAACGATCTAGCCGACGCGGTGCCCGCCGAGGAGCGCGAGGAGCGCCGCGAGCGCTTCATGGAGGTCCAGGCCGAGATCAGCCGCGACAAGCTCGCCGCGCGGGTCGGTGAGCGCATGACGGTGCTTGTCGACGCAGTGCACGAGGACGAGGTGGTGGCGCGCAGCTATGGCGACGCGCCCGAGATCGACGGCAACGTGCTGGTGCCGGGGGCCTGGGAGATCGACCCCGGCGACTTCATCGAGGTCGAGATCACCGCCTCGGGCGATCACGACCTGTGGGCGCGGCCGGTCGATCCGGCATGAGCCCGCACGCCGGGCGGCAATGCGCCGCCCGGCGTGTGCTCAGAAGGCCGGACCGGGGGTCTTGCCCAGCTTCTTGAGGATGACGGCCAGCGGGCAGAAGCCGGTGAAGGCCGATTGCAGCAGGTTGGCGCCGACGAAGCCGGTGAACCACAGGAAGTTGATGTTGACGGTGACCGCGAGGATGGTCGAGAGCAGCACGAAGGCGCCGGCGACGGCGAAGACGATACGTTCGATGGACATGAGGGCTTCCGTTTCGGTTGCGAGGGGGTAAGCGGCGGAGTATTAACCAATGCTTATACTGGATTCAAGGCCGATGCCGAGCGCGCGGGTCGGTTTTCCGAGGAGGACCTGTCATGGACGCTGCTGAGTTTCCCCGGCTGATCGCGGCGCTGCGGCGCCCCGAGGCCTATCCCCATCCGGTCGATCGGGTCGAGCACATCGAGACCCATATCTCCCACGTGCTGCTCGCCGGCGACTTCGCCTACAAGCTCAAGAAACCGCTTGATCTTGGCTTTCTCGACTGCTCCACCCTGGCGTTGCGTCGTCACTGCTGTGAGGAGGAGATTCGCCTCAACAGCCGACTCGCGCCGACGATCTATCTCGACGTGGTGGCGATCGGCGGCAGCGCCGCGCACCCGCGCATCGGCGCCGACGGCGCGGTGTTGGAGTACGCGGTGCGGATGCGCCGCTTCGCACAGTCGGCGTTGCTCGCGCACCAGCCCCTCGACGGTCCACTGATCGACCGGCTCGCCGAGCGCGTCGCCGATTTCCACGCCGCCATCCCGGTCGCCGCGCCCGATACCCCCTGGGGCACGCCCGAGATGGTGCTCGCGCCGATGATCGAGAACGTCGAGCAGGTCCGCGCGCGGGTCGAGGCGCCGGCGCTGCTGACGCGGCTGCAACGCATCGAGGACTGGACCCGGGCACGCTGGCGGGCGCTGCGTCCGCTGCTCGAGCAGCGTCGCGCCGAGGGCTGGATCCGCGAGTGTCACGGCGACATGCACCGCGGCAACATCGCCCTGATCGACGGCGAGCCGCAGATCTTCGACGGTATCGACTTCGCTCCCGAGCTGCGCTGGATCGATACCGCCAGCGAACTCGCCTTCCTGGTTATGGATCTGGAGGCCGCCGGCGCGCCGGGGTTGGCGCAGCGTCTGCTCAATGGTTATCTGGAGCGCGGCGGCGACTACGGGCTGCTGGTGCTGCTGCGTCTCTATCAGTGCTACCGGGCGATGGTGCGCGCCAAGGTCAGTGCGATCCGTGCCGATCAGACGGGGCTGGCGGCGCCCGAGCGCGCCGCAGCCTGGGATGCGTGCGCGCGCTATCTGGCGCTGGCCGAGGGCTACACCCGGGCGAGACGGCCACGGCTGCTGATCGCCTGCGGGCTGTCGGGCTCGGGCAAGAGCCACATGGCCAGCGCGCTCTGCGAGCGGCTGCCCTTCGTCCACTTGCGCTCGGACGTCGAGCGCAAGCGGCTGTTCGGGCTCGCGGCGCAGGCACGCACCAACACCGGGGTCGACGGCGGGATCTATTTCCCCTCGGCCACCGACTGGACCTACGAGCGGCTGCTGCACCTGGCCGAGACCATCCTCGCCAGTGGTCACGACGTGCTGGTCGATGCCACCTTCACCGCGCACCAGCGTCGCGTCGGCTTCGCCGCGTTGGCACGGCGTCATCACGCCGGGTTCGCCATCCTCGCGCTGGAGGCGCCGCTGGCAGTGCTGCGCGAGCGCGTCACCCGGCGCCTGGCCGCCGGCAACGATGCCTCCGAGGCGACGCTCGCGGTGCTCGAGCGCCAGCATGCGCGCTGTGAACCGCCGCAGGGCGAGGAGTGCAACCGCCTGGTGCGCGTCGACACCAGCGCCGACCCCGCCATCGAGCAGGTGGTCGACCAGCTCGAGAGCGTGTTCGCCGGACAGACCCAGTCCTGCGACCTCGCCGAACCACCCGCCTGAGCCCGGCTCATCCCAGCAGCACCAGTGCCGCGCCGGCGAGCATCAGCACGCCGGCGGGCAGGCGCGCGCGCAGCCCGCGCTCGCCGAAGCAGAGCGCGCCGTAGAGCATGCCGAAGAGCAGGCTGGTGCGCTTGAGCGCGATCATGTAGGCGACCTCGGTCGCGGCGATGGCGAGGAAGTGGGTGTAGACCATCACCGCGGTCAGCGCGGCGACCGCCAGCACCGCCCAGGGGTGGCGCGCCAGCGCGAGCAGCCGGCGCGGGCGTGGCAGCGCCAGCACCAGCAGTGCCGCGACCCCGAGCAGGGCGAAGTAGAAGGCGCCGAACTGCGCCGGTGGCAGGTACTGCATCGCGCCCTTGCCGAGGGTGGCGGTGAGGGCGTAGATCGCCGCCACCGCGAGCATCAGCCGCGCGCCGCGCTGTTCGAGGATGGCACCGAGCGGGCGCAGCCAGCTGCGCCAGTCGCGCGCCCGGGCATGGCCGACGTTGAGCAGCCAGGCCCCGGCCACCACCAGCACCACACCGAGTGCGCCGCGCGCGCTCACCGTCTCGCCGAGCAGCAGCCAGGCGACCAGCAGCACGAACACCGGGGTGAAGGCGAGATAGGGCAGGGTGAGCGAGAGCGGGTGGTCGCGGATGGCGCGCATGTAGAGCAGCATCGCCGCGATCTCCAGCGGCACCAGCGCCGCCAGCCAGCCCCAGAAGGCCGGGTCGAGGTTGCCGAACGGCGGCAGGTCAACGAGCAGCGGGGCGAGCAGCGCGCCGCTCAGGGTCAGGCGCACCAGCGCCAGCTCGGCGGCCGAATGCGTGCCGAGCCAGGCCTTGGTGGCGGCATCGGCGCTGGCCAGGGCGAGGGCGCAGAGCAGCGACAGGCTCACCCAGTCCATGGCTGCGGCGCCGGATCAGTCGGCGGCGGGTCGCATGCGCCGTGGCAGCGCCTCGGTCAGCACCTCGCAGCCGGCGCCGGGGAGATGGGCGTGCTCGCTGATCCAGCGGCGCCAGACGCGGGCGCCGGGACGGCCCTGGAAGAGTCCGAGCAGGTGACGGCTGATCGCGGTCAGCGGCACCCCGGCGTCGAGTTCGCGCTGGATATAGGGCAGCATCCGCTCGATGACCTGATGTCGGGTCGGCGGTGGGGTCGGGTCGGCGAAGATGCGCGCGTCGGCCGCGGCGAGGATCCAGGGGTTGTGGTAGGCCTCACGACCGATCATCACCCCATCGAGGGTCTCGAGCAGGGCGCAGGCCTGGTCGAGGTCCTGCACCCCGCCGTTGAGGCTGATCGAGAGCGCGGGGAAGTCGCGCTTGAGCTGCAGCACCACGTCGTAGCGCAGCGGCGGGATGTCGCGGTTCTCCTTCGGGCTCAGCCCGGAGAGCCAGGCCTTGCGCGCGTGCACGATCAGCGCGTCGCAGCCGGCCTCGACCTGGGCGCCGACGAAGTCGACCAGCTCACCATAGCTGTCGCGATCGTCGATGCCGATGCGGCTCTTGACCGTCACCGGGACCGCCACCGCGTCCTTCATCGCCCGCACGCAATCGGCCACCACCCCCGGTTCGGCCATCAGACAGGCGCCGAAGCGCCCGTTCTGCACCCGGTCGGAGGGACAGCCGACGTTGATGTTGATCTCGTCGTAGCCGTACTCGGCGCCGAGTCGGGCGCAGCTGGCCATGTCGGCGGGATCGGAGCCGCCGAGCTGCAGCGCCACCGGATGCTCGCTCGGATCGAAGCGCAGGAAGCGCTCGCGGTCGCCGTGGAGCAGTGCGCCGGTGGTCACCATCTCGGTGTAGAGCAGGGTGTGACGGCTGATCAGCCGGAGGAAATAACGGCAGTGGCGATCGGTCCAGTCCAACATCGGGGCGATGGACAGACGACGGTCTAGCGGTGCAGGCATGGCGCGGGTCGGGCTCGGGCTGGGGACGCCGGCGGAGGCGAGGCCGGGTCGTTGATCTCGAGCGTGGATTGTCCGCGACCGGGCCGATTTTTTCCATCATCGGCGCGGTCGCGGCGAGGTTCGCCCGCCGGGCGGCGGGCGGGCAGGCTCAGGCCGCGCCCTCGGGGAGCGGGTCGCCGGGACGGCGCACCGGCTCCTTGAGGGTGACCAGCTCCTCGGCGCTGCCGGGGTGGATGGCCACAGTGTTGTCGAAGTCGGCCTTGGTCGCGCCCATCTTCACCGCCACGGCGAAGCCCTGGAGCATCTCGTCGGCGCCGTCGCCGATGACGTGGACACCGACCACGCGCTGCTCGGGGCCGGCACAGACCAGCTTCATCGCGGTCTTGGCGCCGTGCTCGTTGAGCGCGTAGCGCATCGGGGTGAAGCTGGTCTCGTAGACGGTGAGCACGTCACCGAGGCGCTCGCGCGCCTCCGGCTCGCTCAGCCCGACCTTGGACAGCGGCGGGTGGGCGAAGACCACGGTGGGGATGTTGTCGTAGTCGAGCTTGCGCTCGCTCTGGCCGTCGAACAGGCGCTCGGCGAGGCGGCGCCCGGCGGCGATCGCCACCGGGGTGAGCTGGTCGCGCCCGGTGATGTCGCCGAGCGCGTAGACACCGGGGACATTGGTGTTCTGATAGGCGTCGGTGGGCACCGTGCCGTTGGGTTGGACCTCGATGCCGGTGGTCTCGAGCCCGAGGTCGCGGGTGTTGGGAGCGCGTCCGACGGCCCAGATCACGCTATCGAAGCCCTCGAGCCGGGTGCCGTCCTGGGCCACCAGGGTGGTGCCTCGGGCGTCGCGCTCGAGCGCGGCGACGGCGAATTCGAGATGGGTCTCGATGCCCTGGGCGTGCATGTTCTCGGCCAGGGTGGCGCTGAGCAGGGGGTCGAACTGGAACAGTACCCGGTCCTCGAGCGCCACCACGGTGACCTCGCTGCCGAAGCTGCGCAGCAGCCCGGCCAGCTCGACGCCGATATAGCCGGCGCCAATGATGGCCACGCGCCTGGGCTGTTGCTGCAGGGCGAAGAAGTCGTCGGAGGTGATGCCGAGCTCGGCGCCGGGCAGGCGCGGCACGATCGGGCGACCGCCGGTGGCGATGGCGATGTGATCGGCGCTGAGGCGCTGACCCTCGACCTCGATGGTGTGAGCGTCGACGAAGCGGGCGTGGCCGTTGATGCGGGTGATGCCGAGGCGCTCGACATAGCCGTCCCAGAAGCTGTTGATGGCGCCGATATAGCGGTCGCGACCGGCCACCAGCCTGGGCCAGTCGAGTTCGCCGCCGCTGGCCTGGACGCCGAAGCCGGGGGCGTCGCGCACCGCCTCGGCGAGGTGCGCGGCGTACCACATCACCTTCTTGGGTACGCAGCCGACGTTGACACAGGTGCCGCCGAGTGCCTTGGACTCGATCAGGGCGACGCGTTTGCCGAAGGCGGCGGCCTTCTCGGCCACCGCCAGGCCACCGCTGCCACCGCCGATCGCGATCAGGTCGAAATGCTGGGTCATGATTGTGCTTCCTGATAATGCTGTGACCGGGGATCATACCCGTGGCCCGGGTGGGGTGCAGCGGGTGGTCCGGGACCGGTCCTGTCCATAGCAAAGGGGTCGGTAACCCATGGGTTGCCCGACCCCCTCGAGTTCGCCGACGCCGGCCGGCGTCGGCGGGTGCTGTCGTCCGGCGTACTCCCGGATCAGGCGCTGGCGCGCTCCTTGATCCAGGCCTCGACCGCCTCCGAGCCACCGATCAGCTCACCGTTGACGAACACCTGCGGTACGGTGCGGGCGTCGGCCACGGCGCGCAGCGTCTGCTCGGTGTAGTCCTCGTTGAGCACCAGCTCCTCGAAGTCGATACCGGCGTTGCGCAGCGCCTCCTTGGCCTTGACGCAGAACGGGCAGCCGTCGCGGGTGAACACGCTCACGTCGAGCGGCTTGGGCGCGTTCGGGGCGAGGTGGGCGAGCATGGTGTCGGCGTCGGAGACCTCGTAGGGGTCGCCCTCGACCTCTGGCTCGATGAACATTTTCTCCACCACGCCGTCGCGCACCAGCATCGAGTAGCGCCAGGAGCGCTTGCCGAAGCCGAGATCGTCCTTCTCGACCAGCATCCCCATGCCCTCGGTGAACTCGCCGTTGCCGTCAGGGATGAACAGCAGGTCATCGGCGTCCTGGCTCTTCTGCCACTCGTTCATCACGAAGGTGTCGTTGACCGAGACGCAGACCACGGTATCGACCCCGTGCTCCTTGAACATCGGTACCAGCTGGTTGTAGCGCGGCACGTGCGAGGAGGAGCAGGTGGGGGTGAAGGCACCCGGCAGCGAGAACACCACCACTGTCTTGCCGACGAAGATCTCGTCGGTGGTCAGGTCGACCCACTCGTGTCCGCTACGGGTGTGGAAGGTGACCTGAGGAACGCGGCTTCCGGTGCGATCTTGCAGCATGTGTCGATTCTCCATGGTTGTCGCTGTGGGATTTGGGTCAAAAGTTCTTGAGCGATCGTCGCGCCTCCGAGGGGGATGGCGTGTCGACGGTGCTAAGATTACGTCCTGATAGCCGATGCGTGAAATGGATAATAAAAATTGATCTGATTGTCTGAGACGATCGCTCGGTTCGATCTGGCGCACACCTGATCGTGTCTGCTGCCACCCTGGCGGCAGCGCGTCATTGGCGCCGGTTCCGGCGACGCTCAACGCACACCCTCACTCAGGATGTGGCAGTTCTCCGTGTGATCCAAGGGAGACGCCGCTGTCATCGGCCGAGTGTGCGACGATCGGACCCTCCTCGACGGACGCAGGAGTCCCCCAGAATGACAGGTTTCGAGGATCCGAAGGTGCCCGCTCAGGACGAGACGGGACAAGACCTCTACGCACAGGCCAGACGGGCATTGGAGCGCGGCGATTTCGACCGGCTCGGCCGGCTGCTCGGGCAGGGTGAGATCGATCTGACCACGCTGACCGAGGAGCTGCGCATCTATCAGGCGGAACTCGAGGTGCAGAACGCCGAGCTGTGCGAGGCGCAGATCGCCTCCGAGCGCATGGCGCAGCGCTACAACACGCTGTTCTCGGTGATGCCGCTGGCGCAGCTGGTGGTCGACGGCAGCGGTCTGGTGCTCGATGCCAATGCGCTCGCCGAGCAGCTGTTCGGGTTGGGCAACCGGCATCTGCGTCATCACTTCCTGCAGCGATTGGTGATCCCGCTCGATCGTGAACGGCTCGCTATGGTACTGAACCGGGCGAAGCAGAGCGGCGGTGAGGTGGTCGAGGGCGTGCACTTCCTCGCCGATGGCGGTGATGTCTTCGGTGGCGAGCTGCACATGGCGCGACTGGCCGGAGATGCCGACGAGCCGGCGCAATTCGTCTGCGCGGTGCTCGATCTGAGCAAGTTGCTACGCCAGCAGGAGGCGCTGCGCCGCTCCGAGGAGAAGCTCGAGTTCCTCGCCCATCACGATACCCTCACCCATCTGCCCAATCGCACCCTGCTCAACGATCGGCTCGCCCAGGGGGTGAGTCGCGCCCACCGCCATCACGGGGTGATGGCGGTACTGTTCGTCGATCTCGACCGTTTCAAGGTCATCAACGACCGCTATGGCCATGGCGCCGGCGACGAGCTGCTGCGCGAGGCGGCCGAGCGGATGCAGGGGCAGTTGCGCGACAGCGACACCCTGGCGCGGGTCGGCGGCGACGAGTTCGTGGTACTGCTCGAGGACGCCGATTGCGCACGGCGCGCCGGACGGGTGGCCAATCGGTTGCTGCAGGTCTTCGGGCCGCCCTTCCAGGTCGGCAAGGATCGCCTCCAGGTCAGCGCCAGCATCGGCATCAGTCTCTATCCGGCCGATGGCACCGACCCGGACACCCTGCTCAGACACGCCGACATCGCCATGTACGAGGCCAAGTCGCGCGGGCGCAACGACTTCCAGTTCTTCCATGTTGATATGGCCGGTGGCGTGGTCGCGCAGCTCGAGCTGGTCCACGCGCTGCGCGGCGCCTTGCGCCGGCACGAGTTCGTGCTCTATTTCCAGCCTCAGATCGACCTCGGCAGCGGTCGCCTGCTCGGGGTGGAGGCGCTGCTGCGCTGGCACCACTCCCGTCAGGGTCTGTTGCCGCCGGCGCGCTTCATCGCCCTGGCCGAGGAGATCGGCGTGCTCGGCGAGGTCGGCGACTGGGTGCTGGAGACGGCCTGCGCCCAGCTCGCCGCCTGGCGCAACAGCGGGCTGGAGGTGCCGCGTATGGCCGTCAACCTGGTGTTGCAGCAGCTCGAGCAGGAGCACTTCGTCGAGCGTGTCGAGAGAGTGCTGCAGCGCTATCAGTTGTCGCCCGGGGCGTTGCAGCTGGAGGTCACCGAAGCGATGCTGATGCGTCAGGCCGAGCGCGCGCTGGCGCATCTGCACGGGCTGCGTGCGCTCGGCGTCGGCATCGCGGTCGATGACTTCGGTACCGGCTACTCCTCGCTCGGGCGCATCCATCGACTGCCGATCGACCAGCTCAAGATCGATCGCTCCTTCGTTGGCGACATCGGTCACGATTCGGCTGACGAGACCACGGTGCGCTCCATCATCGGTCTCGGCAAGACCTTGGGCCTGGAGGTGCTCGCCGAGGGGATCGAGTGTGACGACCAGGTGCTCTTCCTGGCGCGCGAGGGGTGTCAGGCCGGGCAGGGATTTCTCTACGGGCGGCCGGTGTCGGCGAGCGATATCCTCGAGACCTATGGCCGCTGATCCACGTTCAGTGGAACATTAGCAGATATTGATTGACGTCAACGCCGCCGTCTCGGGCGCGGCCTAGGCTAGCCCCGAGGGACGAAGCCAGGCTCCGCTCTCCGGTCCTTGGCCAGGGATGGTGGCTGGATCGCATACACAGGTTGCGACGTCTCGTCGTGGCCGTGCCGCATGCTCCAGGGATGGGGCATGGTGGTGTTTCCCTGATTCATCCCTGATTCATCTGTGGGAGTTGAGCGATGACGCGCATGAAACGACTGATGCTTGCAGCCGCCGTCGCGGGTGTCTCCGCGCTCGGTTCCATGTCCGCCAACGCCTTCTGGGGCTGGAGTCCGTTCGGGATGTTCCCGGGCGGCTGGGGCGGTCCCTGGGGTGGTCCCTGGTATGGCGGCGCGCCTTATTACGGCTATCACCATCCCTATGGCTACGGCGCTTATCCCTATCATGTACCCCATGGCGCCTGGGGTGTCCCCTACGGCTGGGGTGCGCCGGTCTACGGCCAACCCTATTACGGCTACCCCGCCGCCAACCAGTCGACGGCCAGCAACGACTGAGTCAGCCCGTGCGCCCCGCCCGCCGGCGGGGCGCTGTCGCCGTCGCCCGCACGACTGCTATCATCCCCGCCACATGCACCGACGGTGGTCCCGCCTGGTCGCCGTCCGCACCCTGTGGAGGTCTGCGCCATGCGCATCCTGGTGGGGGACATCGGTGGCACCAAGACGGCGCTCGCCATGGTCGAGTCGGTCGCCGGTGGTCTCGTGTTGCACCATCCCGAACGCTATCCGAGTGCCGCGCATGCGGGGCTCGAGTCGATCGTGCGCCATTATCTGGCCGCGCACGCGGTCTCCTGCACCGGTGCGGCCTTCGCCATCGCCGGCCCGGTGTCGGGGCGTCGCAGCCGAGTTACCAACCTGACCTGGCAGATCGATGCCGATGCCCTCGAGCATGCATGCGGCCTTTCGCGGGTGCTGTTGCTCAACGACCTCGAAGCGGTGGCCTGGGGGGTCGCGGCGCTGGCGCCCGAGGATGTCTGCGAACTCCAGCCGGGTGAGCCCGGGGCCGTCGGCAACCGCTGCGTGATCGCCGCCGGGACCGGGCTCGGCGAGGCCGGTCTGTTCTGGGACGGGCATCGCCATCATCCCTTCGCCACTGAGGGCGGGCACGCCGAGTTCGCCGCGACCGATGCCCGTGAATGGGCGCTGCGCGAATTCCTCGGGCGCCGTCACGCCCGGGTGAGCTGGGAGCGGCTGGTCTCCGGGATGGGTATCAGCGCCCTCCACGCCTTCTGCTGCGAGCACGCCGGCGAGCGGTCACCGTACCCCGTACTCGAGCCGGCCGCGGTTGCCGCCGGCGCGCGCGCGGGCGACGCCCGCTGTGTCGAGACGATGGCGCTGTTCTTCCGTCTCTATGGTCGCGAGGCCGGGGATCTGGCGCTCAAGCAGATGGCGCTCGGCGGGGTCTATCTCGGCGGCGGCATCGCCCCGCGCAACCTCGAGGCGCTGCGTGCCAGCGCCTTCCTCGATGGTTTTCTCGACAAGGGGCGGATGCGCGGGTTGATGCAGCGCATGCCGGTGCGAGTGATCCTGCAGCCGCGGGTGGCGCTGCTCGGCGCGGCGCGCGCCTGGCAGGGCGATGAGTCGCCCGGACGGCCCGCTGTGGCAGCAGGGTGAGGTCAACGACGAGTGCGCGCCTCGAGCGCGCGTCACAGGAGAACAACCTTTGAGCCAGCAACTGAAGATCACCGGGCTGAGCTGTCAGCACTGCGAGCGTCGCGTCGGCGAGGCCCTGGTCGCGGTCGCCGGGGTCGAGTCGGTGAGCATCGACCTCGAGGCCGGTCGCGCGCGGGTGGAGGGCGCGGCCGAGTCCGCCACCCTGATCGCCGCCGTGGAGGCTGCCGGCTACCAGGCCGAGCCCTGCTGAGTGCGCTCATCCGCGCGCCCGCCCGGGGCGCGCATCCTGCGCTAACACGTCTTTCAATACGCCCTCGCCAGTTCGTGCCGGCGGGGGCGTCGTTCGTCATGGAGAACCTGGAGAATCTGTCGTATGTCGAGTCGTGAACGGATCGGTGCCTGGATCGAGTCCGATCCCGTCCAACGCGTGATCATCAGTCTGATCGCCCTCAATGCCATGACCCTGGGGTTGCAGACCTCGCCGGCGCTGGTCGCCGACTTCGGCGGCGCGCTGCACCTGATCGATCAGGCGGTGCTCGCGGTGTTCGTGGTCGAGATCCTGCTCAAGCTCTATGCGCGGGGGGCGCGTTTCTTCGCCAGTGGCTGGAACTTGTTCGACTTCACCGTGGTGGCCATCGCCCTGGTCCCGGCCAGCGGACCGCTGGCGGTGTTGCGCGCGCTGCGCGTGCTGCGGGTGCTGCGACTGATCTCGATGGCGCCGCGACTGCGCTTCGTGGTCGAGGCGTTGCTCAAGGCGCTGCCCGGGATCTCCTCGATCGCGCTGCTGATGCTGATCCTCTTCTACGTCTTCGCGGTGATGGCCACCGGGCTGTTCGGCGAGCGCTTCCCGGAGTGGTTCGGCGGGCTCGGCGCCTCCATGTACACCCTGTTCCAGGTGATGACCCTGGAGAGCTGGTCGATGGGGATCGTGCGTCCGGTGATGGCGGCCTATCCGCTGGCCTGGCTGTTCTTCATCCCCTTCATCCTCATCGCCACCTTCACCATGCTCAACCTGTTCATCGGCATCATCGTCGACACCATGCAGACACTGCACGATGCCCAGCACCAGGGAACGCGCGACGAGCTGGAGCGCTCGATGCACCGTGACAACGCCCAGCTCGAGCACGAGCTGCAGGCGTTGCGCGTCGAGGTGCGCGCGCTGCGCGAGGCGCTGCGACGCTGAGTCGGGCGGTGTGGTTCTGCTATGATCGGTCGCGATCGCGGGACGGCTGTCCGCTGCGCGAGCGCGCCGGCGGCATCATCAATAGGGATGGGATTCTCGTGCGAGGGGAGCGGATCGTGACACAGCCAGCGCGGCGCGCCAACGGCGTCCGTTCCCTCAGCCTTGCGGGAGCGGGCCGTCACTGGCTGGCGCTGCTGCTGCTCGGGTGGATGGCGCCGGCCATGGCGCTCGGACTGAAGGTCGAGGTCGACGGACTCGAGGGCAAGGAGCGCGACAACGTCCTGGCGTTGCTCGACATCTACCAGGAGCGCGATGGCGCCGGACTCGATCTGCCCCGGATGCGCGCGTTGCACCGTCTCGCTCCGCAGCAGATCCGCGATGCCCTGGCCCCCTTCGGTCTGTATCGGGTGGCGGTCGACGCCACCCTCGAACAGTCCACTCCGCCCGATGGTCCCTGGTTGGCGCGTTATCGGGTACGCCCCGGCGAGCCGGTGCGCATCGGTGCGGTCGACTACCAGGTGCGCGGTCCCGGCGAGGACGACCCGGCCTTCCCCGAGCGCTTCCCGATGCAGCGCGGCGCGGTGTTGCTGCACGCTGACTACGAGCGCGCCAAGTCGGAGCTGCGCTATGCCGCCTCGGCCAATGGCTATCTCGACTACCAGCTGCTCCGTCACCAGGTGCTGGTCGACCCCGAAGCCGACAGCGCGGTGGTCCACTTCCATCTCGACACCGGTCCGCAGTACCACCTCGGCGAGGTGACCTTCAACCAGGACCTGCTCGACGACGAATTGCTGCGGCGCTATCTGCGCTTCACGCCGGGGGCGGTCTACGACCCCGACCTGCTGCTCGAACTGCAGAGCCGACTGCTCGGTACCGAGTACTACAGCGAGGTCGAGATCGTGCCGCACAAGAAAGCGCGCGACGATGAGGGGCGTATCCCCATCGAGGTCATCGCCACCCGCAACAAGGCCAACAAGTATCGTCTCGGCGTCGGCTTCGCCACCGACAGCGGGCCGCGCTTCAGCATGGATTGGCGGCGGCGCTATCTCAATCGCTGGGGCCACAAGTTCCGCACCGAGCTGATCCTCTCGCCGCGTCATTCGGAGTGGAATCTCGACTATCGCATCCCGATCCAGGACCCGACCCGCGACTATCTCACCATCAGGCCGCAATCGGTCTATGACGACACCGCCAGTCGCAAGGGCTGGGTCCACACCGTGCAGCTCGCCCACTCGCGCCTCACCGGCGGCGGCTGGCGGCGCACCGGCGGGTTCGACTTCCGCTACGAGGACATCGCGCTCAACGATGCCCCGGCGCAACGCACCAGCGAGCTGGTGCCCAACATCTCCTGGTCGAAGACGGTCTCCGACGACCCGGTCAACACCAATCGCGGCTATCGCATCAAGTACACCCTGCTCGGCACCTTCGGCGGGGTGCTCGCCGAGCACTCCTACCTGAGCGGTCAGATCCAGTTCAAGTGGGTGCGCCGCTTCGCCGAGCGCTATCGGCTGATCGCCCGCACCGATCTCGGCGCCACCCTCGCCGACTCGGTCGACGACCTGCCGGCGAGCCGCCGCTTCTATGCCGGCGGTGACGCCTCGATCCGGGGCTGGGACTACGATGCCCTGGGCCCGACCGACCCGGTCACCGACCAGACCGTCGGCGGGCGCTATCTCGCCGTCGGCAGCCTCGAACTCGAGCGCGAGATCCGCGGCCCCTGGAGCGCGGCGCTGTTCACCGACTTCGGTAACGCCTTCGATCCCGACTACGATCAGCAGATCGCCTACAGCGCCGGGGTCGGGGTGCGCTGGGCCTCGCCGATCGGGCAGGTCCGGCTCGATCTCGCCTTCGCGCTCAGCAAGGACAACGACAACGGCGGTTGGCCCCCGGCGCGGCTGCACATCGTGATCGGTCCCGACCTATGAACGACGACGCCGCCCGCGCCGCGCCGCCCGCCGAGCCGTCGACGCCCCCCGCGCCGCGCCGCCGCTGGCCGCGCCGGCTGCTGCTCGCGCTGCTCACCTTGCTGCTCGTCCTGGTGTTGCTGCTCGGCTGGCTGCTCGGCACCCAGCGCGGGCTGCACGGCCTGCTCGCGCTGGGCGAGCGTCTCGCCCCCGGGGTGGTGCAGGTCGAGCGCGCCGCGGGGCGGGTGCTCGGCCCGCTCGACCTCACCGGGCTGGCACTGCGCCTCGACGGTATCAGTCTCGACGTCGAGCACGCCCGGCTCGACTGGTCGCCCGGCGCGCTGTTGCGCGGTCGGCTGCGGGTGCGCGCACTGACCGTCGCCGGGGTCGACCTCGCGCTCGCGCCGAGCCCCGAGGAGCCCGACCCGGCACCGCTGACCCTGCCCGATCTGAGCCTGCCGCTGGCCGTCGAGGTCGACTCGCTGACCCTCGAGCGGATGCGGCTCCGCGCCCCGGAGACGGCCCCCTGGCTGGTGCTCGAGCGCGCCGAGCTGGGCGCTGCGCTCACCCGGGGGGCGCTGACGCTGGAGGTGCTGGAGGTCGAGCTGAGCGAGCCGCGCGCCGCGCTCACCGCCGCCGGTGGGGCGACCCTGAGTGGTGACTATCCGCTCGATCTTGCCCTCGACTGGCGCCTCGGGCTGGACCCCGCGATCGTGCTCCGGGGCGAGGGCTTCGCGCGGGGCGATCTCGCCCGGCTCGCCCTCGAGCAGCGTCTGAGCGGCACGGTCGAGGCGGTGCTCGAGGCCGACCTCGAGCACTTGCTGGAGGCGCCGCGCTGGTCGGCGACGCTGGAGCTGGCCGGGGTGCGTCTGGCCGACATCCAGCCCGACGCGCCGGCGGTCGAACTCAGCGCCAGCCTGCGCAGCGCCGGCGATCTCGACCGCGCCACCCTCGATGGCCAGCTCGACGCCCGCGCTCCGGGGCTGCCCGACTTCGGTCACCTGGCGCTGCGGCTCGACGCTGACTGGCAGGCCCCGGCGCTGGAGCTGCGCGCGCTCGAGATCACCGAGCAGGTCTCCGGGGCGCGGCTTGCCGCCAGCGGTCGGGTGGTGCTCGACCCGGTGCCGCCGGCGCTGCAGCTCGAGGCCGACTGGTCGCGACTGCGCTGGCCGCTGAGCGGCGCGGCGCTGGTGCGCGCCCCCGAGGGCTCGCTGCGTCTCGACGGCACCCTGGAGGACTTCGCCTACCGCCTCGCCGCGGCGATCGAGGGGGAGTCCTTCCCCGCGCTTGAGCTGCGGGCGTCGGGGCAGGGGAGTTCGAGCCAGGTCGCGCTCGACAGTCTGCGTCTGGAGACGCTCGACGGGACGATCAGCGGCGAGGGCGAGCTGGCCTGGGCGCCGGGGTTGCGCTGGCGTCTGGCGCTCGACGGCGAGGGGCTGGACCCGGGGCAATGGATCGACGGGCTCGACGATCGGGTCGCGCTGTCGCTGGCCAGCACCGGCGACCTCGCCGCCTTCGACTACCGGCTGGAGGCGAGCACCCGGGGGCCGGGTCTGCCGGTACTGGCGCTGCACGCCGAGGGTGCCGGCAGTGCCGAGCGGATCGCGCTCGAGCAGCTCACCCTCGACGGGCTCGATGGCCGGGTCAGTGGCGAGGCCGAGGTGATGCTCGCGCCCGAGACGGCATGGCAGGGCGCGGTACGGATCGCCGGGATCGACCCCGGGGTGCTCGACCCGGCCTGGCGCGGTCGGCTCGATGGCGCCATCGATCTCGACGGCGGGCTGGGTGCGGACGGGCTGCGCCTCGATGCCCGGCTCGAGCGGATCGCCGGCACCCTGCGCGGTTATCCGGTGGCGCTTGCCGGCCGGCTCGCGCTCGCCGGCGAGGTGCTGCAGATCGACGGGTTGCGGCTCGACTCCGGGCCGACCCGCGTCAGCCTCGTCGGCAGCCTGGCGCGCGACCAACTGGCGCTCGATCTCGGCTTCGACTCGCCCGATCTCGGCAGCCTGCTGCCGGAGGCGCGCGGCCAGCTGCGCGTCTCCGCTCGGCTCGGCGGCAGCGTCGCCGACCCGCGCCTCAAGCTGCGTGCGCTGGCGCGTGATGTGCTGGTGGCGGGGCAGGGGGTGGCGCGGCTCGAACTCGACGGCGCGCTCGGGCTCGACCCCGCCGCGCCGCTGGAGATCCGGCTCGATGCCCGTGATCTCAGCCTCGGCGGTGCCTGGTCGCGGCTGACGCTCGCCGGGAGCGGGACCACCGCCGCGCACCGGCTCGATGCCGAACTCGCCGGTGAGCTGCTCGAGGCCCGTCTCGGCCTTGCCGGTGGACTCGATGCCGAGGGTCGCTACGATGGGCGTCTGGCGGCGCTGCGGGTGGCCGGCGAGGCACTCGGCGACTGGTCGCTGACGCGTCCGGCGCCGCTGCGCCTGGCCCTGCCCGAGGGTGGGGTGGGGCCGCTGTGTCTGCGCGAGCGCGGCGGCTCGGGCGGCTGTCTTGACGCGGCGCTCCATGAGACCGGCTGGGAGGCTGGGATCGACGGACTGAGGCTCGATCTCGGGCTGGTCGAGCAGGCGCTCGACGACACGCTCGATCTCGCCGGGACGCTCGCCGTCGACGGCCGGCTGCGCGCCGAGTCGACGGTGCTCGACGGCGGGCTGGTGGCCCGGGTCGAGGACGGGCGGCTGCGTACCCTGATGACCCGGGGGGAGGAGGCGCTGGTCGAGTTCTCGGGCAGCGCGCTGCGTCTCGAGGCCGGTCCGGCTGCGCTCGTCGCACGGCTCGAGCTGCCGTTGCGCGGGCTCGGCGCCCTCGCCGGCGAGGTGCGTCTGCCGGACTGGCGGCTCGACGCCCCGGCTCGGTCGGATCAGCCCTTGCGCGGCGAGTTGCGCGTCGATCTCGACGACTTCTCGCGTGTTCCCGACCTGTTGCCGGATATCGCCTCGATGCGTGGCACCCTGCGCGGGCGTCTCGCGCTCGCCGGTACCCTGGGCGCGCCCGGGGTGACGGGCGCGGCGCGGCTGGCCGGGGTCGGCTTCGAGGTGCCGCTGATCGGACTCGAGGTCGATGACCTGGGCCTGACGCTGGAGGCGCGCTCGCGCGAGCGGCTGACGCTCGATGGCTCGGCCCGGCTCGGCGAGGGGTTGCTCGAGATCGAGGGTGGCGCCGATCTCGGCGCCCTGGATGGCTGGGTGAGTCTCGCCGGCGAGCGACTGACGGTGGCCGATACCGTCGAGTACTTCGCCCTGGTCTCGCCCGAGCTGCGCCTCGAGGCGGGTACGAGTGGGGCGCGGCTGCGCGGTGAGATCCGCGTGCCGGAGGCGCGTATCCGCACCCGCGCCCTGCCCGCAGGCACGGTCTCGCCGTCGAGCGACGTGGTGCTCGCCGGCAGCGAGACCAGTCCGCCCTATCCGCTCGACATCGATCTGCGGCTGGTGCTCGGTGACGAGGTGACGATCGATGCCTTCGGCGTCAATGGCCGGCTCGCCGGCGCGCTCGGGGTGAGCCAGCGTCCCGGGCGCGACATGCTCGGCGACGGCCAGCTGCAGATCATCGACGGTCAGTACCGCTTCTCTGCCGGCTTCGGATTCGGCGCCGAGCTGGGGGTGCCGCTGACCATCGAGCAGGGGCGGCTGATCTATGCCAAGAGCCTGATCGACAACCCCGGGCTGTTGCTCCAGGCGCAGCGCGAGGGCGGTGACACTTCGGCCGGAGTGCGTGTGCTCGGTACCCTGCGCGACCCGCGACTGGCCTTTTTCTCCGACACCGACCCGGAGATGAGCCAGTCGGAGATCATCAAGTATCTGGTCACCGGCATCGTGCCGCAGGACAATGACCGGATCAACGACACCGGCCTCGCGGTCGGGACCTATGTCGCGCCCAAGGTCTACATGGAATACGAGAGCGGTCTCGGCGACGAGCCGAACAAGGTCAGATTGCGGTACGATCTCTCGCGTCGCATCGAGCTGCAGACCGAGACCGGTGAGAGCCAGGGTGCGGATATCTTCTTCAAGTTCGAGAACTGATGCTTGCGCACCCGAAACACTGGCCCAGCTGGTTGCTGCTGGGGCTGATCCACGCCCTCGGGCGTCTTCCCTTCCCCGTGCTCTGGGCACTCGGCTCGCTGGCCGGTCGGCTCGGTTACCTGCTCGCGCGCGAACGGCGCGAGGTGGCCCGCCGTAATCTCGCCATCTGTCTCGCCGATCGCACCCCGGCCGAGCGTGAGCGGGTGCTGCGCGCCCACTTCGGCTGGCTCGGCGTGGCCGCACTCAGTCAGGGCGTCGGCTGGGGCATCTCGCGCGCGCGGCTGCAGCGGCTGGTGCGCATCGAGGGGCGCGAGCGGATCGATGATGCGGTGGCCGAGGGGGGCGCGACGATCGTGCTGGTGCCGCACTTCGTCGGGCTGGAACTCGGCGGCGCGGCCTTCACCGCGCTGGTCCATCCCGGCGTCTACATGTACCAGAAGATCCGCAACCCGGTCGTCGACTGGCAGGTGCGTCGTGCCCGGCGTCAGTACGGCAGCCGCTCGATCGAGCGTCACGACGACCTGCGCGGCCTGATCCGCGCGTTGCGCGAGGGTATCCCCTTCTTCTATCTGCCCGATCAGGACGGCGGACGCAACGGGGTGTTCGTACCCTTCTGCGGGGTGAGCGCCTCGACCGTGCCCATGCTCGGGCGTTTCGCGGCGATGTCCGATGCCCTGGTGATTCCGACCTTCGCGCGCTATCTGCCCTGGGGGCGGGGGCTTGAGCTGCGTTTCGCGCCGCCGCTGGAGGATTTTCCGACGGGCGACCGCGAGGCCGATGCCGCGCACATGAATCGGGCGATCGAGACCGAGGTGCGGGCGATGCCGGAGCAGTACTTTTGGGTGCACCGACGCTTCAAGACCCGCCCTCCGGGCGAGGCGCCGATCTATCCTCCGAAGCGCAGACGCAAGCGCAAGCGTCGATGAATCGCGCGCTGTCGTTACGCCTCGGGCGGCCGCGCGACTGGCTGATCGGCGTGCTGTTGCTGGTCGCGCTGCTGGTCACGGTCGAGCTGGCGGTGGGCTGGTCGACCCTGCTCGCGCCCTGGTCGAGCTTCCCGCCGCTGACCCTGATCTGGCTGGTCTCGCTGCTGGCATTGAGCTATGTGCTGCGCGCAGTACGCGTCTACGAGTATTATGTCAGGCGCCTCGAAGAGCGTTTCGTGTTGGTGCTGCGCCTGAGCGTGCTGCACAATGTCGCGAACAATCTGTTGCCGATGCGCGCCGGTGAGCTGGTCTTTCCCTGGCTGATGCGGCGCTATTTCGGTCACGATTTCCTCGGGGCCGCCTTCTCGCTGGTGTGGATCCGCGTGCTCGACCTGCACTTTCTGGGGTTGATCGGGCTGTGGATCCTGTCGCTGCGTCATCCATCCTGGATCTGGTGGGGACTTGCCGGGTGCTGGCTAGCCATGCTGGTGGCACTCGCCTGGGTGGGCCGTGGCGGCGCGCGCTGGTCGCCGCGTTCGCGACCGGGCCGTGCGCTGGCGCGGGTGGCCGAGGCCGCGCCGCGCGATCTCGGCGTGGTTGTGCGCGTCTATCTGTGGACCGCCGCGAGCTGGTCGCTGAAGTTCGCTGCCTTCGCCGGCGTGCTCCAGCATTTCATGGCGGTCGACTTCTGGCGCGTGCTGGCCGGCGTGATGGGGGCGGAACTCTCGAGCGTATTGCCGCTCCATGGCATCGCTGGCAGTGGCAGTTATGAATTCGCCGCCGTGGCCGCCTTGGTACCCCTTGGCGTGGATCCGCGGCTGGCGTTGAGCGGTGCGGTGAACCTGCACCTGTTCCTGCTCGGGTCGACGCTGCTGTTCGGAGCGCTCGCGCTGCTGCTGCCGAGAGCGAGTATCGACGAAAACGATTGATGGTGCCGAAGAGGCCCCGATATCCTGTTGCGGACCACGAACCGGATGCGGTAGATCGCCGACCCGCGCTGGCCCGCCGGTGGGACCTCTTCGTTTGCTAACAACTTACCAGAACCGCGCAAACGCCGGTGGTCGAATGATCGGCGTGCACCCTGCGCATCACCAAAGGTTCGAGAATGCACATCACTAGACCTGTCTTTCTGGATCTGTGGCGGATCAAGCTGCCGATTCCAGCATTCGTCTCCATCCTGCATCGTGTCAGCGGGGTGCTGATGATCCTGGCGATCCCGGTCGCCGCCGTCCTCTTCGATCGCGCGCTGTCCGGTCCCGAGGGCTTTGCCCTCGCCGCGGCGCTGTTCGATTCCTGGTTCATCAAGGCGGCGCTCGTACTGATGATCTGGAGCCTGCTCCACCATCTGATCGCCGGTATCCGCTTCCTGGTGCTCGACCTGGGCCTGGGGCTCGACCGTCCGGTGGCCCGCGCCACTGCCTGGACCGCGCTGATCGCCGCCCTGGCCGCGCTGGTCGCCGTGATCGCACTGGGAGGAACCTTCCGATGAGTCGACAAGCTTCCGGTCTCATGGCCTGGCTGATCCAGCGCGCCTCGGCCGTCTATCTCGCCCTGTTCCTGGGCTATGTCCTGGTGCTCTTCAGCTTCGCCGCGCCGGCCGATCACGCCGCGCTGGTCGACTGGGTCACCACCCCCTGGGTCACCGCCGGCTGGCTGCTGTTCCTGCCGCTGCTGCTCGCGCACGCCTGGGTCGGCATCCGTGACGTGCTGATCGACTATGTCCATCATCTCGGCGCTCGTCTCGCGCTGCTGACCCTGTTTGCTTTCATCTTCGTCGCCTCCGGCCTGTGGGCCTTCAAGGCGATCATTACCGCCGGTCTCGGGGAGTAAGGTCACGCATGAGTATCCCAACACGCCATTTCGACGCGCTGATCATCGGAGCCGGTGGCGCCGGCCTCAACGCCGCGCTGCAGCTGGCCAGTGCCGACGTGCGCGTCGCCGTGGTCTCCAAGGTCTTCCCGACACGCTCGCACACCGTCGCCGCGCAGGGTGGCGTCAACGCCGCGCTGGCCAATGTGCTGCCCGACTCCTGGCACTGGCACATGTTCGATACCGTCAAGGGCTCGGACTATCTCGGCGACCAGGATGCCATCGAGTTCATGTGTCGCGAGGCCATCCCCACCGTCTATGAGCTGGAGCACGCCGGCGTGCCCTTCTCGCGGCTCGACAACGGCAAGATCTACCAGCGTCCGTTCGGTGGCCAGAGCCAGAACTTCGGTGGCGACCAGGCCGCGCGCACCTGTGCCGCGGCCGACCGCACCGGTCACGCCATCCTCCACACCCTCTATCAGCAGAACATCCGCTCGCGCACCCACTTCTTCGACGAGTTCTTCGCGCTCGATCTGGTGCGCGACGCCGAGGGCGTGATCTGCGGTGCGTTGGTGCTCGAGATCGAGACCGGCGAGCCGATGCTGATCGAGGCCAAGGCGACGCTGCTCGCCACCGGCGGCTTCGGTCAGGTGTTCCGCACCACCTCCAACGCCCACATCAATACCGGTGACGGCGTGGCGATGGCGCTGCGCGCCGACATCCCGCTGATGGACATGGAGTTCTTCCAGTTCCACCCCACCGGCATCGCCGGCAAGGGCATGCTGATCACCGAGGGCGTGCGTGGCGAGGGCGGCTATCTGATCAACAAGGACGGCGAGCGCTTCATGGAGCGCTATGCCCCGCGTGCCAAGGACCTCGCCAGCCGCGACGTGGTCTCGCGCGCCATCGTCACCGAGGTCAAGGAGGGTCGCGGCTGCGGTCCCAACGGCGATCACGTGCTGCTCAAGGTCGACCACCTCGGCGAGGACATCATCTCCAAGCGGCTGCCGAGCATCCGCGAGTCGAGCAAGATCTTCGCCGGCGCCGACCCGGTGCGCGAGCCGATCCCGGTCTTCCCCACCGCGCACTACGCGATGGGCGGCATCCCCACCGATCGCTTCGGTCGGGTAGCGGTGCCTGCCGGTCACGGCGCCGAGGAAATCGTTCCCGGGCTCTACGCCGCCGGCGAGTGCGCCTGTGCCTCGGTGCACGGTGCCAACCGTCTCGGTGGCAACTCGTTGCTCGATATCCTGGTGTTCGGCCGCCTGGCGGGCAAGAACATCATCGACTACGTGCGCGAGAACCCCTATCAGCGCACCACCGATTCGGCCAGCCTGGAGCAGGCGATGTCGCGCCTGACCCGCTGGGAGCAGAAGGGCGAGGGCATCCCGGTGTCGCAACTGCGCGCCGAGTTCCGCAAGTGCATGGAGGACCACGCCGGAGTGTTCCGCACCGAGGAGATCATGACCGAGGGCTACGAGCGTCTCTGCGAGCTGCGCGAGCGGCTGCCCGAGGTGCGCCTGCACGATCACTCCAAGGTGTTCAACACCGCGCGCATCGAGGCGCTCGAACTCGAGAACATGATGGACGTGGGCATGTCGATCGCCGTCTCCGCGCTCAAGCGTCAGGAGAGCCGCGGCGCCCACTCGCGCCCCGACTACCCCGATCGCGACGACCAGAGCTGGCTCAAGCACAGCCTCTACTATCGCGAGGGCGATCGCATGGACTACAAGCCGGTGCGCACCAAGCCGCTGACTGTCGAGTCCTTCCCGCCGAAGGAACGGGTGTACTGAGCCCAGTCCCGCGCTGCCGCGTCCAGGGCCCGCTTGCCGGGCCGTCGGGCGCGGCGCTGGTTGAACTCCATTCCGGTCGGGGCGGCGCCGCGTGCGTGCGTCGTCCCGACCCCATCAGGTACCGAGCATGAAAATCAGCGTCTATCGCTACAATCCGGACATCGACGAACGCCCGCGGATGCAGGACTTCGAGGTCGAGCCCTTCCAGGGCATGATGCTTCGCGACGCCCTGCTGGAGATCAAGAAGCAGGACGAGAGCTTCAGCTTCCGTCACTCCTGCGGCGAGGGGGTGTGCGGATCGGACGCCGTCAACGTCAACGGGCGCAACATGTTGGCCTGTGTCACCCCGGTCGCCGAGCTGGGCAGGTCGATCAAGGTGCGCCCGCTGCCGGGTCGCCCGATCATCCGTGACCTGGTCGTCGACATGACCCAGTTCTACGAGCAGTATCGCGCGGTCAAGCCCTATCTGGTGCGCAACGATCCGCTGCCGGAGCAGGAGATCCTGCAGTCGCCGGCCGATCGCGACAAGCTCGACGGGCTCTACGAGTGCATCCTCTGCGGCTGCTGCTCGACGGCCTGCCCGTCGTTCTGGTGGAACCCGGAGAAGTTCCACGGCCCGGCGGCGCTGCTGCAGTCCTGGCGCTTCCTCGCCGACAGTCGCGACCAGGCCACCGAGGAGCGGCTCGACGCCCTCACCGGGCCTTACAAGCTGTTCCGCTGCCACACCATCATGAACTGCGTCGAGGTCTGCCCCAAGGGCCTGAACCCGACCCGCGCCATCGGTCACATCAAGGACCTGATGCTCGACAAGGGGATCTAGGTCTGCGCGACCATGTTCCCGGCCCGTCGTCTATCGCGTCGGGCCGGGGCGTCCGACCGATGCCGCTTCACAGGAACCTCGTCCATGACCGATTCCACCCCCGCGTCCGAGCGTCAACGCCTGGCCTGGCAGTGTCGCCGTGGCCTGCTGGAACTCGACCACCTGTTCTCTCGCTTTCTCGAACTCGGCTACGATGACCTCGATGCCGCCGGGCGCGTGGCCTTCCAGCGTCTGCTCGGCGAGCAGGATCAGGTGCTCAACGACTGGTTCATGATGGGCGTCGAGGCGCCCGATACCGAGATCGCCGCCCTGGTGGAGCGGATCCTCGCGGTGGTCAGCGTGCAGCGCGACTGACGCCGTCCTCCGGCACGCGTCTCTGCCCCGCGTGCCGGTTCCGCGGGCGTCGTCTCCAGCCTCATGGAGTCCGCCGATGTCCGCCACCCACTTCCCGCCACTGTCGATCCGTCCCCGTCGCTCGTCCCGTCTGCTGCGCTGGGTCCTCCTCGTGCACGCGTTCGCCGTTGCGGTGGCCCTGGCCCTGCCGCTGGGCCACTGGCGTTGGGCGCTGGCCGCGCTGATCCTGCTCGCCGCCGGCGTCACGCTGCTCGACCGCGTCCACGCCCGGCTGCCCTGGTCGATCGTGGCGGCGCGCTGGGAGGCCGACGGCGGCTGGCGGCTGTGGTTGCGTGATGGGCGCGAGCTGAACGCACGACTCAGTGCGGCGAGCTTCGTCGCGCCGCGGCTGGTGGTGTTGCACTGGCGCATCGGCCGGTTGCGTCGCTGCGCCCTGGTGCTGTTCGCCGACGCGCTCGATGCCGACACCCTGCGCCGGTTGCGGGTGCGGCTGCGCCATCAGGGCGTGGCTGAGGACGCCGGGGGATTGGGTTAGACTGCGGGCGCTCGGAGAGGGGGCGTCCACTGATCGAGAGGAGAGAGTCGATGCGTGTTCTGGTCACCGGCGGTGCCGGTTATATCGGCAGCCACACCTGTGTCGAACTGCTCGAGGCGGGCAACGAGGTGGTGGTCATCGACAACCTCAGCAACAGCAGCGAGGTGTCGCTGCAGCGGGTGCGGGAGATCACCGGCCGCGCAGTCGCGTTCCACGCCATCGATCTGCGTGATCGCGCCGCGCTCGCTGCGGTGTTCGCCGCCGCGCCGATCGACGCGGTGATCCATTTCGCCGGGCTCAAGGCCGTCGGCGAGTCGGTCGAGCAGCCGCTGCGCTACTACGACAACAACCTCGGTGCCACCCTCACGCTCTGTGAGGTGATGGCCGAGGCCGGGGTGCGCGATCTGGTGTTCAGCTCCTCGGCCACCGTCTACGGCGATCCGGCGCGGGTGCCGATCACCGAGGACTTCCCGCGCTCGGCGACCAACCCCTATGGGCGCTCCAAGCTCTTCATCGAGCAGATGCTCGGCGACCTGCATCGTGCCGACCCGCGCTGGAATCTGGCGTTGCTGCGCTACTTCAACCCGGTCGGGGCGCACCCGAGCGGGCGTATCGGCGAGGACCCGCGCGGCATCCCCAACAACCTCATGCCCTATGTCGCCCAGGTCGCGATCGGGCGGCGGCCCCGACTGCAAGTGTTCGGCGACGATTACCCCACCGCCGATGGCACCGGGGTGCGCGACTACATCCATGTCGTCGACCTCGCGCGCGGTCATCTCGCCGCGCTGCGCCGGTTGCGCGAGGTGCGCCCCGGGGTCGAGGCGATCAACCTCGGCACCGGACGCGGCTACAGCGTGCTGGAGATGGTCGCCGCCTTCGAGCGGGTCAGCGGGCGTGCGGTGCCCTATGAGATCGTCGCCCGCCGTCCCGGCGACATCGCCACCTGTTACGCCGACCCCGGCCGCGCCCGTGCGCTGCTCGACTGGGAGGCCGCGCTCGATATCGACGCCATGGTCGGGGATGCCTGGCGCTGGCAGTCGGATAACCCCGAGGGCTACGCCTGAGGGGCGTCAGCGTCGGGGCGGCCAGGGCCTGGGGTGTGGCGGCGGCAGTGGTCGCTGCGGTGGGCGCATCGGCACCAGCACCTCAATCTGCGGCGGCGGCATGATCAGCGGCGGCGGTGCCGGCTGGCGCTGGCTCGGGCGGGTGCTGTAGTGCTTGTCCTGCCGCGGCGCCGGCGCGTCCTCGAGCAGCGGGTCCACCCCGGCGATCGCGCCGGGGGCGCCGAGACCGAGCGCCAATAGCAATATCGGGTGACGTCGCCGTCTCATCCTTCCCCTCCCAGGATCTCCGCCCCCAGCGCCTCCAGGCTCAGCGGGGCGCAACCCTCGGCCTTGTTGTTGACGATCACATAGACCGACTCGCCGGCGTCGAGTGCCGCGCGCGCCAGCCGGGCGATCGCGGCACGGCGGGCCGGGTCGGGATCATGCAGGCGGTCGAACGGGGCGTAGCGCCGGCGCGCCGCTTCATAGCCGAATCCGGCGTGGAGCATCCAGCGGATCACCACCGGGCCTGGCGGTTGGTCGGCGAAGCATTGCTGTTGCGCGGCGAGGTCGGGGAGGCGCGGGTGCAGGGCATGGACCGGACGGGCGCCGCCGTGACGCAGCGCCTCGGCCAGATCGCGGGTGAGCAGGCCGCGATCGCGCACCTCGACGGCATAGCGGGGGCCCTGCGGCAGGCGGTGGAGGAAGCGGTAGAGCGCCTCGGCGAAGCGGCGTGGTTGCTCGGCGAGGGCGCGCCCGAGCGGTGGGAACTGGAACAGCAGCACCCCGGCGCGGTCGCCGAGCCCCTCAACGAAGGGGACGACGGCCAACTCGGTGGCGCGCGCCGGGTCGAGGAAGCCGGGGTTGTTGGCCTGGGGGACCCCGCCGCCGCCACGCTCGAAGGGGTCGGTGACCAGTGCCGGGGCCTTGACCAGGAAGCGGAAGTCCGCGGGTACCTGCTCGGCATAACCGGCCAGTCGCGTATTCGGCAGTGGCGCGTGATAGCCGCTGTCGACGCCGACGGTGCGATGCCAGGGGTGGGCGGCATAGGCGCCGAGCCCGTGGCGCGAGAGCCGGCTGCTGGGGTGGGCGCCGGCATAGACCAGTCCGTCCCAGCCGGGGAAGGACCAGGACGAGGTGCCGAGGCGCAACCCCGCCGGCAGTGGCCGCGCGGGTCGGGGCCGGGCGGCCGGGGCGACGCTCTCGGCCGCGCTCGGGGCGCCGAACAGGTCGAGCTGCTCGGTCATGGTCTCAGCGCCGCGCCAGGCGCACCAGCTCGTCGCCGCGTTGCAGGCTGAGACTGTAGAGCCCGCCGGCGCGGCGCAGCGCCCGCGCCAGGGTCTGCAACCCATCGATGCGCACGCCGTTGGCGTTGAGGATGCGATCGCCCTCGCGCAGCCCCGCCATCCAGGCCGGCGAGTCGGGCTCGACCCTGCCCACCGGCAGCCCGGGGACGCCGCCGCTGCGATCGAAGGCACCGATCAGCGCGCCGGCGAGGGCCTCGTCGATGCGCGCGCCGGGGAGGTAGTCGCGGTAGGGATCGGCGATTACCCCGCTCAGGCGCAGCGCCTGCCCGTCGCGGACGATGTCGAGCGCGACCCGGCTGCCGACCCGCAGCACGCCGAAGCGGTTGCGGACGTCGCTGGCGTTGGCGATCGGCTCGTCGTTGACGCCGAGGATGACGTCGCCGACCTGCAGCCCGGCCGCGGCGGCGGCCGAGTCGGGGTCGATGCGGGTGACCACGGCGCCGGCACGGCGCTCGAGTCCGAGCGCGGCGGCCAGGGCGTGATCGATGTTCTGCACCGCTGCGCCGAATTGGCCGCGGCGCATCTCGCCGTGCTCGACGAGCTGGGTCATGATCGCGCGCGCCATGTCCACCGGGATGGCGAAGCCGATGCCGATGTTACCGCCGCCGGGGGCGAGGATGGCGGTGTTGATGCCGATCAGCTCGCCACGCAGGTTGACCAGGGGGCCGCCGGAGTTGCCGGGGTTGATCGAGGCGTCGGTCTGGATGAAGTTCTCGTAGCCCTCGATGCCGAGCCCGGAGCGCCCCAGCCCGCTGACGATCCCCGAGGTCACCGTCTGGCGCAGCCCGAAGGGATTGCCGATGGCGACCACGAAATCGCCGACGGCGAGTGCGTCGGCGGCAGCGAAGGGCAGGGCGCTGAGCCCCTCGGCGGGGATCTGCAGCACCGCGATGTCGGTCTCGGGGTCGGTGCCGATCAGGCTGGCCTCGAGCGCGCGCCCGTCCTGCAGGGTGACGCGGATCTGGTCGGCCTTGTCGATGACGTGATGGTTGGTCAGCACCAGTCCGCAGCGGGCGTCGACGATCACCCCCGAGCCGAGACTGTTGCTCTCGCGCTTGCGTTCGCGCGGCAGGTCGAAGAAGCGACGGAAGAAGGGGTCGCGCAGCAGCGGGTGGTCGGCGGTCTCGATCGCGGTGACGGTGGAGATGTTGACCACCGCCGGCAGCACCCGTTCGAGCATCGGCGCCAGGCTCGGCAGCGGTTGGCCGTCGACGGCCAGCGGGAGCGCGGCCTGGGGGAGCGGCGCGGTGCAGAGCAGCGCGAGCGCGAGCGTGAGACGGGGGAGTACGGAGAAGCGCCTCATCGGTTGTCTCGATACTCTTGGAATACACGAAACGAGTGACATATCCGGTCGGGCCGGACAGGTCCCGAGCATGCGGCACGGACCGGGCGTGCGCCCGGCCCGTGGTGCGACCGATGGTCCGGGAGGACCGTCACCGGTCTCAGGCGGCCTCGACCTTGCCGGTCCCCTGGTCGGCGAGGTAGTGCTCGCCGTCGGCGCCGCGGATGGCGATCTTGCGCGGCTTCATCGCCTCGGGGATCTCACGGCGCAGCTCGATGTGCAGCAGGCCGTTCTCCAGTCGCGCATCCAGCACCCGGACGTACTCGGCGAGCTGGAACTTGCGCTCGAAGCTGCGGTTGGCGATCCCGCGATAGAGATACTCGCCGGGCTCCTCGGCCTGCTCCGGTCGCGAGCCCGAGACGGTGAGGATGTTCTCCTTGACCTCGAGCCCGAGGTCCTGCTCGGAGAAGCCGGCCACCGCCATGGTGATGCGGTAGTCGTTCTCGCCGCGCCGCTCGATGTTGTAGGGGGGATAGCCGCCGGGCTCGGTGTGATAGGCGTTCTCGAGCGCGGAGGTCATGCGATCGAAGCCGATCATGGAACGCAGCAGCGGGGAGAAGTCGATGGTCGTCATGTGCATATCCTCTTCATTGAGCAATATGGGAGCGAGCGTTCCGTGGAACCGCCCGGTTTCAGTCTGCGGACCTCTGATGAGCGCCCGCATTATGTAAATTAGGGGTGGCGACAAGGGATGTCAAGAGGGGGATGGGGGGTTTTTATGTCAAGTCGATCGCTCGGCCTCGGCACCCTTAGCTGGGGACTGATGCGCGGGTTGCAAGATGGGTGTGGAGGTCAGGGAAGGTGAGGGAGGCTGCTGCTGGGACGCGCGCCGGACTGCCCGGGGCGGGCGGCGCGCGGCGACGGGCTCAGCGGTGAGGATTGCGGCGCTTGCTGGTTGCAACCAGACCGAGTGCGCCCACTGCTGCGAGCAGCAGGGTTCCCGGCAGGGGGACGGTTGCCGGGGTAGAGACCTGTTGCTGGATTTCGGTGGCCTTGATGTTGACGAAGGCGGTACTGAAGGAGTCGGCCATCAGGCCGCCGGCACGCAGCTGGTTGAGATCCCAGGCCGCGCCCTTGGTGGCGAGCGCGAGATCGACATAGTCGGCGATGGTGGTGCCGTCGCCGCTCGATGCCGAAGCGCCGCTAAGCGTGGTGAAGCCGCCGTTACCGTCGGCCTGGTAACCGGTACCCTGACTATCGAGACCGAGCAGGTCGTCGATGCCCTGGGAGCCGAACTCGGCATTGACGACGACATTGAGCATGGCGTCGACACTGTTGAGGTCGCCGAGGATGCTGTTGTAGTCGAGCGTGTTGTTGGTGTTGTCGCGATCCTCGTCGGTGATCAGGATGACGTTGAGCGCGGCGTCCTTGCGTGGTGTGTAATGGTCGAGGAAGTAGTCGATGGCCGAATAGCCGTCCTCCCTGCTGCCCGAGGCCACCAGGTTGCCGGTGGCCGAGCCGAAGGTGCCGGCCGACATCCAGGTATCGTTCTCGCGCGCCTGGTCATCGATGCCCACCCCGCCGGTCTGTCCCGAGTAACGGGAGCCGAATCCGATCAGCGCATAGCGGTTGTTGCCGTCGGTGCCGTCACCGATGCCGTGGGTAACGAGCTGATTCTCGAGCGAGCTGATGGCACTTGGCAGCCAGGCCTGTTCTCCCCCCATTGAACCCGACTCGTCGATGATGATGGCGACATCGGCGATCTTGCCGGCTTGTGCCAGGCCGCTCATGCCAAGCCCGGCCAGCAAGGCGAGGCTCAGCAGTTTGGGTGTGTACTGCATCGTGCGTTACTCCATGTTCCGTTTCTTTTGTTTATCGATTCCGCGACCCCTGAGATCTGCTGGACAGCTGCGCGCGTTGGAATCCGTTGGAATCCAGGTCTTGCAACAGGCGTTTCGGCCGGGGATCCGTCAGCGGGTCATGGTCGATGAAGCAGGAACCGTGCCTTTTGGTATGGCTTGTTATGTTTGTTTTGGATCAATTGCTTATAGGTGACCGGTCTAAGATTGATAGGGAAGTGTCAAATAACTCGACGCCCTGCGTGTTACACGAGGCGGGATTGGCGGCCTGGGTTGTAGTGAAATCAAGCGGATAGATTGAGGTTGGTGGTGTCGAGCGTTGTTACAGGGGGGGTGATGGCGAGTCGAGGTCTTTGCTGGTCAAGAGCTTGAGTTCGGCGTGACGGCGCTGCTCGGGGGTATTGAGGTTGAGATCGGGCCAGGTGGAGGCATTGTAGAAGGCGTGTGCAAGGCGATACCGCGTCAGCCATGTCCACAATCGACGTTCTCCGTCGGCGAGGTAGTCCGCCAGGTCGGGGGCCAGCGCGGTTGGCAGCAACGCATGCAGTGGTTGGGGGCGTTCGCCGTCATGCGCGCAGGCAATGACGCCACCCTGTTCGTTCAGCGCGGCGCGTAGCCGCGCGAGCAGGTCGCGAGGCGGGGTGGGGTCGTCACAGGGCAGGGTGAGGATCCAGCCGGTTGGTGCCGCGCGCAGTGCGCCGAGAATGCCAGCGAGCGGTCCCGGGTAGTCGGGTAGGGGATCGCGAATCACCGGGTAACCGTAGTCTGAGTAGCGTGCGAGGTTGCGATTGGCGCTGATCAGTATGTTGTCGACCTGGGGGCGCAGGGCCGCCAGTACCCACTCGATCAGCGGTCGTCCGGCGACCGCAACCAACCCCTTGTCCATACCGTCCATGCGCCTGGCGCGCCCACCGGCGAGAATGACGCCGGTGATTGCGTCATGAGCGTGGAGTGGATGCATCCTGTCGACTCTCGGTGGTCTGGTGGGCGGTCCCGTGGTCGGTGCTCCGGACGACAATCGTGAGGTGATCATGACCAGCAGCCGATCAGCCGCGGATCGCCCTCGAAGTCCCTGGTTGCCGATAGCGGGCCTGATGGTGGCCGTGCTGCTGATCGCCCCGGCCCCAGCCCCGGCGCGCGAATCGTCGGTGACGTTGCAACTGAAGTGGCGCCATCAGTTCCAGTTCGCCGGCTATTACATGGCCGAGCGCCTCGGATTCTATCGTGACCACGGCATCGAGGTGCGCTTTCGCGAGGGTGGTCCCGAGACCGACGTGGTCACCGCCGTGGTTTCTGGCGAGGCCGAGTTCGGGATTGCCGCGAGTGATCTGCTGCTCGCCGCTCAGTATGCGCCGGTCGTTGCCCTGGCGCCGATCTTCCAACACTCGCCCTATGTGCTGCTGACCCTGGACGGGACGGCCGATCTGGCAATGCTCGATGGTGAACAGGTGATGCTCGATCGCGGTGCCGCCGAGATTCGCGCACTGTTGCTGAAGGTCGGGATTCCCACCGATGCGCTCACCATCCGCGACTACCGGGACGGGGTGGCGGCATTGCTCGCCGGTGAGGTCGGGGCGATCGCGGCCTATTCCACCACCGAGCCCTATTGGCTGCGCCGGGCCGGGGTCACTCCGCGGATGTTCTCGGCGCGCGATCATGGTATCGATCTCTATGGTGACATGTTGTTCACCAGCAAGGCACTGCTGCGCGATCATCCCACCCTGGTGCGTGATTTCGTCGCTGCCAGCCTGGCCGGCTGGAAGGCGGCGTTGCGCGATCCCGAGCAGGCGATCGCACTGATCCTGGCCGACTACAACACCCAGGGACTCGAGGCCGCGTTCTACCGCTTCGAGGCGGTCGAGACCCGACGGTTGATCCAGCCCGAGGTGATCGAGATCGGGCACGTCAATCCCGGTCGCTGGCGCCATATCGCCGAGGTCTACGCCGGGCTCGGCATGCTGCCGGAGGCGGTCTCGCTCGACGGTTTCGTCTATGACCCCGGGCCGGTCGAGATCGCTCCACGGGTGGTGCTGGCGCTGATCGTGGCACTGCTGATCGCCGTGCTGCTGGGGCTGCTGAGCTGGCGCGTGCATAGTCTCAATCAGCGGCTGCGTCGCGAGATCGTGCAGCGTGAGCGCGATCATCGTCGACTCGCCGAGAGCGAGGCACTGCATCGCCTGCTCACCGAGAACAGTGGCGATGTGATCTGGATGCTCGATCTCGATCGCTGGTGTTTCGACTATGTCAGCCCCTCGGTGCAGCGACTGCGTGGCTTCAGTCCAGAGGAGGTGATGGCCGGGCCGATCGATGTCTCGCTCACCACCGAGTCGGCGGTACGCCTGCGCCAGCAGCTGCTGGAGGGGGCGATGCGGGTCGCCGCCGGGGACCACGAGGGGCTGTTCGCCCTCACCGAGATCGAGCAGCCGTGCAAGGGCGGCGGCACGGTACAGACGGAGGTGGTGACCTCGCTGCTGGTCGATGGCTCAGGTCGGCCCTCCAAGGTGCTCGGGATCACTCGCGACATCACCGTGCGCAAGGCGCTGGAGGCTAAGCTGCGGATCCGTGCCGCCGCGATCGAGGCCGCCGCCGACGCCATCATCATCACCGATGCCGAGGGTTATCTGCTCTATGCCAACCCGGCCTTCACCCGTCAGACCGGCTACCGACTGGAGCCGGGGCGACGGTTGCATTCGCGGGTGCTCAAGAGCGGTCGTCACGACAGTGAATTCTATGCTGAGATGTGGCAGACCATCCTCGCCGGGCGGGTGTGGCGTGGCGAGCTGATCAACCGTCGTCGTGACGGCGAACTCTACGAAGAGGAGATGACCATCTCCCCGGTGGCCAACGAGCGCGGCGAGATCGAGCGCTTCATCGCCATCAAGCGCGACATCAGCGTGCAGCGAGCGATGGAGCGGGCGCTGCGCACGGCCAATCAGCGTCTGCGCGAGAATCTCGACGAGATCAGCGAGCTGCAACAGGAGCTGGCCGAGCAGGCGGTGCGCGACCCGCTCACCGGGCTCTACAACAGACGCCATCTCGACGATGCGCTGGCGCGCGAGCTGGCACGGATGCGGCGCGAGGCATCCACGCTGGTGGTCCTGATGGCCGATATCGATCATTTCAAGCGCATCAACGATGGCTGGGGCCATCCGGTCGGCGATGGAGTATTGCGCTCGCTCGCCGCTACGCTGCGCGATCACTTCCGCGAGTTCGATCTGATCTGTCGCTATGGTGGGGAGGAGTTCCTGGTGGTGCTGCCGGGGACCGGTCTCGAGCAGGGGCAGGCTCGCGCCGAGTCGGTGCGCCGCTATTTCGCCGCGCAGCGCATCGCCCTGGGCGATCGGCGCGAGCAGATCACCATCTCGATCGGTCTCGCCGTCTTTCCGCTCCACGCCACCGAGCAGGCGGCACTGATCGCCCAGGCCGACGCTGCGCTCTATCGGGCCAAGCGCGCCGGCCGCGACCGGGTGGTGGTCGCCGACCCCGCGATCGAATCCGAGGGGCTGGTCGGCTGAGCCCCGGGCATCACTCAGCCCCCGGTATGATTCATGTGGCGCTGGATGCGCGGTGGCGCGACCAGCGAGAAGTCGTGGCCGCGCGGTTTGAGCGCCATCGCCGCGACGATCGCGTGCCGGAGCGGTTGATCGTCGTCGGGGTGGGCGCGCAGCACCCGGCGCAGATCGACCGAGTGCTCCTGGCCGAGACAGAGCAGCAGCCGGCCCTCGGTGGTGACGCGTACGCGGTTGCAGTCGGCGCAGAAGTTATGGCTGTGCGGCGAGATGAAGCCGACCCGGGTGGCGGTGCCGGGAATGATGAAATAGCGCGCCGGGCCGCCTTCGTGGGCGGTGCTGGGGATCAGCTCGTGGTGTCGCGTCAGATCGGCGCGGATCGCCTCGCTCGGATAATGGAGCGCGGCACGATCGTGTTCGGTGATCGCACCGAGCGGCATCTCCTCGATGAAGCGGATGTCGAGGCCGCGCTCGATGGCGAAAGCCACCAGATTGCAGACCTCGTCATCGTTGCGCCCCCTGAGGATCACGCTGTTGAGGCTCACCCGGCGAAAGCCGGCGGCCAGTGCCGCCTCGATTCCGGCCAGCGTGGGGGCGAGCTCACCACGCCGGGTGAGTGCGCGAAAGCGCGCCGGGCGCAGGGTGTCGAGACTGATGTTGACCCGGCGCACCCCGGCGCGCACCAGCGCCGGGGCGTATCGCGCGAGCTGGCTGGCGTTGGTGGTGAGGGTGAGATCGTTGATGCCGCGCAGGGCGCCGAGACGCTCGAACAGCCACAGCGCGTTGCGCCGCATCAGTGGTTCGCCGCCGGTGATGCGCATCCGGGTCACCCCCAGCTCGCTGAAACAGCGTCCGAGTCGGGCGATCTCCTCGAGGGTGAGCAACTGCGCACGCGGCAGGAACTGTTGGCGCTCGGGCATGCAGTAGACGCAGCGCAGGTCGCAGCGATCGGTGATCGAGATCCGCACATAGTCGATGCGTCGGCCGAAGGGGTCGACGAGTGTGGCGCGGTCGACAGCCAGGGGCGAGTGCGATCGAGTCATGCAGGCCCTCCTCGTGGATGCGATAGCCCGAACCAGGGCAGTGAACACTGTCTCAGCCCATGGCGTGTACGGCAACCCGGCCCTTTGGGGTATTGAAAACCCGCGCAGGTGGCCAGCGGCTGCGTCGGTCACCCCGGTATCGACGAGTTCCCCGGTGCCCTGAGAGCCAAGGTGCTCGCGCCGGCCCGCGTTGACGGCCACGCCGGCCTTACTCTAGCCTCGATAGATTGGTGCCCCGGACAAGGTTCGTGTCCGTCCACGACAAGGGCGCATCGATCGCGGGAGACAGAGGACCTTATGGCAGATTTCTTCAAGTCGGCGATGCAGGAGGCCGCGCGGCTCACCCAGGCCGGGCGTGTGGCCGAGGCAACCGCACTGGTGCAGCGTGCCATGGGGTTGAGCGGTGGTGTCGATGGCGATGCCGCGGTGATCGAGGGTGAGTGTCGGCGGGTCGATCCCGTCTCCCCCGGAGATGAGGTCGAGCCCGGACGCTGGATCGGGGACACCTTTGCCAATACCGCCGGCGCGCGTCGCTATCGGCTCTATCTGCCCGAGCGCGCCGATGGGCTGGTGGTGATGCTGCACGGCTGCGGCCAGGGACCCGAGGACTTCGCTACCGCGACGCGGATGCACCTGTGCGCCGCCGTCCAGGGGCTGGCCACGCTCTATCCGGCACAGTCGTCCGAGGCCAATGGCGCCGGTTGCTGGAATTGGTACGAGCCGGCCGACCAGGGCCGCGATCGCGGTGAGTGCGCCATCCTCGCCGGCATGACCGAGGCGGTGATGATGGCCCATGGGCTCGACGACCGGCGCATCTATGTCGCCGGACTCTCCGCCGGCGGGGCGATGGCCGCGACCCTGGCGGCGGCCTATCCCGAGCGCTATGTCGCGCTCGGGGTGCACTCTGGACTGCCCGCCGGCTGCGCCCATGACCTGATCTCGGCGATGACGGTGATGCGCCAGGGTGCCTCGCCGCCGGTGCATGGACCACTGCCGACCTGTCCGACCATCGTCTTCCACGGGGATCGCGACACCCGAGTCAATCCGACCAGTGCGTTGGCGCTGATCGCCCAGGCGCGTGCCGGGGCGGTGCAGGGCGCCGTCGAGGTCGAGCGTGGGCGCGCGCCGACCGGACTCGCCTTCAGCCGTACCTGTTATCCGCAGGTCGCCGGGCGTGCCGAGGCCGAGCTGTGGCTGGTGCATGGTGCCGGGCACGGCTGGTCCGGCGGTGTGGCCGAGGCCAGCTATACCGAGCCGCGCGGGCCCGATGCCTCGCACGAGATGCTGCGCTTCTTTCTCCGACACGCGCGCTGAACCTCATCACGCCAGCGCGATTCCACCGCGTTTCCATGGTCTTGCGCCCTCGGCCATGACAGAATTCCTCGCGTCGGTCGCCGCGCGTGGCGGCGCACCGGCCATCGCCAGGTCGGCGTCGCTCGTCACTCTCCGATGCCCGCCCCGCAAACCCGCAAGAGGATCTCGACCTTGACCCCATCATCCGACTTCAAGCGCTATGGCCTGGTTGCTCAGGCCTTTCACTGGGCCATCGCCATCCTGCTGCTCGGTCTCTTCCTCAGCAACGCCATGCGCGAGATCACCCCGCGCGAGTCCGAGCTGCGGATGCTCTGGCTGAACCTGCACATGTCGCTCGGCTTCCTGGTCTTCGGTCTGACCCTGGCGCGTATCGCCTGGCGTCGGCTGGTGCCGCCGCCCGCGCTGCTCGACGCCCCGGCCTGGAGCCGTCTCGCCGCCAATCTCGGCCACCTGCTGCTCAACCTCGCCACCCTGCTGGTGCCGATCTCGGGCTATCTGCGCATCGCCTCCAAGGACATCCCCGCCGATTTCTTCGGTACCCAGATACCCTCGATCCTCGGTGAGATGCCGGGGCTGCACGCGTTCGTCAAGGCCTGGCCGCACGGTGAGCCGATGGAGCTGTTCTTCTACGCCCTCATCGGGGTGCATGTGCTCGCCGCGCTCTGGCACCAGTACATCCGTCGCGACAACGGTCTGCACCGCATGCTGCCCTGGTAGGGGTGTGCGCCACTTCGAGCGGAGGGATCCTGTGATGACGCATCTCGCCGCCGTCATGGCGACGGCGCTCCTGATCGTGTCGGTGCCCGCTTCCGGCGCGGCGCCGTTCGAGCGTGGCCGCACGCTCGCCGAGCAGGGCGATGCCGCGCGCGGTATCGTCGCCTGCGCCGGATGCCACCGTGCCGACGGGGGCGGTGACGAGGCGTTGGGCGCGGCGCGTCTGGCTGGTCTGGAACCGGCCTATCTCGCCACCCAGATCGAGCGCTTCCGCGCCGGCCAGCGCAGCCACCCGGTGATGAGCCCCTGGGCCGAGCGGCTGACGCCGGTTGACATCGCTGCGGTGAGCGCCTATTACGGTGCGCTGGCGCCGGCCTCCAACGCCAGGGCGCCGAGCGATGTCGATGCCGCCGCCGGCCGGGCACTGGCCGAGACCGGCGACTGGCCGGAGCGCGACCTGCCGGCCTGCGTGCGCTGTCACGGTCCCGGCGGGGTGGGTGCGGGCGCGGTCTTCCCGCCATTGGCGGGGCAGCCCTACAGCTATCTGCTCGCCCAGCTCCAGGCCTGGGGTACGGGGCGGCGCCACGGGGAGCCGATGGCGCTGATGGGCGCCGTCGCCGGGCGACTCGATGCCGACGAGCAACGTGCGCTCGCGGCCTATTTCGCGACCCGCCCGCTGGCCGTCGCCGATCCCGCCGACGACCTCCCCGATCCGTCGCCGCCGCCCGCGACCGCCAGCGTCAGCACGCCTGCGATGACGGTGGCTGGCGCGAACGCCGTCGTGCCCGAACACCTCGGGGCGGTGCCCGCCGGGCGCGCCGAGGCCGCGTCGCGCTTCACCCCGCCGAGTCGTGATGCGCTGCCCGAGGGTCCGCTCGGCGAGATGGTGCGACTCGGCGCGCGGCTGTTCCGTCACACCAACACCGACCCGCGCTCGGCGCCCCATGTCGGCAACGACCAGACCTGCGCCGGTTGTCATCTCGACAATGGCCGTCGCGCCGACGCCTCACCGATGTGGGCCGCCTGGGTGGCCTATCCGGCCTATCGTGGCAAGAACCAGCGCGTCGATACCATGGCCGAGCGCATCCAGGGCTGCTTCCGCTACTCGATGAACGCCCAGGACAGCGTCAGCGGCCAGGTGCCGGAGACCAACGGCCTGGTGCTCGATGCCCTGCAGAGCTACATCTTCTGGCTCGCTACTGGCGCCCCGACCGGCGACACCGCGATGTCCGGGCGTGGCTATCCGCGTCTGCAGCCGCCCGCCGAGGGCTTCGACCGCACCCGTGGCGCGGCGCTCTACGCCGAGCACTGTGCGCTCTGTCACGGCGCCGAGGGTGAGGGGCTGCTGGTCGACGGTGAGGTGGTGTTCCCGCCGTTGTGGGGGCCACGCTCCTACAACTGGGGTGCCGGCATGCATCGCGTCGATACCGCCGCGGCGTTCATCGCCGCCAACATGCCGCTGCTCGATACGGTGCGACTCACTCCCCAGGAGGCCTGGGACGTTGCCGCCTACATCAATGCTCACGAGCGTCCGCAGGACCCGCGCTTCGACGGCTCGGTCGAACGGACCGCCGCGCGCTTCCACGCCAGCCCCTTCGACCTCTACGGCGAGCCGCTCGGCGTCGACGGCGCCGTGCTCGGCCAGGGGGTGGCCAAGGATTGAGACCAGGTCGCGTACGGGCGTGCGGCGGCGGGTTCGATTCCTGCGGCTGCCGTCGGTTCAGCTGCGCTCGCGCAACAAGGCGTCGAGCGCGGCGAGGCGCTCCGGGGTACCGATGTCGAACCAGCGTCCGCGATGGTGCAACCCGCCCACCCGGTCGTCGGCCATCGCCGCGCGCAGCAGGGGCGCGAGACGGAAGGCGCCCTCGGGCTGCTCGGCGAACAGCGCCGGGTGATAGAGGCCGATCCCGGTGAAGGTCAGGCGCGGCGCGCCGCCATCGCGCACCCGACCGTCATCCAGCGAGAAATCGCCCTCGGGGTGGTGCAGCGGGTTGTCGACCAGCGCGAGCTGCGCCAGATCGCCCGGGGCGAGGTGCAGCGCGCCCGGGTCGAGGTCGCACCAGACATCGCCGTTGACCACCAGGAAGGGCGCCTCGCCGAGCAGCGGCAGGGCGCGACGGATGCCGCCGCCGGTCTCCAGCGCGGCGGCCTCGGGCGAGTAGCGGATCTCCACCCCGAGGTCGGCACCGTCGCCGAGCGCGTGCTCGATCTGCTCGCCGAGATGGGCGTGATTGATCACCAGTTCGCGGATACCCGCCGTGGCCAACCGCTCGATGTGATGGACGATCAGCGACCGGCCGCCGGCCTCGAGCAACGGCTTGGGGGTGTGGTCGGTGAGCGGGCGCATGCGGGTGCCGCGCCCGGCGGCGAGGATCATCGCCTTCATGATTGCTGGCACTCCTGGAAGATACGTTGCTCGCAGCCGGCGCAGACCCGTTTGTCGAGCTTCTGGTAGATGGCGCGGATGGCCGCGGTCTTGGACTGGAAGACGTTGCGCGCCTCGGTCTCGTCGAAACAGCCGTAACGCTCGAGCGCGTCCCACAGCCCCTGCTTGACGTGGATCAGATACATGCCGCCGCCATCGAGGCGCCGACGGCGCTCCTCCTGCAACAGCGCCTGGCCACCCTGATAGTCGACGAAATTGATGCCGGTGCACACCAACGCAAGGTGTTTGCGCTCCGGGTGCTGGTGGCGCAGCTGGTCGAAGGCCTGCTCGACATGGGGCACCGAGCCGAAGAACAGCGAGCCGTCGACCCGCATGATGTGCAGCTGCGGACAGCGCGGCAGCTCCGGGTCGCTGGAGAAGGCGCGATGGGCGAGGCGCGGGTCGGGTGCTCGGGTGTGGATCAGCGGCTTGGAGGTGCGATCGAGATAGAGCACCAGCGAGAGCAGCACCCCGGCGAAGATCGCGAACTCCAGCTCGAGCAGGATCGCCGAGAAGAAGGTGACGGCGAGCACCGCGGTCTCGCGCTTGGAGGCGTGGAGGATGTGACGGATCTCGGCGCGATCGATCAGCCCCCAGGCGACCAGGAACAGCACCCCGGCCATCGCCGCCTTGGGCAGATAGCTCGCCAGCGGCGCGACCAGTAGCACGATCACCATCAGCAGCACCCCGGCGAGGATCGCCGCCAGCGGGGTGCGGGCGCCGGCCTCGTAGTTGACCGCGCTGCGGTTGAACGAGCCGGTGGCGACATACCCGGAGAAGAAGGAACCGGCGAGGTTCGACAGCCCCTGACCGATGAATTCCTGGTTGCCGTCGATGCGATAACCGCCGCGCGCGGCCAGTGCGCGACCGATCGATACCGCCTCGGTGAGCGCGAACAGGGTCACCGCCAGGGCCACCGGCGCGAGTTCGCGGATGTGATCGAGGGTGAGCGAGGGCGCCGAGAGCGGCGGTAGGGTCGAGGGCAGGGCGCCGACGGTGACGATGCCGGTGCGCGCCGCACCGAACAGCTGATCGAGTCCCAGCGCCACCAGGCTGCCGCCGAGCATGGCGACGATCATGAAGGGGATGCGTGGCAGCCAGCGCCGGCAGGCCAGACCGAGCAGCACGGTGGCGAGCCCGACCAGGGCGGCGGCCGGGTTGATCTCGGGGAGGTGCTTGACGAACTCGAAGAGGATCTCGTGGAGGTGGCCGCTGCTGTCCATCTCGATGCCGAAGAAGTGCTTGAGCTGCTTGGCGGCGATCAGTACCGCGGCGGCGGCGGTGAAGCCGACCACCACGGCGTGCGAGATGAAGTTGACCAGCGCGCCCATGCGCACCAGCCCGAGCGCCAGCTCCAGCACCCCGACCATGAAGGTCAGGGTCAGCGCCAGGGCGACATAGTCCGGTGTGCCCGGTATCGCCATCACCGAGAGCGAGGAGAACACCACCACCGAGGCGGCGGTGGTCGGTCCCGAGACCAGGTGGCGCGAGGAACCGAACAGCGCGGCGATGATCGCCGGCACCATGCCGGCGTAGAGCCCGTATTCGGGCGGCATCCCGGCGATGGTGGCGAAGGCCACGCCCTGGGGGAGCACGACGATGGCACCGGTGAGCGCGGCGACGACATCGGCGCGCAGCTCGGCGGGGCCGACGCCGGGGAGCCAGGCCATGAAGGGCGTCAACCAGGACCAGCGGGAGGGCGGGGACGACTGCATCGGCGAGACCTCGGGTGATGGTTGGCGGAGTGGGTGCGGGTGTCCCCGTTGGCGGGCAGCGGACGCTGCATTCTAAGTGAGCGACGGGACGATGAAAAATCCTCCACCGGTGCGGCGGACGTCGGCGCGGCGCTTGGGTGCCCGATCGACACATGCTAGCCTCGCGACGATGGCGCCCGGCCAGCGCTTTCCGTCACTATCGACCAGCGAGAGACCCCGATTCCATGTCCAGTCCAGCTCCTGCCCTGCCGTCCGACCAGCTCCTCGACCGTTTGCTGGCGCTGCTCGAACGGCTCTATCGCGACACCGCCGACTATCGCGCGCGCCGCGACGAGGCCCAGTGCTGGTACGACCGTGGCTATGCCGACGGCATGCGCGCGGCGCTCGCCGCACTCGGTCACGGTGCGGCGCTCGCCGCCCGCCCGTTGCCCGAGATCGAGCCGCTGGCGCCGACCGAGCGGGTGACGCCCTGGGGGCGTGCCCATGCCCACGGGGTCGAGGTCGGCGGGCGCGAGACCCGCGACGTGCTGGGAGGTGTCTGAGATGTTCAAGATCGTCTCCTTCAACATCAATGGCATCCGTGCCCGTCAGCACCAGCTCGAGGCACTCAGGGACGCGCACGACCCCGACATCGTCGGGGTGCAGGAGTGCAAGGTCGCCGACGAGCAGTTCCCGCGCGCGGCGGTCGAGGGGCTGGGGTATCACGCCCGCTTTCACGGTCAGAAGGGACACTATGGCGTCGCCCTGCTCAGCAAGGCCGAGCCGCTGTCAGTGCTCAAGGGGCTGCCGGACGACCCACCGGACGCCCAGCGGCGGCTGATCACCGGGCGTTACGCGCTGTCCGACGGCACCCCGATCACGGTCATCAACGGCTATTTCCCGCAGGGCGAGTCGCGCGACCACCCGCTGAAGTTTCCGGCCAAGCAGCGCTTCTACGCCGGGCTGCTGGAGTATCTGCGCGGCCAGTTCTCGCCCGCTGACCTGGTAGTGGTGCTCGGCGACATGAACGTCGCCCCCTCGGATCTCGACATCGGCATCGGTACCGACAACGCCCGGCGCTGGCTGCGCAGCGGCAAGTGCAGCTTCCTGCCCGAGGAGCGCGAGTGGCACCGCGCGCTGACCGACTGGGGGCTCTGTGACGCCCATCGCGTGCTCCACCCCGACAGCGCCGATGCCTTCAGTTGGTTCGATTACCGCTCGCGCGGCTTCGAGCGCGAGCCCAGGCGCGGACTGCGCATCGACCAGCTGCTGGTGACCGCGCCCTTGCGCGAACGCCTGATCGAGACCGGCATCGACTACGAGATCCGCGCCATGGAGAAGCCCTCCGACCACTGCCCGGTGTGGGCGAGCTTCGAGGGCTAGAGACGGTCAGTCGCTTTCAGCCGGCAGCTGTCAGCCGCCAGGAATTTGAACCGCGAAGCCGCGAAGGGCGCAAAGGGGAATAAGCCGCCAGCCGTCAGCGATCAGCCACCAGAGGGTGCGGACTCGCGCCGTCTGTGGCCTCACGCCGACATCACACAGCATTCACTTTGCGCGCTTCGCGGCTTTGCGGTTCAATCTTGGCCGCTGGCCGCTGGCCGCTGGCCGCTGGCCGCTGGCCGCTGGCCGCTGGCCGCTGGCCGCTGGCCGCTGGCCGCTGGCCGCTGGCCGCTGGCCGCTGGCCGCCCCTGCGTGGTTCAATCCCCCGGCGGCCGACGTCGCGGCCGATTGTCAGGCCGCCGGGTGCGGCCTACACTCGTGCTGGTTGTTCCGACCCACCTCTCGCGTCTCAGGCCACTCCAGGATGATCCGACAGCAACCGATCGGCGTATTCGACTCCGGCGTCGGCGGGCTGTCGGTGCTGCGCGAGATCCGGCGCGAGCTGCCCGGGGAGGACCTGCTCTATGTCGCCGACTCCGCCCACGCCCCCTATGGCGACAAGCCGACCGAGGCGATCGAGACGCGCTCGCTGGCGGTCGCCGAGTTCCTGATCGGGCGGGGCGCCAAGGCGATCGTGATTGCCTGTAACACCGCCACCGGGGTGGCGGCGCGAGTGCTGCGGGCGCGTCACGCGCTGCCGGTGGTGGCGATGGAGCCGGCGGTCAAGCCCGCCGCCGCGCGCACCCGTAGTGGTCGTGTCGGCGTGCTCGCTACTCGTCAGACGCTGGCCAGCGCCAACTTCGCGCGCCTGCGTACCCGTGTCGCCGGACAGGCCGAGGTCCTTGCCCAGCCCTGTCCCGGGTTGGTCGAGCGCATCGAGCAGGGGGATCTCGACGGCCCGCTGACCCACGCTCTGCTCGAGGGTTATCTGACGCCGCTGCTCGAACGAGAGGTCGATACCCTGGTGCTTGGCTGCACCCACTACCCGCACCTGCGCCCGCTGATCGAACGGCTCGCCGGGCCGGAGGTCGTGGTGCTCGACTCCGGGGCTGGCGTCGCCCGTCAGGTGCGCCGCCGGCTCGCCGAGGCCGGTCTGCTCGCCCCGCTCGGTCGGGTCGGCGGCGAGCGCTTCTGGACCAGTGGCGAGCAGGCGCAGGTCGCTCCCCTGATCGCGCGTCTGTGGCCGGGTGCGCCGTCGTTGGCCGTGCTGCCGGAGCCGATTGAGTCGGGTGTCTCGCTGCTGCGCGAGGGGGCTTGAGCGCGACGAATCAACCAACCCATTGTTTCAATGGGGGTTGTGTCGGGTTCTTCCTTTCTGGATGTTGAATCCTGTGCTTCTGGCCCTTCAGGTTGGGCCATGGTCGATGGCGCGATGGATCGTCTCCAACACGACGTCGGTCTCGTTCAGGGCCTGACGGTTGTCGAATCGCAGCACGGTCAGACTGATATCGGCCAGCGCCTGATCGCGTCTCGCGTCCTTGGCCCTGTGCTCGGGGACTCGGTGCTGACCGCCGTCGATCTCGATCACCAGTGCGGCCTTGGGGCAGTAGAAATCGACGATGAAGCCGAGCAGCGGTTTTTGTCGATAGAACTGCAGACCGTGGACCTGTTTGCGACGCAGCCGCTGCCAGAGCGCCTGTTCGGCCTTGGTCATGTTGCTGCGAAGGTGACGGGAGAAGGGCTTGAGCGACTTGTTGTAGGGTTGCAAGTTCGACCTCCCTGCCCCTTGGCTGGAATAAGGTGTCAGTTCATGGTCTGTGGAGAAGGTGGTTGCTCGTCGCGTGAAGTCCAGTTTTGTGTTGATGCTCGAAGGTTGGGGGATGGTCGGGGGTCTCCTTTTATCTTGCTTTTTTGATGGTCAATCCCCCCTAGCCCCCCTTTTCCAAAGGGGGGGCCTCAGGGTGTTCAAAGGGGGAGCCTCAGCGTGAGGTCCCTGCAGTTGCTGCACCGGCTCATCGCGCAACGCATGGCGTAGCGGCGCAGGTTGCTGGAAGGCGCGGCTGGCGTACTGGTGAGTAACGTCTCCAACCCAGATCTTCCTCTGACGCAGGAGGGAGCATCCTCCCATTGATGTCTCCAACCCAGATCTTCCTCTGACGCAGGAGGGAGCATCCCCCCATTGACGTCTCCAACGCAGTTTTTCCTTTGGCGCAGGAGGGAGCATCCTCCCATTGACGTCTCCAACCCAGATCTTTCTCTGACGCAGGAGGGGGCATCCCCCCATTGACGTGTCCAACCCAGATCTTCCTCTGACGCAGGAGGGGGCATTCCCTCATTGACTTGTCTAGCCCAGCTCCCCCCTCCGACGCAGGGGGGGAACCTCATCCCTCATTAAACGTATCCAACGCAGTTCCCCCCTTTGACAAAGGGGGGGTAGGGGGGGATTGGTCCTCGCTGGACTGGGCGTCACTCGTCTGGTCAACGCGCTCGGATCGCTTGTCCGAGCAGGTGTTCGCCGTCGTCGTCGGTGATCTCGACCTCGACCAGGGCGTTGGTGTCGATCGGGTCGGGCAGGGCAGTGAAGCGGACCGGCAGGTAGTTGGGGGTGTAGCCCTGGCCCGGTAGGTTGCGTGCCGGGTCGGGGGCCTGCTCGCAGAGCACCTCGACGCGGCTGCCGTGCTGCTGGCGCAGCAGTTCGGTGCGAGTGGTTGCGGCGAGCTGTTGCAGCGCCTGGCTGCGCGCGCGCTTGGTGGCGCTGTCGACGCGCCCGGGCAGGGTGGCGGCCAGGGTGCCGGCGCGGGGCGAGTAGGCGAAGGCGTGGATGTGGCCGAAGCCGACGGTCTCGACCAGCGACAGGGTCTCGCGCCAGTCGTCCTCGTCCTCGCCGGGGAAGCCGACGATGACGTCGGTGGTGACGTTGAGTTCGGGGCGCGCGGCGCGGCCTGCGGTGACCAGTTCGATGAAGGCCTCGCGCTTGCAGCGTCGGGCCATGCGGCGCAGCACCCGGTCCGAGCCGCTCTGTACCGGCAGGTGCAGGTGCGGCATCAGGCGTGAATCGGCGAACAATCCCCAGAAGTCATCCGGCAGGTCCCAGGGTTCGAGCGAGCCGAGCCGCAGGCGCTCGATGCCGGTATCGGCGAGCACTGCGGCGATCAGCTCGCCGAGGTCACTGCCTCGGTCATGGCCGTAGCCGCCGAGGTGGACGCCGGTGAGGGCGACCTCGCGCACCCCCTGGCGCGTCAGACGGTCGATCACACTCACCACCTGCGCGATCGGACGGCTGCGCTCCTCGCCGCGGGCGCGGGTGGTGATGCAGAAGGTGCAGTTGTAGCGACAGCCGTCCTGCACCTTGACGAAGGCGCGTTGGCGCCCACGCGCGAACAGCGCCTCGGCGCCGCCGGCAGTGGCGCTCTCGGGCATCAGCGGCAGCGTCAGGGTGGCGCGCGCGATCTCCACCAGCCGATCCTTGTCGGCGTTGCTCACCACCAGGTCGACGCCGGACTCGCCGGCCAGCGCCTCGGCCTCGAGCGCGGCCAGACAGCCGCTGACGATCAGCCGCGCGCGCGGGTTGTCGCGCTGGGCGCGACGCAGCAGCTTGCGCGACTTGCGCACCGCCTCCTGGGTGACGGCGCAGGTGTTGATCACCACCAGATCGGCGCCCTCGCCGTCGGCGGCGAGCTGGATCCCGGCGCGGCGGAACTGCTCGGCCCATTCCTCGAGTTCGGCCTCGTTGAGACGGCAGCCGAGGCTGTGCAGACGAATGGTGGGGGCGTTGGCGCGGTGCATGATCGGTCGGGACTGCGATGGGACTGGGTTTCGGGGAGGGGAAGTATAGGGGGTTGCCGGCATGGGCGGCATCCGTTTGGCCCGTGAGCAGATAAACCTCGAGCGGAACACAAGAGCGGTGCTCGATCGACGCGATGGCTATCAGGATTTGGGTCGTGCTGGAATCGGACGATTCCAGGGGGGAAGATGGCGGAGAGGGTGGGATTCGAACCCACGGACCCGCAAGCGAGTCACTTGATTTCGAGTCAAGCCCGTTCGACCACTCCGGCACCTCTCCAAGTGCTGGCGGTCCGCGCATGGCGCGGCAGCGAGTCGGGAATATTAATGGTGTCGTCCCGGCTTGTCTACCCCTGTTTTGCGGGTTGGTGTCTCCGTCCTGCGTCTCGGGGCGCGCCGGGACCGCTCAGGGCAGGATCTCGATCGGGGTGCCGTCGGCCACCAGCGACCAGATCTGCTCGATCTCGGCGTTGTCGACGGCGATGCAGCCGGCGGTCCAGTCGCCGTTGCGGTTGGTGTCGGGACCGGTGCCGTGGACCATGATGGCGCCGCCGGGGTCATCACCGTGGAGACGCGCGCGCAGCCGGTCGCCGGGACCGGGGTAGGAGATGTGCAGGGCGCGGTGGAAGCGGCTGGCGGGGTTGCGCCAGTCGATGCGATAGCGTCCCTCGGGGGTGCGGCCATCGCCCTCGCGGCGTTTGTGGCCGAGCGGCTGGAAGCCGAGCGCGATGGCGTAGCTTTGCAACACCGCGCCGTCGCGCAGCAGATAGAGTCGGCGCTCGGCCTTGCGCACGAGGACGCGGTCGGCCATGCCTGGACGCGGGGGGCGGAAGTCGTCGGGCGCGCTGGTCGGGCGCAGTGGTTGGGGGAGGGCGAGCAGCGACATCGCGCGTGCCGATGGCGGGAGCGTCAGCCCGAGCAGCGCGCCGAGCAGCGCCCGTCGCCCGGGTGTGGACGATGGACGTTGCTCGGTGGCGTGGATGACGCGGGGCACCGGGTCATCCTCGGGGCGGTTCAGCTCTTGTGCCGATAGATGCGCAGGGTGTCGCCGATGTCGAGACGCGAGTCGGAGAGGGCGTTCCAGCGCTGGAGGTCGTCGACGGTGACGCCGTAGCGGTGGGCGATCACGCTCATCGAGTCGCCGCTGCGCACCCGATAGGTGACCAGCGCATCGCTGCCGGGGATGCGCAGCTTCTGCCCCGGGCGCAGGGTGTCGTCGAGATCGAGATGATTGCTCTCGGCGAGTGTGCGCACCCCGAGGTCGTGACGGCGGGCGATGGCGCTGAGGGTCTCGCCGCGTTTGACCACGTGGACCAGTGCCTTGGGCGTCGTGCGCGCGGGCTTGGCGACGGCGACCGCCGGGCGTGCCTGCGGGGTGGCGCGCTCGCGGATATGGACACGGCTCGAGGCGCTGTAGGCCGCGGGCGTGACCACCTCGGTCTGGGCCAGCGCCTTGCGCAGCAGCGCGCCGCTGCCGGCCGGCACCAGCAGGTTGGCCTGGGCGCCGGGGGCGGTGCGCGCGCGCTTGAGACCGGGGTTGAGTCGCTTGAGGGTGGCCAGCTCGACGCCGCTGGCGTTGGCGAGCTTGGCCAGTTCGACCGCGCCCGGGGTGCGGATCAACTCGAGCTGGGGGCGATCGGGGAGCGGCGGCAGGGCCAGGCCGTACTGCCCGGGGGTCGCCACCAGACGCGCGGTGGCGAGGATCTGCGGTACATAGTCGCGGGTCTCGGCGGGCAGTTGCAGCGACCAGAAGTCGGTTGGCTGGCCCTGGCGACGATTGCGCTCGACGGCGTTGGCTACGCAGCCGGGGCCACAGTTGTAGGCGGCCATGGTGAGTGCCCAGTCGCCGTCGAACTGGGCGTTGAGCTGCTCGAGATAGTCGAGCGCGGCGCGAGTCGAGGCGAGCACGTCGCGTCGCTCGTCGCACCACTGGTCCTGACGCAGTCCCATGGCGCGTCCGGTGTAAGGCATGAACTGCCAGATCCCGGCGGCGGCCTTGGACGAGGTGGCGCCGGGGTTGTAGCGACTCTCGACCTGGGGCAGCAGCGCCAGCTCCATCGGTAGGCCGCGCCGTGCGATCTCGTCGACGATTAGGCGCAGGTAGGGGCGAGCGCGATCATTGAGCCGGGTGAGATAGCGCGGGTCGCGCTTGAAGCGTGCGATGACCGCCTCGACCCGCGGGTTGTGCTGGTCTTGCAGTCGCATGCCGGTGCGTACCCGGGTCCACAGGTCGCCACCGCCGGTGGTGGTTGCGAGACCCTGGCCGCCGCTGGTGGTCTCCAGGCCGCTGATGTCGACCGCAGGTCGGACGAAGCCGTATTCGCGGGCCGAGACGATCTGGGGGCGTGCGTCCGAGTCCTGTTCGGCGCGAGTGAGGGGTGAGTCCTTGACGCAGCCCGAGAGAACGGGCGCGAGCAACAGGGGCAGCGCGCACAGCGTGCGTGCCAGACGTGAAACATCAGGCATTGAATCCCCGGGGAGGCGTTAAGTGTTTGTAAAGAAGGATTTTTTGAATTCTCGCGCGACATCATAAGTCAAACCCGGGGTCGATTTCCAGGTCCGGCGTCGGGAATTGCGTGAGCCTGAGTAGACGACAGCGCGGGGTCGCTGCGGTTAACATGGCCGCCTCGAAGAGGCTGCCGCATGACTGCTTGCAAGGGGCCGGATTCCCCGCTCGCCCAACTCCAGCGCTGGTATCGCTCGCCGCTCGGCACCGAGCTGGCGCGGCTCGAGTGTGCCTGCGTGCAGCAGCTGCTGCATGACACCTTCGGCTATTATCTGGTGCAGGTCGGGGTCACCGAGAGCTTCCGTGACGCGCTCGCCACCAGTCGGATCCGGCATCGCATCGCCATGCCCTGCGATCCGCCGCCGCTGGCCCGGGCCCCGGCGATCGTCGGTCTGGCCTCGCAGTTGCCACTGGCTTCGGACAGTATCGATGCGCTCTTCCTGCCCCATACCCTCGATTTCTCGCCCGAGCCGCAGGCGGTGCTGCGCGAGGCCGAGCGCATCCTGATCCCCGAGGGGCGACTCATCGTCATCGGCTTCAATGCCATCAGCACCTGGGGCCTGCGCGGCCTGTTGCGAGGCTCGCGGGGGCCGGCGCCCTGGTGCGGACGCTTTCGTACCAACTATCAGATGGAGGCCTGGTTGTCCGATCTCGGTTTTGCGCTCGAGCGGCGCGAGTTCCTGATGTTCCGTCCCCCCCTGACCGGCGCGCTCGGCCCCGGTGGACCACGCATCGAGGCCCTGGGGCGACGCCTGATGCCAACGCTCGGCGGGGTCTATGTGCTGCGAGCGGTCAAGCGGGTATCGACACTCATTCCGCTGCGCTCGTCGTGGCGTGGCCGTCGACAATTGTTGCCGGGACGGGTCGAGCCGACCGCGCGGAGGAATCCAAATGTCTGAGGCGGTGCACGCCTATACCGATGGTGCCTGCAAGGGCAATCCCGGCCCTGGTGGCTGGGGGGTGCTGCTGTGCTGGGGCGAGGCCGAGAAGAGCCTCTGCGGCGGCGAGCGCGAGACCACCAACAATCGCATGGAGTTGATGGCGGTGATCATGGCGCTGGAGTCGCTCAAGCGGTCGAGCGAGATCGAGATCACCACCGACTCGCAGTACGTCAAGCGCGGGGTGGGCGAGTGGATGCCGCGCTGGAAGCGCAACGGCTGGCGCACCGCCAGTCGCCAGCCGGTGAAGAACCGCGACCTGTGGGAGCGGCTCGACGCCGCGCTCGCCGATCATCAGGTGCGCTGGCACTGGGTCAAGGGGCATGCCGGGCACCCGGGCAACGAGCGCGCCGATCAGCTCGCCAATCAGGGCATTCCGAGGTAGCCGGCCATGCAGCAGACACGTCAAATCGTGCTCGATACCGAGACTACGGGTCTCGATCCGCAGGACGGGCATCGCATCATCGAGATCGGCTGTGTGGAGCTGATCGACCGACGCCTGACCCGCAACAACTTCCATCGCTATCTCCAGCCCGATCGCGAGATCGATGCCGGTGCGGTCGAGGTGCACGGCATCACCAACGACTTCCTCGCCGACAAGCCACGCTTCGGCGAGCTGGCCGAGGCCTTTCTCGATTACGTGCGCGGCGCCGAGCTGATCATCCACAACGCCGCCTTCGATGTCGGCTTCCTCGACCACGAGCTGCGGCTGTGGCAGCCGGAGGCGCCGCGCATCGAAGCGCTGTGCTCGGTCACCGACACCCTGATGATGGCGCGCCGCCTCCATCCGGGGCAGCGCAACAGCCTCGATGCGCTGTGCAAGCGCTACGACGTCGACAACTCGCAGCGCGACCTGCACGGCGCCCTGCTCGACGCCGAGATCCTCGCCGATGTCTATCTGGCGATGACTGGTGGACAGGTGAAACTCGGGCTCGGTGAGGTCGAGACGGTGGGCGAGGGCGCCCAGGGCGCGACCGGCGAGCATGGCCGGATCAGCGCCGAGCGTCCGCCGTTGCGAGTGGTGCGAGCCGATGGGCGCGCGCTCGGGGCGCACGCGGCCCGGCTCGAGGCGATCGACAAGGCCAGCGCCGAGGGCTGTCTGTGGTTGCGCGAGCCGGGTTGAGCTGCGGTGTGCCGAATGCTGGGGCGTGAGCCGTGTTCGCCCCTCGCGTCTCGGGGGAGGCGACCTGCGCGCCCCTGAGGATGCAGCGATGCGGTGCGCTCAGCGCTGCTGGTTCTGGCGTCGGCCCTGACCGTTGCCGCCGACCAGGGCCTCGAGCGCGGGCAGGTCGAGCAATTCGATGTGCTTGCGGTCGACGCGCATCAGGCCGTCGTCCTGGAAGCGGGTGAACAGCCGGCTGACGGTCTCCACCGCGAGTCCGAGATAGTTGCCGATCTCGTGGCGCGACATGCTGAGATAGAAGTCGGAAGGCGACAGTCCGCGCTTGTGCAGGCGTTGCGAGAGGCTGAGCAGGAAGGCGGCGAGACGCTCCTCGGCGTTCTTCTTGCCGAGCAGCAGCAGCATGTCGGTATCGTGCCCGATCTCCTTGCTCAGCAGCCGGTACATCTGATGCTGCAGGCTGGGGATGGAGCAGGTGAGTTCCTCGAGCCGCTGGAAGGGGATCTCGCAGATCGCCGAGGTCTCGAGCACCTTGGCCGAGCAAGCGTGCTCGTCCTTGTCGATGGCGTCGAGACCGATGATCTCGCCGGGCAGGTGAAAGCCGAGCACCTGTTCGCCGCCCTCGGGGCTGGGGGCGAAGGTCTTCACCGAGCCGGTCTTGACCACGTAGAGCGAACGGAAACGGTCGCCGTCGCGAAACAGGAAGTCACCCCGATGCAGCGGACGCGTGCGCTTGACGATGTCGTCGAGGCGCTCGACGTCCTCCTGTGTCAGCCCAACGGGCAGGCACAGGGATGAGAGTGTGCAATTCTTGCATGCGACTCGAATCGTCTCTAACGAAACCACTTTTCGCTGGCTCACGACAACACACCTTTCCGCCGGCCGCCCTCTGATTGGGTGACCGTATTGATCTGGATCAAATATCCTCTTTTTAACCGGAACCATCTCGGATTACAAGCCGGTTAACGTCTCGGCGTACCCGTAATGGCGACGATTGCCCACAAAAAAGCCGCGCCAGGACTGGCGCGGCTTCTTGTCGGCGCTGCGCTGGGCGCAGCCGCGGATTACTTGGCGCTGCTCTCCGCGGGGGCCGCCGGCGCGGCCGGTGCGCCGTAGGGCGCATAGGGGGCGCCGCCGTAGTAGGGCGCGCCATAGCCGTAAGGGGCGCCGTAGCCGTAAGGCGCGCCATAGCCGTAGGGACCGTACCCGCCGTAGTAGGGGTGGTCATAGCCGTAGCCGTAGCCACGGCCCCAGCCGCGCCCACGACCCCAGCCACGTCCGCCGCCGCTCATGTTCATGTTGAAGTCGCCCCAGCCGTCTCCGAACATGTCGTTGAACCAGTCGCCCCAGCCGGAGCCGTAGCCCGGCCCGTAGCCACCCCAACCGGGGCCGCCCCACCATGCCTGGGCGGTGTTCATCGAGAAGGCAGCGGTACCGCTGATGGCGGCGATACCGATCACTTTCGCAAGCTTATGCATATTGCCACTCCTGACTATTGAAATGCTTCAGCCGTGTGTGGTCCGCCCGCTTGGGCGGAGGGGCGCGTCGGTCTCCGAGACGAGGCGCAAGCGGAATATACGCGGCACGCTTGGCTTTGTGAAGGTGAGCGGGGCGGCGAATCGTGTACGTTGAGTCGGGGCCGGCAACCCATGACACGCCTCGGATTGAGCCGAGGACGCGATTTTGGTAGTTTGTGCGGGCATTCGGGCGACCGCCCTCGACTCCCTCCTGCTTCCATATGACAAAGTATATTTTCATCACCGGCGGTGTCGTCTCATCGCTGGGAAAAGGCATTTCCTCGGCATCGCTCGGCGCACTCCTCGAGGCGCGTGGCCTGAAGGTCACGATGATCAAGCTCGACCCCTACATCAACGTCGATCCGGGCACCATGAGCCCGTTTCAGCACGGTGAGGTCTATGTGACCGACGATGGGGCCGAGACCGATCTCGATCTGGGCCATTACGAGCGTTTCCTGCGCACCCGCATGGGGCGCAACAACAACTTCACCACCGGCCAGATCTACGAGAGCGTGCTGCGCAAGGAGCGCCGCGGCGAGTATCTGGGCCGCACCGTGCAGGTCATCCCGCACATCACCGACGAGATCAAGCAGAGCATCCGGCTCGGCGCCGAGGGTGCCGATATCGCGATGGTCGAGATCGGCGGTACCGTGGGCGACATCGAGTCGCTGCCCTTCCTCGAGGCGATTCGTCAGATGCGCGTCGAAGAGGGACGCGAGAACGCGCTGTTCATGCATCTCACCCTGGTGCCCTACATCCGCACCGCCGGCGAGATCAAGACCAAGCCGACCCAGCACTCGGTCAAGGAACTGCGCTCGATCGGCATCCAGCCCGACATCCTGCTGTGTCGCGCCGAGCACCTGCTGCCCGAGGACGAGCGGCGCAAGATCGCGCTGTTCACCAACGTCGACGTGGCGGCGGTGATCTCGGCGGTGGACGCCGACAACATCTACCGCATCCCGCGTCTGCTCCACGCCCAGGAACTCGACACCCTGGTGGTGCGCCAGTTCCGGCTCGACGTGCCCGAGGCCGATCTCGGCGAGTGGGATCGGGTACTCGACGGCTTCGACAAGCCCGAGCACGCGGTGCGTATCGGCATGGTCGGCAAGTACATGGACCTGACCGAGGCCTACAAGTCGCTCTCCGAGTCGCTGGCCCACGCCGGGGTCCACACCTCGACCAAGGTCGAGGTGGTCTATGTCGACTCCGAGCGGGTCGAGCGCGAGGGCACCGAATGTCTCGAGGGGCTCGACGCCATCCTGGTGCCGGGCGGCTTCGGCGAGCGCGGCGTCGAGGGCAAGATCGCCACGGTGCGCTATGCCCGCGAGAACCGCGTGCCCTATCTCGGCATCTGTCTCGGCATGCAGGTGGCGGTGATCGAGTACGCTCGCGACCTGGTCGGTCTCGAGGATGCGCACAGCACCGAGTTCGATCCCAAGACCCCGCACCCGGTGATCGGCCTGATCACCGAGTGGCGCGACGACCAGGGGCGGGTCGAGACCCGCGACGCCGACGGCGATCTCGGCGGCACCATGCGTCTCGGCGGGCAGAACTGTCGGCTCGAGCCGGGCAGCCTGGCGCGCAGCGTCTACGGTGAGCCGCAGGTGCGCGAGCGTCATCGTCATCGCTACGAGTTCAACAACCGCTACCTCAACCAGATGAAGGACGCGGGGATGCGCTTCTCCGGCTGGTCGCTCGACAACCGGCTGGTCGAGATCGTCGAGATCCCCGACCACCCCTGGTTCATCGCCTGTCAGTTCCACCCCGAGTTCACCTCGACCCCGCGTGACGGCCACCCGCTGTTCCGTGGCTTCGTCGAGGCGGCGCTCAAGCAGCGCCAGCTCACCGGCGGGCGGGACGACTGATGCGCCTGGCGCACTTCGAGGTCGGAGCGGATCGGCCGCTGTTCCTCATCGCCGGCCCCTGCGTGATCGAGAGCGCGGGGCTGGCCGAGGAGACGGCCGGACGGCTCAAGGAGATCACCGACGCGCTCGGTATCCCCTTCGTCTACAAGTCTTCGTTCGACAAGGCCAACCGCTCCTCGCTCGGCAGCTTCCGTGGGCCGGGCATCGAACGGGGGTTGCAGATCCTCGAGGCGGTGCGCCAGCGTATCGGCGTGGCGGTGCTCACCGACGTGCATGAGGACACCCCGCTCGACGAGGTCGCGGCGGTGGTCGACGTGCTCCAGACCCCCGCCTTCCTCTGCCGTCAGACCAACTTCATCCGCGCCGTGGCCGCGCAGGGCAAGCCGGTCAATCTCAAGAAGGGGCAGTTCCTCGCCCCCTGGGACATGAAGCACGTGGTCGACAAGGCCCGTGACACCGGTAACCAGCAGATCATGGTCTGCGAGCGCGGCGTCTCCTTCGGCTACAACAACCTGGTCTCGGACATGCGGGCCCTGGCGGTGATGCGCGAGACCGGGTGTCCGGTGGTGTTCGATGCCACCCACTCGGTGCAGCTTCCCGGTGGTCAGGGCACGAGTTCCGGCGGTCAGCGCGAGTTCGTGCCGGTGCTGGCGCGCGCGGCGGTGGCCGCCGGCGTCTCCGGGCTGTTCATGGAGACCCACCCGGACCCCGATCAGGCGCTCAGCGACGGCCCCAATGCCTGGCCGCTGGAACGCATGCAGGCGTTGCTCGAGACCCTGGTCGAACTCGACGGCGTGGTCAAGCGTGCCGGTCTGATCGAGTGTGCCGAATCCCCGTCGAGCTGAGGGCAGGGCCGTGCGTGCGGCCCTTCCCCTTTGTGGCGCGACAGCCCAGAATTCACCATCGACCCCAATTTCTCAGGAGAATCGAAGCATGTCCGAGATCGTCGACGTCCGTGCCCGCGAGGTAATGGACTCCCGAGGCAATCCGACCGTCGAGGCCGATGTGATCACCGCCGACGGCGCCATCGGTCGCGCCATCGTGCCCTCGGGTGCTTCCACCGGCTCGCGCGAGGCCTTGGAGCTGCGCGACGGCGAGACCGATCGCTTCTGCGGCAAGGGCGTGTTGACCGCAGTGGCCAACATCCAGGGCGAGCTGCGCGAGGCGCTGATCGGCATGGACGTGCTCGATCAGCAGGCGCTCGATCGCCGCATGCTCGCGCTCGACGGTACCGACAACAAGGGCCGGCTCGGCGCCAATGCCCTGCTCGGTGTGTCGCTGGCCAATGCCCATGCCGCCGCGCAGGAGAAGGCGGTGGCGCTGTTCCGCTCGATCTCGAGCGGTCCCTACCGGCTGCCGGTGCCGATGATGAACATCATCAACGGCGGTGAGCACGCCGACAACAGCGTCGATTTCCAGGAGTTCATGATCATGCCGGTGGGTGCCACGAGCATCCGCGAGGCGGTGCGCTACGGCGCCGAGATCTTCCACGCGCTCAAGTCGGTGCTGCATGCCCGTGGTCTGGCCACCAGCGTCGGCGACGAGGGCGGCTTCGCCCCCGACCTGGCGTCCAACGAGGCGGCCATCGAGGTCATCCTCGAGGCGATCGAGAAGGCCGGCTACAAGGCCGGCGAGGACATCTTCCTGGCGCTCGACGTCGCCGCCTCCGAGTTCTACGAGGACGGCCAGTACCACCTCAAGGGCGAGGGCCGCACCCTCGATGCCGAGGGCATGGTCGACCTGCTCGAGTCCTGGGTCGATCGTTACCCGATCCTCAGCATCGAGGACGGTCTCGCCGAGGGCGACTGGGACGGCTGGAAGACGCTCACCGAGCGGCTCGGCGCGCGGGTGCAGATCGTCGGCGACGACCTCTTCGTCACCAACACCAAGATCCTGCGCGAGGGCATCGACAAGGGCATCGCCAACTCGATCCTGATCAAGGTCAACCAGATCGGCACCCTCACCGAGACCCTCGAGGCGATCGCCATGGCGCACGCCGCCGGTTATACCGCCGTGGTCTCGCACCGCTCCGGCGAGACCGAGGACACCACCATCGCCGACCTGGTGGTCGCCGCCGGCACCGGTCAGATCAAGACCGGCTCGCTGTCGCGCTCCGATCGCATCGCCAAGTACAACCAGCTGATGCGCATCGAGGACCAGCTCGGCGACGAGGCCGCTTACGCCGGTCGCGACGCCTTCAAATGGCTGTGAACGACGCCCCCGGTCGTCGCTGAGCCTGCCCCGGGCCGCCGTTCTCGAGCACCTCATCCATGCGCCTGCTGATCGCGTTGCTGGTGTTCGTGCTGTTGGCGCTCCACTACCGGCTGTGGGTCGGTGACGGGAGCCAGGCCGAACTCGCCGCGCTGCGCCAGGAGATCGCCGCGCAGCGTGTCGAACTCGAGCGCCTCGGCGCACGCAACGCCAAGCTGCGCGCCGAGGTGGTCGATCTCGGCAGCGGGCTCGAAGCGCTCGAGGAGCGCGCCCGCGCCGAACTCGGCATGATCAGGCCCGGGGAGACCTTCCTGCAGGTGATCGAACCTCGCCCCTCCGTGGAGCCCCCGCATTGACCGCCAAACCCGCCTTCTGGGCAGTGATCCCCGCCGCCGGCGTCGGCCGACGGATGGGGAGCGCCATCCCCAAGCAATATCTCGATCTCGCCGACCGGACGGTGATCGAACACACCCTCGAGTGCTTCGTCGAGCACCCCGCCATCGCCGGTGTGGTGGTCGCCGTCGATCCCGCCGACCCCTATTGGCCCGAGACCCGTTACGCCACCCATCCCCGGGTGATCCGCGCGCCGGGTGGCGCGGAGCGCTGCAATTCGGTGCTCAACGGGCTCGAGGCGCTGAGCGGACAGGCCGCCGAAGACGACTGGGTGCTGGTGCACGATGCCGCGCGCCCCTGTCTGCGCCGCTCGGATCTCGACGCCATGCTCGAGGGGCTGGCCGATGATCCGGTCGGCGGCATTCTCGCGGTGCAGGTGCGCGACACCATGAAGCGCGCCGGTGCGGAGGGTCGGATCGAGACCACCGTTGAGCGCAGCGCCCTGTGGCACGCCTTCACCCCGCAGATGTTCCGCCTCGGGACGCTGCGTCAGGCACTGCGTCAGGCGCTCGCCGAGGGCGCGCTGGTCACCGACGAGGCCTCGGCGATCGAGCGCCTGGGGCAGGCCCCGCGGCTGCTCGAGGGCCAGTCGGACAACCTCAAGATCACCCGTCCCGAGGATCTGGCGCTGGCCCGTTTCCATCTGCAGCAGCAGGGGCGTCTCGACTGAGAACAACCGCTGTACCGGGGCGACGGATAGGCCCCGGCTTCCTTCAACCTGCCTTCGGAGAATGCGTTCCATGTTGATTGGTCAGGGTTTCGATGCCCATCGTTTCGCCCCCGGATGCCGACTGGTGCTCGGTGGTGTGGAGATTCCCCACGAGCTGGGACTGACCGCCCACTCCGACGGCGACGTGCTGATTCATGCGCTGTGCGATGCCCTGCTCGGCGCCGCCGGGCTCGGCGACATCGGTCGTCATTTCCCCGACAACGATCAGGCCTATGCCGGGATCGACAGCCGCATCCTGCTGCGCCGGGTGATCGCCAGCCTGCACGAGCGCGGCCTGCGGGTGCACAACGCCGACATGACGCTGATCGCCCAGCAGCCCAAGCTCGCGCCCTATATCGACACCATGCGCGAGGTGCTCGCCGGGGACCTGCAGTGTGAACCGGCGCGGGTCAACGTCAAGGCCACCACCATGGAGCAGATGGGCTTCACCGGTCGCGGCGAGGGCATCGCCGCCTCGGCCTCGGTGCTGCTGGTCGAATGAGCCAGCCGCCGCTGCCCGGGCACACCCCCTTCGCGCAGTTGCCGCGCGCCTATGGCGCGCCGCTCGGGCGCGGTCGGCTGCGGGTCGAACCGGAGGACTTCCAGGTCGAGGAGCGGCTCGCCTTCGAGCCCGACGGTGACGGCGAGCACCTGCTGCTGTGGGTGCGCAAGCGCGAGGCTAATACCGAGTGGGTGGCGCGGCGGCTGGCCGCCTGCGCCGGGGTGGCGGTCTCGGCGGTCGGCTATGCCGGGCTCAAGGACCGTCACGCGGTCACCTGGCAGTGGTTCTCGCTGCCGCGCCCGCGTGCCGGCGAGCCGGACTGGTCGGCGCTTGCCACCGACGGCATCGAGGTGCTGGAGGTCCACGCCCATCGGCGCAAGCTGCGGCGCGGCGCGCTGGTCGGCAACCGCTTCCGTCTCCTGATGCGCGACCTCGCCCCCGACCCCGAGGCCCTGGCCGAGCGGGTCGCGGCGATCGGCGCGCGCGGCGTGCCCAACTACTTCGGTGAGCAGCGCTTCGGGCGCGACGGTGGCAACCTCGCCCAGGCCCATGCGCTGTTCAGCGGCGCGCCGGTGCCTCGGGTGTCGCGTCATGTGCGCGGGCTGTGGCTGTCGGCGGCACGCTCGCAGCTGTTCAACGAGACGCTCGCCGGGCGGGTGGCCGACGACTGCTGGGATCGACCGCTCGATGGGGATCGTCTGCAGCTCGATGGCTGCAACTCGCACTTCGCCGTCGAGACCGTCGATGAAACGCTGCTGACGCGCTGTGCCCGACTCGACGTCCACCCCACCGGCCCGCTGTGGGGCGAGGGCGCGCCGCCGAGCCGGGGCGAGGTGTTGGCGCGTGAGCAAGCGGTGGCCACCGCCTTCCCCGGCTGGCCCGAGGGGCTGGCGGCGGCGGGGCTGGCGCAGGAGCGGCGCGCGCTGCGTCTGCCGGTGTTCGACCTCGTCGCCGAACAGCTCGACGGCGGTGTGCGCCTCACCTTCGAGCTGCCCGCCGGGGCCTATGCCACGGCGGTGTTGCGCGAACTGCTCGATGATTGGGCCACCGTCGACTAGCGCGGCCCGAAGCGTGCGGCGAAGGCCTCCGGGGTGAGCGGCGGGGCACACAGATAGCCCTGATAGGCCTCGCATCCCCGCTCGCGCAGGAATTCCAGCTGCGCCTCGGTTTCGACGCCTTCGGCGATCACCCGCAGTTTCAGGTTGCGCGCCATCGCGATGATGGTGGCGGCGATCTCCATGTCGTCGCGCTGTGCCGGGATGTCGCGCACGAAGCTGCGGTCGATCTTGAGTTCGTCGATGGCGAAGCGACGCAGATAGGCCAGCGACGAGTAGCCGGTGCCGAAGTCGTCGATCGACAGACGGATGCCGAGCGCGCGTAGTGCCTGGAGACGCTGCTCGACCTCGTCGCCTTCCCCCATCAGCATGCTCTCGGTGAGTTCGAGCTTGAGCCGGTGCGCCGGCCAGCCGGTCGCGGTGAGCGCCTGCTCGATGCAATCGACACAGTCGGGTTGCAGCAGCTGGCGCGCCGAGAGGTTGACCGCGATGGTCTCGAGGACCAGCCCGGCGTCGAGCCAGCACATTCCCTGACGGCAGGCGGTGCGCAGCACCCAGTCGCCGAGGGGCAGGATCAGTCCGGTCTCCTCGGCCAGGGGAATGAAGCGCGTCGGTGGTACCAACCCCTGGTCGGGCGTGTTCCAGCGCACCAGTGCCTCGCAGCCGATCAACGCGCCGCTGACACAGTCGAACTGTGGCTGGAAGTGGAGCAGGAACTCCTCGTTTCCCAGGGCCTGACGCAGCCGTGCCTCCAGCTCGAGTCGCTCGGCGGCCTGGGCGCTCAACTCCGGGGTATGGAAGCCATAGTTGCCGCGTCCCTGCGCCTTGACCTGATAGAGCGCGACCTCGGCGTGCTGGATCAGCTCGCTGGCCGAGCTGCCGTCCTGCGGGTAGACCCCGATGCCGATACTGGCGCCGACATGGATCTCGTGATCGCCGGGCAGGGTGATCGGTCGTCGCAACAGCTCGAGCAAGTCGCGGGCGACGCCCGCGGCCTGACGTGGCTGGTGCAGCCGCTCGAGCACCACCAGGAACTCGTCGCCGCCGAGTCGCCCGAGGGTGTCGCCCTCGCGCAGCCGGGTCGCGAAACGGTGCGCCAGGAGTTCGAGCAGGTTGTCGCCGGCAGGGTGACCGAGGCTGTTGTTGATGTGCTTGAAGCGGTCGAGATCGATCAGCAGCACGGCGATGTAGTGACCGTGACGCTGAGCGCGCTCGAGGGCGTGGCTGAGTCGCGACTGCAGCAGCAGTCGATTGGGCAGTCCGGTGAGTGGGTCGAAGTGCGCCAGACGTTCGCGCGCCGCCTCCGAGTGTCTGAGTTGGCTGAGGTCGGTCATCACCCCGACATAGCGCTCGGGATTGCCGGCGGTATCGGTGACCAGGCTGATCGACAGCAGTACCGGGCGCACCTCGCCGCTCTTGATGCGGTTCCAGATCTCGCCTTGCCAGTGTCCCTGTTCGAGCAGGCAGGCCCACAATTGCTGATAGAAGGCGCGACCCTGGCGCTCGGAGCGCAACAGGTTGGGGTTGCGACCGATGACCTCCTCGGCGCTGTAGCCGGTGATCTGGGTGTAGGCAGGGTTGATCGACAGGATTCGGGGTCTGAGGTCGGTGACCACCACGCCCTCGCGGGCGCTCGCCAGGACCGCGGCCGATTGGCGCAGTGCGTTGGTGGTGCGCGCCCGGGTCACCGCCAGCGCGGCGAGCTGGCCGAACTCGGCGATATGCGCCTGGGTGGCGGCGTCGGGGAGACCGGGAGTGGTGCGATAGACGACGAGTATGCCCAGCGCCTCGCCAGTGTCGTCGTGAAAGGGAAAGGACCAGCAGGCGCGGAGTCCGGCCGCCTGATGTTGTTCGAGGTACTGCTGCCAGGCGGGATGTTTGGCGATGTCGGCGACCAGTGCCGGGGTGGTGTCACGCAGCGTGGGGGCGAACGGGGTTCGTTCGGGCGCACAGTCCTCGAGCGCGGCATTGAGTACCGGTGCGAGGTGCGGCGCGGCGAAGCTGCGCAGCCGTTTGTTGACGGGGTCGCGTACCACCACCGAGACCCGCAGTCTGGGTTCGGCCTGCTCGAGCCGGGTGGCGATCTCGCCGAGCAGTTCGGGGAGCGCGCGGTCGTCGAGCAGGCCGTCGAGTACCGCCATGCGGGTCTCGTGGAAGTGCTCGGCATGCTTGCTGTCGCTGATATCGCGCCAGGCGCCGATCGCCTCGGTGTGCGCCGGGCTCTCGTGTCCGAGAATGCGCAGTTCGTCCTCGATCCAGCGCATGCCACCGTCACGGTCGAACAGCCGGTACTGCTGCCTGAGCTGTCCGCGGTTGACGAGCTGACCGAGGGCGCGCTCGACCGACTCGCGGTCGTCGTGATGGATCTGGCGCAGCCACCAGTCGGGGCGCATCGTCTCGTCGCGCGTGAACCCGAGCAGGGCGGTGATGTTGTCGCTGACCCAGGTCGGACGAGGGCGGTGCTGCTCGATGCGCAGGGTATAGAGCACCACCGGGCTGGCCTCGAGCATCAACCCGAGATGGGTCGAGGTCTGGCGCAGCGCGGCGCGTTCGCGGGCCAGCTCGGCCTGGTGGGCGATGCGCTCGAGCGTGGCGGTGAGCTGATGGAGATAGCCGGGCTGCTTGAGGACATAGGCGTCGACCCCGAGCTGCAGCGCGCGCGCGACCACGCGCTCGCCCCCCTGCCCGGAGACGATCACCACCGGCAGCGCGAGGTTGCGGTCGTCGCGCAGTTGCTTGAGTGCCTCCAGGGCGTCCAGACCGGGAAGACGGTAGTCGAGCAGCAGTACGTCGAAGGTCGAGGTGTCCTCGGCGGTGCCCGGCAGGTGATCGAGTGCCTCCTCGGCGCTGCCGACCAGAGTCAGATGGATGTGGGGGGCGTGACGGGTGAGATGGCGGACGGTGAGGTCGGCGTCGTCGGTGTTGCGCTCGGCATAGAGGACGCGCAGTCCGTGCCCGTGGCGCGCCTCGGCGCTGCGGAAGCGGCGCCAGGCACGGGCGAGCCGAGCGGGGAGTTCGTCCGCCTCGATCTCATCCTTGATCAGGTAGTCGTCGGCGCCGGCCTGGAGTGCGTCGGCCGCGCTGCCGGCATCGCCCGCGCCGGTGAGCACGACCACGGCCAGGGGGAGGCGCCGTTCACGGATCCAGTCGAGCAGCTCCAGCCCCGAGCCATCCGGCAGCCCGAGGTCGAGCAGTACCAGCTGGTAGCGCTCCGGGTGGTACAGCCGTTCCCTGGCTTCGGCGAGCGTTGCCGCATGATCGACCCCGACCTGGGGGGCTGTACAGGCCAGCTGCTGGCGTGTCAGTTCGAGGTCGGTGACGTCGTCTTCGACATAGAGGATATCCATGATCCTAGCTTGGGGGTCTATTGGTGCGGCACCAATAGCGGTTGATCTGATGCAGGCCTTCGAGAAAGCGCTCGTAGTTGATCGGCTTGACGATATAGGAGTTGGCGCCGAGGTCGTAGGCGGCCTGGATATCGCGTGGTTCGTCCGACGAGGTGAGCACCACCACCGGGATCAGGCGCCCGGGCTCGCTGCCCCGCAGTCGTCTCAGGACTTCGAGCCCGCCGATCCCCGGCAGCTTGAGATCGAGCAGGATCAGCTGTGGCGGGGGATGGGTGCCGTGCTCCCAGTGTTCGACCCAGGCCAGCACCTGCTCGCCGTCGCGCGCGATGCCGATCCCGTCGGATTCGATGTGGGGGGCGAGCGCGCGCAGGATGAGATCGAGATCGACCGGGTCGTCCTCGACCAGCAGCATCGAGCAGTGCGGTCCGGCACTCATCGTGACAGCTCCAGATAGAAGGTTGCACCATGCCCGGGACTGCTCTCGGCCCAGACCCGCACGCCCATGCGTTGCGCGGCCTTGAGCACGATCCCCAGACCGACTCCGGTGCCCGGATAGTCCTCGGCGCGGTGCAGGCGCTGGAAGACCTCGAACAGTCGGTCGTGGAAACGCATGTCGAAGCCGATGCCGTTGTCCGAGACTGCCATTATGACCCGTCTGCCCTGATCCTTGGCGAGAATCCGGAGGCGTGGTCGTGGGGTGGCGTCGCGGCTGAACTTGATGGCGTTGTCGACGAGGTTGCGGAGGATGATCCGCAGCCCGTCGGGGTCGGCCCTGACGGTGAGTTCGGAGACATCGACCGCGAGTTCGATGTCGCGCTCGACGATCAGAGCGTGTCGCTCGGCGAGCACCGTCTCGATCACCGCGCTGAGTTCGACGCGGCGTCCGGCCAGTGCCTGACGCTCCATCCGCGAGTAGGTCAGCAGATCGTCGATGAGCGCGCGCATCTGCTCGACGCCACGGCGGATGTTGGCGGTGAAGGTGGCGGCCTCGGGCGAGAGTTCGGTGCCATGTTGCTCGATGAGCAGCTGGCTGTAACCGTCGATGCCGCGCAGCGGCGCCTTGAGGTCGTGGGAGACGGAGTAGGTGAAGGTCTCGAGTTCACGGTTGAGCGCGGCCAACTCCTCGGTGCGGGCTGCCACCCGTGACTCGAGTTCGGCGTTGAGCCGGCGGATCTCGTCTTGCTGGCGTTGGCGCTCGGTGATGTCGCGGGCGATGCCGAGGACGCCGAGGAGCTGCCCGGCGGCATCGTAGACTGGGGTCTTGATGGTTTCGGCGAGTTCTCGGTGACCGTCGCTGGCGAAGGTGATCCACTCGTCGTTGCGTCTGGCGCGACCGGCGACGAGTGCGGCCTGATCCTGCTCGCGGAAGAATCGCGCCAGCTCCGGGGCGACGAAATCGGCATCGGTACGGCCGATGATCTCGTGCTCGGAGGCGCCGAAGAAGGACTCGAACCGGGGGTTGCAGACCAGATAGACGCCGTGCGGGTCCTTCAGCCACACCAGGTCGGGGAGGTTGTCGAGCAATGCACGCAACCGCCCCTCACTGTTGATGCGGCGTCGCGTGCTCTGCAGCAGCAGGTGCAGCAGTCCACCGGTGACGAGTGCGGTAACGAGGCCGCCGAGACGGATCAGCCAGCGGGCCGGCGAGGCCGGGTTCCAGCCCTCGCGGGGAATGGCCGCAAGTTCCCAGGTGAGATTGGGCAGCGCCACCGTTGCGCTCACCGGCGCGCGCCGAAAGACCTCGGGGTCACCGAAGAGTACCCGCGGTGAGGTGGTATCGTCCGGCCGGGCGCGCAGTCCCAGCCGCAGCTCGGTATTGGCCGTGGTCAGGCCGCTGATGCGATAGAGCTGCTCGATGTCGAGCACGGTGGAGACCAGTCCCCAGACCCGCGGGCCCTGATCGGTGGCGACGAAGACCGGGGCGTGGATGACCAGTCCGACCCCGCCCTGGATCAGCGGCGATGGTCCATCGATGATGGTCTCGCCGCGCTCGACCGCCTGCAGCGCAGCCTGGCGCTGTGCGGGGTGCTCGCGATAGTCGAGTCCCAGTATCGTTTCGTCGGAGGTGGACGGGTGGACCATGCCGACGATCAGCCCGGGGGCGGCGCTGATGTTGCGCAGCAGTTGCTGGCGTCTGGTGAGATCGTCGACGATCCGGGCGAATCCTGTCTGGTCGAGATCGGGACGGGAGGCGATCAATGCACTCAGTGTGCGGGCGAGGCGCAGGTCGTGTTGCACCACGCCATCGAGTCGGCTGCGCAGCACCGAGACATGATCGGCCACCGCGTTGCGTTTCAACTCCTGCTGGTGGGCGGTGGCGAAGTGCTCGAGCAGCCCGGTGATCGCCAGGATCAGCGCCATCACCAGAACGACCGCCAGCGGGTGATGCCAGCGATGGATCCGAGGGAATGAACGCCGGTTCATCGGTCAGCGTGTGATGTGGCTGATCGCGCCGTGACCGCTCGATCCGTGGGGTCGGGGCTGCAGTGCTCGGGACCGACTCCGGTTGCGGGTGAGATCTGGAGACGGTGACGGGACTCGACGGACATGAGATGTCTCGGGACTGGGACGACCTATCTAGCATAATCCAACCTCCGTCCCTTACTCGGCTGGACTGGCGCGCGGCGGGGGTGATACGGTCGCGACTATCCCGCTGCCTCCACCCGATGTCTACGGGGCTGCCCGCACCCATGCATATCGTCGATGGCGTCCTCTCCATGCCGGTCCTGCTCGGCTCCGCTGCCCTGGCGCTCGCCGGGGTCGGTTTCGGGCTGCGCGCGCTCGACGCGTCCAGCATCCCGCGTGCCGGCTTGCTCACCGCCGCCTTCTTCTCCGTCTCCCTGATCCACATCCCGCTGGGACCGACCAGTGCGCATCTCTTGCTGAGCGGGCTGATGGGCATATTGCTCGGCTGGGCGGTGTTCCCTGCGATCTGTGTCGGTCTGCTGTTGCAGGCATTGTTTTTCGGCTATGGCGGGCTGACGGTGCTCGGGGCCAATACCCTCAATCTGGCGTTGCCGGCGCTGCTCGTCGGGCTGGCTGCACGCATGGTGCTGGCGCGGCTGCGCCCCGGCCTGTCGTCCTGGCTGCTGGTTGCGCTCGGCGCCTTGGTGGGCGCGGGTGCCTTCGCCGGTTCGGCACTGCTGGTGGCCGGGTCGCTGGCGGCCAGTGGCGAGGGGTTGTGGGCGGCGGCCCGTCTGGCGCTGATCGCGCAGCTGCCGGTGGCACTGATCGAGGCGGTGGTGACGGCCGCGGCACTGCGACTGCTGTGGACGGTCCGGCCCGAGCTGTTGGCGCGTTCGGCGCGTGCCTGTTGAGGCGATGCCGGGGGGGCGTGCCGGAGTCGCGTCGCACGGGCTCGATCCTCGGGTGCGGCTACTCTGCTGCCTGGGCTGGGCGCTGGTGGTGGTGGGGCTGGAGGGCGGGACGGCGCTGTCTGCTGCCTTGCTCGCCGGCGTGCTGCTGACACGGTGGGCGGGCATCGCGCCGCGCCGTCTGGCGCGTCTGCTGCTGGTCTTCGAGGGTTTGATGCTGCTCACCCTCGGCCTGCTGCCCTTCACCGTTGCGGGCCAGCCGCTGTGGCAGGGCGGTGGATTAGTGCTGAGCGAGCAGGGGCTGGTCCTCGCCGCGGTGATCGCCGCGCGCGCCAGCGCGGTGGCGCTGGTGACGCTGGCGCTGCTCGCCGGGGTCGGCGCGGGCGGGCTCGGTGCCGCGTTGCGCGCGCTGCGGGTGCCCGGTGCGCTGGTCGAGTTGCTGCTGCTTAGCGCGCGTTATCTCGATGTGCTCGAGCGCGAACAGGCGCGGTTGCGTGCTGCGATGCGTGTCCGTGCCTTTCGCCCACGCAGCGATCTTCATACTTTGACCAGCTATGGTTTCCTCGTCGGGATGCTGTTGGTGCGCGCGCTCGAGCGCGCCGAGCGGGTGGGGGCGGCGATGCGCTGTCGAGGTTATGCCGGGCGCATGCCGCTACCCGAGCTGGCGCCGCTGCGTGGCGCTGATCTCGGGTTCGCGGTCGGGTTCGCGTTGCTGCTCGCGGTGTTGATGGTGCTGGAGCATGGTTGAAGGGGATGGGGTGAGCGCGCGCGCCGGCTCGTCGCCGGCCCGCGTCGAACTGATGAGGACGGGTGCGGGCGCGGTGTTGCGTCTCTCCGGCGAGTGGCGTCTGACCAACGCCCCGCCGTCGGCCGAGACGGTGGTGGTACGTCTCGCGCGCGAGCAGGTGGACGAGCTGGCCTTCGACACCACAGGTCTCGGGGGCTGGGACTCGAGTCTGCCGAGTCTGCTGCTGGCGGTGCGCGCGCACTGCCGGGCGCACGACATCGAACTGGCGCTCGCAGGATTGCCCGAGGGCGTGGTCACGCTGCTGACGCTGGCCGAGGCGGTGCCCCTGCAGTCCGCTCCTCCCATCGAGACAGGCCCGCGCCCGCGCCTGCTGGCCCGTTTCGGCGCGCGGGTGATCGACGCGGCGCGCGCGAGCGGCGCGCTCTTCGCCTTCGTCGGCGAGGTGGTGCTGGCGCTGGGGCGGCTGGCGCGGGGGCGGGCGCGCTTCAGACGCGCCGAGTTCTGGCTGATCGTCCAGCAGGTCGGCGCCGAGGCGTTGCCGATCGTCAGCCTGGTGAGCTTCCTGGTGGGGTTGATCCTCGGCTATATCGGCGACCAGCAGCTGGCGCGCTTCGGCGCGCGCATCTATGTCGCCGACCTGGTGGGACTGGCGGTGGTGATGCAGATCGGCGCCCTGGTCACCGCCATCGTGCTCGCCGGGCGCACCGGCGCGGCCTTCGCCGCCCAGCTCGGCAGCATGCAGGCCAACGAGGAGATCGACGCGCTGCGCACCCTGGGGATCGACCCGGTCGAGTTCCTGGTGCTGCCCCGGCTGCTGGCGCTGATCGCGATGACCCCGCTGCTCGCGCTCTATGCCGATCTCATGGGCATCCTCGGCGGCGCCTTCGCCGCCGCCGTGGTCGGTGGCATCAACCCGACCGAGTACGCGGTGCAGACCGTCCAGGCGGTGGGCTGGAACCACTTCGTCCAGGGTCTGATCAGCGCCGGGGTCTATGGCGCGGTGGTCGCCGTCTCTGGCTGTCTGCGGGGGATGCAGAGCGGGCGCGACGCGGCGGCGGTGGGCGCTACCACCACCTCGGCGGTGGTCACCGCGATCCTCCACATCGTCATCGCCGCGGCGGTGCTGACGGTGCTGTTCGACGCGGTGGGGCTGTGAGCGGAGCGGTGCAGATCCGTCTCGAGGGGCTGAGCGTCGGCTATGGCGCGCGCGCGGTGCAGCGCGATCTCGATCTGGAGATCCGGCGCGGCGACATCTTCGTGATCATGGGCGGGAGCGGCTGCGGCAAGAGCACGCTGATGCGCGCCATGACCGGGCTGTTGGCGCCGCTGGCCGGGCGTATCCTGTTCGACGACGAGTCGTTCTGGGAGGCCTCGCCGGCGGCGCGCGAGCGGCGCATCCGCCGTCACGGGGTGATGTATCAGGGCGGGGCGCTGTGGAGTTCGATGACGCTGGAGGAGAATGTGGCCTTGCCGTTGCAGCAGTACACCGACCTCGGGCCGCGCCAGGTGTGTGAGCTGGTCGACTACAAGCTCGCGCTGGTCGGGCTGGGCGGGTGCGGGGCGCTCTATCCGGCCGAGATCAGCGGCGGCATGCGCAAGCGCGCCGGGGTGGCGCGGGCGATGGCGCTCGACCCCGAGGTGCTGTTCTTCGACGAACCCTCGGCCGGGCTCGATCCACTGAGCGCGTGCCTGCTCGACGAGCTGATCGTCGAACTCAAGCACAGCCTCGGCGCCACCATGGTGGTGGTCACCCATGATCTGGCGAGCATCTTCGCCATCGCCGACGAGGCGGTCTTCCTCGATGCCGAGCGTGGCACCATGCTCACCACCGGCGATCCGCGCTGGTTGCGCGATCATGCCGCCGATGCGCGGGTGCGCGCCTTCCTGCGTCGGGGGGCGGCATGAGTCGTCGCGCCAGTCCCTCGCTGATCGGCGCCTTCGTGCTCGGCGCATTGGCGCTGTTCGTGCTCTCGCTGATCCTGTTCGGTGGCGGGGCGCTGTTTCGTGAGCGGGTTGGCCTGCTGACCTATTTCCCCGGCTCGGTGCAGGGCTTGTCGGTCGGCGCCGAGGTGCAGTTCCAGGGGGTCGCGGTGGGCCAGGTGACCGCCATCGAGTTGGACTTCTCGCCCGCCGACGGTGCGGTACGCATCCCGGTGCGCTATGAGGTCTGGCCCGAGCGGGTGCGGATCAGCCAGGGCGCCGAACCACGCGATGCGCGCGTGGTGCTGCGCGAGCTGGTGGCCCGGCGTGGGCTGCGCGCTCGGCTCGAGTCGCTGAGTTTCGTCACCGGTCAGTACGTGGTCGCGCTGAACCTGGATCCGACGTTGGTCGGCGAGGCCCCCACGGTGCCTGTCGTCGAGGACGGGGGGGATGTGGTGGTGCCGGCGCTGCCGGCGATCCGCGACCAGCTCGGCGAGATGCTGGGGAACCTGCGTCTGGACGAGCTGGTCGATGAGGCGAGCGCTGCCTTGCGCGGTCTCGGCACCTTGCTCGGCTCGGACGAGGCCGGCGCACTGATGGGCAATCTCGACGCCACCCTGACCGGAATCCGCGCCCTGGCCGAGACCCTGGAGCGGCGGCTGCCGCCGCTTGTCGGACGGCTCGACCAGACCCTGGTCGCCTATGAGCGCCTGGCGCGGCGTATCGATGGTGAGGTGGTGCCGGTCGCCACCCGTATCGGTGAGACCAGCGCGGCCCTGACCCGGCTGGCCGAGACGCTCGAGGCCGAGGTCGGACCGCTCTCCGGTGCCGCGCGCAGCACCCTGGGGCAGGCCAGCCAGACGTTGCGCCATCTCGATGGACTGGTCGAGGATGGGCATGGCACCCGCGTGCGACTCGACCGCGCGCTCGCCGAGCTGACGCGCTCGGTGCGTGCGCTGCGCGAGCTGGCCGACTATCTGGAGCGCCACCCCGAGGCATTGCTCCGCGGCAAGTGAGTGCTCAGTCCGGTGACACGGGCGTGGTGACGGTCTGCGCCTGGATGTCCTGGGTCTGGGGTGACTGGGGTGCGAGTGTGGTCTGGACCCCGCCGAAGAGGACAGCGGCGAGTGCCAGGGCTCCGAGAATACCCATGTTACGGCTCCTGGGTTGGTGGTGGATCGAATCGAAGAATCTCACCGTCCCTGGCGCGGATCGGTCGAATCAATAATATAAGAGAAATCTAATATTTTGAACCCGTCTCGATGGAGGCTTGCCATGACCGATTCCGGGAGTACCAGGGATGGACGCCGGCGCGCCCGCCCGATCCTGATCTGGACGATCGTCGCGGTGCTGGTTGCGCTGCCGGCCGCCTGGCTGGGAGTGCGTGGATTGCTGAGTGGCGTCGGTGCGAATGCGCGCTGGGCCGATCCCGATCCGCGCTGCGATATCGCCAGCCGTGACTGCACGCTGGTCCTTCCCGGTGGTGGCGAGGTGCGACTGGCGGTGGCGCCACGCGACCCGATCCCGCTGGTCACACCGCTGCGTCTACAAGTCGTCGTCACCGGGCGTCAGGTCGAGAGCGTCGCGGTCGATTTCATTGGTGTCGACATGGAGATGGGCTATAACCGCGCGCGCCTCGCCCCGCTCGGTGCAGCGCGTTTCGCCGGCGAGACTATGCTCCCGGTCTGCGCGCGCACCCTGATGCGCTGGGAGGCGCGGGTGCTGCTCGAGACCCCGGACGGCCTGCTGGTCGCCCCCTTCCGTTTCGAGACCCGGCGTTAGCTTTTAGCCGCCAGCCGCCAGCCGCCAGCCGCCAGCCGCCAGCCGCCAGCATGGATTGAACCGCGAAGGCACGAAGGGCGCGAAGAAAGCGACCAGCCTTCAGCAAACAGCCTCCAGTGTCGGTTTGCAGTCAACCTTGAAGGGACGAGACAAGCCCGTCCCCTCTCGCTGGCGGCTAGTCGCTGGCAACTTGAACCTCTTCGCGTTCTTTGCGGCTTGGCGGTTCAATCCCCTGGTCGCTGGTCGCTGGTCGCTGGTCGCTGGTCGCTGGTCGCTGGTCGCTGCAAAAGGAAACGCCGCCCGACCCCGAGGGGTGCGAGCGGCGCAGGGAGAACTCGGGGGCCTGGTGGTGGCCAGGTCCGGCGCGCTCGGCCACGTCCCTGTGGCGGTCGACCGCGGGTGGTCAGATCGGACTCAGTCGACCCATTCGTAGAGTTCGATCGCGACCGGGTCGCAGCTGCTGCATCCACTGCAGGGGGTGCCGCCGGGCAGCTTGCGCACCCGGCCCTTGCGTTCGAGCAGCTCGAGCATGCCGCGCAGCGCCTCGGGGTCGGTATCGAACCGGTAGGAGAGGTCGCGCAGCGCGGCGCGCCCCTGGCTGCGCAGATGACTGGTGAGATCGGACATGATCATGGGTGTCCCTCCGTCGGTTCAGGCCGGGTCGCGCGCCGGGGTGGCGAGTGCCGGGTCACGTCGCGACCACCAACGCATCCCCAGCACGGTGGCGAGGAAAAGCGCGGTCATGATGCCGATCCAGATCGACGAGCTGACCGGGTCGCGGGCGAAGATGGCCGCCTGGTAGAAGATGGTCGCGCTCACATACCCCAGGCCGGTGGTCCAGAGCGCGGCGAACAGCGCCCAGCCGCCGCTGGTCTCGCGGGCGATGGCGCCGATGGCGGCCACACAGGGGAAGTAGAGCAGGATGAACAGCAGATAGGCGAAGGCCCCGGCGGCGCCGTCGAAACGCTCGTGCATAGCGCCGAAGGTGGCGCTGGTGACCTCCTGCTCGGCGGCGGCCAGTTCGGGGTCGCTGACCTCGCCGATGCCGACGCCGAGCGGGTCGGACCAGGTGCCGAGCGCATCGCCCAGCGCCGCCGGGATGGTGGCGAGCGCCTCGGTGAGACCGGCGCCGAGGTCGTAGGCGGCGGCCTCCTCGTCGGCCGCCTCGGGGTCGGCACCGAGCGCCGAGTAGGTGGCGTCCAGGGTGCCGACCACCGCTTCCTTGGCGAGCACGCCGGTGAAGATGCCGACGGTGGCCGGCCAGTTTTCGGCGTCGAGGCCCATCGGCGAGAAGGCCGGGGCGATGGTGCGACCGATCTCGGCGAGCATCGACTGGTCGGTGTCCTCGTTGCCGACGCTGCCGTCGGTGCCGAGGCTGTTGAGCACGTTGATCACCAGCACCATCGGCACGATGACCTTGCCGGCGCGGAACATGAAGCTGCTGGTGCGCTCCCAGGTGCGGCGCAGCACGCCGCCGAGGGTCGGCAGGTGATAGGGCGGTAGCTCCATCACGAAGGGCATCGCCTGGCCCTCGAGCAGGGTGCGCTTGAGCAGGAAGCCGGTGAGCACAGCGGCGAGGATGCCGATCAGATACAGCCCGAAGACGACGTTCTGACCGCCGACCGGGAAGAAGGCGGCGGCGAACAGGGCATAGACCGGCAGCCGCGCGCCGCAGGACATGAAGGGCGCCATCAGCACGGTGAGGATACGGTCGCGCGGCTGCTCCAGGGTGCGCGCGGCCATGATCGCCGGCACGTTGCAGCCGAAGCCGACGAGCAGCGGCACGAAGGACTTGCCGGGCAGTCCGATCGAGCGCATGAAGCGGTCCATGACGAAGGCCGCGCGGGCCATGTAGCCCGAGTCCTCGAGCACCGACATGAACAGATAGAGGAAGGCGATCACCGGGATGAAGGTGGCCACCACCTGGATGCCGCCGCCGATGCCGTCGGCCAGCCCGAGGATCGCCCACTCCGGGGTGCCGAGACCGGCGAGCAGGTGCGCCACGCCGTCGACGAAGAGGGTGCCGGCGGCGATGTCGAAGAAGTCGATGAAGGCCCCGCCGATGTTGATGGTGAACATGAACATCAGGTACATCACCGCGAGGAAGATCGGGATGCCCAGGGCGCGGTTGAGGATCACCCGGTCGATGCGGTCGGAGAGGCTGCGCGGCATCTCGCCGCTCTGTGTCAGCGAGGCCTGGGTGACGGCGTGGGCGAAGCCGTAGCGGGCATCGGCGATGAGGATGTCGATCTGTTCGGCATCCTCGCCGAGCAACGCGGCGACCTCGTGCGCGGGCACAATATCGCCGATCAACTCGCGGGCGAGGTCATCGCCTTCGAGCAGGCGGGTGGTCAACCAGCGCGCCGGATCGCCGTGCCTGCTGGCGACCGGTTCGATGCGCTCGTGCAGCTGCTCGATCACGCGCTCGAGCGCCGGGGCGTAGTCGATCCGCGTCTGCGGGACCGGCGGGTGCTCGACGGCCTGTTGCAGCGCCGCGCGCAGGTCATTGAGTCCGTCGCCGGTGGTCGCCACGATCGGCACCACCGGGCAGCCGAGCCGTTCGGCCAGCGCAGCGGCGTCGACCCGCAGCCCGCGTTCGGCGGCGACGTCCATCATGTTGAGCGCGACCACCATCGGTCGCTCCATCTCCAGCAGTTGGGTGGTGAGATAGAGGTTTCGCTCGAGGCTGGCGACATCGACGATGTTGAGGATCAGGTCGGCCTCGCGGGCGTGGACGAAGTCGCGGGCGATGCGCTCGTCGAGCGAGACGGCGCCCTCGGTGACGTCCAGCGAGTAGGTGCCGGGCAGATCGATGAGGGTGTAGTCGGCCTCGTCGAAGCGGAAGTGGCCGGTCTTGCGTTCGACCGTCACCCCGGGCCAGTTGCCGACGCGCTGACGCGAGCCGGTCAGCGCGTTGAACAGGGTGGTCTTGCCGCAGTTGGGGTTACCGATGACCCCGATGGTGTGGGTGAGTCGTGCCGTCATGCCCGCTCGACCTCCAGGATGGCCGCCTCCTCGCGGCGCAGGGTCACGCGGGTGCCGCGCACTCGCACCTCCACGGGGTCGCCCATCGGCGCGACCCGGACTACCTCCAGGGCGGCCCCCGGGGTCAGGCCCATCGACAACAGCTTGCGGCGGTAAGCGTCGGCGCCCGGGCGATAGCCGCGGACGGCCCCGTGGTCTCCGACGACGAGGTCTTTCAGGGTCGTGTTCATGATGACGTCTTGAGCGGTTGCAGTGCAGTGGAGTGCGGGCGGCGTGAGGGACCGGGATTCAGGCGATGGCGGCGTCGGTCACCAGGATCTTGGCGGCCATGCCGCCGCCGAGTGCGATGCGGGTCTCACCGCGGGCGACGATCAGTCCGCCGCCCTGGCGTTGGACGACACGCAGTTCGGCGCCCTGGTTGAGCCCGAGTTCGGTGAGCCGACGCACCAATTGGCGCCCGCCCAGTAGGGTGCAGACTCGTACCAGGGTGTTGTCGTCGGCCATGGTGAGCGGATAGGACGGGTGCGGGGATTGTTGCTGAGCGGGGAGCGAAGTCGGTGCCGTGTGCATGTGGGTGCCGCCTCGTACGTCAATAGGAATGATTCGCAGCATATTCCTCCAGGTTTTTTATTGCAAATCGTTCTCAATGATGCCGCTCGACTGACCCCTCTCGTGGATCAGCCGAGCAGTTGGGCGAGCGAGAAGCCGGCGGCGCCGACCAGGGTGCACAGCACCACGCCCCACAGGGTGTCGACCAGCACCAGGCGCAGCGGCCAGTCGGGCAGGGTGGCCATGTTGGTCAGCTCGTAGGTGATGTAGGTGAAGAAGCCGAAGCCGGCGGCCAGCAACAGGGTCTTGTCGAGCGAGCCCGCCTCCACGCCGGGGAGGATTGCCATCACCAGGATGCCGGCGACATAGATGAGATAGAAGGCGATGGCCGCCGGCCAGCGGGTGGTGTCGGCGAGCAGATGAGCGAGTTGGGCGCGGTAGAAGCGGCGGGCGATCACCCCCAGCCACAACAGATCGATGGCCATGAAGACCGTGAAGGTGAGCAGATAGAGCTTGACGACGAACCAGGGACCCATGACGCGCTCCCGGGGTGGTGGTTGGACCTTCGTCGCCGCCGGGAGGTGGCCCTCCCGGCATGGGCCTGGATCAGTGTCCCGGCGGTGTCTGCAGGAAGTCGGTGAGGGTGGTGACGAAGGCCTGTGGCGACTCCTCGTGAGGCAAATGGCCGCTGTCGGCAATGACTTCAAGCCGCGCGCCGGGGATGGCCGCGGCGATGCGCTCGCTCTCGGCGACCTTCACCGTCTGGTCGTAGGCGCCGGTGAGCACGAGTGTGGGCGGCGTGACCTCGGCGAGTCGGGGTTCGAGCCCGAGCTTGCGGGTGGCGAGGAACAGCTCCCAGAAGGCGCGCGGCCAGGGACCCTGCATCATGTCGGCGCGGAAGGCTGCGAGCACCTCGGGGGCGAGCCGCTCGGGGCGGTACCAGAAGGCGCGGATCGCCTTGTCGTAGAGCCGCGCGATCAGTCGGCCCATCAACCAGGAGAAGAAGGGCGTGAGGGCGCGCATCAGCGGCTTGACGAAACCGGGGATCTCGCTGGTGGCGTAACCGCTGAGGATCATTGCGTCGACCAGCACCAGCGCCTCGACCCGTTCGGGGTGTTCGAGCGCGGTCATCAGCGCCAGGGTGCCGCCGGTGGAGTTGCCCACCAGCACCGCGCGCTCGAAGCCGAGCGCCGGGATCAGCGCGGCGATCAGCGTGCTCTGGTCGTGGGCGCTGTAGCCGGGTTGGCCGTCGGCGCCGGGCAGCGGTTTGGAGCTGGCGCCGAAGGCGGGGCGGTCGAAGGCGACCACGGTGTAGCCGGCCTCGGCCAGCGGTGCCATCACCGCGCGCCAGGAGCGCAGGCTGAGGAAGCTGCCGTGCAGCAGCAACAGCAGCCGGGGGCCGTCGCCGAGACGGCGGTAGTGGAGACGGAAGCCGTTGCAGTCGATGAACCGGGCGGTGTCGGCGGCCGGGTCGGTGGGGGCGATTGGATCCATGACGATGATGCTCTCGCTCTCGAGGTTGCGGGCGGCGCCGTGGCCGCTCGGGGATCAGGGGGCGGGCGTCGGGGCGCGGCCGAGATAGGCGCGCGCGGCGTCCGCGTCGAGCTGGATCTGGTGCTTGAGCGCCTCGAAGGAGGCGAAGCGCTGCTCGTCGCGCAGCTTGAGACAGAACTCGACCTCGACCTGACGCCCGTAGATGTCGGCGGCGAAGTCGAACAGGTGGACCTCGAGCTGATGGGCACGACCGTCGACCGTGGGCCGGGTGCCGATGTTGGCGACCCCGGGGCGGGGCGCGGGGCCGAGCCCGTGCATCCGCACCGCGTAGACGCCGTGCAGCGGGCTGACCCGGCGGTGCAGGTCGATGTTGGCGGTGGGGAAGCCGATGGTGCGTCCGCGCTTGTCGCCGTGACCGACCCGCCCGGCGATGCGATAGGGGCGCCCGAGCAGGTGCTCGGCCTGCTCGAGATCGCCGCGGGCGAGCGCTTCGCGCACCCGGGTGCTGCTGATGCGCTCCTCGGCGTGGGTCACGGTATGGAGGTTCTCCAGGCTGAAGCCGTGCGTCGCGCCCATACGCTGGAGCAGCGCGAAGTCGCCCGCGCGACCGTGACCGAAGCGGAAGTCGTCACCGACGAGCAGGTGACCGACCCCCAGCCCTTCGATCAGCAGCTCGTGCACGAAGCGTTCGGCGGGCATCGCCGCGAGCCTGGGGCCGAAGCCGAGCACCATCACCCGCTCGATGCCGCAGTGGGCGATCGCCGCGAGCTTCTCGCGCAGCCGGGTGAGCCGCGCCGGCGCGGTCTCCGGAGCGAAGCACTCGAGCGGCTGCGGCTCGAAGGTGATCACGGTCGCTGGCAGTCCGCGCGCGCGCCCCTGTTCGAGCAGACGCTGGAAGATGCCGCGGTGTCCGAGATGGACGCCGTCGAAGTTGCCGATGGTGGCGACACAGCCCCGGTCGCCGGGACGCAGGTTGTGAAGACCGCGGATAAGCCTCATGGCAGCAGTGCAGGGAACAATGGGCAAAGGTGCTGAGTATACGCGTCGTGGGTCGACGATGGGGCGTGAGAGGCTCAGCCGCCAGCCGCCAGCCGCCAGCCGCCAGCCGCCAGCCGCCAGCCGCCAGCCGCCAGCCGCCAGCCGCCAGCCGCCAGCCGCCAGCCGCCCAGCCACCAGTCGCCGGCCGTCGGCCGCCAGCGAGGGATCGAACCACAAAGGCGCCAAGGACGCCAAGGGGGGGGGAGACGTAGGCTGGGGTGAGTGACCAAGCGAAGACCGCGCGCATCGACATCCGGCCTGTCGATCATAGTCGCCAGTCGCCAGTCGCCAGTCGCCAGTCGCCAGTCGCCAGTCGCCAGTCGCCAGCTGCCAGCCACCAGTCGCTGGCCGCCAGCGAGGGATCGAACCACAAAGGCGCCAAGGACGCCAAGGGGGGGAGACGTAGGCTGGGGTGAGTGACCAAGCGAAGACCGCGCGCATCGACATCCGGCCTGTCGATCATAGCCGCCAGCGATCAGCCGCCAGCCGCCGGTGGGGAAGGGTGACCGCCATGGTCATCGATTGATCCTTCCTCTCCCTTCGCGTGCTTTGTGGCTTTGCGGTTCAATCCGCTGGCCGCTGGCGTCAGCGCCGGCGCTCGGGGGCGGCGAGGTGGCGCGGACGCACACCGGCGAGGAGCACGAGGGCGGCGTAGAGGGTGGCGCCGGCGAGGATGGCGCCGCCGAGGTGCCAGGCCCGGTCCCAGGGCGCGAGCGCGCCCCAGTCGAGTGTGCCGAACGCCCAGTGCAGCATCCCGGCCATCGCCAGGCTGGCGCCGAGTACTGCGGCGCCGAGTGCGGACCAGCCGGGGCGCGGGCGATAACTGCCGTCGCGTCTCAGCGCGCGCAGCAGCAGCAGGGCATTGAGCAGGGCGGCGAGGGTGGTGGCCAGCGCCAGTCCAGCGTGTCCGAGGGGGCCCATCAGCGCGAGATCGAGTGCCAGATTGACCCCGAGGGCGATCAGCGCGATCCGCACCGGGGTGCGGGTGTCGTGACGCGCGTAGCAGCCGGGGGCGAGCACCTTGATCGCGATGAAGGCGAGCAGGCCGAGCGCGTAGGCGCTCAGTGCCTGAGCGGCGAGGGTGACATCCTCGGGGCTGAAGGCGCCGGACTGGAACAGGGTGGCGATCAACCCCTCGGCGAGCAGCGCCAGCCCCACCGCTGCTGGCAGTCCGAGCAGCAGCGTCCAGCGCAGCCCCCAGTCGAGGGTGGCGGAGAAGCGCCGCGCGTTCGCCGCGCCATTGCCACGGGTGAGTCGGGGCAGGATGACCACCCCGAGTGCGGCTGCGAGCAGCCCGAGCGGGAACTCCATCAGCCGCTCGGCGTAATAGAGCCAGGAGATGCTGCCCGGGGTGAGGAAGGAGGCGAGCAGGGTGTCGAGCAGCAGGCTGAGCTGGACCATCGAGACACCGAGCAGCGCCGGGCCCAGGCGGCGCAGGATGCGCCGCACCACCGGCGAGTCGAGGGCGAGGCGCGGGCGTGGCAGCAGCCCGAGCCGGGCGAGCGCCGGGAGCTGTAGCGCGAGCTGTGCGCTGCCGCCGAGCAACACCCCCCAGGCCAGCGCGAGCACCGGGCGCTCGAGGTGGGGGGCGAGCAACAGCGCCGCGCCGATCAGCGCCAGGTTGAGCAGCACCGGGGTGAAGGCTGGGACGGCGAAGCGCTCGTGACAGTTGAGCACCGCGCCGGCCAGTGCGGTGAGGCTGATCAGCAGCACATAGGGCAGGGTCAGGCGCAGCAGCTCGGCGGCGAGTGCGAGCTGATCGGTGTCGGCGCCGAAGCCGGGGGCGAAGAGTAGGATCAGCAGTGGCGCGGCGAGGGTGCCGAGCGCGGTGAAGAGCACCAGCAGCAGCCCCAGGGTGCCGGCGAGTTCGGCGACGAGTCGTGTCAGCCCGGCGCGCCCGCCGTGGCGACGGCGTTCCTCCAATGCCGGTACCAGGGCCGCGGCGAAGGCGCCCTCGGCGAACAGCCGGCGGAGGAAGTTGGGGATCTTGAAGGCGACGAAGAAGGCATCGGTGGTGGCATCGGCGCCGAAGGTACGGGCGATCACCAGATCACGGGCGAAGCCGAGGACGCGCGAGAGCAGGGTGTTGCCGCCGACCACGAGCGCTGAACCGGAGAGCGATGACACGTGGTGGGACTCCTCGGGAAATCGCACATTATAATGGCGAATGAGGGATTTAGCGTATCAAGGTCCTTGACAATCGGTCTGGATGACGGAAAAATGCTCGGTCTTTATCCGCTCTTCTAAAGAACAACTTGCCGGATTTCCAGGAGACTCCCGTTGGCCAACTCAGCACAAGCCCGCAAGCGCGCCCGTCAGGCCGAAACCCGTCGCCAGAACAACATGGCGCAGCGCAGCACGTTGCGTACCTTCGTCAAGAAGGTGATCAAGGCCATCCAGGCCGGTGACAAGGAAGCAGCCGTCAAGGCCTTCCAGGACGCCGCTCCCCGTATCGATCGTGCCGCCCGCAAGGGCCTGATCCACGCCAACAAGGCCGCTCGTCACAAGAGCCGCCTGAACGCACACATCAAGGCGATGGGCTGATCCGTCGAAGCACCCGCTTCCGGCACCGAAAAAACCGGCCACTGGCCGGTTTTTTTGTGTCCGTATCCCGGCGCCACGGGCGCGCGGCCCGGCGGCCGGGCGCACTCCGTCAGGCCCGCTCACCGCTCGGGCGTCGATAGGCCAGCGCCAGCAGCAGTGCCCCGGCGAGGATCATCGGCAGGGTGAGCAGCTGCCCCATGGTCAGCCAGCCGAAGGCGAGATAGCCGAGATGGGCGTCGGGCAGGCGCACGAACTCGACGCTGAAACGCGCCACCCCGTAGCCGACCAGGAACAGCCCGGAGACGGCCATGGTCGGGCGCGGCCGGCCGGAGAACAGCCACAGCAGGACGAACAGCACCAACCCTTCGAGCAGCGCCTCGTAGAGTTGCGAGGCGTGCACCGCCGGGCTCAGCAGGGTGGTGGCCGGCTGGTCGAGACACTGTCGGGGAAACCGATCGCAGGGCAGCTGGACCCCCCAGGGTAGGCTGGTGCGGTGTCCCCAGAGTTCGCCGTTGATGAAGTTGCCGATGCGCCCGGCGAGCAGTCCCAGCGGCACCAGCGGGGCGAGGAAGTCGGTGGCCTGGAAGAAGGTCAGGCCCTGGCGGCGCGCGAACAGCGCGGTGGCGATCAGCACTCCGAGCAGGCCGCCGTGGAAGGACATGCCGCCCTCCCAGACCCGGAGCAGGGCCAGCGGGTCGGCGAGTACCTGCTCGAGCCCGTAGAACAGCATGTAGCCGAGCCGCCCGCCGAGGATCACCCCGATCACCCCGTAGAAGATCAGGTCATCGACCATGATCCCGCTCCAGCCGCTGTCGGGACGGGCGGCGCGCCAGCGCCCCAGGCCCCAGGCGGCGGCGAAGCCGAGCAGGTACATCAGGCCGTACCAGTGGATCTGGAGTGGGCCGAGGGCGAGGGCGACAGGGTCGATGTCGGGATAGGTCAGCATGAGGGCGGTGATCTCGGTCGGGAGTGGCGGTTGGATGAAGGCTCAGCGGCGTTGCTGACGACGCGACTTGTCGGGATTGCGCAGCAGCACGTAGAGCGCGCCGGTGCCGCCGTCGCGTCGCGTCGCCGAGCAGAAGGCGAGGACCTGATCGTAGAGCCGCAGCCAGTAGTTGAGCTTCTGCTTGAGCACCGGCTGATTGCCCGATGAACGGTAGCCCTTACCGTGGATGATGCGCGCGCAACGGATCCGGCGATGTCCGCACTCGGCAAGGAAGTCACCGAGCAGCGCCTTGGCGTAGGTGGCGTTGAGGCCATGCAGGTCGACCTCAAGCCCGACCTCGATGGCGCCGCGTTGCAGCTCCCCGAGTACCCGGCGCTGGACTCCGGGACGCGAGAACAGCAGGTACTCCGGGGTCTCGAGATTGGCCTCGGAGAGGCCCGCGATGGGTTCCGGGTCGTCGAGTTCGGGTTCGCGCGGGCGCGGGACGGGTGACGGTCGACGCCGCTCGCTCGGTGGTGGTGTCTCGACCTCCAGCCGGGTGACCTCGCCGACCGTCTGCAGGAACAGCTCCACATCGGCTTGCTCGATCTGTCTCTTCATGCGGGGGGTCCGGGCTGTGGGTTGTCCTGGGCATTGAGATGGAGATGGCCGTGGCCAGGCGCGGGGCAGTATATCAGGGGCGCGCGCCGGGGCACGGGTGTCGGAGAGGCGCCTTTTGCGTATGATCTCCGCTCATCCCGCCGCTCCGTCACCCGGCCCGTGTCCACGTCTCCGGGGGCGTCGGCGCCGACGCTGACGTGTCCCGTCAGCCTGTCCGCATCCATCTCAGTAATCGACAGACAACCAACGCATGAAGATCCTGGTCAGCAACGATGATGGTTATCAGTCACCCGGACTGGTGGCATTGGCCGAGGGACTGCGTGCGCTCGGCACCGTGCACGTGGTGGCGCCCGAACGCGATCGCAGTGGCGCCAGCAATTCGCTGACGCTCGATGTCCCGCTGCGCGTCAGACGCCGCCCCAACGGCTACATGAGTGTCGACGGTACACCGACCGACTGTGTGCACCTGGCGCTCACCGGATTGCCCGAGATCGAACCCGATATCGTGGTTGCCGGGATCAACCACGGCCCCAACCTGGGGGACGATGTGATCTATTCCGGCACCGTCGCCGCGGCGACCGAGGGACGTTTCCTCGGACTACCGGCGATCGCGGTGTCGAGCGCGGTGCATGCGCCGCGTCATCTCGACAGCGCCGCGCGGGTCGTCGTCGAGCTGGTGTCGCGACTGCGCGAACGGCCGCTCGAGCCGAACCTGATCCTCAACGTCAATGTGCCGGACCTGCCCTATGAGTCGCTCGCCGGCTTTCGCGCGACGCGGCTGGGACAGCGTCACAAGGCCGAGCCGGTGGTCGCTGCGCAGGACCCGCGCGGGCGGACCATCTACTGGGTGGGGCCGGCCGGGCCGGAGCAGGACGCGGGGGTCGGCACCGACTTCCATGCCGTGCGCAATGGTTTCGTCTCGATCACGCCGCTGCAGATCGACCTGACCCGATACAGTGCGCTCGAGACCCTTGATCAATGGCTGGATGGCGAGCGCCGTTGAACGTCTGTCGCCCCACCCCTTGTCTATCGCACGTCGATACCCATTGAAGGATGACTGGAGGCGATACAGTGGTGACTTGTCCCCGAGGAATGGACCCCGATCGTATCGCGCGCAGGCGTTCAGGGGTGGGCTGGCTGGTACTGCTGGCGCTGGTCTTGGTGTTCGCGCTCGGTGGTTGCGGCCCGATCGGGCCGGCGCCGGTCTATGACTGGGACTGGCAGGGACCGGTTCCCGAGGGCTTCTATCTGGTGCGCCCCGGCGACACCCTCGGCGAGATCGCCGTGCGGCGCGGCCAGCGGTTGCGTGCACTGGCCGAGTGGAACCGGCTCGAGGCGCCTTACACCATCTACGCCGGAACGCTGTTGCGGATCGAGCCCCCGACGGGTACCAAGCGACGTGCCGGGCCGACGACATCTGTCGTGACGCAGTCGTCTGGTGGCAAGGATAGCCGTCCGCCGCCGTCTCGTCGGACACCGCCGTCCAAGCTCGGGGTGGCGCGCGTCGACACCAGTCCGGCGGGCGCTGCGGGTAGCCGTCGCGCTGCTTCCGGGGTGGACTGGGAGTGGCCGATCGACGGTGCCGTGGTGCAGGACTTCCGCAACGCCGACCGCACCCGTCAGGGGATCCGCATCGGTGGCCGCGCGGGGCTGCAGGTGCGCGCGGCGGCTCCCGGCAAGGTGGTCTACAGCGGTGGTGGACTCAAGGGATATGGCAACCTTATCATCGTCAAGCACAGCGAGAAGTATCTGAGCGCGTACGGATTCAACCGCAAGCTGTTCGTCAAGGAAGGATCCCTGGTCAAGCGTGGCCAGGCCCTGGCCGAGATCGGGCAGGCCCCGGATGGCGCCTATCTGCTGCATTTCGAGATTCGCCGCCACGGCACGGCCGTCGATCCGGTACTCTACTTGCCCGTGCGTAAACAACCCCGTTGATTCAACGGAGGGAGAGGTGGATGCCAACCGCCAAAGGTCGACAGGCCCACGACAACCCCAACGCGACCGAGGACGATGCCCTGGTCTCGGGCTATGAGCGTGACGATGAGAGGGGCCTGGAAGAGGGCCGCGACTCTGACACTGTCGATCAGAACGATTCTGAAAGCGATGGTGACAGTGACAGCGATAACGATAGTGACGGAGCGAGTGAACGGGAACGCAGCCCGACGACCACTCGCCTGCCATCGAGTGACGCCGACTTTGACGCCACCCGGCTCTATCTGAACGAGATCGGCGGCTCGAAACTGCTCACCGCCGAGGAAGAGGTGTACTACGCGCGCCTGGCGCAGGCCGGCGACAATGCCGCGCGTCAGCGGATGATCGTCAGCAACCTGCGGCTGGTGGTGAAGATTGCCCGGCGCTATCTCAATCGCGGCTTGCCATTGCTCGATCTCATCGAGGAGGGCAACCTCGGGTTGATCCGCGCGGTCGAGAAGTTCGACCCCGAGCGCGGCTTCCGCTTCTCGACCTACGCCACTTGGTGGATCCGTCAGACCATCGAGCGGGCGATCATGAATCAGACCCGTACCGTGCGTCTGCCGATCCATGTGGTCAAGGAGATCAACGTCTATCTCAAGGCTGCCCGCCAGCTCGCCCAGCAGCTCGATCACGAGCCGACCACCGAGGACATCGCCGAGCTGCTCGATCGTCCGATCACCGAGGTCAAGCGCATGCTCGGGCTCAACGAGCGCATCGCCTCGGTCGACACCCCCTTCAGCAAGGACGCCGACAAGCCGTTGGTCGACATGCTCCAGGACGAGGCCGCCGACGACCCCACCGAGCGCATCCAGGATACCGACATCCAGACCAATCTCGACCACTGGCTCGGCAAGCTCAACGACAAGCAACGTGAGGTGGTGGAGCGCCGCTTCGGGTTGCACGGCTACGAGCACTCGACCCTCGAGAGCGTGGCGCAAGAGCTGGGTGTGACCCGCGAGCGGGTGCGTCAGATCCAGATGGACGCGTTGCGCCGGCTGCGCGACATCCTCGAGAAGGAAGGATTCTCGGTCGACGCGTTTTTCAAATAGTGTTCCCCACACATTGAGCACTTTTCGTGACGGGCGCGGCGCACCCCGTGTCTTGTCGCCTGCCTTTGTGTTTGCTGCACCGATATGGAATATTGAGGCCTCGGCGCTGCGTTGCCATTGCGTGAATGGACGGTGTCCGTTGTCGCCGCGTCCTTGAATCGTGTTGCTCCTGCTCCAGTTTCTCCCGGTGTCGTCATGGAACAGTGTCCGCAGTGTGGAAGCTACAACACCCGCAAGTCGCGCTTGCAGTCCAGGGGGCGGGGTGCGCGACTCTGGTTTCGCTCCTGGTTTCGTTGCTGTGACTGTGGCGCGCGCTTCCAGAGCATCGACTACTTCCTCATCCAGCAGTGGGCGATGGCTGGTATCGCCCTGGTGATGATCGGTGGGGTGGGGTGGTGGGCGGCGCTGCGCCAGTCCGATGGCGGTGTGGTCGAACTCGAGCGCTCCAGATCGGAGGATCCGGTGCTGGCCGTGCTGGCGCCCGAGCCCTATGGATTCGCCGCCGCCTATGACAAACCCGAGCTATTGACGGCGGCCGACACCGGGGATGCCGAGGCGCAGTACCAGCTGGGGCTGGCGATCGTGCAGCGGCATTGGGAGCGTGGCGAACAGCGCCGTCTCGGCGAGGCCGCCGATTGGATCGCCAAGGCCGCCGAGCAGGATCATGTGCGCGCCCAGTTGGTGATGGGCGGGCTCTACGAGAAGGGGCGTGGGGTGATCCAGGACTACGAGTCGGCGCTCGCCTGGTATCGGCGTGCCGCGACTCAGGGCGATCCCCAGGCGATGGCGCGCTTGGGGCGGATGCTGCGTACCGGTCGTGGTGTCGAGAAGAATCTGGTCGAGGCCTATGTCTGGCTGAATCTCGCCTCGGCGCGCGGTGACACCCATGCCGAGATCGATCGCGACCGGCTGCGACGCATGCTCTCGACCGAGGAGATCGATCGCGCCCAGGATCGTTCGCGCCATATCGATCGTGATCTGCCACATCCCACCGGTCCGGCCCAACCACTACCACTCGGTTTCTAGCCCTCGACGCCGTCGATTGCACGCGTGCCGACGAGCGGTGTGCGCGGATCCGTCGCGCCGCCCTTGTTCGCGTATCGGGATGGACGCAATTTCACCATGGGTGATGTCACGCGCTCGCCGCGGTGTGCGGCGGTTTCGCATCCGTCGTCTCCGGTGCCTCGGCTGTTCGCTGGAACTGAGGGTGGCGTGGAGATTACCCGAGTGTTTTGGTTGACTTTGAGGCGCGGATCCAGTGTTATCTGCCCGGCGGTGTCGGTATCGACGGCAGCGGATGGGTCGGTTCCGAGTCGACCGTCGGGGCGTGACCGGTCGTCTTGCCGGGACGCCCGAGCAGGGCGGTGCGCGCTCGCACCTCGGGAATCGTCACGGATGCGGCGCTTCCCGGCTCATCCATCGTCGTGTCCAGAGGAGCCGTTATGGATGCCAATCTGGAGCAGAAATACGACCTCGACGTCGTACGCTGGTTCACGGTCATGGCCGTGGTCTATCTGGTCGTCGGCGCCGCCGTCGGGGTCTACATCGCCTCCGAGCTCGCCTGGCCGGCGCTGAACTTCGACTCCCCCTATCTCTCCTTCGGGCGACTGCGCCCGCTCCACACCAACGCCGTTATCTTCGCCTTCGGTGGCTGTACCCTGATGGCCACCGCCTTCTACACCGTGCAGCGTACCTGCGGGGTGCGGCTGTGGAGTCCGCGGCTGGCGCGCTTCACCTTCTGGGGCTGGAACCTGGTGATCCTGCTGGCGGTGATCACCCTGCCGCTGGGGCTGACCCAGTCGAAGGAGTACGCCGAGCTGGAGTGGCCGATCGACATCCTCATCGCGGTGGTGTGGCTGGCCTTCACCATCAACTTCATCATGACCATCGCCCGGCGCAAGACCTCGCACATCTATGTGTCGAACTGGTTCTTCCTCGGCATGATGGTGATGATCGTCTATCTCCACGTCGTCAACAGCCTCGCCATCCCGGTCGGGCTGTTCAAGTCCTACTCCATCTTCTCCGGGGTGCAGGATGCGATGATCCAGTGGTGGTGGGGGCACAACGCCGTCGGCTTCTATCTCACCGCCGGCTTCCTCGGCATCATGTACTACTTCGTGCCCAAGCAGGCCGGTCGGCCTGTCTACTCCTACCGCCTCTCGGTGATCCACTTCTGGTCGCTGATGTTTGGCTACGTCTGGCTCGGCGCCCATCATCTGCAGTACACCGCGCTGCCTGACTGGACCGGCTCGCTCGGCGCGGCGGTCTCGATCGCCATGATCATCCCCTCCTGGGGCGGGGCGGTGAACGGCATGATGACCCTCTCCGGGGCCTGGGACCGGTTGCGCACTGACTATGTGCTGCGCTTCCTGATCATCGCCCTGGCCTTCTACGCGATGTCGACCTTCGAGGGACCGGTGATGTCGCTGAAGACCGTCAACGCGCTCTCGCACTACACCGACTGGACCATCGGGCACGTCCACTCCGGGGCGCTCGGCTGGGTCGCGGGCATCTCCATCGGTGCCATCTACCACCTGATGACCCGGCTCTATCACACCGAGATGTACTCGATACGGCTGATCAACCTGCATTTCTGGACCGCCACCATCGGCACCGTGATCTATATCGTCGCGATGTGGGTCTCGGGGATCATGCAGGGGCTGATGTGGCGCGCCTATGACGAGTACGGGACTCTCGCCTACACCTTCGTCGAGTCGGTCGACGCCATGCATCCCTACTACGCGATGCGCGCCACCGGCGGCATGATCTTCCTGTTCGGCGCCGTGATCATGCTGTTCAACGTGCTGATGACCGTGCGCAAGTCGCTCGCCGAGGGCAATCTCGATCGTGCCCGCGCGCTGCCGGCGCCGGCCTGAACCGGAGTTGTCCCATGAGCAGGCAGAAGACCAAGCCGAAGAGCTTCCAGGAGTGGATGGAAGTCAATATCTGGGGGCTACTGATCGTTCTCGCCCTGGTGCTGTCGGTCGGCGGGCTGGTGGAGATCGTGCCGCTGTTCTACATGAAAAACACCATGGAGCACGCGCGTTTCCCCGAGATCGTCTGGGCCAAGGCCGGCGAGGCCCCGATCGTCACCGTCGACGAGAACGGGCGCGAGCAGTGGAACTGGACTGCGGGCGAGGGGGTGCGACCCTATACCCCGCTGGAACTGGTCGGGCGTGATATCTACCAGCGCGAGGGCTGCTACACCTGTCACTCGCAGATGGTGCGCCCCTTCCGCGATGAGAAGGAGCGCTACGGCCACTATTCGCTCGCCTCCGAGTCGATGTTCGACCACCCCTTCCAGTGGGGCTCCAAGCGCACCGGGCCGGACCTGGCGCGGGTCGGCGGCAAGTACTCCGACGCCTGGCACCGTCAGCACCTGCGCGACCCGCGTGCGGTGGTGCCCGAGTCGGTGATGCCCGGTTATCCCTGGCTCGACACCGCCTACCCCAGCGGTTGGCGGATCCAGTGGCACATGCGCGGGCTGCGCTCGCTCGGCGTGCCCTACACCGAGGCCGACATCGAGGCCGCCCCGGCGCTGCTCGAGGGCAAGACCGAGATGGACGCCCTGGTGGCCTATCTGCAGGTGCTCGGCACCATGGTCGCACTCGACGAGGCCAAGACCTATCGTGAATAGCCTCAGCGATTACTTCCACACCGACTGGCAGGCGATGACGGTCAACGACTGGATCGGCACCATCCTCACCGTGGTGATCTTCGTGCTGATGGTGGTGGCCTACTTCCTGGTCTTCCGCCCGAAGAACCGCGACCGTCTCGAGTCCATGAAGCACATCCCCTTCGATGACGACGACGACGAAGGCACGGGAGCGCGCGATGGCCGACCATAACCCCTTCCCCGGCGAGAACAACACCGGTCACATCTGGGACAGCGACCTGCGCGAGCTGAAGAACCCGCCGCCGCGCTGGTGGATGATCGGCTTCTGGACCTCGATCCTGTGGGTGGTCGGCTACACCATCCTCTATCCGAGCTGGCCGGTGGGCGAGGAGGCCACCCCCGGCATCCTCGGCTGGACCCAGATCGAGGAGTACGAGCGCGGGGTGGCGCAGATCGAGGCGCGGCGCGCCGAGTTCGAGTCACGCATCGGCACGCTCGGGGTCGAGGAGATTCTCGCCGACCCCGGGCTCACCCAGTACACCCTGGCCTCGGCCAAGGTGCTGTTCGGCGACAATTGCGCCGCCTGTCATGGCAGTGGCGGTCAGGGCAACCCCGGCTATCCGGTGCTCGCCGACGACGACTGGCTCTATGGCGGCAGCACCGCCAAGCTCACCGAGACCATCACCCAGGGGCGCAAGGGCAACATGCTGGCGCATCAGGACATCCTCAGCGCCGAGGAGGTCGACACCCTGGCGCGCTGGACGGTCGAGATGAGTCAGGGCGAGCCGGGCAGCGAGGCCGGTTGGCAGCTGTTCTCGACCAAGGGTTGCAGCGGCTGTCACGGCCCGACGGCCAACGGCGTGCTCGCCGAGCTGCCCGGCGGCGAGGTGATCACCGTCGGCGCGGCCGATCTCACCGACCGTATCTGGCGCTTCGAGCCCGGCGGTTACGAGAGCGCGCGCCACACCATCCTCTACGGCGTCAACCAGTCCGGGGTGGAGCAGACCCGCGAGGCGGTGATGCCGGCCTTCGGCCCGACCGCGCGGGTCGAGGACGTCGAGATCCGCCGTCTCGATCCCCAGGAGATCAAGAAGCTGGTGGTCTACGTGCACCTGCTCGGCGGTGGTCTCTGAGACGCCGGTGCTTGGTCACGGGGCGTCGTGCCCCAATGCTCTGACCGGTACGCTGCCCCTGACCGGTGAGTCGTGGGGCATCAACCGGGGCCGGTCGTGCCCCGTCGCAGCGGGGTCTCGCCCCGAGGGATGTCGATGAGTAGCCGAGATCGCGCCACCGAGGTCGAGGGGCTGTACGCCGAGGCCGCGCAGTGGCATGTCAACGCCGGCGGCGAGACCATCCACGCCAAGCGGCTGTCGGGTCGCTGGCGCACCTTCAAGTGGCTCACCGCCTCGGTCTGGCTGGTATTCTTCCTCGGCCCCTATGTGCGCTGGGACGGTCGTCAGGCGGTGCTCTTCGACATCCCCAACCGTCAGTACCACCTGTTCGGCGCCACCGTGCTGCCGCAGGACTTCTGGATGCTCTCGCTGCTGCTGCTGTTCTTCGCCATCCTGCTGGCGGTAGTGACGGCGGTGGTGGGGCGCGCCTGGTGCGGGTACTTCTGCTTCCAGACGGTGTGGACCGATGTTTTCACCTGGATCGAGGAACGCCTCGAGGGGCCGCCGGCGGCGCGCCGTCGGCTCGACCAGGCGTCGCTCGCCACCAGGTTGCGGGTGCGCCTGCCCAAGCACCTGCTGTGGCTGGTGATCGGCTGGTTCACCGGGTTCAGCTTCGTCGCCTGGTTCGTCGATGCGCCGACGCTGTGGCGGACCTTCTTCACCGGCGAGGCCGGAGTCACCGCCTATGTCACCGTGGCCCTGTTCACCGCCGGCACCTATGTGCTCGCCGGCTTCCTGCGCGAGCAGACCTGCTTCTGGCTCTGTCCCTATGCGCGGATCCAGGGGGTGATGCTCGATCCCACCACCCTGGTGCCAGCCTATGACACCGGGCGTGGCGAGCCGCGCGGACGGTTGCGGCGCGGCGGCGAGGCCGCCGCCGGGCAGGGCGACTGCATCGATTGCAACCAGTGCGTCGCGGTCTGCCCCACCGGGGTTGACATCCGCCAGGGGCAGCAGGAGGGCTGCATCACCTGCGCGTTGTGCATCGATGCTTGCGATCAGGTGATGGACAAGGTCGGCAAGGCGCGCGGGCTGATCCGCTACGCCTCGCTCGACGAACTCGAGGGACGAGCGACCCGGCCCCTAGCACTGCGCCCACGGGTCTGGCTCTATGGCGGCATCCTCACCCTGGCGCTCGCCGGGATCGTCTACGGCCTGGCCTCGCTCGCCGCGCTCGATCTCAAGGTGCTGCACGAGCGCGCGCCGCTGTTCGTGCGCCTGAGCGACGGCTCGATCCAGAACCGCTATACCCTCAAACTGCTCAACAAGACCCCGGAGCCCCTCGCCGTCGAGATCCGGGTGAGCGGACCGCCCGGGCTCGAGGTCAGCGGGCTGGAGCGGCCGATCCAGGCCGCCGCCGGGGTGGTGACCCCGGCGCTGGTGTTCGTGCGGGTGCCGGAGTCGGCGCTCGCCGCCGAGCAGCAGCCGGTGGTCTTCCATGCCGAGGCGTGCCGTGGCGACGGCCAGCGGCTCGACACCGCGCGCGAGAGCGTGTTCATCGCCCCCGCGCCCTGAGTCGCCGTGCCCGTCCCGACGGGCGCGGAGGAGGTCAAGATGCAGATACAATCGGGCACCGCCCATCCGGCGCAACCCCTCCCGGCCTGGCGCAGCCCCTGGGTGATCGCCTGGGTCGGGCTGATCGTGGTGGTGTTGCTGGTCAACCTGCTGATGGTCTATCTCGCCGTCGCCACCAACCCCGGTCTGGTCAACGCCGATTACTACGAGCGCGGCCAGGACTACGAGCGCACCCTGGTCTCGCGCCGCGCGCGCGATCCGGGTTGGGTGATGCAGGCCGACATCCCGCCGCTGCAGCCGGGGCGCGCCGAGGCGATCCGGCTGTTCCTGGTCGATCGCGCCGGCCAGCCGGTCGAGGCCGATGCCGTCACCCTCCACGCCTATCGCCCGGCCGACGCCACGCGCGACTTCAGCGTACCGATGCGCCGCGAGGGTGCGGGGCGCTATGTCGCCGAGGTCGCCTTCCCGCTGCCCGGGGTCTGGGACACCCTGATCGCCGTGGGTCACGGCGAGGACGAGTACAGTCTCGACCAGCGTCTCGAGGTCGGCCCGCGCTGAGACCACCGCGATGGACGCGATCATCGAGGAGCATGCGCCGACGACCGGGGAGGCGCCCGCGCGCTGTCATCACTGCGGCCTGCCGATCGGACCCGGCGGTGGCGAGCGGGCGCTGATCGCCGGGGTCGAGTGCCGCTTCTGTTGCAGCGGCTGCAAGGGGGTGTGCGAGGCGATCCACGCCGCCGGGCTCGAGGGCTTTTATCGCCGCACCGGTGCCGACGAGCCGCTGGCGCCGCCGCCCGAGCCGCCGCGCGACCTTGAGCACTACGATCTCGACGCGGTGCAGCAGGCCTTCACCGATACCAGCGCGCGCTGCCGCGACATCCAGCTCCAGGTCGAGGGCATCCACTGCGCCGCCTGCGTGTGGCTGATCGAGAACGGGCTGCAGTCGCTGCCCGGGGTCGAGGAGGCGCGGGTCAACCTCACCGGACGACGGCTGCGGCTGCGCTGGGACAGCGAGCGGCTGCGCCTGTCGCGAGTGCTCGCGCGGCTCGCCGCGCTCGGCTATGCCGCTGTGCCCTTCGACCCGGAGGCCGCCGAGGGCGCGCTGGCGCGCGAGAACCGCGACCTACTGTTTCGTCTCGCCTGGGCCGGGTTCGCGATGATGAACCTGCTGTGGATCTCGATCGCGCTCTACAGCGGCGCCGATCAGGGTGAGTTCCGCGGGCTCTTCCACTGGCTCGGCTTCGCCCTGGCCACCCCGACCCTGCTCTATTCGGGCGCGCCCTTCTTCCGTGGCGCCTGGGCCGGACTGCGTCACGCCCGGCTCGGCATGGACCTGCCGATCGCCATTGGGGTCAGCGTCACCTACGGCTACTCGCTCGCCGTCACCCTGGGGCTCGGCGAGCAGGGGCACGTCTACTGGGACACCGTGGTCAACTTCCTCTTCGTGATCCTGCTCGGGCGCTATCTCGAGGCGATCTCGCGACGGCGTGCGGTGGCCTCGACCCAGCGTCTGTTCGACCTCCAGCCCCGGGTGGCGACGGTGCTCGACGCGCAGGGCGAGGCGTGCCCGGTTGCGGTGCGCGCGATCACCCCGGGGATGACGGTGCTGGTGCGTCCCGGCGAGCGCATCGCCGTCGATGGTGAGGTGATCGCCGGCGAGAGCGGGGTCGACGAGTCGATGCTCAGCGGCGAGTCGCGCCCGGTCGCCAAGGGGCCGGGCGCGACGGTCGCCGCCGGCACCCTCAACGGTGCTGGCGCGCTGCGGCTGCGCGTCGGCGGGGTGCTCGCCGAGACCGCGCTGGGGCGAATCATCGCCCTGGTCGAGTCGGCGCAGAGCTCGCGCGCACCGATCCAGCGTCTCGCCGACCGGGTGGTGCCCTGGTTCGTCGCCGCCACCCTGGGGCTGGCGCTCGTCACCTTCATGATCTGGGTGCGTCACGACCTCGAGTCGGCGCTGATGGCGGCGACCGCGGTGCTGATCGTCACCTGTCCCTGCGCCTTCGGGCTGGCCACGCCGATGGCCGTGGCGGTGGCCTCGGGGCGGGGCGCGGCGCGCGGCATCCTGATCAAGCACGGCGCGGTGCTCGAACGGCTCTCGGCGATCCGTCATCTGGTCTTCGACAAGACCGGCACCCTCACTGAGGGCCGGGCGCGGGTGGTGGCGTTGCGTGCCCCCGGCGAGGACTGGCGCGCGCCCGAGACCGGGCTGACCGAGGCGCAGCGCACGGCGCTGGCCGCGCTCGGCGCGCTCGAGCAGCACTCCGAGCACCCGCTGGCGCGCGCCGTGGTGGCCTGTTGCGCGGCGCTCGGCGTGGCGCACGGCGGGCTGCCGGTCGCGGGGTTCGTCGCGCTGCCCGGTCGCGGGGTGCGCGCTCGGGTGGCGGGGCGGGAGGTGCTCGCCGGTAGCGCCGAGTGGCTGGCCGGGGCGGGCATCGCGCTGCCCGAGGGCGAGCCCGGCGAGGTCTGTTGCGCGATCGACGGCGAGCTGGCACTGGTGCTGCGTATCGAGGACCGGTTGCGCGCCGATGCCGCGCGGGCGCTGGCGCGGTTGCGCGCCGCAGGCATGCGCCTGACCCTGCTCAGCGGTGATCGCGCGGCGCGTGCGCATGAGGTGGCCGAGCGTCTCGGCGGCATGGCGACCATCGCCGAGGTGCTGCCCGAGGACAAGGCGCGGGTGGTCGAGCGGTTGCGCGCCGAGGGCGCGGCGGTGGCCATGGTCGGCGATGGCGTCAATGACGCCCCGGCGCTGGTGGCCGCCGATGTTGGCATCGCCATGGGCAGCGGCACCGATGTCTCGATCGAGTGCGCCGACATCGTGTTGATGACCGGCGAGCTGGAGCGTGTGGTCGAGGCGGTGGTGCTGGCGCGGCGCACCCTGCGCGCGATCCGCCAGAACATCGCCATCTCGATGACCTACAACCTGATCATGGTGCCGCTGGCGATGGCCGGTATCATCACCCCGCTGATCGCCGCGGTGTCGATGCCGCTCAGTTCGCTGGCGGTGATCGCCAACTCCGCGCGCATCCGCCCCGGTCTCGACGATCCGCCGGGGCCGGGGCGCGCGCCTCGCTGATACGCGGAGACCGACCGATGGATGTCATCTATGCACTGATCCCGGGCATGCTGGTGCTCGGCCTGGCCGCGGTCGCGGTGCTGTTCTGGGCCGCGCGCAACGGCCAGTTCGACGACCTCGACGGCGACGGGCGGCGCATCCTCATGGACGAGGATGAGATCGACCCGCGCCGCCTGCCCGACGCCGACCCAGACGAGGCGTCGTCGGGGCGCGCGCCGGACGATCGCCTCAGGTACTGAAGCCGGCGACCTGGGTGTTGAGGCTGCCGACCTGGGTGCGCAGCCCGGTGGCGCTCTCGGCGATCAGCGCGCTGCCCTGGCTGCTCTCCTCGGAGACGTCGTGGATTGCGCGGATGCGGGTGTCGACCTGCTCGGAGAGCGCATGCTGCTGCTCGACCGCCTCGACGATCTCGCGGTTGACCGCGCTGATCTCGGCCACCGCCTCGACGATCTCACCGAGCGCCTGCATCGTCGCCGCCGCCTGCTCGGCGCTCTGGTTGGCCTCGGCCATGCCGCGTCTGAGCGTCTCGGCGGTGCGCTGGCTCTCGCTCTGCAACTGCTCGATGCGCTCACGGATGTCATCGGTGGCCAGCCGGGTCTTGGTGGCGAGCTGACGGATCTCGCCTGAGACCACGGCGAAGCCACGCCCGTGCTCGCCGGCGCGCGCCGCCTCGATCGCGGCGTTGAGCGCGAGCAGATTGGTCTGATCGGCGATCTCGCGGATCAGATCGACCACCTCGCCGATCGACTGACTCTGCGCCGAGAGCGATCCGGCCTGCTCCGAGGCGCCGTCGAGCTGGCCGGCGAGCTGGCTGACCAGGGTATTGAGTCGACCGATCTGACCACTGCCGTGTTCCACCCGTTGCTCGGCACTGTGTCCCGAGGCCAGCCCGCGCTGGGCGCTCGCAAGGGTGTGCCCGGCATGGCCGAGCATCTGCTCGACGAAGCGTTGCGCTTCCTCGGCGTCCTGGCGCTGACGCCGCGCGCCGTCGCGGGTCTGGTGGGCGAGGGCGGCGAGCTGGTCGCTGTCGAGCTGGACCCGACCGGCGACCTCGGTCATCACCCGGATGCTCTCCTGGAAGCGGTCGAGCATGCGGTTGAAGGCGAGCGCCGTCTCGCCGGCCTCGGTGGCGTTCTCCACCGGCGCGCGCAACCGCAGGTCGCCGCTCTCGACGATCTGCTGCATGGTGCGCATGGTGTCGAGCCAGACCGTGCGGGCGCCGTGCTCGACCACGTTCAGCCCCTCGTCCTCCTCCTCCGGGCTGACCCGCAGGTCGTGGAACAGGCGCAGCCCGAGGAACACCACCAGGCCGCTGCCGAAGGCCCAGACGAACACCGCCACCACTCCGATCAACTGCACCCCGAACTGACTGAGGTGGCCGCCGGTGGCGAGCTGGTCGGCGGGGGCGAAGAGGGCGAGCGCCAGCGTCCCCCAGACCCCACCGAAACCGTGGGCGGCGATCGCCCCGACCGGGTCGTCGAGTCGTGCGAGATGGAGGAGCGCCGATTCGATGCCATAGACCAGCAGACCGCCGATGGCGCCGATCCACAGCGCGTTGCCCGGCTCGACGAAGGCGCAGCCGGCGGTGATCGAGACCAGCCCGGCGAGGGTGCCGTTGAGCACCCGCTCGACCGGCACCTGGCCCTGATTGAGAGTGAGCGCGAGCAGCAGGCTGGCGAGTCCGCCGGCGGACGCCGAGAGCACGGTGTTGAGGATGATCTTGGGCACCGAGGCATCGGCGGCGAGGGCGCTGCCACCGTTGAAGCCGAACCAGCCGAACCAGAGGATGAAGATGCCAAGGGTGGCCAGCAGCAGGTTGTGACCGGGGATGGGCTGCGGCTCGCCGCGCGCATCGAAGCGCCCGCGTCGCGCACCGAGCACGATCACCCCGGCGAGCGCCACCCAGCCGCCGACCGAGTGCACCACGGTGGAGCCGGCGAAGTCCATGAAGCCCATCGCCTCGAGCCAGCCGGGGGTGGTGTCGGCGAAGGCGCTGCCCCAGACCCAGTGCCCCGAGACCGGATAGATCAGCAGGCTGATCATCGCCGAGATGATCAGATAGGCGTTGAACTTCATCCGCTCGGCCACGGCGCCGGCGACGATGGTCGCGGCGGTGCCGACGAAGGTCGCCTGGAAGAGGAAGAAGGCATAGTCGCCGGGTGCGCCGAGCAGCGAACCGTTGAACCCGTGCAGCCCGATCCAGCCGTTCTGGCTGGTGCCGAACATCAGTGCGAAGCCGATCAGCCAGAACAGGATCACCGCGACCAGGAAGTCGCTGATGTTCTTGATCGCGACGTTATAGCTGTTCTTCGCGCGTACCAGCCCGGATTCGAGCGCGGTGAACCCGGCCTGCATCAGGAACACCAGCCCAGCGGCGATCAGCACCCAGATGAGGTCGAGTCGTGCACCGATATCGAGCGCTTCTGACGGCGCAGCGAACACATTAGGGCAGAAGGCAAGGGAAAGAATAATAAGGGCTTTGCGCATGTCTGGATCCGATCCTTGATGAGTGACTGATCGATATTGGTGCATGTCGATCGGGCGTCACCTCGATGCCCTTTTTTAAAGCATGGGATATGCCAATCTGATGTTTGTCCTGACCTTATCAGGGCAAAATGCTGTCGTTGCCGGTGAGGTCAAGTCGGGGTTGATGGACGGGGTGAGTGGTCTGGTGTGCGGCGAGGGGCCATGTGGTGTGGCGGGAGCGGCGGGGTGTGCTCAGGCGCCGAGCCGCAGCGCCGGGGCCAGGGCGCTGCCGAGCGCGAGCAGGCCGGTGAGGATGGCGCCTGTGGCGGTGCGCCACTGCAGCTGTCCGATCAGGGAGGCCTCGTCGCCGCTGGCGATCAGTGGCCGCAGTCGTGGATCGGGGCCGTGTCCCACGCGTGGTAGCGGCGGGGTCGCGGCGAGCTGGCGCTCGGCGTGCTCGGCGAGCTGCGCGGCCTTGGTGCGTGCCCGCTCCCACTCATCGAGATCGATCTCGCCGTCGCCGTTGCGATCGAGCGCACGCATTCGCTCGGGATCGCGTTTCCAGCGGTTGAGCAGCGCGCGGGTGAGGCGATCGCGCGCCTCGGGGCCGCGTCGCGGGGTCTCGAGATGGCCGAGGACATAGAGCAGGTCGTGGTGCTCGATGCGCTCCTCGCGCATCCGCCAGCGCCGCGCGCCGCCGAACAGTTGCTGCCAGGCGCTCGGCGCGGTGCCGGGAGGGGCGCCACGGCGTGGGCCGTACCAGACCCGCGCGCGGTGACAGCGCACCTGGGCGCGATGTGGGTCGACCAGGCACTGTCCGGTACCGTCGTCGAGTAGGAAGGGGGCCTCTGAGCTGTCCTCCTCGACACGCACCCAGCGTTGCTGACGACCGCTGTCGCGGCGCTCCTCGATACGGTAGCGATACCACAGACAGGGGGCGCCGGTGAGCGGTGCCAGCAGGGGCGCCTGGTGGGGCGCGGCCAGTCCCTGCAGCTCGACCTGTCCCTGGGCGGCGGAGCGGATCCGCGCCGTCGGGGTGTCGGTGACCCGGCGCAGGTCGTGGTAGCGGCCGAGGGTCCAGCGCAGCGCGAACAGCGCCGCGGCGGTGACGATCGTCCAGCCGATCCAGAACTGCTCGGCCGGGGTCTGCGCCAGGGCATCGGCGAGCGTCTCGAGCATGGTCGCCGGCTCAGCCGAACAGGGCGTCGAGATCGACGTCGGCGCGTGCCTCGCTGAACTCGAGGAGGCTCGCCGGGGTGAAGCCGAGCCGGCGCGCGATCAGCAGATCGGGGAACTGGGCGAGTCGGACGTTGAGCAGGTTGACGCTCTCGTTGTAAAGCTCGCGGCGATCGGCGATGGTGTCCTCGAGCTGGGTGATGCGCGCCCCGAGGTCGCGGAAGGCGCGGTCGGCCTGGAGTTCGGGGTAGGATTCGGCGATCGCCAGCAGCTGACCGAGTCCGGCGCGCAGCGCGGTCTCGGCGGTGCCGAGCTGGCGCAGGTCGCCGCGCTCGCGGGCGGCGAACACCGCCCCGCGCGCCTCGACCACGCGCTGCAGGGTCTCCTGTTCGTAGCGCATGTACTGACGACAGACGCTGACCAGCTTGGGCAGCTCATCGTGACGCTGCTTGAGCACGACATCGATGTTCGACCAGTTCTTGGCCACCTGATGCTTGAGCCGCACCAGGGCGTTGTAGACGGCGATCGCGTAGATGGCGAGCAGCGCCAGCGCGACCAGCAGGATGACAAGCGTCAGGCTCATGGCTGTGACCTCGTGTGGTGTCCGTCGGGCCGTGTGCATCCGCGTCCGGCACGCAATCAATGCTACACGCCCCTCCCGACCCTGTCCCGGATCCGGTCTATGCTTTGAGGGGATCGTCACGTCGGTGTCGGTCGATTCCGTGATAAGGGCACGAGCCCCTTGCTGAGACGGTCGTCGGTCGTCACGGCAGGGGCGGGACAGGGATGCTGAATGATGCTGCGGATGTTCATCACTGGGGTACTGTTGCTGCTGCCGGAACTGGTCGGCGCCGAGTCGCCCCTGCCGGTGACCACGGTCGAGCTGGAGGCGGTGCTGGTGCATCCGGTGCGCGAGGCGCCGGCCGAGGCGGTGGCACTCAACGACACCCGGCTCGGCGCCGAGATCAACGGGGTGATCGCCGCGATCGATGTGGCCGTCGGCGATCGGGTCGAGCGCGGTCAGGTCCTTGCCCGGGTCGACTGCACCCCGCACCGCATCGAGGTCGCCCGCGCTCGCGCCGCGCTCGATGCCGGACGCGCCACCCTGGAGTTCAGCGAGCTGCAGCTCGACAACGCGCGTCGGCTCTCGGAGCGGCGCAGCATCTCCCAGGAAGAACTCGACAAGCGCGAGGCTGACGCCCGTACCCGCAAGGCCGAACTCGACCGGCTCCAGGCTGCGCTCGACGCCGCCGGATACACCGCTTCTAAGTGCACCATCGCCGCGCCACTCAATGCGGTGGTGATCGAGCGTATCGCCAGCGTCGGCGACTATGCGGTGCCCGGCACCCAGATCCTGCGCCTGCTCGACGACGAGAACGTCGAGGTCAGCGCCAAGGTCCAGGAACAGGACCTCGACGGTCTGGAGGCCGCCGCCGAGGTGCGCTTCACCGGCCGGCTGCGCGATCATCCGGTGCGGTTGCGCACCGTGCTGCCGCTGCTCGAGCGGCGGCTGCGCACCTATGAGGTCCGGCTGAGATTCACCGCCGAGCCGGCACCACCGGGTGCTGCTGGGCGGTTGCGCTGGCGGGTCGGCGGCGGGCGCATCCCCGCCGATCTGCTGGTGCAGCGCGACGGTGGTCTCGGGGTGTTCGTGCTTGCCGACGGCCACGCACGCTTCCAGCCGCTGCCCGAGGCGCGTGCGGGCCACCCGGCGGCCACCGGCCTGGCACCGACCACCCGGCTGATCGTCGACGGGCGCTTCCGGGTCGAGGACGGTCAGGCGGTGACGGTGGACTGAGACGACCATGTTCGCGCAGCTGATCCGCAATCACGTCCTCACCAACCTGACCTTTCTGCTGGTGGTGGTGCTCGGCGCCATCGCCTATCTGCAGCTGCCGCGCGAGCAGGATCCGAGCGTCAACTTCAACTGGGTGACGGTGCGGGTGATCTGGCCCGGCGCCTCGGCCGAGGACATCGAGACCCGGGTGACCGAACCGCTGGAGGAGGGCATCGAGCGGGTCGACGACACCAAGTTCGTCAGCAGCAACAGCCGTCAGGGGATCGCCTTCATCCTGGTGCGCTTCGAGGATATCGGCCCCGATGCCTTCGACAAGCGCATGGACGACCTCAGACGCGAGATCCAGAGCCAGCTGCGCGAGCTGCCGGCCGAGGCGCGCCAGCCCGAGATCGTCGAGGTCAGCAGCGCCAACGCCTTTCCCACCGCCACCCTGGCGCTGGTGGGGCGCGCCGCCGACGAGCAGCTGCGCCGCTCGGCGGTGCAGGTACGCAAGGACCTGCAGCGGATGTCCGGGGTCGATCGGGTCGAGACCATCGGTCAGACCGACCCCGAACTGCAGGTCGATTTCTCCCCCGAGCAGCTGGTCGGGCTCGGCGTCTCACCGGTCGATCTCGCCGACACCGTTACCGCCTATTTCCGCGACCTCGCCGCCGGCAGTATCTCGCTGGGCGATCAGCAGTGGTTCGTGCGCGTGGTCGGCACCAGTGACGATCCGCGCTATCTCGAGGACCTGCCGATCGTCACCGCGCTCGGCGAGCTGCCGCTGCGCTCGGTGGCCGAGATCGTGCGCGGTCACGACGAGCCCGACCAACTGGTACGCTACGGCGGTCGTCCGGGGGTGCTGCTGTCGGTGTTCAAGGCCGACCAGATCAACAACATCGAGCTGCTCGCGCGCATCCGCGACTACATGGAGGGGGTCAACACCGGGTTCGCCACCCTGGGCCTGGAGCTGGTGCTGCTCGAGGACCAGACCCTGGCCACCCAGCACGCGGTGCGGGTGATGGAGCGCAACGCCCTGGTCGGGCTGGCGCTGGTGCTGGTGATGGTATGGCTGTTCCTCGGCCTGCGGGTGGCGGTGCTCACCAGCATCGGCATCCCTTTCGTGCTCGGCGGGGTGTTCATCCTGCTCGCGCTGTTCGGTCAGACACTCAACTCGACCACCCTGCTGGCGGTGGTGATCAGTCTGGGGATGCTGGTCGACGACGCGGTGGTGGTGGTCGAGGCGATCTACTACAAGCTGCGTGAGGGCTACGAGGGGGTGGCTGCCGCCCTCGCCGGGTTGCAGGAGGTGGCGGTGCCGGTGGGCTCGGCGGTGCTCACCACCATCGCCGCCTTCCTGCCGCTGATGCTGATACCCGGGGTGCTCGGCGACTACATGAAGTTCGTCCCTGCGGTGGTCACCCTGGCGCTGTTGATCAGTCTGGTCGAGGCCTATTGGATGCTGCCGAGCCACATGCTCGAGGCGCGTGTCGATCCCGGTCATCCCGGCAAGGTACAGCGCGCCCGACTGCGCGCCACCGACTGGTTGCGGCGGCGCTTCGCGCGGGCGCTGGTGCGTTTTCTCGGGCTACGCTGGTGGATCGCCCCGCTCGGCGTGGTGCTGCTCGGTGGTGCGGTGGCGATGGTCGGCGGCGGTCTGGTGCGGGTCGACTATTTCGCCACCGATCTCTATCGGTTGTTCTACATCAACGTCGAGATGCCGCCCGGCACCAAGGTCGAGAAGACCCTCGCCACCCTCGAGACGATCGAGCAGCGGGTGCGCGCCGAGCTGCGCGAGGGCGAGGCACGGGCGTTGATCAGCTATGCCGGGCAGCGCTTCACCGAGACCGAGCCGGTGTTCGGCGAGGAGAAGGGGCAGGTGTTCGTCAGCCTCGAGCCGGCTGCGCCCGGGCGGCGCGGGGTCGAGGCATTGATCGGCGCGGTGCGCGCGGCGGTCGAGGCGGTGCCGGGACCGCTGGAGGTCTCTTTCCTGCGGCGCAAGATCGGGCCGCCGACGCTCAAGGCGATCAACGTCAAGGTGCGTGGCGACGACGTCGCCGAGTTGCGCGCGGCCAGCGCCGAGATCAAGCGCTTCCTCGCCGCCACCCCGGGAGTGGTCGATATCAGCGACGACGATACCCGCGGGCGCATGGAGCTGGAGGTGCGGCTCGATCCCGACGCCATCGTGCGCGCCGGGCTGAGTCCGGCGGAGGTGGTGCGGATGGTGCGCCTCTATGCCGACGGCGAGGTGGTGGCGAGCATGCAGCACCAGGGCGAGCGGCTCGAGGTGCGGGTGCGCGGCGCGCCGCGCGCGCTGCTCGACACCCGCTCCTTCCTCGATCATCCGGTGGGGCTGCCCGATGGCAGCGAGATCGCCCTCGGCAAGCTGCTGCGGGTCGAGACCCAGCGCACCACCAGCAACATCCGTCACTACGACTTCCGCCGCGCGATCACCGTCGAGGCCGACATCGACAGTACGCTGACCGATACCGTCAGCGCCAACCTCGCCATCCGCGCCTTCTGGGTCGAGACCCGTGACCGCTACCCCGGCGTCGACATCGACCTCACCGGGCAGAACGACGACATCGAGGAGAGTCTCAACGCCATCCTGGTGCTGTTCGTCGTCGGCCTCGGGCTGATCTATCTCATCCTCGGTGCCCAGTTCGTCAGTTATCGCCAACCGCTGCTGGTGCTCGCCACCGTGCCGATGGCCTTCATCGGCGTGGTGGTGGGGCTGTTCGTCAGCGCCAACCCGCTCAGTCTCTATACCCTCTACGGTGTGGTGGCGCTGGCCGGGATCGCGGCCAACGACTGTATCGTGCTGATCAGCACCGCCAACCGCTATCTCGCCGGTGGGCTGGGGGTGACGCGCGCCGCCGTCGCTGCCGCGCGTCGTCGGGTGGTGCCGATCATCATCACCTCGCTGACCACCATCGCCGGATTGGTGTCGCTGGCCACCGGGCTGGCCGGTGAATCGCTGATGTGGGGGCCGGTGGCCACCGCCATCGTCTGGGGGCTCGGCTTCTCGACCCTGCTGACGCTGTTCTTCATCCCCGCGCTCTATCTGGTCTTCACCCGTCCGCCGCCCTCGCCGCTGCAGCGTCTGGCGCTGCTGCCATTGCTCGTCGAGGGTGAGCCCGGCCCCTGGGGGCGCTGGTCGGAGCGGCTCGGTGGCGGGAGCCGGCGCGCGCGCGTCCCGGCCGCGCGCATCCCCGATCTGGAGTGGCGCGAGCGCTATCGCGCCGCGGTCGCTGCGGTCGATGCCGGCGAGCTGGAACCGGCGATCCGTGAGCTGCAGTGGCTCGCCGACCAGGCCCCGGAGTCGACCCTGTTCGCTTCGGCGCTGGTACAGGCGCTGCTGCTCTATCTCCACCGCCTGGGAGGCGATGCCGGTTATGTCGAGCGCGCCCGGCGCTATCTCGCGCATGCCCGTCGGGTCGATCCTCACGCCCGTCATCTGCTCGAACTCGAACGCGTGCTGCGTGGCTTCGAGACCGGGACTGCGCCCTGAGCGGCCATCGTCCATGCGCGGATGGCTTATACTCCTGGGTGTGTGACCCGATTGAAGCGGGTGCGCGCCGTTGACGCCGAAGGGGTGCGCGACGGTGCGATCGAAGGGTCTCGAGCGGCGTATGCGTCCTCGGTGACCCGACCGGGCAAGCGGGCTGGGCGCGCTCCCCCTGCCACCGAGCGCGATGATGCACGATCTCCTGGTGAGGAGCCGTAGTATGCGCATTCGTCTCAAGCTCATTGCCCTGGCCATGCTCATCCTGCTGGCACTGACGACGGTGCTGGGTGCCACTTGGTGGGCCTGGCAGCGGGCCGTCTCGCTCGATGACTCGAAGGAACAGATGCTCGAACTCGCGCTCGAACTGACCGGGCTCGAGCGCGAGGCCCGTCTCTTCATCGACCAACTCGATCCGGCCTCCATCAGTCGCTGCCAGACGCATACCCAATCGCTCGCGCGGTCGCGCGCCGCGCTGCGCGCGCGGCTTGCTCGACAGGGGCTCGGAAAGGATGTCCTGAACCCCTTTGCCGTCGCGCTCGATCAGGCCACCGATGCCTTCGAGCGCTTGGTGGCGACCTACCGCGAGGTCGGGCTGGATCCGCGCTCGGGGCTCTACGGCAGTCTGCGCGAGGCCGTCCATCAGGCCGAGGCGGCGGTCGAGGCGCTGGGGCGTGACGATCTGCTGGTCGACATCCTCCAGCTCAGACGCAACGAGAAGGACTTCATGCTGCGCGACGCGCGCGACTATGTCGTCCGCTTCGAGGACAACCATGCCCGACTGCTCGCCGACCTGGGGGGGACGGAGACGATGACCCGTGCCGCGCTGGAGCGTTATCGGCATGACTTCCTCGCCCTGGTCGAGGGTCGCGAGCGGATCGGGCTCGCGCCCGACAGCGGGTTGCGTGGCACCTTCGAGACGCGACTCGCCGAGAGCCAGGCCCAGCTCAGCATGGTGATCGGCGAGGTCGACGCGTTGCTCGAAGGCGCACGCCAGCGCACCGCGCTGGCCCTGCTCGGACTGATGACGGTGATCTCCGTGCTGGTGGTGGCGCTGGTGTTGGGGCTGGCCCGTCAGCTCGACCGTGGTCTCGGGCACAGCACCCGGGTGATGCGCCGGATCGCCGAGCGGCGCGACCTCACCCAGACCATCGCCCTCGCCGGGCGTGACGAACTGGCGCAGATGGGGCGCTATTTCGACGCCATGATCCAGCTGCTGCGCGAGTTGCTTCAGCAGGGCGGGGAGGCGAGCGCTGCGCTGCGCGGGGCGACCGCGACGCTCAGCGAGAGTTCGGCGAACACCATCGCCGGGCTGCGTACCCAGCGCGCCGAGACCGAGCAGGTGGCCAGTGCGGTCACCGAGATGGCTGCGACCATCGAGGAGATCGCGCGCAATACCGATCTCACCGCAGAGCAGGCGCGCGAGGCCAGCGGCAATGCCCAGGCCGGGCAGCAGGCCGTCGGTGAGACGGTGGCGCGGATCGAGGCGCTCACCGAGCGGCTCGCCGAGTCGGCGCGGATCGGCGCGACCCTGGTCGAGCATGCCGAGCAGGTCGACTCGGTGCTGGCGGTGATTGGCGCCATCGCCGAGCAGACCAATCTGCTCGCGCTCAACGCCGCGATCGAGGCGGCGCGCGCCGGCGAGGCCGGGCGCGGTTTCGCGGTGGTCGCCGACGAGGTGCGCGCGCTCGCCGACCGCACCCAGGGCTCGACCCGCGAGATCGGCGAGACCCTCGAGCGAGTGCGTGCCGAGGCGCGCGCGATGATGGGCGAGATGGATGCCAGTCTGGAGCAGGGGCGAGGGAGCGTCGCCAAGGCCCGCGAGGCCGGCGAGCTGCTCGAACGCATCGCCGTGGAGGTGGCGCGGATGCTCGACATGACCACCCAGATCGCCGCCGCCGTGGAGCAACAGAGTCAGGTCGGTCGCGCGCTCGATGCCAATCTGGTGACTATTCGCGACCTCACCGAGGAGACCGCCGCGCGCGCCGAGGACGATGCCCGTACCGCCGAGCAGGTCGCCACCCAGGCCGAGGCCCTGGCGCGCAACATCGCGCGCTTCGAGACGTGAGGGGCGGCAGCGGGCAGCGGGCAGCTGGCAGCGACCAGCTGCCAGCCACCAGCCGCCAGCGACCAGCCACCAGCCACCAGCCACCAGCGACCAGCGACCAGCGACCAGCGACCAGCGACCAGTCACCAGCCACCAGTCACCAGTCACCAGCCACTGGTGATCGCTGGAAGCTGCTGGCTGAGCGTGTTTCCGCCCCTGGGGTTGCCGGGTGCGTCGGTGTAGCATAGCGCGCTTTTCTCCGACGACTTTGAATCGAGCATGATGGATGATTTCGTACCCGGCCAGCGCTGGCTGAGCGAGACCCAGGGTGAACTGGGTCTGGGCATCGTCTCCACCGTTGACGCGCGTTGCGTGCAGATCGCCTTTCCCGCGGTGGGCGAGACGCGACTCTATGCGCGCCAGAGCGCGCCCCTGGTCCGGGTCGAACTCGCCCCCGGTGAACGGATCCGCGACCGTGCTGGGCGCGAGTTGGTGGTGGTCGATATTCGCACCCAAGGCGGGGTCATCAACTATGTCTGCGAGGACTGTGAGGGGGCGCGTTGCGAGCTGCCCGAACTCGAACTCGACGACCGCCAGCGCTTCAACCGTCCGCAGCAGCGCCTGCTTGCCGGGCGCATCGACAGCGACCGCTGGTTCAGTCTGCGCTATCAGACCTGGCTGCGCGGACAGCGCGAGGCCGACTCCGAGGCGTTCGGGCTACTCGGCGCGCGGGTCGCGCCGGTGCCGCACCAGCTCCATATCGCCGCCGAGGTCGCCGAGCGCGAGGCCCCGCGGGTGCTGCTCGCCGACGAGGTGGGGCTGGGCAAGACCATCGAGGCGGGCCTGATCCTGCACCGCATGCTGCTCACCGGGCGGGCGCGCCGGGTGCTGGTGGTGACCCCGGAGCCACTGCTCAACCAGTGGCTGGTGGAGATGCGTCGACGCTTCAATCTGCGCTTCGCGCTGTTCGACCGCGAGCGCTTCGACGCCATCGAGGAGGACAATCCTTTCCATGCCGAACAGCAGGTGCTCTGCAGCCTCGATATGATCGCCGGCGAGCCCGATGCCGCGCGCGCGGTGCTCGACGGGCAGTGGGACCTGCTGGTGGTCGACGAGGCCCATCACCTGACCTGGGACGAGGAAGAGGCGAGCCTCGAGTACGACCTGATCGCCGCGCTCGCCGAGATCACCCCCGCGGTGCTGCTGCTCACCGCCACCCCCGAGCAGCTCGGGCGAGCCGGGCACTTCGCCCGGCTGCGCCTGCTCGACCCGGCGCGCTTCCACGACTATGCCAGCTTCCAGGCTGAGGAGGCCGAGTACGCGCCGGTCGCCGAGCTGGCCGCGCGGTTGCTCGACGAGGCCCCGCTCGAGCCGGACCAGGCGGCGCTGCTCGCCGGGCTGGTCGGTGACATCGAAGGGGTCGAGCGCACCGAGCTGATCGAGCGCCTGGTCGACCGTCACGGCACCGGGCGGGTGCTGTTTCGCAATACCCGCGCGGCGATCGACGGCTTCCCCGCGCGCGAGCTGATCCCGCACCCCCTGCCCGAACCCCCGGCCTTCGCCGCGATCCTGGGCACCGGCGCGCGGCTCAACCCGGAGCGTGGCTTCGGGCCCGACTGGGAGACACACGACCCCAGAGTGGACTGGCTGATCGAGACCCTGCGCGCGCTGCGCCCGGCCAAGGTGTTGCTGATCTGCGCCGATGCCGCGACCGTGCTGACCCTGCGCGAGGCCCTGCAGCGGCGCGCCGGGATCCATGCCGCGGTGTTCCACGAGGGCATGTCGATCGTCGAGCGCGATCGCGCCGCGGCCTATTTCGCCGCTGCCGACGAGGACGGCACCCAGCTGCTGATGTGTTCGGAGATCGGCAGCGAGGGGCGCAACTTTCAGTTCGTCCACCATCTGGTGCTGTTCGACCTGCCGCTCGAGCCCGATCTGCTCGAGCAGCGCATCGGTCGGCTCGACCGTATCGGTCAGACCGAGACCATTCGCATCCACGTCCCCTATCTCGTCGGCGGTCCGGGCGAGACCCTGTATCGCTGGTATGCTGAGGGGCTGGGCGCCTTCGAGCAGCCGCGACCGGCGGCTACCACGGTGTTCGAGTCGCTCTCCGATCAGCTGCTCCAGGTCCTGCGCGATCCCGAGGACCTGCCGGCATTGATCGACGCGGCGCGCGCGCACGGCGCGGCGCTGGAGCAGGATCTGGCCGGCGGTCGCGACCGCCTGCTTGAGCTGCACTCGCACCGTCCCGAGCGCTCCGCCGCGCTGGTCGAGGCGATCGAGTCCGAGGATGGCGGTCGTGAGGTGGCCGACTACATCGGCCGTTTCTGGGATGCCTTCGGGGTCGAGTACGAGCCCGGCAGCGGTGGCTCGGTGATCGTGCGCCCGGGGCAGAAGATGCTCCAGGAGCACTTTCCCAGGCTCGACGCCGAGGGGCTGACCGCCACCTTCGATCGCACCGACGCGCTCGCCCACGAGGATCGCGAGTTCCTCACCTGGGAGCACCCGATGGTGCGTGAGGCGATGGAACTGCTGTGCGACTCCGATCTCGGCACCTCGGCGGTGACGCTGATGCGCGACTCGCGCTTCGAGCGCACCACTATGCTGCTCGAGGTGCTCTATGTCGCCGAGTGCGTGGCGCCGCGCGAGTTCGATGTTGGGCGCTTCCTGCCGCCGACCCCCTTGCGCCTGCTGATCGACCCCGAGGGCAATGATCTGGCCGATACGCTCGCCCACGACACCCTTGCCGGCGAGTGCCTCACCCGCAACATCAAGCTCGCGCGCTCGGTGATCAAGTCGCAGACCCCGAGACTGGCGGCGATGCTGCTGCGCGCCGAGACGCTGGCCCAGCAGGCGCGCGAGCGTCTCGAGGTGGCCGCGCGGGCGCGGATGCGCGAGGGTCTCGATGGCGAGCTGGCGCGGCTTGCCGCGCTCGCCGAGGTCAACCCCAATGTGCGTGCCGATGAGCTCGAGGGGCTGGCGGCGCGGCGCGCGCAGCTCGAGCGCTATCTCGGCAAGACCCACCTGCGACTCGACGCGGTGCGGGTGGTGGTGATCGCCTAGAAGCCGATACCGATGCCGCCGCCGACCCCGTGGAAGCCGCCACTGCCGATGCCGATACTGATCCAGGGACGGGTCACCGGCCGGCTGGCGGGGCGCTGTGCGTCGGCTGTCGGCCAGAGCTGTAGCGATGCCTGATCGAGTCGTGGCGGGTCGTCCGTGACCAGGGTGACCCGTCCGGTGGCGGTGAGTGCGCGCCCCGGACGATATTCGGCCGGATCGAGGAACCCTGGTCGACGGATCAGGAAGTGCCCGCGCGCGGGGAGGCTGGTGCGTGGACGACCGCAATCGTCGAGCGGGTGGGCCTCGACCATCAGCTCGGTGGTGGTGGCGAGGTTGCGGGTGCTGAGCAACACGCCGCCCCAGCTCACCACCGTGCCCTGATCGCTGGCGCGTGCCGTCTGTGGGGCGAGCGCGGTGTCGCCGACGGGGTGATGACAGTGCTCGGGCGTCCCGGCGCAACCCTGTAGCAGCAAGCTCCCGAGCAAGAGCCCTGCATATCTCCCGAGGCGCATCACCACGGACCGTACCAAGGGCCTCGCCAGGGGCCGTACCAAGGGTAGGGCGCATAGACCCCGGCGGGATAGCGCGGCGCCGGGACCGGCTCCGGCCACAGGTGCGAGTGCTCGACCGCGACCACCGGGTAGCGATAGGGATAGTCGCCGACCGCGCGGGTACGGGGCGGTAGCAGGATACCGACGACGGTCAGGGTGCGCTCCTCGGGATAGCCTGCAGGGTCGACGAAGCCCGGGAACTCGGCGAGGAAGCGTCCCTCTCCGGGGGCCTCGGGATCGGGTTCGCCGCTGCTGTCGAGTGCTCGGGCGAGCAGCTCGATGGTCGTGTGCTCCGCGTGGTTGTGCACCGCGAGGATGGTGCCGCCCCAGCGGACCCGCTCGCCGAGATGGGCCATCGGGGCCTGCTGTGCCGCGGCCGGGGTGGTGGCCACCCCGGTGGCGTGGCGGATGGCCTCGGGCACACCGCTGGCGCAGCCGGCGAGCCATAGCGGCAGGCCGAGCGCGAGGATGGCGCCGAGCCGGTGAGCCGGTTCAGCCCGCCTTGGCTTCGCGGTAGGTGTCGAGTTCATCGGCGGAGAGCCTGCGTGCCTCGTCCTCGAGCATCACCGGGATGTCGTCGCGGATCGGATAGGCGAGCTGGGCCGAGACCGAGATCAGTTCGTTGCGCGCCTTGTCGAAGATGAGTGGCCCCTTGGTCACCGGGCATACCAGGATATCGAGCAGTTTCTTGTCGAGCATTCTGTTCTCCTCAGCAATGGATGGGGGCGGACCGCGCCGGTGCCCCAGGTTGGGCTGAGTTTACCCGCCCGATGGTTGCGCTGGCGAGCGCGACGGGCGGACGGGGACGAGCGTCACGAGGGCGTGATCCGGTTGCAGGGGGCGACCGCCAGCCGCCAGCTACCAGTCGCCAGTCGCCAGCTACCAGCCGCCAGCCAACAGCCGCCAGCTACCAGCCGCCAGCCGCCAGCTGCCAGCCGCCAGCCGCCAGCCGCCAGTCGCCAGCCGCCAGTCGCCAGTCGCCAGTCGCCAGTCGCCAGTCGCCAGTCGCCAGCCACCGGTCGCCAGTGGGTAGGCGCCCTCGACAACAGCACGGCGTGCCGTCAACCCTCGCGCACGTCCTTGAGGGCCGTGCTTGAGGACCGGCGGCCACCGGCCGGCTGATCGCTGGCAACCCCAACACCTCTTTGCGTTCTTTGCGGCTTGGCGGTTCAATCCGCTGGCCGCTGGCCGCTGGCCGCTGGCCGCTGGCCGCTGGCCGCTGGCGGTGGAGATCGCGCCCGGCGTCATCTTAGAATGGGCGTTCAGCACGCCCGTCCCGGGACCTGGGGTGTCGGGGCGGTCCCTGCAACCACCGGAATCCTCGATATCGCCCATGTCCATGCCATCGCTCACCCGTTGTCGGGGGCGCTGTCTGCTGCGCCTGCTCGTCGCCGTCATCGCCCTGGTCGCCATCCTCAGTTCACTGTGGCGGCTGCATGCGGCCAGCGCCGGGGTCGAGATCAGCACCCAGCGCATCGACGGGGTGCCGCTGACCCTGTACCGGCCCGCCGGGGTCGAGCGCGCACCGGCGGTGGTGATCGCCCACGGCTTCGCCGGCTCGCAGCGGATGATGCAGCCCTATGCCCTGACCCTGGCGCGTAACGGCTATGTCGCCGTCACCTTCGATTTCGCCGGTCACGGGCGCAACCCGGCGCCCTTCGTCGCCTCGCTCGAGGATCAGCAGCGGCGTCTCGCGACCCTCAGCGCCGGGCTCGCCCCGGCGGTGGCGCTCGCCCTCGAACACGCCGATCCGAGCGGGCGGGTGGCGCTGCTCGGTCATTCGATGGCCGGTGACGTGCTCGCGCGCCATGCCGCGGCCCACCCCGAGACGGTGGTGGCGAGCGTGCTGCTCTCGCCCTATCTCTCGCCCGAGACCGAGGTCGCCTCGATCCGCAACCTGTTGCTGGTCTACGGCGCGCTCGAACCCGAGATGCTGCACGCGCAGGGGCTCGAGCGGCTCGCAGCGGTGCTCGACACCGAGGTGGCGCCGGGCGAGATCCACGGCGCGCCGGAGACGGGCGACGGGCGCGGGCTGATGCTGGTCGAGGGCGCCGAGCACATCGGCGTGCTCTATGCCGAGGGTGGGCAGCGTCTGGCGCTCGACTGGCTCGATCGCAGCTTCGGCCATGTCAGCCAGGGCGGCGTCGATCGGCGCGGCGGCGCGCTGGCGCTGCTCTTTCTCGGGCTGGTGACGCTCGCCTGGCCGCTGGCGGCGCTGCTGCCGCGTGCGGCCGCGACGCCACGCGGCGCCGGGCTCGGCTGGCGCCGATCGTGGCCGGTTGCGGTGGCCCCCGCGATTCTGACCCCGCTGCTGCTGTGGCCGCTGCCCACCGGCTGGCTGCCGATCCTGCTCGGTGATTATCTGTCGCTGCACTTCGGACTCTACGGGCTGCTCACCCTGGCCGCGTTGTGGTGGGTGCGTCGAGGGGACGCGGACAGCGAGACGCGCGCCGTGCCGGTCGACTGGTCACGGCTGGCGCTGGCCACGTTCGCGGTGATGCTCTACTTCGGGGTGGCGCTGACCCTGCCGATCGATCGCTTCGTCACCACCCTGGTGCCCGACGCCCACCGTCTGCCGCTGGTGCTGGCGATCCTCTGCGGCACCGCGCTCTATTTCGGCGCCGACGAGTGGCTGACCCGGGGACAGGGCGCCGGGCGCGGCGCCTATGCCGCGACCAAGCTGCTGTTCCTGCTGTCGCTGGCGCTGGCCGTGGCGCTCAACCTCGCCGAGCTGTTCTTCCTGGTGATCATCATCCCAGCGATCCTGGTCTTCTTCTTGGTCTACGGGCTGCTGAGCGGCTGGGTCTATCGCCGCGTCAACCACCCGCTCGCCGGTGCCCTGGCCAACGCCCTGGCCTTCGCCTCGGCGGTGGCGGTGACCTTCCCGGTGGTGGGGTGAGGGGGTAGCCGCCAGCGACCAGCGGGGTGGTTGCTGGGAATTGTTGAACCGCGAAGGCGCCAAGAGCGCAAAGAGGCTCAAGTTGCAAACGATCAGTCACCAGCCGTCGCGTAGGTGTCTGGCGCCAGTGTTTGAGGGTAGGTCGCCACTGGTGGCTGGAGGCTCTTCTCTCCTTTGCGCTCTTGGCGTCTTGGCGGTTCAATCCGCTGGCGCTGTTACGGTCTTCGCACCCCGGCCGCTCTGGATGTAGACTGACCGGACGCCGGCGGACAGGATGATGAGCCGCGATCCCACACAAACGCGGCCACGCCGGTTGTCCGTTCACGACAACGATCGCGCTTACCACCAATCGAGCCGGAGGAGCATGGCCATGGTCGCGTTTGCCCAACTGCATGCCCAGAACCACAAGATCATCGAGCTCTCGAACGTCTTCCTGTATCTGGTGCGAGAGCGTTCGATGTGTGACACCGAGGTCGCCTGCGATCTCTTCTTCGATCTCACCACGCGTATCCGCGAGCACATGGAGCTGGTCGATCGCGAACTCTGCGGTCGGCTCATCGCCCACTCCGAGCAGCAGGTGAAGAACACCGCCAATCGCTTTCTCTCGGGTTCGATCGAGATCAAGCGCATCTTCGCCGCCTATGTGAAGCAATGGTGTTCGCAGCAGCGCCACAGCCTCACCATCGGCGATCACGCCGCCTTCCTCCAGGACACCGAGCAGATGATGGCGCTGGTGATGGACCGCATCCAACGCGAGACCGAGCACCTCTATCCGCTGATTCGTCAGGTCCAGGGCAACGACAAGGAAGTGGCCTGAGCCGAGCGGTCTTCAGGCCACCGCCATGCGCCCACGCAGCACGCTGATCCAGTCGCGCTGACGGGCGCGTGCGGCCTGCTCGCGGAGCTGGACGCGCAGCTGCTCGCGGACCGTCTCGAACGACAGGGTCCTGGCCGGGTGGACATGCTCGCAGCGCAGCAGATGGAGTCCCAGCGGGCTCTCGACCACGGCGCTGATCTCACCCGGCGCGAGCGCGAACAGCGCGGCGTCGAGCGCGGGGTAGAGCTGCCCGGCGGTCAGGGTGCCGAGCCGACCCTCCTCGAGCGCGGTCGGGCATTCCGAGTGACGCCTGGCGAGCGCGCCGAAGGCGTCCGGGTCGGCGGCGAGCCGCACGGCCAGCGCCGCGATGCGCGCGCGCGCGGTCTCGGGGCGGTTCTCCGCGTAATCGGGGTTGATGGTGATGAGCAGGTGGCGGGCCTCGCGCCGCTCGGGCTGGACGAAGCGCTCGCGGTGGCGCTGATAGAAGGCCACCAGTTCGTCCTCGCTCGGTGCCGGGGCCTGGGCGCCGATGCGACGCAGCACGGCGTCGAAGCGCAGCTCGCGCTCCAGGGCGCGGCGTAGCGCGGCGACATCCAGTCCGCCATCGGTGAGCGCCGCCTCGAAGGCGACCTCATCCTCGTAGCGCTCGCGCAGCTCGGCAAGGCTCGCGTCGAGCTGTTGGTCGGTGATCTGCGTGGCCGCCGCCTCGGCGGTGGCGAGCACCAGTGCCTCGAGCTGCTGGCTGCGCTCGGCCAGACGCTCGGCCTCGGCGCGCTGGACGGCGTCGAGCTGGGTCGGTGGACACTGGAAGCGATTGGCCGAGGCGCGGATCAGGTGGTAGGGGTCGATGCACACCTTCATCCGGCCTCCTGGGGTTCGAGCTGGTCTTCGGGTTGGTCCAGCGCCGACTCGGGCACCAGCAGCGGCCTACGCCCGGCGAACAACACCTGATAGCACACCCCCTGCGGGTGATCGCGCTCGACCCGCAGCACCTCTCCGACCTCACCGGGCTCGACCAGCACCTCGCCACGCAGCGCCAGTCGGCGGGCGGCGGCGACCCGCTCGCGCGCCTCGAAGCGGCTCGGGGTCCAGGGCGCGTCGGCTGCCTGCAGCTCCTCCTCGCGACAGCCGACCACGCGGCCCTCTTCGATGAAGTGCACCGCGTAGATGATCTGGTCCTGGAGGAAGGTGCCGACATCGCGTACATGGCCGACGGCACCGCGCCGCACCAGCAGATCGCCGCGCGAGCCCTCGGGGAAGGTGCCGTCATTGCGCAGATTGCGGGTCACTCGCACCGCATCGCCGAACTCAAAGTTGGGGCGCATGGCTACCTCCCGCCGGGTCGAGTTGGAGGTCGACGCGCACGCCGCTGCGCGGTCCGTGCAGATGGAAGACCCGGAACACCCGCTCGGTGCGCGCGTCGGACGCAACGAAGTCGTGATAGGCGCGGGTGAGCAGCTCGGCGCGCCGCCGGTGACGAGCCTCGGCCTGTTCGGGCAGGGGCTCGGCGTCGGCCAGATAGTCGTGGAAGCGCTGCAGGATGTGCAGCCGGTTGACCCGGACCACGGCCGGGTTGTAGTCGATCTCGAAGTGCTCGAGGAAGTCCTCGGCGCTGACCAGGTCGTGCAGATCGCTGTCGTCGTTCATCGGCGGCTCCGGTTCAGGCGGTGTGGGCGGTTGCAGTGGGCAGTTCGCAGAGGAAGCGCTGCAGGTCGGCGGCGACCGGTGCGCGCTTGGTCGCGGTGACGAAGCGGCGCACCAGCGGCAGCAGTCGCTCGGCCTGATCGAGTCCGACCTCCTGGTGCAGCAACTCGGCATAGGCCTGGCGCACCGCCTGGCGGCCCGAGTGCTTGCCGAGCACCAGGCGGTGATGGCGCCCGAGTTCGGCCGGGTCGATGCCCTGGTAGTTGAGCGGGTCCTTGAGCAGACCGTCGACATGGATCCCGGCCTCGTGGGTGAAGGCACCGTCGCCGACCAGGCTCTTGTGCCAGGCCACCGGGCGTCCCGAGGCCTGGGCGACTAGGGTCGAGACCTGCTCGAAGGCATGCAGGTCGACCCCCGGGTCGATCCCCTGGGTGTGTCTGAGTCCCATCACCACCTCCTCCAGCGCGGCGTTTCCGGCGCGCTCGCCGAGTCCGTGCACCGTGGTGTTGAGGTGGGTCGCCCCGGCACGGGCCGCGGCCAGGGTGTTGGCGGTAGCCAGCCCGAGGTCGTCGTGGGCGTGCATCTCGATCTCCAGGTCGCAGGCGGCACGCAGCGTGGCGATGCGTGAATAGACGCCGAAGGGCTCCATCAAGCCGACGGTGTCGGCGAAGCGGATGCGGCGTGCGCCGGCCGCCTGGGCGACCTCGGCGGCGCGGGCGAGGAACTCGGGATCGGCGCGCGAGGCGTCCTCGGCGCCGACGCAGACCTCCAGCCCGAGCGCGCGCGCCTGGGGCACGCAGCGCGCGATCTGGCGCAGCGCCCAGTCGCGATCACGGCCGAGCTTGCGCGCCAGCTGCTGGTCGGAGAGCGGGATCGAGAGGTCGACGAGATCGGCGTCGAGCCCCGCGCAGCGGGCGATGTCGTCCGCGCGCATCCGGCACCACAGCATCAGCCGCGCTGCGAGCCCGAGTCGGGCGATGGCCTGGATCGCGTCACGCTCGTCGGCGCCCATCGCCGGGATACCGATCTCGAGCTCGGGGACGCCGAGGGCGTCGAGCGCGCGGGCGATGGCGAGCTTCTCGGCGAGCGAGAAGGCGACCCCAGCCGACTGCTCGCCGTCGCGCAGGGTGGTGTCGTTGATGGTGATCGGGCGGACTGAATCCTTCATCTGTGGGCTCCGTACAGCACTTGACGAGACTTGTTTGCAAAGGCAGTGCCAGCGTCGTCGATGACGTGGATTCAGCGGCTTGCGAGCGAGGAGGCTCGGGCGTTGCAGGGTTTGCGACAGGGTGGCGAGGGCAGGCGTGTCGCGGAGCCGACGCGTCGCGGCACCGGCATGGTGCGCCGGTGCCGCGTGTCGGGTCAGGCATAGGCCGGCGAGAAGCCGGGCGTGTGTGCGTCGCCGAGCGGACCGTCCTCGCCCCAGTAGGGCGAGAGTCGGCGCAGCTGTTCGATCACCGGGACGAGGGTGTCCACCGCGCGATCGATCTCGGCGGCGCTGTTGTAGCGCGAGAGCGAGAAACGGATGGTGCCGTGTGCGGCGGTGAGCGGGATGCCCATGGCGCGCATCACGTGCGAGGGCTCGAGCGAGCCCGAGCTGCAGGCCGAGCCGCTGGAGGCGGCGATGCCGTGACGGTTGAGCAACAGCAGGATCGACTCGCCCTCGATGAACTCGAAGGCGATGTTGCTGGTGTTGGGCAGACGGTTGTCGGGATCGCCGGTGACGAAGCAGTGGGGCACGGCGGTGAGGATGCCGCGCTCGAGCCGGTCGCGCAGCGCGCGCACCGTGGTACGCTCGTGCTCGAGCGCGGCGCCGGCCAGCTCGCAGGCGAGCCCGAGCCCGACGATGGCGGCGCTGTTCTCGGTGCCGGCGCGGCGTCCGCGTTCCTGGTGACCGCCGCGCAGCAGCGGCCGGAAGCGGGTGTTGCGACGCACGTAGAGCACGCCGACGCCCTTGGGGGCGTGGAGCTTGTGTCCGGAGAGCGAGAGCATGTCGATGGCGCTGTCGGCGAGCGCGATCGGCAGCTTGCCCACTGCCTGCACCGCGTCGGTGTGGAACATCACGCCCGCCGCGCGCGCCATCTCGGCCATCTCCTCGACCGGGAACAGGGTGCCGGTCTCGTTGTTGGCCCACATCACCGAGACGATGGCGACCCGCTCGGTGAGCAGTGCGCGATAGGCATCGAGATCGAGTCGCCCGTGGTCGTCGACGCCGAGACGGTGGATCACATAACCCTCCTTGGCGAGCTGGTCGCACAGGCTCAGCACCGCCGGGTGTTCGACCTCGGTGGTGATGATCTCGCGCCGCTCGGGCTGGGCGCGCAACGCCGAGAGGATGGCGGTGGCGTCGGACTCGGTGCCGCAGGAGGTGAAGATGATCTCGGAGTCGTGCGTCGCGCCGAGCAGGGCGGCGACCTGGGCGCGTGCGGTGCGCAGCGCGCGACCGACGCGATCGCCGTAGCGGTGGATCGAGGAGGGGTTGCCGTACTGCTCGGTGAAGAAGGGCAGCATCGCCTCCACCACCTCGGGGGCGACCATGGTGGTGGCGTTGTTGTCGAGATAGATGCCGGGGGTCTGTTCGCTCATCGGTGGCTCCTCGCTGCGGATGGGGATGGTTGGCGATCGCGTCGCGCCGTGGGACGTCAGCAGGCGATCTGCTGGGGCGCGGCGGGGATCACCCGCAGCGGTTCGCCGAGCTCGGCGCTGAGCCGCTCCTGGATGCCGGAGAGGGTGAGCGAGGCCATCTGACAGCCGGCGCAGGCGCCCTTGAGGCTGACATAGACCGTGCGACCGTCGACGTCGACCAGTTCGAGGTCGCCGTGGTCGCGCTGCAGCTCTGGGCGCAGGGTGTCGATCAGCCGCTCGATGCGGCGGATGCGCTGCAGGGTGTTGACGCGAGGCGCGGCGGGTTGCGGAGGTTCGGGGGCGCGCGGTGCCTGGACCGCCACGGCGGTGGGGTTGACCCGGGCGATGATCTCCTCGATCCCTTCGTGGCAGGCCGAGCAGCCGCCGCCGGCCTTGGTGTAATGGGTGACGGCGGTCACCGAGTCGAGCCCGTTGGCGCGTACCGTCTCCTCGATCATCCCGGCGTCGACCCCGAAGCACTTGCACACCAGCGCGCCCTCGGCGTGGTCATCGTCCGCCCAGCGCTCACCGCGATAGTTGGCGATTGCCGCCTGCAGCGCCTCGCGCCCCATCACCGAGCAGTGCATCTTCTCCGCCGGCAGGCCGCCGAGGACGTCGGCGATGTCCTGATTGGTGACCGTCAGCGCCTGATCCAGGGTCATGCCCTTGATGATCTCGGTCAGCGCCGAACTGGAAGCGATCGCCGAGCCGCAGCCGAAGGTCTGGAAACCGGCCTCGAGGATCATCTCGCGCTCGGGGTCGACCCGGAGCGAGAGCCGCAGGGCGTCGCCGCAGGCGAGCGAGCCGACCTCACCGACGCCGTTGGCGTCCTTGACCGGGCCGGCGTTGCGAGGGTTGAAGAAGTGGTCCTGGACCTGCTCGGAATAGTCCCACATGGATTGCTCTCCCGTGTCATTTGGCTGGGGCCGGCGCATGCTGCCCGGGGCTTGTAGAGTCTTTAAGCAACCTCCGCGCCACTCTTGTGTGACCGTGGCGGGCGAGCCGGGACGCCGGGCGGGGCGCGATCACCCTCACGGCTTGTCGGGTCCGGGACAGGGCGCGCCGCCCCGGTGGTGGCAAACCCGACAGCGACGTCTCAACCGAGCAGTGCCTCGTAGGCATGCCGCAGCAGGTCGAGTTCGACCGGGGGGAGGGCACTCGCTTGGGTCAGCGCGATGAAGCGCGCGCCCTGGGCGCCGACCTCGGCGATGGGTGGATCGTGGTCGACGAAGCGGGCGAGGAAGACCGGCGCGGTGGTCTCGTCGACGGCGAGCTGGATCGGGAAGCGTAGGGTGATGGCCAGCGCGCCCTGGGCCAGCGCCAGCTCGCGCTCGAGCGCGCGCAGCAGCGCGCCGGGATGGACGACGACCTGAGGCGTCGCCCCCGACTCGATGATCCGGCTCCCTGGCGGTAGCGGCCCGGGGGCGCAGATACCGCCATGGCCGAGACGCAGGAAGCGCGTCCGGGCACTGACCGGGTGTTGGTGATAGAGGATGAGGCGGGGATCGCTCATGGCACGGCCCTCCTGAATGGCTCGGGGTGATCCGTGCGGTATTGCACGGGGCGTGCCGGGACCAGCGAGCAGGCGCCAGCCGCCAGTCGCCAGCCACCAGCGACCAGCCACCAGTCGCCAGTCGCCAGCCGTCAGCCGCCAGCCGCCAGCCGCCAGCCGCCAGTCGCCAGCGACCAGCCACCAGTCGCCAGCCGTCAGCCGCCAGCCGTCAGCCGCCAGTCGCCAGTCGCCAGTCGCCAGCCGTCAGCCGCCAGCCGCCAGCGACCAGCCGCCAGCGACCAGCGACCAGCCGTCAGCCGCCAGTCGCCAGTCGCCAGCCACCGGCCGCCAGCCGCCAGCTGCCAGCGATCAGTCGCGGCCTGTCCTAGAGCGCTGACGCCGAGAACGCTCGCTGACCGGTGCCGACAGTTGATGGGAGGTCACGCCGTCGTCGCGGCCGCACACTCACGGATGGCTGGGCGCTTGAATCCCTTTGCGGTCTTTGTGGCTTGGCGGTTCAATCTTCTGGCCGCTGGCCGCTGGCCGCTGGCCGCTGGCCGCTGGCCGCTGGCCGCTGGCCGCTGGCCGCTGGCCGCTGGCCGCTGGCCGCTGGCCGCTGGCCGCTGGCCGCCGGTCATTCATCATCCCCGCGACGGCCGTCCGCTCATGCTAGGATTTCGCCGCCGGGCGGGGGTCGTCCGGGGCGGCGGTCCGGGCTGGTCCGCGCGCGGCTTGATTTGAGGCAGGCAGTCGAGACGATCATATCTATGGAATCCATCCCAGCGCGCCCCGGTGCCGCGACCGCGCCGGGCGACATCCGTCGTGTCGCCACCGCGATCCGGCGCCGGGTGCTCGAACACACCCTCGAGAACAACGGCGGTTACCTCAGCCAAGCCTGTTCCTCGGCCGAGATCCTCGCCACCCTCTATCTCGGGGTGATGCGACTCGGGCCGAGCACGGCCCCGCCGATCCCGCGCCCCTTCGCCGGGGTACCCGGCGCGGACAACCCGCACGCCTTCACCGGTGCCGACTACAACGGTGCGCCCGCGCCCGAACTCGATCGCTTCATCTTCTCCCCGGTGCACTATGCGCTGGTGCTCTACTCGCTGCTGATCGAACTCGGTCGGTTGGGGCCGGATGCGCTCGATGCGTTCAACCGCGACGGCAGCACCGTCGAGCTGATCGGCGCCGAGCACTCGCCGGGCCACGAGGTCACCGCCGGGTCGCTGGGTCAGGCGCTGAGCCAGGCCGGTGGGATCGCGCTGGCGCGTCGGCTGCGCGGTGAGCGCGGGCGGGTGTGGGTGTTCATGTCCGACGGCGAGTTCCAGGAGGGACAGACCTGGGAGGCCTTCGCCGCCCTGGCGCATCACCGGCTTGGCAACATCGGCATCTATGTCGACGCCAACGCCCAGCAGTGCGACGGCCCGATGGACACGGTGATGACCACCGAGCCGCTGGCCGCGCGGCTGCGCGCCTTCGGCGCCGAGGTGCGCGAGGTCGACGGTCACGACCCCGTGGCGCTGGCCGCGGCCGGGGAGGGGGTCGGGGAGGACGGCCTCCCGCGGGTGGTGATCGCCCGCACCGACCCCTGTCGCGGCATCGACCGGTTGCGCGAGCGCTGGCCCAAGCTCCACTACGTGCGTTTCAAGAACGAGGCGGAGTTCAATCTGTATCGCGGCCTGCTCGCGGGCCTGTCGGAGGGGGATGCCTGATGGAGATCGTGCAGCGGCCGCACCGCGACAACCTGGTGCGCTGGGCCGAGCAGCGCCCCGAGGTGCTGGTGCTCTCGGCCGACCTGACCAGCTCGTGCGAGGCCGACGGCTTCCGCGACGTCTATCCCGAGCGCTTCTTCTCGATGGGCATGGCCGAGCAGAACATGATGGGCTTCGCCGCCGGGTTGGCGCGCGAGGGCTTCTTCCCCTATGTCCACACCTTCGCGGTCTTCGTCTCGCGCCGCCCCTTCGACCAGGTGGCGATGTCGATCGCCTACCCGAACCTGCCGGTGCGACTGATCGGCTTCCTGCCGGGGATCACCACCCCGGGCGGCGTCACCCACCAGGCGGTCGACGACATCGGGCTGATGCGTCTGCTGCCGAACATGACGGTGCTCGAGTGCGGGGACGCCACCGAGGTCGAGCAGGTGCTCGACCTCGCCCAGGCGGTGCCGGGGCCGGTCTACGTGCGCATGCTGCGCGGCGAGGTGCCGCGGCTGTTCGACCCCGCCGAGCCGATGGTGCTGGGGCGGGCGCGGTTGCTCGGCGAGGGCGAGGACCTGATCGTGCTCTCCTCCGGGATCTGCACCGAGGAAGCGCTGCGCGCCACCGGCGCGCTGCGCGCCCACGGCCTCTCGGTCGGTCATCTGCACGTCTCCACCCTCAAGCCGTTCGACGATCCCCGGGTGCGCGCGGCGCTCGCCAGCGCCCGGCTCGGGGTCATCACCCTGGAGAACCACAGCATCGTCGGCGGGCTCGGCTCGGCGGTGGCCGAACTCATGGCCGAGCGCGGCATCGGCGCCCGGCTGATCCGTCTCGGGCTGCGCGACACCTATGCCCACGGCGCCAGTCGTCAGTACCTGATGCGCGAGTACGGGCTTGACGCCATGGCCCTGGTGCGCGCCGCCGAGCGGCTGGTCGGCGAGCCGCTGGGGATCGACGAGGACGCGCTCGCTGCGGTGCGCCTTGAGACCATGGGGCGCGCCGAGCGGACCGAGGACCTCTGAGGCCGTGGCGCCCGTGCTCGAGACCGCGCGGCTGCGGCTGCGTCAGTGGCACGGGCGCGACCTCGCTCCCTTCGCCGCGCTCAACGCCGATCCTCGGGTGATGGCCTGGCTGCCGCGTCCGCTCAGTCGCGCCGAGAGCACGGCCATGGCGGCGCGCTGCCGGCGCTTGATCGCCGTCCAGGGCTGGGGCTTCTGGGCCGTGGAGAGGCGCGCCGAGGGTGCCTTCCTGGGGCTCGTCGGGCTGCATCGCTGCGGCGCGGAGCTACCCTTCGCCCCCGCCGTCGAGATCGGCTGGCGTCTGGCCCATCATGCCTGGGGTCAGGGCTACGCCGGTGAGGCGGCGCGCGCAGCGCTGGGCTTCGGCTTCACCCGTCTCGGGCTCGACGAGATCGTCGCCTTCACCAGTCTCCACAACCAGCGCTCGCTGGCGCTGATGGCGCGTCTCGGCATGCGCGCCGATCCCCAACCCTTCGCGTATCCGGCGCTGCCGCCGGGACACCGCCTGCGCGCACACCGACTGTGCCGTCTGGGGCGCGCCGACTGGCACGGCACGGCGGCGTCTGCCCCGGAGCGCGACCATCGGGGCGGGATCGGCTAGTCTATGGCCCTCGATCGTCACCGGACCCCATCGTCATGCAGGACAGCACCCGGCTCGCGCTGAGCGGCGAGCGACTGACTGCCACCTATCACCTGCGCGCGAGCGCCGCCGAGGCCGAGGCCGAGGCGCGGGCGCGGGCGATCTGTGTCGAGCAGACCGTCGAGTTTCCCCCCGAGCTGATCGCCGAGGTCGCGATCCACGACCAGGTGATCGGCGAGGTGCGCGCGCTGCGCGCGCTCGCGCCGGGGCGCTTCGAGCTGGTGGTGGCCTATCCGGTGGAGGCGGCAGGGGCCGAGCTGACCCAGCTGATCAACCTGCTGTTCGGCAACATCAGCATCCAGCCCGGGGTGCGGCTGGTCGATCTCGAGTTGCCGCCGGGGCTCGCCGCCGGCTATCGCGGTCCGCGCTTCGGGCGCGAGGGGCTGCGCGCCTGTTGCGGCGATCCGGCGCGCCCGCTGCTCTGCACCGCGCTCAAGCCGATGGGGCGCTCGCCCGCCGAGCTGGCCGAGCTGGCTTACCGGCTGGCGCGTGGCGGTATCGACTTGATCAAGGACGACCACGGGCTCACCGATCAGTCCTTCTGCCGCTTCGAGCCCCGGGTGCGACTGTGCGCCGAGGCGGTGGCGCGTGCCAACCGCGAGTGCGGCGGTCACACTCGCTATCTGCCCAATGTCACCGCCCCGGCCGGCGAGCTGAGGGCGCGTGCGCGGCTGGCACGCGCGGCCGGTGCCGGCGGGTTGCTGGTCTGTCCCGGGCTGGTCGGGTTCGATGCCATGCGCGCGCTGGCCGATGACGATGCCCTGGGGCTGCCGATCCTCGCCCATCCGGCCTTCCAGGGCGCGCACTGCGCCAGCCCCGACGGCGGGCTCGCGCACGCTGTGCTCTATGGTCTGTTCAATCGTCTGGCCGGGGCCGACGCGACCATCTTCCCGAGCTGGGGCGGGCGCTTTGCCTATACCGCGGAGGAATGTCGCGCGCTGGTCGCCGGGGCCAGCCGCCCCTTCGCCGGGCTGCGTCCGATCCTGCCGGTCCCGGCCGGCGGGATGCGGCTCGATCGGGTCGGCGAACTACTCGAATTCTATGGTCGCGACGCCATTCTCCTGATCGGGGGCGATCTGCATCGCGGAGACCTGAGCGCCAACTGCGCCAGGTTCGTCGCCGCCGCGACGGCCTGAGATCGGTGCCGGGGACGGGCACGACGACCATGCAGGCGGGGATGGAGACCCACCGCCGTCCGCTCCGTTGTCGTCATCCGGCGTGCGCCTCTGCGCACGCGCTGCCCGGAGGTGATTGCCCGTGATACGCTGGTTCCCGAGCCGCTCGGCTCGAACACATCCGCTGCTCGGTCGGCGCGCCCTGGTCTTCGCCCTGGCCAGCGTCCTCTGTCTGTCGCTGGCGCTGGGTATCGTCTACGGGCGCGAGCCGGTCTATCGCGCCAGCGCCTCGGTGCTCACGGTCAAGCCCAAGGCGGTCGATGCCCCGAGCGCCACCGCCGACCCCGAGCACGTGATGATCCAACGTCGGTTGCTGCTCGGCGAGTCGCTGCTCGGTCGGCTCGCCATCGATCTGGCCGAGGCCGGGGTGGCGAGCGATGTGGCGGCATTGCGCGCGCGGCTCGCCGTCGAGCCGATCCCCGAGACCAATCTGCTTGAGCTACGCGCCGAGGGTGGCGACCCGGAGCGTCTGGCGGTGATCGTCAATCACTGGGTGCGGGCCTATGAGCGGCTGCGTGCCGAGCAGGTCTCGGCCAGCGCCGGGCGCACCACCGCCGAACTCGAAGAGGAGCAGGCGCGACTGGAGCGACGCATCGAGTCGGCGCGCGCCGAACTCGAGACCTTCGCCGCCGAGCACGACATCGTCGGCATCGAGCGCGCCGAGAGTCGCGCGCTCGCCGAACTCGAGGATCTCAACGATGCGCTCGGCAAGGCGCGCAATCGCGAGGTCGAGGCACTCGCCCGGCTGCGCGCGCTCGACGAGGCGGTGGCGCGCGGCGAACGACTGATCCCGCGCGAGCAGCAGAACGACATCGCCCGGTTGCAGCGCTATGTCGAACGTGGCCGCGATCGACTCGACCAGCTCCATGCCCGCTACACCCAGGCCTATATCGATCGCGACCCGGCGCTGCGTGACCTGCCCGGCGAGCAGGCGGCGCTCGAGCAGTCGCTGGAGCGTGCGCTGTTGGTCGCGCGCATCACCGTCCGCGACGAGGCTCGCCAGGAGCTGGAGGCGGCGCGCGAGACCGTCGCTCTGCTCGAGGACGACCTCGATCGTCAGCAGCGCGCGGTGCAGACCTTCTCGCGGCATTTCACGACCTTCGAGGGGTTGCGCGAGGGGCTCGACGGGCTCGAGACGCGTTTTGCCGAGAACGCCCAGCGTCTCGCCGAGATCGCGCTGCGCGACTTCGAGCAGTATCCGCCGATCCAGGTGGTCGAGTGGGCCTATGCGCCGAGCGCGCCGATTCGTCCCGACTATGCCCGCGACCTGCCGATCGCACTCGCCGCCGCGCTCCTCGCCGCGCTCTTCCTGACCTGGTTGACCGACTATCTCGGCGAGCGCTCCGGGGCGCCGCGGGTCTCCTATCTCGGGGTGCGGATCGAGGGTGGCGAGGATGCTGACGGGGTACGCCTGGTCGAGTCCGCCGCGCCGGTGCCCGACGACGGCGCCGGGCAGTCGGCAGCGCTCGAGGCGCCGCGCGCGCGCGCGGCGGTGATCGATCTGCCGCGGTTGCCACGGCTGCTCGAGCCGGCCGAGATCGAGCTGCTGCTGCGCGATGTCGATACCGAGGTGCGTGGTCACTGCGCGCTCTTGCTCTCGGGGGTCAAGCCGGCGGAGCTGATGCTGCTCGATCGCGACTGCTTCGATCCGGTCGCGGGCACGGTCTCGGTGCCGGGCGCGGGACGGCGTGAGCTGGCGCTCGCGCCCGGGGCCTGGGGCTGGCTCGAGCCGCTGCTCGATGGCCTGAGACGCGGTATCGGGCCGCTCGCCGCCGAGCGCCTCGACCGCGCGCTGGGCAAGGCCGCCGGGGCCTCGATGTTGCGTGAGCGGCGCGGGGTCGACGCCCAGGCGCTGTGGCACAGTTATCTGGTCTATCTGGCGCACCAGGGCGCCGGTTTCGAGTGGTTGCAGCACCGGGTCGGTCCGCTGGCCCCGGAGCTGCGCTCGGCGTTGCGCAAGTTCATGGTCGCCGGTCAGCGTGGCGAGGCGATCGACTGGGTTTATCCGGTCTTGCGTGACTGACAATCGATGGAGGGCAGGAGATGGCACTGAGGATCAAGAGTCACTGGTCGGACCCGGACCGCGCCCGTTCGCTCGACGAGGTCGCCGGCGCGCTGGCCTTCATCGCCTGGCGCATCGCCCTCGATCGCGCGATCAACCTGCACTGTGAGCGCTTCGTCTATCGCGACGACGCTCAGCGTCTGGCGGTGATCGAGGAATATCTGGTGTTCCTGATCCAGATCGCCGATCGGCTCGCCCATGCCCGTCTCGACGAGGACCGGCGGCGCGATCTGATCACCGGGTTCGCGCGCCGGGTCTTCGATCATGTCCAGGACAATGCCACCGATCTGCTCGGGCCGGGGGCGCACGGTGCGGCCTTCATCGAGCGGCTCAATGCCCGCTCCGGGGAATACGCCGAGTATGGCTTTACCGACGAGGGACCGAGCTATCCGCTGCTGCGTCATCTCGGCTTCGAGATCCAGCGGCTGATGGGTGAGGGGCAGGAGAATCGCTGGGTGATCGATCAGGTGATGGACCAGGACGGCTGGGAGGCCTATCGCCGCTTCGATCGCGCCTTCGCCGATCTGTTCGAGTCCGACCCGATCTGATCCGCTCCGGCGCCGCGCTCGCGGCGCGCCAGCGCCATGCCGCCGAGGATCAGCGCCAGGGCGAGCAGGTGGCGGGAGGCGAGCGGCTCGCCGAGCAGTCCCACCCCGACCCCCAGCGCCCACAGCGGGATCAGATAGTTGAGCTGGGAGACGAAGGCCGCGCCGGCGCGCTTGACCAGCTGCATGTAGAGGATCGCTGCGAGCGCAGTCGAACCGCCGCCGAGGGCGAGCAGCGCCAGCAGGTGGCGCCCCTCGGGCGCGCGCGCGGTCGGTGTCGCCGGCAGCGCGAGCAGTGTCGGCAGCAACATCAGGGTCGCCAGGGTGGTGGTCGCCGCGGCGCTGTAGAGGGCGTCGCTCGGTGGCCGCAGTCGCGCCAGGATGGCGGCCACGGCATAGCAGCAGACGCCGAGCAGGATCACCCCCATCGCCGGCAGTCGCGCCGGGTCGACATCGCCCCAGGCCGCCGGTCCAATCAGCACTGCAACCCCACAGAATCCGACGAGGAAGCCGCCGGCACGGTGTCGGGTCATGCGCTCGCCGGGCACGAGATAGTGCGCCATGCCGAGGGTGGCAAGCGGCATCGTCGCCATCAGGATACCGGCCTGGGCGCTGGCGATCGTCTGCTGTCCCCAGGTCACCAGCGAATAGGGCAGGGCGTTGCCGAACAGCGCGATCAGCACATAGGCGCCCCACAGCCGTGCGCTGTGCGCCGGACGGCGGGCGAACAGCAGCGCTGTCGGCAGCAGCAGGGCGCAAGCGATCAGCAGTCGGGCGGCGACCACCAGCTGAACCGGCAGTGCCTCGATGCCGATCCCGGTGAGCGCGAAGGCCGAGCCCCAGAGCGCGGTGAGCGCGAGGAGCAGCAGCCAGTCGGTCAGGCGGTGGTGCATGGGGTAGTGACCTGAGCGGTTCGATCAAGGGGGCGGCATGTCATGGTGCGAGTAGGGGTGCGCGTCGCCCCATTGCGGGGCCGGGCGATGCCCGCAATCGCTGATCCGGGTCATTGTCGGGGCGTGCAAATCCATTGCAAAGGCCATGGTTGGGGGTTTTGCCCTTGCTTTTCGCCGTTCTCGGCATCATGATCCACGACACTGCCGCAGTCCATCGCACCGCGTCCGTTCTCCTCCCCGGAGAAGCCCCTGAAGACGCCATCACAGTCGATGCGGTAGCCCTCATAGCGAATCCACTCGGTCGCCGATATCGCGGTCTGTATCTTCCGCCTGGACCGAGTCTTGGGAGAAGATCAAGTATGTCCATTAAGATAGGCGGCGACACCCTCGCGCTCGATGCGGATATTCGTCGCCAGATAGAATCCGAGGCCAAGAAGCTCGAGGATCGCTTCACCGATGAGCGGATCGAGACGCAGGCCACCATCAAGGAGGAGTTCGACCGCTTGCACGGTCACCGTGTGCGCTGCGAACTCCGCATCAAACTCGCGCAGGGCCGCCAGCTGGTGGTGCGCGATGCCAGCAAGACCGCCGTCGAGGCGATCACCGGGGTGTTCGGCGCGGCGCGCCGCAGCGTGCGGCGGGTGCGCTGGCAGGGTGTGCTCGAGCGCGCCCCGGCCGGTCAGTCCGGCGAGCACGCCCCCGAGATGGCCGGTCACTGAGCCGGCCTCGTGCCGGGATGCACGCCGCCATCCCGGCTGCTGCCTCCACCCCGCCCGGACTTCGCTCCGTCCATCACCGTCCCCACATCCTTCGCCATGGGCGGGCACGGGTGTGCGTATCCGGTGTTCGCGTCGACTTCGAGCGACCGTCGTGCGGGGTGGTCGCGACCGTAGAACAGGAGTTCCTCGAACATGAAGGTTGCAATCATTGGCGGGACCGGCTTTATCGGTACCCATTTGATCGATCATCTGCTCGCCGCCGGTCATGTGCCCCGGCTGTTGGTGCGCCCGGGCAGCGAGTCCAAGGTCGAGCGTGGCGCCGAGTGCGAGCTGGTGCCCGGCACCCTGGCCGAGCGCGCCGCGCTCGATGCCTGCGTGCGCGGCGCCGATGCGGTGATCTATCTGATCGGCATCCTGCGCGAGTTCCCGGCGCGTGGCATCACTTTCGAGGGGCTGCAGCACCAAGGCGTGGTCGACACCATTGCCGCGGCGCGCGCCGCCGGCGTGGGGCGTTTCCTGCTCATGAGCGCCAATGGGGTGCGACCCGATGGTACGACCTATCAACGTACCAAGTTCGCCGCCGAGGAGGCGCTCAAGGCTTCTGGGCTGACCTGGACCATCTTCCGTCCCTCGGTGGTCTTCGGCGATCCACGCGGGCGCATGGAGTTCTGCTCACAGCTCAACAAGGACATCATCGGCGCGCCGATCCCGGCGCCGCTGTTCTACGACGGGCTGCTGCCGCAGCAGGCCGGGGCCTTCGAGCTGGCGCCGGTGCATATCGACGACGTCGCCCGCGCCTTCACCCTGGCACTCGGCGAGCCGCGCACCGAGTCCCAGACCTACAGCCTGTGTGGCCCGCAGCGGTTGAGCTGGAAGGCGATCCTCGGCACCATCGCCGCGGCCGTCGGCAAGCAGAAGGCGATGGTCCCGGCGCCGGTGTTTGCAGTCCGGGCGATGGCCGGGCTGTTCGATCGCTATCCCTGGTTCCCGATCAGTCGCGACCAGATCCAGATGCTGCTCGAGAGCAACGTCTGTAGCGAGAACGACAGCTTCGCCCGGCTCGGTTTGACCCCGACCCCGTTCAACGTCGACCAGCTCGGTTATCTCAAGGACTAATCCGTCTCAGCGCCTGAGTGCCAGCACCAGGTCCATGACATTGGTATCGGTGGGGCCGGTGCGCAGCAGCTCGCCGGTGGCGGCGAACAGGCTGCCGGCGTCGGCGCCGATGAGGTGCTCGGCGGGGTCGCGCCCGAGCCGGCGTGCTCGCGCGCAGCTCGTCCCGTCGATCAGCGCCCCGGCGTCCTCGGTGGGCCCGTCGCTGCCGTCGCTCCCGGCGCTGAGCAGGGTGACGTCGTCGCGGCCGTCGAGGGCGATGGCCGCGGCTAGCGCGAGGTGCTGGTTGCGACCGCCGCGTCCGGGGCGGGGCGGCAGCGTGACCGTGGTCTCGCCGCTCCACAGATAGAGCCCCGGCGGGGCCGTGGTCCCGAGCCGTTCGGCGAGGCGCTGCCCGGCGACGGCGGCGTCCCCGGCGAGCGGCTGGAGCTGCGGCCAGGTCGCGAGCCCGAGTGTGCGGGCGTGTGCGAGCGCGGCGGCGCGGGCGTGGGCGGCGGTGGCCACCAGCTCGATCTCCGGGCCGGGACCGGTGGGCGCGCGGCGCACGGCGAGTCCGTGGCGAACCAGCCGATCGAGCCAGTCGGGCAGCCCGCGCAGCCCGCTGCAGCGGGCCGCCAGCTCCGGTTCGGGCACCAAGAGCCCGGAGCCGATCACCCCGGGGTCGTCGCCGGGGACGTCGGAGATCGCCAGCACCCGGGGTGTCCGCCACGCCGGACAGGCGGCGAGCAGGCCGCCGGCCTTGATCCGCGAGAGCGCCTTGCGCACCAGATTCATCGTCGCGATCGACTGGCCGCTGGCGAGCAGCCAGTCGTTGACCCGCACCAGGGTATCGAGATCGACCCCGGCGACCGGTACCTCGACCAGGCTCGAGGCCCCGCCGGAGATCAGAAAGAGTGGCTCGACCCCGGCGGGCAGCGCGGCGAGCCGCGCGATCAGCGCCTGACCGGCAGCGAGGCTGCCGGCATCGGGCAGCGGGTGGCCGCCGCAACGGCAATCGAGTCGGGGGAAGTCGGCCGGGTCGACGTGTCCGGGCTTGGTGATCAGCAGACCGCCGGTGATCGCCTCGGCGCCGAGGGTGTCACAGGCGCCTCGGGCCATGGCGGCTGCGGCCTTGCCGATGGCGAACAGCTCGACCGGGTGAGGCGGCGCGCGCGCCTCCAGTGCGCGGGTGACCGCCCGGGTGCCGCCGACGGCTGCGATCGCCGCCATGAAGCAGTCGATGAGCAGGCGCTGGTCGTCGGTCATTCCCGGGATCAGCCCTTGCGGGTGACCTGATCGCGCAGATAGACGGGGATGGCCAGCTCCGGCGCCACCTCGTGACCGAGCCGGTGCTCGGCCTCGGCGAGCACCGCCAGGTCGCGCGCCTCGCAGACCCCTTCCTCGAGGATCCCGGCGAGCGCCGCGCCGATCTGCGGGCGCAGCCGTGACTGATAGACCGTCCAGCCGGGACCGACCCCGTACCAGCCATCGCCCTCCGGCACTGGTACCGCCTCGGGGGCACAGACACGCTCGCTGTCGCGCGCCTCGGCCAGCCCGGCCTCGTTGATCTCGAAGGCCCCCCAGTAGACCTCGTCCATGCGCGCGTCGAGCGCCACCAGCAGCCGGGTCTGACCGCTGCGGCGGTAGGCGCCCTGGGCGATCGCCGCCAGGGTCGAGACCGGGATCACCGGCTGGTCGACGCCGAAGGCCACGCCCTGGATCACCGAGGCGGCGATCCGCACCCCGGTGAAGGACCCCGGTCCACGCGCGAAGGCGAGCGCGTCGAGATCGGCGAGCCGCAGTCCGGCCTCGTCGACGAGCTGCTGCATCATCGGCAGGATGAGTTCGGCGTGGCGTCTGGGGGCGGTCTCGAGGCGCTGGGTCAGGGTCCCGTCCTGCAGCAGGGCGGCTGAACAGGTCTCACCTGAGGTGTCGATCGCGAGGAGCTTCATGATGGTGGGGTTACCGGGGTGATCGATGGTGCCCGTCGAGGACGGGCGATGACGCCGGGGCCAGGGTCCCGGCGGGCCGGGGCGGGCGGGATCAGGCGAAGTCGCGCAGCACCGCCTGGGTCTGCTCCGTGGTCAGACGTGGGCCGAGGCTGGTGACCAGTCGCGCCGCAGCGGCCGAGGCCAGATCGCCGGCGCGCTGATGATCCCAGCCCTGGCTGAGACCATAGAGGAAGGCGCCGGCGAACATGTCGCCGGCACCGAGGGTATCGACCGCCTCGACCGGCACCGGGGCGATCTCGAGCATCTGCGCGCCGTCCCACACCAGCGCACCCTGTGGGCCGCGGGTGATGGCGAAGCTGCGACTGAGGGTCTTGAGATAGGCGACGGCGTCGCCGAGGTCTTCGCTGCCGGCCATGCCCATGGCCTCGAACTCGTTGGCGAACAGCAGGTCGACACCCGAGCCGATCATCTCCAGCAGGCCGTCCTTGAAGAACTTGACCATGTTGGGGTCGGAGAGCGAGAGGGCGGTCTTGACGCCGGCCTCGTCGGCGAGCTGCTTGGCCGCCTTGGCCGCCTCGCGGGCGCTGTCGGAGGTGACCAGATAGCCCTCGGTGTAGAACCAGCGCGAGTCGCGCAGCGCGTCCTCGACCAACTCGTCGGTCGATAGCCCTTGGGTGATGCCGAGGAAGGTGCACATGGTGCGGTCGCTGTCGGGGGTGACCAGCACCACGCAGCGGCCGGTGTCGCCGGCCTCTTTCTTGGTGTGGAGGTTGGTGTCGATGCCGCCCTCGACCAGATCCTGCATGTAGAAGTGACCGAGTTCGTCGTCGGCGACCTTGCAGGAGTAGAAACCGGTGCCGCCGAACTGACCGAGCGCGATCACTGAGTTGGCCGCCGACCCGCCCGAGCCGCGCTGGTGCCGGCGATCACGGAGGTGATCCATGATCGCTGCCTGTTGCTGCTCGTCGACCAGGGTCATCACGCCCTTGTCGATACCGAGGATGCCGAGGTCGTTGGGATCGACCTCGAATTCCATGTCGACGAGTGCGTTACCGATCCCATAGATGTCGTACTTGGCCATAGTGTCTCCGTGCTCCTGAAGTCGAGGGGGCACATTGTACAGATGTCGCTCGGGGGTGCAGGACGGCGATGTGCTCAGTCGCGACCGGCGCGGTCGACACGTCCACCCTTGCAGCCGGCAGCGCGCGGTGGTGCGGTGCGCAGTAGCGCGTCGAGCCCGTGCCCGGCCTCGATCGGCCCCTTGAGGGCGAGGCGCAGCTCGCTGATCAGGCCGTCGTGACAGACCAGTTGCACCCGCTCGCCCGCGCCCTTGCCGAAGGCCCTGTCGAAGGCCGCGCGTACCTCGCTCGCGCGCAGGTGCTGGCCGATGCGCGAGACGAAGAGGTCACGGACCGGCGAAGCGTTGAGCGCGGCGAGCAGCCGTAGCGAGTCGGCGAAATAGCCCTCGGGGTCGTCGCCGTAGCAGCTGCCGTGCTTGACCCACTCGTGACGGTGCAGCGCCGAGCGCGTGCCCGGCATCACCCGGTCGAGTTCGCGCCGGGTGTCGGGTGCGAGCGCGAGCGCCGGCAGCTGCTGCCAGTCGCCGTCGCGCGACAGCGCCCGCGCCCTCGCCGGGACGTCGCAATAGACGTTGTCGCGCGGTTGTGGCCACAGCCCGTGGAGCGAGAAGGCGCGGGCGTCGAAGCGTTGCGGGGTCTGGTCGCGGCACTCCGGCGCGCGGCCACGGCGCTCGCAGAAGGCCGGCTGCCAGCTCACCGCGAGCAGATAGCGCGGCTCGCCGGTTGGGGCCGGCGGCGTGGCCGTGTCGGCGACCTCGACCAGCCGCCCGCAGTCACGCGCCACCCAACGCTGGGACGGCTCGACGCCCTGCAGGCGCAGCAGGTAGTGGCTGGGCTGGTCGGGGCGGTTGGCACCGACCACCGGGTAGCGTGTGCCCGGGTCGAGATGGATCGCCCCGGGGTTGGCGTCGTGACGGATGGCGACGGTGGCCGGGCAGGCGCGTTCGGCGATCAGGGTCGCCGAGAGCGGCGCGGCGCGCAGCGGCGCGAGCGCGCCGAGCGCGAGCAGCAGCGCCGCCGTCGCGCGCCATGTCGGCAGCGGTCTGATCGATGGGGTTCGGGTCATGCGGTCACGTCCTCGCTGGCGCGGGCCCGGCGCGTGCCGGGCCGATCAATGTCGGTGCGGGTGCGCGGGCGAGGGCAGCTGACGGTACTCCGAGCAGCGTCGTGGCGTCGGCACGCCCTTGCCGGGGTTGAGCAGTCCCGCGGGGTCGAAGGCCGATTTTACCGCGTGGAACTGGGCCAGTTCGCGGGCGCTGAACTGTACGCACATCTGTCCGAGCTTCTCCACCCCGACCCCGTGCTCGCCGGTGATGGTGCCGCCGACCTCGACGCACAGCTCGAGCAGACGGGCGCCGAGCGCCTCGGTGCGTTCGAGTTCGCCGGGACGGTTGGCGTCGAACAGGATCAATGGGTGTAGATTGCCGTCGCCGGCATGGAACACGTTGGCCACCGCCAGGTCGTGCTCGGCGGCCAGCTCGGCGGTGCGGCGCAGCACCTCGGGCAGGGCGCGGCGCGGGATGGTGCCGTCCATGCAATAGTAGTCGGGGGAGATCCGGCCGACGGCGGGGAAGGCCGACTTGCGCCCCTGCCAGAAGCGTGCGCGTTCGGTCTCGTCGCGCGAGACCCGTACCTCGGTGGCGCCGGCGCGCGCGAGCAGGGTCTCGACCGCCTCGACCTGGGCGGCGACCTCGGCCTCGGTACCGTCGAGTTCGCAGAGCAGGATGGCGGCGGCCTCGACCGGGTAGCCGGCGCCGATGAAGTCCTCGGCGGCGCGGATCGCCGGACCGTCCATCATCTCCAGCCCCGCCGGGAGGATGCCGGCGGCGATGATCTCGCCCACCGCCGCGCCGGCGCGGCCGACGTCGTCGAAGGCGGCGAGCAGGGCGCGCGCCAGCGGCGGGCGGGGCAGCAGCCGTACCGTCACCTCGACGGTGATCCCGAGCATGCCCTCGGAGCCGATATAGAGCGCGAGCAGGTCGTAGCCGGGGCCGTCGAGCGCCTCGCCGCCGAGTTCGATCAGCTCGCCCGCGGCGCTGACCAGCTTGATCGCGAGCACGTTGTGCACCGTCAGGCCGTATTTCAGACAGTGCACCCCGCCCGAGTTCTCGGCGACGTTGCCGCCGATGGTGCAGGCGATCTGGCTGGAGGGGTCGGGGGCGTAGTAGAGCCCGTGGGCGGCCGCCGCCTCGCTGATGGCGAGGTTGCGCACCCCGGGCTGGACCCGCGCCAGCAGCGCCTCGGGCTCGAGCGCGAGGATGCGGTCGAGCCGCGCCAGGCTGAGCACGATGCCCTCGCCGCAGGGCAGGGCGCCGCCCGAGAGTCCGGTCCCGGCGCCGCGCGCGACCACCGGCACCCGACGCTGATGACACAGCCGCATCACCTGCCGCACCTCGGCGACATCGCGCGGCAGGACCACCAGCAGTGGCGTCTGGCGATAGACCGAGAGTCCGTCGCACTCGTAGGGGCGCACCTCCTCCTCGCGCGCGAGCACCGCCTCGGCGGGGAGGAAGGTGCGCAGCGCGCGCGCCAGTTCGGCGCGGCTGGCGCACAGTTCGGGGTCGTCGAACGGGCGTCCGGGTGGCTGGATCCGACTCATCGGCGGTCTCCTCGGCGCTGGTGTCATGGTGCGCCGTCGGTCGGGACGAACGACGGCATTTGAGCATCGGCTGCGCTTCGCGCTAGAATCGCCTCCCCCAGCACCCTTCTTGGGTGCCGGCACCCCTACCTCAAGGCTGGCGTAGCTCAGTTGGCAGAGCAACTGATTTGTAATCAGTAGGTCGTCGGTTCGAATCCGTCCGCCAGCTCCATCCATCGTCCTGCCTGTCCCCGGATGATCTCGCACGCCGCGCTCCGCGCGTCGTTTTCCGTCGTTGTTTCAGGAATATCCCGCCAGGTGCTGTTCCAGATGGGCGTCGAAGCGCATCAGGTCGTTCTCGATGTCCGGGTTCTTCATGACGTCGTGACAGACGAAGGTTTCGATCGCCTCCATGCCGAAGAAGCGGAAGGTCATGTGCATCGGCAGGAAGAGGTCGTCGACCGACTGCCCCCGGGAGAGGTATTGCGCGGGGTCGTCGAAGGCCGCGCGTGGCGCGTTGAAGGTCAGCGAGAGCATGTAGCGCTTGCCCGTCAGGGTGCCGCCGGAGCCGTACTGTCTGGAGGGCTCGCGACGGCTGCGGCCGTCGCCGTGGCAGAGGGTGCCGTCCAGTCCTGCCGAGTAGACCTCGTCCATGTAACGCTTGAAGGTCCAGGGTACCCCCATCCAGTAGACCGGCGTCTGCAGCAGCACGACATCGGCCCAGCGATGTTTCTCCAGCTCGGTGACGGTGTCGTAGCCGTCGTGTACCACGGTGGTGCGGATTCGGTGTGCCCGCTCGGAGAGCAGGGCGCTCGCGCGTTCGACGAGTGTGGCGTTGAGTCTGCCCGGGGACGAGGGGTAGGGCTCGTGGGCGTTGATGATGAGGATGTTCGACATGTGTCGGTTCCGGTCGGTGAACATGTGACCGCATGTTGTTACTCTTGGTAACCAACGTCAATCAGTATACTTTTAGTAACCATGAATGAAGAGGGGATAAATCTCGATCACATCGCTGGTGATTGCCAGGGCGGCCTCGGCACCTGCACCGAGCCCTGTCCGATCGAGCGCGGCATGCGGATCATCGGTGGCAAGTGGAAGGGTTCGATCCTGTGGCACCTGCAGGACGGCCCCGTGCGCTTCAACGAGCTAGCACGCCAGCTCGGCGGTGCCAGCAGGAAGATGGTCGCGCAGCGGCTCAGGGAGATGGAAGAGATGGGATTGGTGGAGCGCACCGTGCTCAGCACCCGCCCGATCGCCGTCACCTACGAGATCACCGCCTTCGGGCGCTCGTCGCTGAGCGTGCTCGAGCAGCTCAAGACGTGGGCCGAGGCCAACGGAGTCTAAGGGCGCGACGGATGCCGGTGGCTCAGGGGGTGGGCTCCGGTGCCAGGCCGTGGGCGATCCTGAGTTGCTGACGTACCCAGACGCACATCGGGTCGCGATGGGTGCGTTCGTGCCAGTAGAGATGGACCAGCGGATGCTCGAGATCGTCGAACGGGGTGTCGCGGACCACCAGCGCGCGACCGTGACTGACCGTCTCGGCGAAACGTCGTGGGAGCTGGAAGACGATGTCGCTGTGTTCGCAGAAGGCGGCGATGGCGCTGAAACTCGACAGGCGCAACGGCTCCTGGAGTCGCTCCCCCGGGGCCAGCAATCCCTGCTCGACCAGTGTCCGGGTCAGCAGCCCCTCGCCGCGACTGGTCAGGGAGACCCGCCCGTGACGGGCCGAGATGTAACGCTCGATCGTCAGTTCACCCTCGGCCAGCGGGTGATCGGCGCGCATCAACAGCGCCAAGCTCAGCGGGGCCAGTGGGGTGCTGTGGAGTTCGCCGGTCGCGGCGTCGGGGCTGAAGGTCGAGAGGACGAAGTGGACGTCGCCCCGTTCGAGTTGCCCGAAGTGTTCACGCGGTTCGCTGTGGATCTCTAGCACCATTCCCGGCGCCAGTCGGCTCAGGCGCGCGAACAGTGGGGGCAGGAACCAGCCGATCTCGGGTTCGGGGCCGTAGCAGCGGACCGTCCGGGATGCGCTTGCCGGGTCGAAGTCGGGGCCGCTGACCAGCCGCTCGGTGTCGCTGAGCAGCTGGCGCAGTCCCGGCAGCAGTTGTTCGGCGCGGGTGCTCGGCACATAGCCGCCGGCGGTGCGTACCAGCAGCGGGTCGTCGAACAGGGCGCGCAAGCGACCCAGCGCGCGACTCACCGCCGGCTGACTCATGCCGAGTTGCTCGGCGGCGCGTGAGACGTGGCGCTCCTCCAGCAGTTGGTGCAGTACCACGAGCAGATTGAGGTCGAGATCGCGAAGATTCATTTAGCAAATATGCATTATCTTTTTGATGCATTGGAAGCATCACGGCACACCCTCTAGGCTGTTCGTTTACAACCCAGCGACCGCCATCCCGGCGGTGCTAGATGGAGACTAAACGATGCGCCTCGATACCCCCACCAGACTGAGCGGCAGCACCATTGCGCTGCACTGGATCGTCGCAGTGATGATGATCGTGCTGACCCTCAGCGGACTCTACATGGCGCAGGCCAAGCTCTACGCCCTCTACCCCTGGCACAAGTCCTTCGGCGTGCTGATCGTGTTGTTCGTGGCACTGCGAGTGCTCTGGCGCATCCGTAACGGCTGGCCTGCGCACGTCGGGCGCTATACCCAGATCGAACAGTGGTTGGCCAGAGTGGTGCACTGGTTGCTGATCGTCGGTACGGTGCTGATGCCGGTCTCCGGCTTCATGATGTCGGCGCTGGGCGGGCACGGCGTGTCGCTGTTCGGGCTGGAGCTGGTGGCGCCGAACCCGGACCCGGCCGACCCGCAGCAGGTGGTGCCGATCAACGCGCTGTTGGCGCAGCTCGGTCACTGGCTGCACGGTCTCGGCGGTAACCTGCTGATCGGTGCCGTGGCGCTGCACCTCGTCGGCGCGCTCAAGCACCATCTGATTGATCGCGACGGCACGCTGCGGCGGATGCTCGGTGCCGAGGTGCAGGTCGACAGCTGAGGCCGGTCGGTTGGCGCGACGGGCCGGGTTGGTCCGTCGTCGCCGCGCTGCTAGTGTTGCCTCGACATGACCAACTCTGGGAGTGCGAGACATGCGCGACGCGCACCATGACCTGCGAACCGTCACCCTGCACAACGGCGTGCGGATGCCGACCCTCGCCTTCGGCACCGCCTTCGGCGACTGGGTGGGCGCGACCGCCTTCCAGGGCTTCCTCCCCGAACAGGCCTGGCGCGCCGTCGATCTGGCGCTGGACAACGGCTATCGGGCGTTCGACTGTGCCCACGCCTATGGCACCGAGCGCATGGTCGGCACCCTGCTCGGTCAGCGCTTTGCCAGCGGCGCCCTGACTCGCGAGGCGGTGTTCATCACCACCAAGCTCGCCCATCCGGCCGCGCCGCCGCACCTCAACGTCTCGCACAAGCGGACCTGGGACGCCGATCGGGTCGAGGACATCGCCCAGCGGGTCCGCGACGACATGGTCGACAGCCTCGATGATCTCGGGCTCGGCTATGTCGACCTGTTGCTGGTGCACTGGCCGGGGAGCTTCAGCGCGCCGCCCGGCGGCGACCCGGAGGTCTCGCGGCGCGCCCGCGCCACCATCTGGCGCGCCTTTTGTGCGCTTGCCGACAAGGGCGCGGCGCGCGCCATCGGTGTCTCCAACTTCACCATCGACCATCTGCGTCAGCTGATCACCGACGTGCCCGAGCCGGCGTACCGTCCCGCGGTCAATCAGGTCGAGATTCACCCCTATTGCCGGGACCCCGAGCTGGAGGCCTTCTGCCGCGCGCAGGGCATCGTCGTCACCGCCTATGCGCCCTTCGCCAGCGGGGCCTTCGAGCTGCTGCGCGATCCGGTCCTGGTCGCCATCGCCGGGCGTCACGGCAAGAGCCCCGGTCAGGTCGTGTTGCGCTGGCACCTGCAGCGCGGTCGCACCGCGCTGCCCAAGACCTCTAGGGCAGAGCGCATGGTCGAGAACCAGGCGATCCACGATTTCGTCCTCGACGCCGAGGAGATACGAGCGATCGATGCGCTCGGCGCCGGCGTGGCGCGGCGCACCTGCCCGGATCCCTACACGATCGTCTGAGGACGCGGTCTGTGCGCCGCGCGTGGTTCATGCGCGTCGGCCTCGATGAACGGGGCAGCGACCGACGAGCTGACCGGATCCCACGTTCCTTCGACGGTTGATCGGGTCGCGAAGACGCTGCGGACGGGGTCGACCCGCAGGCCTTCCTTGGCATGGTCTCCCCGTCGATGGGCTCACGGTTGGCGCTGCGTCTTCGTCCGTGGTGGGCTGTGGAGGAGGAGGGGATGCCCGGTCATCCGTTCCCGGGCATGGCGGGTGTGGCTCAGAAGACGTAGCTCAGTCCGACGCCGAAGCTGCGTGGCCGACCCGGATAGCCGATACGGGCGCTGTTGCCTCCCGGGTAGTAGGGGGCGATGTGGTAGCCGTAGAGATCGTAGTCCTCGTCGAGCAGGTTCTCGCCCCAGACATAGAATTCCACGCCCTTCTCCTGGAGCCCGATGCGCAGGTCGAGCTTGTTGTAGGCGTCGAGTTCGAAGTGGTTCTCGGGGTCGGCGGGACGTGAGCCGACGTAGCGGTTGGTCAGCTCGGTGCTCAGGGTGGGCGAGTCGAGCCCCAGGAAGGCCGGTAGCGACCTGATGTAGTTGATGGAGACGCTGGCGCCCCAGTTCGGCACCTCGGGTACCTCGTTGTCGTCCTTGACGGGACTCGCGCTGTCGTCGCCGTCGACCAGGATGTGGGCGTCGAGGTAGGTGACCGCGCCGCTGAGGGTGAGGCCGTTGCCGACCCGCCAGACGCCTTCCAGCTCGACACCCTTGCTCTCGGTGTCGTAGTTCTCGACCAGGGTCGACATCGACTGGGGATCGAAGCTCAGCAGGTGGTCGTCCTTCACCTTGTTGTAGAAGAGCGCGCCGTTGAGTCCGAAGCGACCGTCGGCGCTCTCGAACTTGAAGCCGGTCTCCAGACTGTTGACAGTCGCGGCCTTGTAGGGCGGGTCCTCGCCACCGGCGGTGAAGTTGGTGCCCTCCTGGTTGAAGCCACCGCTCTTATAGCCGCGGGCGAAGAGACCGTAGAGGTTGATCTCCTCGGTCAGCGCATAGCCCAGGGCGATGCGACCGGTCAGGTAGTCGTCGCTCAGGCTCTGCTCGTCGTGCGCCGTGCGGATCGAGCTGGGATTGCTGGGATTGGCGACCCAGTCGGCCTCGTAGTCCTTCTCTTCCCAGGTGTAGCGGGCGCCCAGGGTCAGCTTGAGGCGCTCCATGTTCGGTATGGGCATGGTCGTCTCGCCGAAGACGGCGAGCGCCTCGGTGGTGAAGTCGCGGTCGATCCTGGCGTTGTAGGGATTGTAAGGATAGAAGTTGTCGTAGTTGTCGCGGCTGTCCCAGGTGCGGTCGGAGTAATAGTAATTGACACCGGTGACCCAGAAGAGCTCGGATCCGGGTTTGGAGGATAGACGGATCTCGTTGTTATAGACGGTCTCGTCGGAGACGGTGCTCCAGCGCGCGTCCGGTTGCGTGCCGACGAGTTGCTGATAGGTCCGTCCCTCGTAGATGGGCGTGGTGTTCTTGTTGTCCGACTCCGAGTAGCCGCTCAAGAGCGTCAGCACGGCATGTTTCAGCTCATGGTTGAGTTCGGCGGTGAAGCGGTTCATCCGGTGACTGTCGGAGAGGCTGCCCGAGGGTTGGTTCACCCTGGGGGAATCGCTGTAGGGGTAGAGTACGTAGTCGACGTCGCTGTCCTTCTGCTCCTCGTGACCGGCCGTGAGCAGCAGGCTGGTGCCGACGACGGGCTCCCACAGCAGCGAGCCGCGGACGGCCTGATCGGTCGGCTCGACGACCGGGTCGCCGTCGACCTCGTTGGTCACGAAGCTGTCGATCCGAGAGGTGCGCGCGGCGATGCGGGCGCTGAGGGTCTCGGTCACAGGCCCGCCGACTGCCGCCTCGAGCATCCAGTAATTGTCCTCACCGACCTCGCCGCGTACATAGCCCTCGGTCCAGCGCGTCGGCCGGCGGGTGGTGATGTTGACGGCCCCGGCCTCGGAGTTGCGCCCGAACAGGGTGCCCTGTGGACCCTTGAGGACCTCGACGCGCTCGACGTCGAGCAGGTTCATCGTCGAGCTGGTCGCCGAGAGCGGCAGGCCGTCGAGGTTGATGACGACCGAGGTGTCCTCGCCGCTGACCTTCTGCAGCGAACCGACGCCGCGGATACGCAGCGTCCGGTTGCTCATACCCATGTTCGAGACGAAGTCGACGCTCGGTGTCTGTTGCAGCATCTGGCTCAGCGTCTGCAGCCGCCGCTCCTCGAGTTGTTCGCCACTGACGGTGGAGATGCTGAAGGGGATGTCCTTGGCCAGCTCGGCGGAGCGGCGTGCGGTGACCGTCAGGGTGTCGAGGGTCACCGCAGCCTCGCTCTCCGCATCGCTGGCATCCTCGGCCAGTACGTTTGCGGTGGTGCCGAGGCACAGGGCGCCGGCGATCGCCAGGGCGACCGGGCGTCGTCGGAAGCCGTCGATTTCGGCTCGGAGGCGCGGGGTCGCGCTCCTGGTGTTACTTCGAGTCATGCTGAATCACCTGTCTACGGGGTTGGGTGTGGATCGTGCACTCGGCTCGATGAGCCGGCCGAGTCTCTCGTCTCTCGGTGCCGGACCACGGGGCATGCCTGCGGAGAGGACGCCGAGACGGAGTCAGTGCGCGCTCGCGATATCTGCCGTCACCTGGCTGGTCACCAGGGAGGGCGTTGTCGAGACGCGCGTGTTCGAGCCGGTCCTTGCCGCGACCGGGTGTCGCTCGACCATCTGCCGGGTGGGCGCGGCTGCGGAGCCTGTGTGGAGCGGTCTCGCGTCGCGCGCGGAGCGGGCTCCGGTGTCGCCTGGGCCTCAGCGGTGCCGGCGCTCGCCGGCGTGCCGGGCGCGTTCGGGCCGCGGACGTCGCATGAAGGTGCCACGGTCTGAGCGATGGTGAGCACGGGGCTGGAGCGTCGTCCTGACATGGGTGGTGATCGCGTGACGGTAGGCGCGCGGGAGGCGCGTGTGCTGCTCGCGGTACCCGAGGGTTGCGGGTCGTGCCCGGGGCCGGATGGCGGTGGCTGCTGTGACGAGGTGACACATGGTGCGGCGCCTCGGCTCCAGCCGTTGTCGGTCGACCTCGAGGGAAACCGGATTAGCCGTCTGGTCAAGGTTTTGTCTGTTCCCTCGGGCATGTCGTCGGCGGGCCGTGCCCACTGGCGTCTCGCGTCGGCTGAGGGTGAACGTGGTCAGGGTTCTGCCGTCGCCTGCCGTGTCGATATGCGTCAGGGAGGCGCCACGGCCGGAGGAGGGGGGCGAGGGCGGCGTGGTGGAGGCGAATGGTGTGCGACGACTCGTCTCAGTGATGGCCGCGACGGAAACGACCGGGAATACGACCGTCCATGTCATACCGAAACCACCCCTGGCAGTTCCCCGGGGGGACGCGCGGCGGATCTGTCGGGCCACGCGCTCCAGGTCGCTGGTTGATGACTTCATGGTGTCAGGATCTCTCCGGATACAGCAGGATCTTCCCTAGATGCAAACGCATCTTGATTGCATTGTCATCTAGTGTCAATGTTGGCCTGCGTCCAAAGACAGGGCTGGTCACTGGCGCGGGTGCTGTCGCCGGGCTCGGCGTCCCTGGCCGAGTATCGCCATGGTGCTGGCCAGGCCATGGCAAGTACTCGATCCGGCCCGTCCCGCGCGGTGGAGTCGATTGGCGTGAGCGCGTCGACGGGGCGACCCCGGCCGCCCTCGGCTTGCTGATCGAGGCGCCTCTCGTCGTGCCGGTCGGCGCTGCCCCGGAGCCGACCGGCAGGTCCGCGCGTGGCGTCGTTGTCCGTCATCGCCCTTAAGGGGGCGAGCGCTCCAGGTCGTGGGCAGGCCGAGCGGATGTCGATGGCGTTAATAATAGTGATTTTCATTATCGAAAAATATCTTTTCCGGGGGAAGACAGACCGCTTCGGGTGGTGGTGTCGACTCCCTCGTCCCTAAGCTTCCCCAACCAAAATCACTTCTTGAATGTCTGCGCTCGTCCTGGGCGGCAGCCTCGTCGTGCGATCGGTCATCGTGCGCGACAGCTGCCGCACCCCGGTCGTTGGCGCGAGGGGAATGCTATGCAACAGGGTCGACACGGGCCTGCAGTGCTCGGGCACGCTGATCAGCAGTGGAGGTATCGGCCATGCCAGTGCCGCGGCGCGGTGCGCGCTGAGCGGATCGACGCATGCACGGCCGTGATCGATGCTGGGACGGCCCTCGGCCCGATGCGGGAGGTCGACTGATGTCGCATGGCACGCATATCGATCTCACCGCCGAGCTGCAGGCTCTGCTGTCGGTTCCGCTCGCCGGGCGCGAGGACGACAACCTGATCGAACTGGGGCTGGACTCGCTGCACGTCATGCGACTGGTCGACGGCTGGCGCAAGGCCGGCGTATCGGTGACCTTCGCCAGACTGATGGAGAACCCGACCTTGGCGAGTTGGCGCACGCTGGTGGAGACGCCCGCCGCGTCGCCGGTCGAGGCCGTGCCCGAGGCCGCAGTCGTTGCGATCGAGGATGGTCGCCCCTTTCCCCTGACCGACGTCCAGTACGCCTATTGGATCGGGCGCCAGGACGAGCAGCCGCTCGGCGAGGTTGGCTGTCACGCCTATCTGGAGATCGACGGTCAGGGGGTCGAGCCGGCGCGTCTGGAGACTGCCTGGCGACGTCTCTTTGAGGCCCATGCCATGCTGCGGGCACGCTTCACCGACGACGGCATGCAGTGTATCGACGACGAGGTCGCCGCTCCGCCGCTGCAGGTGAACGACTTCAGCACCCTGTCGGCGTCGAGCACCTCCGAGCAGCTGCTGGCGGTACGCGAGCGTCTCTCGCACCGGCGTCTGGATATCCAGGCCGGTTCGGTTGCCGGGCTCGAACTGTCACTGCTGCCGGCGGGACGGACCCGTCTCCACTTCGACATCGATCTGCTGGTCGCCGACGTGCAGAGCCTGCACCTGTTGCTGCGCGATCTCGCCACGGCCTATGGCGGCGGCACCCTCTCGGCCGATCCCGCCTGGCGCTTCTCGCACTATCTGGCGCTGGAGGCCGAACGCAGCGCCGACGCCCGCGAGGCGGCCCGTCGGCACTGGCAGGCGCGCCTGCCCGAGCTGCCCTCCGGGCCGCGCCTGCCGCTGGTCAAGGACCCGCAGTCGGTCTGCAGGCCGCGCTTCGTGCGGCGGACCCATGTGCTGTCGACGGCGCGTTGGCAGGCGCTGCGCGCGCACGCCGCCGCCCATCAGCTGACCCCGGCGATGGTGCTGGTGAGCGCCTATGCCGAGGTGCTGGCACGCTGGAGCGCGGAGCCGGAATTTCTCCTCAACCTGCCCCTGTTCGACCGCAAGAGCGACCATAGCGGCATCGACCAGGTGGTCGCCGACTTCACCAACCTGCTGCTGCTGCACTGCGACTGCCGTCGACCGGCCTCCTTCCTGGAGCGCGCGCGGGCGATCCAGCGCCAGTTCCACGCCGATGTCGAGCATGCCGCCTACTCGGCGGTCAGCGTGCAGCGCGATCTGGCCAGAGAGGGCCGTGCCGACGGCGTCTCGGCCCCGGTGGTGTTCGCCTGCAACCTCGGCACGCCCCTGCTGACGCCGCAGTGCAAGGCCACCCTGGGCAGCCTGAACTTCATGATCTCGCAGACCCCCCAGGTGTGGCTCGACCACCAGGTCTACGAGGACGAGAGCGGTCTGCTGCTGGCCTGGGACGCGGTCGAGGAGCTGTTCCCCGAGGGACTGCTCGACGACATGTTCGCCGCTTATGCGGGGCTGCTGGAGCAGCTCGCGCAATCCCCGCAGCAGTGGACCCGTCCGCTGCTCGCGCAACTGCCGCCCGCGCAGCAGGCCACCCGCGCAGCGGTCAACGCCACCGCCGCGCCGCGCCGCGGGCACCTGCTGCACGCCGGTCTGTTCGAGTGGGCCGCGCGCGCCCCCGAGCGCCCGGCGCTGCTGGCCGGTGAGCACCGACTCGGCTACGGTGAGCTGGCCGCCGAGGCGCTGCGCATCGGCGCGCTGCTGCGCGCCCGTGGCGTCGCAGCGGGCGAGGCGGTGGCGGTGAGCCTGCCGCGCGGTCCGGCGCAGGTCGCCGCCGTCTACGGCGTGCTCGCCGCCGGGGCCTGCTATGTCCCGGTGGGCGTGCGCCAACCGGCGGCGCGTCAGGCACGCATCCATGCCAGCGCCGCGATCCGCTGGGTGCTCACCGATGCCGCCCACCGCGAGGCCGCAGCCAGCCCCGGCACGGTGCCGCTCGACATCGCCGAGGCCGCGGGTCTGGAGCCGTTGGCCGCCCCCGTGACCGTCGACCCCGAGCAGCGCGCCTACATCATCTTCACCTCCGGCTCGACCGGTGCGCCCAAGGGCGTGGAGGTGAGCCACGCGGCGGCCGTCAACACCCTCGAGAACCTCGCCGCGCGCTACGCCGTCGGCCCCGACAGCCGGGTGCTGGCCGTCTCCGCGCTCGACTTCGACCTCTCCGTCCACGACCTCTTCGGCCTGCACGCGGTCGGCGGCGCGGTGGTGGTGCTGGAGGAGTCGCAGCGGCGCGATGCCGGAGCGTGGCTCGAACAGATCCACCGTCACGGCGTGACCCTGTGGAACTCGGTGCCGGTGCTGCTCGACATGCTGCTGGTGATGGCCGAGCGCGACCCGCGTCCGCTGCCCTTCGAGCAGGTCTACCTCTCCGGTGACTGGATCGGGCTCGACCTGCCCGAGCGCCTGTTTGCCCGCAGCCGCCCCGGCGTGCGCCTGGTGGCGATGGGCGGGGCGACCGAGGCGGCGATCTGGTCCAACGCCCACGACGTCGAGCTGCCGCTGCCGCCGCACTGGCGCTCGATCCCCTATGGCCGACCGCTGGCCAACCAGCGCTACCGTGTCGTCGACGCCCAGGGGCGCGATTGCCCCGACTGGGTGCCGGGCGAGCTGTGGATCGGCGGCCTCGGCGTGGCGCTGGGCTATTGCGGCGACCCCGAGCTGACCGCGCAGCGCTTCGTCGAGCACGCCGGCGAGCGCTGGTACCGCACCGGCGACCAGGGCCGCTACTGGCCCGACGGCACGCTCGAGTTCCTCGGTCGACTCGACCACCAGGTCAAGGTGCGGGGTCATCGCATCGAACTCGGCGAGATCGAGGCGGCGCTCAACGGCCAGGCGGAGATCGCCCGCGCGGTGGCGCTCACCCACGGCACCCCGGCGGCGCTCGCCCGCGGTGCTGGTGCCCGCCGCCGGTGCCGTGCTCGACCAGGCGGCGATCGGCGCACGTCTGCGCGAGGCACTGCCCGACTACATGGTGCCGCACACCCTGCTGGAACTCGACGCGCTGCCGCTGAGCGCCAACGGCAAGGTCGATCGCAAGGCGCTGACGGCGCTGCTCGAGGCCCGGGTCGATGAGCAGGTCGTCACCCTGGAGCCGCCGCGCGGCGAGACCGAGCGGCGTGTCGCCGCGGTCTGGAGCGCACTGCTCGGGGCCGAGACGCTGGGTCGCGAGAGCAACTTTTTCGACCTCGGTGGCGACAGCCTGCTGGCGACCCGTGCGGTGACGGCGCTGCGCGAGCAGGGCCTGAGCGCGCCGCAGCCGCTGCGGCTGCTGTTCGCCCAGCCACGACTGATGGACTTCGCCGCCGGACTGACGACGACGGAGGAGACGCGCGCACCCGTGACCATCGTCGCCGACCCCGAGCACCGTTACGAACCCTTCGCCCTCACCGAGGTGCAGCAGGCCTATTGGATGGGGCAGTCGCCGGGATTGCCGTTGAGCTGCGGGACCTGGTATCTGCTCGAACTCGATGGCGAGCATCTCGATCTCGAACGCTTCGAGGCCGCTTGGAACCGACTGATCCGTCATCACGAGATGTTGCGTGCGGTGGTCGACGAGGACGGTCGTCAGCGCATCCTGGCAGAGGTTGCGGAACTGCGCCTGATGCACGGCGCGGCCGCCGAACTCGCTGGCGAAGACTCCGCCGCCGCCGCGCAGCGCTATCTGCGGCGACGCTGGCGGGAACTGTCCGCACGGCGCGATGCCGCCGCCGAGTGGCCGCCGCTCGAGATCCACGCCCTGGCTTACGGCGGTACGCGCCAGCGTGTCGGCATCCTGTTCAACTATCTGGTACTGGACGGCTACAGCATTCAGCTGCTGCTCGGTCAGCTCGCCGAACTCCATGCCCGGCCGCAGGCCGAGCTGCCGGACATCGGGCTGTCCTTCCGCGACTATGTCGAGCAGTTGTCCCCCGACCCCGCCGCGCTGCTCCGTGCCGAGGCCTTCTGGCGCGAGCGTCTGCTCAGTCTGCCGCCGGGCCCCGAACTGCCGCTGGCGACCGACCCGCAGACCCTGACCGAGATGGATTTCCAGCGTCGCGAGGCGCGGCTGGACGCCGCCTGCTGGGCGCGTCTCAAGACGCGCGCCCGCGCCCACCGGATCACCCCCTCGGTGCTGCTGCTGACGGCCTATGGTCAGGTGATCCGCAGCTGGACCGGCGGGCGTGACTTCACCCTCAATCTGACCCTGTTCGATCGGCAACGCGTACACCCGGATGTCGACCGGGTGCTGGGTGACTTCACCTCGCTGGCTCCGGTGCGTTTCCTCGCCAGCCATGGCGACGCGCTCCTGGGGCAGGCGCAGGCGTTGCAGCAGGAGATCGCCGAGGCGCTGGAATACCGCGAGGTCTCCTCGATCTGGGTGCAGCGCGAGCGGGCGCGTGGCACGCATCTCGCCAATTCCTCGCTGCCGGTGGTGTTCACCAGCACCCTGGGAATGGGTGAGCTGCTCGACCAGGCCCCCGCCGATTTCCCGCGCCTGGTCTCCGGCGGTCTCTCGGGCACGCCCCAGGTGTGGCTCGATCACCAGCTCTACGAGTACCAAGGGAGCCTGACCCTCTCCTGGGACGCGGTCGAGAGTCTCTTCCCGGCGGGACTGCTCGACGACATGTTCGCCGCCTATCTGGAGCTGCTCGGTCGACTCGCCGAGCAGGACTGGACGCAGCCCACGCTGCCGCAACTGCCGTCGCCGCAGCAGGCCACCCGCGCGGCGGTCAACGCCACTGCCGCGCCGCGCCGCGGGCACCTGCTGCACGCCGGTCTGTTCGAGTGGGCTGCGCGCGCCCCCGAGCGCCCGGCGCTGCTGGCCGGTGAGCACCGACTCGGCTACGGTGAGCTGGCCGCCGAGGCGCTGCGCATCGGCGCGCTGCTGCGCGCCCGTGGCGTCGCCCCGGGCGAGGCGGTGGCGGTGAGCCTGCCGCGCGGTCCGGCGCAGGTCGCCGCCGTCTACGGCGTGCTCGCCGCCGGGGCCTGCTATGTCCCGGTGGGCGTGCGCCAACCGGCGGCGCGTCAGGCACGCATCCATGCCAGCGCCGCGATCCGCTGGGTGCTCACCGATGCCGCCCACCGCGAGGCCGCAGCCAGCCCCGGCACGGTGCCGCTCGACATCGCCGAGGCCGCGGGTCTGGAGCCGTTGGCCGCCCCCGTGACCGTCGACCCCGAGCAGCGCGCCTACATCATCTTCACCTCCGGCTCGACCGGTGCGCCCAAGGGCGTGGAGGTGAGCCACGCGGCGGCCGTCAACACCCTCGAGAACCTCGCCGCGCGCTACGCCGTCGGCCCCGACAGCCGGGTGCTGGCCGTCTCCGCGCTCGACTTCGACCTCTCCGTCCACGACCTCTTCGGCCTGCACGCGGTCGGCGGCGCGGTGGTGGTGCTGGAGGAGTCGCAGCGGCGCGATGCCGGAGCGTGGCTCGAACAGATCCACCGTCACGGCGTGACCCTGTGGAACTCGGTGCCGGTGCTGCTCGACATGCTGCTGGTGATGGCCGAGCGCGACCCGCGTCCGCTGCCCTTCGAGCAGGTCTACCTCTCCGGTGACTGGATCGGGCTCGACCTGCCCGAGCGCCTGTTTGCCCGCAGCCGCCCCGGCGTGCGCCTGGTGGCGATGGGCGGGGCGACCGAGGCGGCGATCTGGTCCAACGCCCACGACGTCGAGCTGCCGCTGCCGCCGCACTGGCGCTCGATCCCCTATGGCCGACCGCTGGCCAACCAGCGCTACCGTGTCGTCGACGCCCAGGGGCGCGATTGCCCCGACTGGGTGCCGGGCGAGCTGTGGATCGGCGGCCTCGGCGTGGCGCTGGGCTACTGCGGCGACCCCGAGCTGACCGCGCAGCGCTTCGTCGAGCACGCCGGCGAGCGCTGGTACCGCACCGGCGACCAGGGCCGCTACTGGCCCGACGGCACGCTCGAGTTCCTCGGTCGACTCGACCACCAGGTCAAGGTGCGGGGCCATCGCATCGAACTCGGCGAGATCGAGGCGGCGCTCAACGGCCAGGCGGAGATCGCCCGCGCGGTGGCGCTCACCCACGGCACCCCGGCGGCGCTCGCCGCGGTGCTGGTGCCCGCCGCCGGTGCCGTGCTCGACCAGGCGGCGATCGGCGCACGTCTGCGCGAGGCACTGCCCGACTACATGGTGCCGCACACCCTGCTGGAACTCGACGCGCTGCCGCTGAGCGCCAACGGCAAGGTCGATCGCAAGGCGCTGACGGCGCTGCTCGAGGCCCGGGTCGATGAGCAGGTCGTCACCCTGGAGCCGCCGCGCGGCGAGACCGAGCGGCGTGTCGCCGCGGTCTGGAGCGCACTGCTCGGGGCCGAGACGCTGGGCCGCGAGAGCAACTTCTTCGACCTCGGTGGCGACAGCCTGCTGGCGACCCGTGCGGTGACGGCGCTGCGCGAGCAGGGCCTGAGCGCGCCGCAGCCGCTGCGGCTGCTGTTCGCCCAGCCACGACTGATGGACTTCGCCGCCGGACTGACGACGACGGAGGAGCCGCGCGCACCCGTGACCATCGTCGCCGACCCCGAGCACCGTTACGAACCCTTCGCCCTCACCGAGGTGCAGCAGGCCTATTGGATGGGGCAGCTACCCGGGTTGCCGCTCAACTGCGGCACTCACTATCTGCTTGAGTTCGACGGCGCGGAGATCGATCGCGCGCGCTTGCAGCATGCCTGTGACCGACTCGTGGCGCGCCACGAGATGCTGCGCTCGGTGCTCGACAGCGACGGCAGGCAACGCATCCTGCCGGCGGACGCGGTCGCGGCCGTGGAGGTCAGCGACGAGCAGGCGGGCGATGCGACCGAGGCCGCCACCCGTGTGCTGTCCTGGTGGCGTGAGCAGACCCGTCAGCCGGTGCCGCCGGGCTTCACCCTGCATCGGGTGCGTTATCCCGCAGGGCGCTGCCGTCTCGGTCTGTTGCTCGACTACATGAGCCTCGACGGTTACAGCATCCGCCTGTTGGTGCAGGAGCTGGCGGCGCTGTACGACGACCCGCAGCGCAGCCTGCCGGAGATCGGCGTCTCCTTCCGCGACTACCTGATGCAGGTGCATCCAGACCCGCGTGATGTCGAGCGTGCCGAGGCCCACTGGCACGCGCGTCTGCACACGCTGCCACGGGCCGCGGCGTTGCCGCTCGCGCGCGATCCGTACAGTCTCTCCAATCCTCACTTCAGCCGTCGGACCCTGCGTCTGCAAGGGGATGACTGGGGACGCCTGAAGCAGGCCGCGCGGCAGCGCAACATCACCCCCTCGGTGCTGGTGCTGGCGGCCTATGGCGAGGTGCTCAGTCGCTGGAGCGGCGGTGCCGCCCACACTGTCAACCTGACCCGCTTCGACCGTCAGCCGCTGCACCCGGACATCGGCTCGCTGATCGGTGACTTTACCTCGCTCTCGCCGATCGCCTATCGGCCGGAGGCCGGGGCGAGCCTGTTCGATCGCGCCGAGGCGATGCAGCAGGAGATCGCCGAGGCACTCGATCATCGCGAGGTCTCCTCGATCTGGGTGCAGCGCGAGCGCGGCAAGACGCTGGAGCGGATGGCGGCGGCGCTGCCGATCATCTTCACCAGCACCCTGGGCATGTCCGACGGTCTGCTCGACGAGATGCCGGAGGACTTCCCCGAGCTGGTCCACGGCGGCTTGTCCGAGACCCCGCAGGTGTGGCTCGACCATCAGATGTACGAACATCGTGGTGACCTGCTGATCTCCTGGGACAGTGTCGATGCGCTGTTCCCCGATGGGTTGCTCGACGACATGCTGGCCGCGCTCGGCGAGTTGCTCGAACGGCTGGCACGGCACGCCGATGCGTTGCCGTCGCCGCAACTGCCGTCGCCGCAGCAGGCCACCCGCGCAGCGGTCAACGCCACCGCCGCGCCGCGCCGCGGGCACCTGCTGCACGCCGGTCTGTTCGAGTGGGCCGCGCGCGCCCCCGAGCGCCCGGCGCTGCTGGCCGGTGAGCACCGACTCGGCTACGGTGAGCTGGCCGCCGAGGCGCTGCGCATCGGCGCGCTGCTGCGCGCCCGTGGCGTCGCCCCGGGCGAGGCGGTGGCGGTGAGCCTGCCGCGCGGTCCGGCGCAGGTCGCCGCCGTCTACGGCGTGCTCGCCGCCGGGGCCTGCTATGTCCCGGTGGGCGTGCGCCAACCGGCGGCGCGTCAGGCACGCATCCATGCCAGCGCCGCGATCCGCTGGGTGCTCACCGATGCCGCCCACCGCGAGGCCGCAGCCAGCCCCGGCACGGTGCCGCTCGACATCGCCGAGGCCGCGGGTCTGGAGCCGTTGGCCGCCCCCGTGACCGTCGACCCCGAGCAGCGCGCCTACATCATCTTCACCTCCGGCTCGACCGGTGCGCCCAAGGGCGTGGAGGTGAGCCACGCGGCGGCCGTCAACACCCTCGAGAACCTCGCCGCGCGCTACGCCGTCGGCCCCGACAGCCGGGTGCTGGCCGTCTCCGCGCTCGACTTCGACCTCTCCGTCCACGACCTCTTCGGCCTGCACGCGGTCGGCGGCGCGGTGGTGGTGCTGGAGGAGTCGCAGCGGCGCGATGCCGGAGCGTGGCTCGAACAGATCCACCGTCACGGCGTGACCCTGTGGAACTCGGTGCCGGTGCTGCTCGACATGCTGCTGGTGATGGCCGAGCGCGACCCGCGTCCGCTGCCCTTCGAGCAGGTCTACCTCTCCGGTGACTGGATCGGGCTCGACCTGCCCGAGCGCCTGTTTGCCCGCAGCCGCCCCGGCGTGCGCCTGGTGGCGATGGGCGGGGCGACCGAGGCGGCGATCTGGTCCAACGCCCACGACGTCGAGCTGCCGCTGCCGCCGCACTGGCGCTCGATCCCCTATGGCCGACCGCTGGCCAACCAGCGCTACCGTGTCGTCGACGCCCAGGGGCGCGATTGCCCCGACTGGGTGCCGGGCGAGCTGTGGATCGGTGGCCTCGGCGTGGCGCTGGGCTACTGCGGCGACCCCGAGCTGACCGCGCAGCGCTTCGTCGAGCACGCCGGCGAGCGCTGGTACCGCACCGGCGACCAGGGCCGCTACTGGCCCGACGGCACGCTCGAGTTCCTCGGTCGACTCGACCACCAGGTCAAGGTGCGGGGCCATCGCATCGAACTCGGCGAGATCGAGGCGGTGCTCAACGGCCAGGCGGAGATCGCCCGCGCGGTGGCGCTCACCCACGGCACCCCGGCGGCGCTCGCCGCGGTGCTGGTGCCCGCCGCCGGTGCCGTGCTCGACCAGGCGGCGATCGGCGCACGTCTGCGCGAGGCACTGCCCGACTACATGGTGCCGCACACCCTGCTGGAACTCGACGCGCTGCCGCTGAGCGCCAACGGCAAGGTCGATCGCAAGGCGCTGACGGCGCTGCTCGAGGCCCAGGTCGTCGAGAGACGTGCCTACGAGCCGCCGCGCGACCACTTCGAGGAGCAGGTCGCGGCGATCTGGTGCGAGGTGCTGGGAGTCGAACGGATCTCCCGTGAAGACGAATTCTTCCTGGTCGGCGGCGACAGCCTGAACGCCACGCGTATCGCCGGACTGCTCCAGGAGCGTCATGTCTGCCCGCAGCCGATTACGCTGCAGGTGTTCTTCTCGTCCCCCACTGTCGCCGCGCTCGCCGACCACGTGCGCGAGCAGTGGCAGGCGTTCGGCGTGACCGACGACAACGACGACCTCATTGAAGAAGGAATCCTATGAACGATCAGAATCGGCTCGTGAGCGACCTCATCGACGAGCTGGGCGGGGCCGGTATCCTGCTCTGGGAAGAGGCCGGACAGTTGCGCTTCAAGGCCCCCGCGGGGGCGCTCGACGAGCGGCGGCGGGCGGCCATCAAGAGCAACCGCGAGGCCATCATCGCCTATCTGGCGGGGGGCGAGGAGGCGCTCGGCGCGACTTCACCGGAGCGCTACGAGCCCTTCCCGCTGACCGACCTGCAGCTGGCCTATATCGTCGGTCGTCGCGACAACTACGACCTCGGCGGCGTGGGTTGTCACAATTATCTGGAGCTTGACCTGCCGCCGCTGGACCCGCAGCGCCTGGAGCGTGCCTGGCACGAGTTGATCGAGCGGCACGACATGTTGCGCGCGGTGATCGGGAGCGACGGTACCCAACGCGTGCTGAGGAATGTCTCCCTGCCGCCGCTGCGTTGCGACGATCGGCGCGGGGCCTCGGCCGAGGTCTTCGAGCAGGCGGTGCTGGCGAGCCGTGACGAGATGGCCTTCCGACGCTATGACGCCGAGCGTTGGCCGCTCTACGAGTTGCGTCTGACCCTCGGCGACGAGCGGTCCATCCTGCATTACTCGACGGACCTGCTGATCGCCGACTTCGCCAGCATCCAACTGTTGCTGGCCGAGCTGGGCGAGCGCTACGAACACCCCGAGCGGGCGCTGCCGCCGTTGTCGTTGACCTTCCGCGATCTGGTGACCGGCGAGCGCGCTCGAGGCGAGCAGGCCGACACCCAGGCACGGCGCCGGGCGCATCGCGAGTACTGGATGCAGCGCCTGCCCGAGCTGCCGGATGCCCCGGAGTTGCCGCTGTTGCCGGCGACCGTGCGCGGCAAGGTCGAGGGCGCGAGCTTCGAGCGTTTCGGCTTCGACCTGCCTGCCGCCGACTGGCAGGCCTTCTGCGCCAGCGCCACGCGCCACCAGCTGACCCCGACCGCGGCGGTGATGGCGGTCTTCACCGAGGTCCTGCGGCGCTGGTCGCGGCGCGAGGATTTCTGCATCAACCTGACTCTTCTGAACCGCCCGGCACAGGCGCCTGAGGCGCGACGCGTGGTTGGCGACTTCATCGCCATCAACGTGCTGGAGGTGCGTGGCGACAGCGGCGCGACCTTCCTCGATCGTGCGCGTGCCGTGCAGGAGCGGCTGTGGCAGGACATGGCGCACGCCGATTTCAGCGGCATCGAGGTGCTGCGCGAGCTTTCGCGCCAGCAGCGCGAGAACCGTCTGATCCCGGTGGTCTTCACCAGTACCCTGGGGGTGAGTGGTGACGAGCTGCCGCGCAATGCGTTCATGCACGACGCCAAGCTGAACTACGGCATCACTCAGACCCCACAGGTGTGGCTGGATTGTCAGGCGACCGAGCGGCGTGGCGCGTTGCATGTCGACTGGGACGTGCGGCGCGGGATCTTCCCGGCGGGCGTCATCGAGCAGGCCTTCGCCGCCTTCGGCGAGGTCGTCTCGCGTCTGGCGCGGGAGGAGGCGGCCTGGGGGGCCGAGCGTCCGGTGGCACTGCCCGAGTCGACCCGCTTGCAGCGCGAGCAGATCAATCACGAGCGCGACGCGCCTCTGCCGCGTGGCTACCTGCACGGCGGTTTCTGCCGTCGCGCACTGGAGGCGCCGCAGCACCCGGCGCTGTTGTGCGGTGCTCGGGGCTGGAGCTATCGCGAACTGGCCGACTGGGCGCTGGATCTCGCCGAGCGTCTGCAGGCGGCCGGTTGCGTGGCGGGCGAGCCGGTGGCGCTGTGCCTCGACAAGGGGCCGGCGCAGGTCGCTGCCGTGCTCGGAACCCTGCTGGCCGATGCGGCCTATGTGCCGATCGACGTCACCCAGCCGAGCGAACGGCGCGCGCGCATCCTCGCCGACGTCGGTGCCCGGGTGGTGGTGACGGATGCCGCACGGGCCGTTGACGCCTGGCCCGAGGCGGTGGTCGTGGTGGCGATGGGCGAACCCGGCGAGGCGCGTGCGGAGGCTGCGCGGCGTGCCGCGCTGGAGGCCGCCATCGCGCGGGGCGAGGCGTGCGACACCGCCAGTCGGCTCGCCTATGTGCTCTATACCTCGGGCACTACCGGGCGGCCCAAGGGGGTCATGCTGACCCACCAGGGGGTGCTCAACACCATCGTCGGCTTCAATCGCCAGTTTGGTCTCCATGCCGAGGATCGCGCGCTGGGGCTGGTCAACTACAGCTTCGACCTGTCGGTGCTGGACCTGTTCTGCACCTTCACCGCTGGGGCCACGCTGGTGCTGCCGGAAGGGCAGTGGCGCAGTGATCCGGCCTCCTGGGTGGCGGCCATCGAGCGCCACAAGGCGACGGTCTGGAACTCGGTGCCGGCGCACATGCAGATGCTGCTGGCGAGCCTTTCGCACGCCAGCGATCTCTCCAGCCTGCGGCTCGGTTTCGTCTCCGGGGACTGGATTCCGGTGACCCTGCCCGAGCAGGTCCGCAGGCGTTTGCCCGGCCTGCAGCTCAACAGCCTCGGCGGGCCGACCGAGATCTCGGTGACCTGCATCCATCACCGGATCGACGAGGTGCCGGAGGGCGCGACGTCGATCCCCTATGGATCGCCCTTCAGCAATCATCGTCTCTATGTGCTCGACCGTCGGCTCGAGTCCTGCCCGGACTGGGTGGCGGGCGAGATGTATGTCGGCGGTCCCGGCGTCGCCCTGGGCTTTGCCAACGACCCCGAGCGCACCGCGCAGCGCTTCATCACCCATCCGCGGAGCGGTGAACGCCTCTATCGCACCGGCGACATCTGCCGCTATCGCGGCGACGGGGTGATCGAGATCCTCGGTCGCGAGGACAACCAGGTGAAGATCCGTGGCCACCGCATCGAGCTGGGTGATGTCGAGGCGGCGCTCGGCGAGATCGACGGCGTGGCGCGCGGCGTTGCGCTGGTGCGTGCGCAGCCGCTCGACCTGGTCGCTGCAGTGGTGCCCAGCGATCCCCGGGCCGAGGCCCCGGCGGAGTTCGCCGAGCGCCTGCGGCGGGAACTCGGCGAGCTGCTGCCCGGCTACATGATCCCGGTGGCCCTGGAGGTGTTGCCGCAGATCCCCCTGAGTCGCAACGGCAAGGTCGATCGCAAGGCGCTGGCCGAGCACTTCCAAGGCGCGACGCCCCGCGAGACGGATTTCGAGCCGCCGCTGGACGACCCGCTCGAGCAGCGTCTGGCACAGGTCTGGCGGGAGCTGACCGAGGCCGAGCGGGTCTCGCGCGACGACGACTTCTTCATGATCGGAGGTTCGAGCCTCAGCGCGGTGGGGCTGCTCAACTGGCTGATGGAGGAGGGGTTCGGGGTCAATATCGACCTGATCTTCAATCACTCCGTCTTCCGCGACATGGTTGAGGCCTTGCGTCATGCCTCGGACGCCGAGGAGCGCTTCCGCGAGGAGATCGACCTCGAGGCGCTGGCGACACATGCCATGCGTCATCTCGATGCGGCACGACCGGAGCGAGCCACTGACGGGCCGACCGAGATCTTCATGACCGGCGCGACCGGTTATCTGGGGGTCTATGTGCTGCGTCGGCTGCTGCGCGACAGCGACAACCGGCTCAATTGCCTGGTCCGGTGCCGTGATCCGCAGGACGGGTTGCAACGCATCCGTCAGGTCGCCGAGGAGAAGGGCGTCGAGCTGGAACTCGATCCCGAGCGGGTGCGTATCCTGCCCGGCGACCTGACTGCCGATCGCTTCGGCCTGTCCGACGCGGTCTATGCCGAGCTGGCCGAGCGGATCGACAAGGTGGTGCACGTGGCGGCACTGATCAGCCTGATCGCGCCGCTCTCGCGGCTCTACCCGATCAACGTCAAGGGTTCGGCGAACGCGATCGAGCTGGCCTGCACCGGGCGGCGCAAACCGATCCACTACATGTCGACCATCGGTGTTCACTATCGCCTGCCCTATGGCGAGGAGGAGCCGCCGATCCCGGAGGCGACCGGCCCGGACGCGCCCTGGCACAAGCCGGAGTTGACCTACGAGCACACCAAGTACATGGCCGAGCAGCTCTTCCACATGGCGCGCCAGCGCGGCGTGTCGGTGAACATCTTCCGCTCCGGCGCGATCACCTGGGACAGCGAGCAGGAACGGCCCTTCATCAACGACGACGCCTTCGTCAAGTTCTTCCGCACCTGCTCGAGTGTCAATGCCTACCCAGAGGCATCGATCCTCATCAGTGTCACCCCGGTGAACCTGGTGGCCGAGTACATCGGCATGCTGGTCGGGCGTGAGATCGGCGGTACGGGGCAGAACTACCATCTGGTCTCCGAACGCAGTCTGGGCGGCAACCAGATCTACCGCTGGTTCAACGAGCTGGGGTGCGAGTTCGCCGCGCTCGACTTCGAGCGCTGGAACCAGCGTCTCGACGACAGCTTCGGTCGCGGCTTCATCAACCGCTATTTCCGTCACGGCATCAGTCAGGGGGGACACCACCAGTACCGTATCGACAACCTGCGCGAGGTGCTCGTCGCGCAGGGGCGAGATCCGCACCGGGTCGAGCGCGACTACTTCCTGCCGCTGCTCGAGCATTTCGGATCGCTGAAGGGCGCGGAGCGGGGGGGCGCATGTCAATCGACCTGACGTACGCCACGCGACCGTCGGCGGGCGCGCGTCGACGCGCCTGGTTCCGGGTCTTCCAGCCGGCCCCGAGTGCCGGGTGGCGGATGTTCTGCCTGCCGCACGCCGGGGGCGCGGCCAGCTTCTTCCGTGATTGGGCGCGGGCACTGTCCGGCGTGGGGGAGTTGGTGGCCGTCCAGTACCCCGGGCGCGAGGAACGGCTCGGGGAACCCTGTGTGGAGACCATGGCGGAGCTGGTGGAGGCGCTCGGTCAGGCGCTGGTAGGCACGCCTGAACTGCTCGATCGCCCCTACCTGCTGTTCGGGCACAGCATGGGCGGGGCCGTGGCCTACGAGCTGTGCCTGTGGTTGCAGCGTCATCAGGTGCGGCTGCCGCATCAGCTGGTGCTGTCGGCCTGCGAGGGGCCGGGGCGGGGCAAGCGCACGCGGCTCCATCAGGCCGCCGATCAGGTGCTCCTGGAGGAGATCGTGCGCCTCAACCAGAACCTGCGCCCCTTGCTCGATTCGCCCGAGTTGACGGCCATGGTGCTGCCCGCGTTGCGTGCCGACTACCGCCTCATCGAGACCTACCACGAGGCGTCCGACCTCTTCCCCCGCGTGCAGGTGCCGGTGCAGGCCTGGGTCGGGCGCGAGGACGAAGAGCTGACCGAGGACGATGCGCGCGCCTGGTCGCGGGTCGCCGGCCGTGGCTTTGAACTCCATGCCTTCAGTGGTGGGCACTTCTATCCCTCGACGCAGGCTGTGGCGATGAGCGCACGGGTGACGGCCGCGCTGCCCACCTCGCCATCCTGGCGCGCGCTGGCGCTGCCCTGAGTCCCGGCCGCTCGGGCGCGGTCCGTGCCGTGCGGGGCGGGCCGCAATGCATTCCCTTTTGACACTGGAGAGCTTGATGGAAACTGGCAACCTGATGCGCGCCCTCGGCCGCGCGTCGTCTCGGGCGTATGGTCGTCTCGGCCGGGTGGTCGCACGATGAGCAGGCGTGATGAACGGATTCTGCTACTCGGCGGCTTCGGTCGGGTGGGGCTCGAAGCGGCGCGCTATCTGCTGGAGAACAGCGAGTTGTCGCTGCTGCTGTGCGGACGGCGCGCGCGGGCGCTGCCCGAGTGGATGAGCGCCTTCGGCGCGCGCGTCGAGTCGCGCGTGCTCGACGTCGAGGACACGGCGGCGCTCGATGCCGCCTGTGCCGCCAGTCGGCTGGTGATCGCCTGTGTCGGTCCCTCGGGGCTGATCGGCGATCGCGTGGCGCTGGCCTGCAAGCGTGTCGGCGTGCCGCTGGTGGACGCCGGTGGCTACGACCCGCTGTTGCACGCCCTGGAGGCCGATGAGCAACGGGCCGCGGCGCGCGCGCCCCTGGTGATCAACGTTGGCCTGCTGCCCGGGCTGTCGGGGATGTTCCCGCAGTGGCTGATCGAGACCCAGGCACGGGGACGGGCCGTCGAGCGTCTCGACCTGGCCTATGTCGGGCGCGATGCCTGGACCTATCACTCGGCCTGGGACATCGTTTCCAGCCTCGGTGGTTTCGGCGAGGACCGTGGTTTCTGCTATCTGCGCGAGCAGCAGGTGGTGAGCACCCCGATGCGCCGAGCCATGTACAAGGCCACCTTCCCCGAACCCATCGGGGCCGCCACGACCATGCTGCTCTACTCGGAGGAGATCGCACGTCTGGCGCGCACGCACGCGATCACCGAGGCCCACGTCCACGGTGCCAACATCGGTCCCCGTGCGGCGCTGGTGTGCATGCTCGCCAAGATGCTCGGCTGGCACGCCTCGCGCTCCGGGATCGAGCGTGGTGCGCGCTGGCTCGTCCGTGCCTCGGCGCGCGACATGCGCAAGCTGGCTCCGGCCTACGGTATCCGTGCCCGGCTGCGCTATCGCGACGGTGCCAGCGACACGGCGCTGTTGACCCTGACCGACACCTATCGCGCCACGGGGGCGGTGATCGCCCTCACCGCCGCCGCACTGCTCGAACAGAAGACGCCCGAGCCAGGTGTGCAACTGCTGCACGAGGCGGTGCCTGCGGTGCCCTTCATGGCGCGCCTGCGCGAGCAGGGGTTGGTCGAGATCGGGCGGGAGTCGGCGGCGGGGGCCGTCGTCGCCGCCGGGGAGGTGTCGGCATGAGCGCTTCGGGTGGCATCATCGTCCTCGGTGGCAGCGGCGAGAGTGGGCGACGGATCGTCGACCATCTCGCGCGGCGTTATCCGCGGCTGCGCGTGGCCAGCGCCGCGCGCCGTCCGCACGTCGTCGAGGCAGGGCCGGGGCGGCGCGAGTGCGTTCAGCTCGACCTGCGCGAGCGCGAGGCGGCGCGGGCGACCATCGCCGAGTTCGATCTCGCGATCCTCGCCATGGGGCCGACCCCGGCCTTCGGTGCCGAGGTGCATCGTCTGTGCCTGGAGGCCGGGGTCGACTGCATCGACATCAACGACAGCCTGGCGGTCGCCGATCAGGTGTTGGCACTGCACGCGCAGGCCCGCGATCTCGGGCGCCGGGTGTTCACCGGCATGGGCTTCACGCCGGGGCTCTCCAGCCTGCTGCTCGCGCAGCTGGCGGCGCGACGTGCCTCGCCGAGCGGTCGCTACCACATCCGCAGCTGCATGGGCGCGGCCTACGGTGGCGGCGAGAGCAGTCCGCACGCGATCCTGGCGACTTTCAGCGACCACATCGAGGTGTTCGAGGGTGGTTGTCGCCGGCGTGTGCCGACCCCCTGGCGCGACGCCCAGGGATCCTGCCCGTTCCCCGGACAGGCCGAGGCGCTCCAGACCATCCCCTTCTCCGCGCTGGAGACGGCCAGTCTGGGCTCGGGCCGCAGTCGGGTCGCCGACGGGGTCGCCGCGCTCGACGCGCGCTATCACATCCAGTACCTGAAACCGGGGTTCGCGCGTTTCATGGCACGTTTTCGCTGGAGCGAGACCACCCTCGATCGTCTGGCGCGGAAGTTCCATGCCAGCGGTCAGACGATGAAGGCGAAGAAGGACGCCGACCCGGATACCGTGCTCTGGGTCTATCCGCACGAGGCTCCGGAGCAGGGGCTGCTGGTGCAGGGCGTGATCTCCTCCTACGATCTGACCGCGCTGATGGCCTGCGCCCTGGCCGATGCCTGGCTGGCCGACGAGTTGGCCGACTATCAGGGGGTGTACACCGTCGACCAGCTGGAGCCGGAGAGCTGGGAGCGACTGAGCGGTCATCTGGCACGCCGGGGCATCTCCAGCAAGCCCGCCGATCTGGCGGCGCTGCGTGCCCAGGGGCTCGATTTCGGCTGGGTCGAGGCGGTGGCCGGTGATGCGGTTTCCGATCTCGCACACTATGGCGCCAACTGGTACACCGCCAAGCCGGTGCATCCCAAGATGGTGCCGCTGCAGAAGCGTTTCCTGGTCGAGTCCGAGGTCTGGGCGGCGCTGCGCGGTGCGCGGCGCGGGACGCGCTGGATCACCTTCATCCTCCTCACGCTGATGCGTTGGCGGCGTCACTACCGGGCGCTGGCAGATCTGCGTGTGCGCGACGATGCCGCCACGGCGAAGCTGTGGCAGGCGGTGACCCGCGACATCGCCATGTTCACCTCCGGCTATTCGCACGCGCGCGAGGTGCTGGGGCGCGATGAAGCGCTGCGTCTGTACGGCAAGATGTTTCTGGAGACCGGGCGCATGGAGATGCGCTGGCTGTGGCCCGATGCCAGTGTCTTCGCCGCCTTCGACCAGCCCTGGCGGGCGGTGTCCGACTACTGGATCGCCTTCCTCGCCGGTTGCGAGGCACTCGGCGTGCTGCGCTATCGCCTGCGCGAGGAGCAGGGACGGATCAGCTGCATGATCGAGTACTGCGCCTATGCCGAGATGTTCGCGCGACTCGACTGCCCGGAGCTGGCCCTGCTGGTGCGCGAGATGGAGCGCGAGGCGCTGGAGGCGATGGCCGCGCACAGCGGTCTGCGGGTGAACTGGACGAGCCACGAGGACGGTACCGCCGAGATCGTGCTGGGCGCGCCCTCGGCGGTCGTGCAGGCAGCCCCCGCCGAAGCGGTCTGACGGCTGCCCGCGCGGTCCTGCCCCGCTCGACGGGTCGCAGTGCCGAGCCCTCGGGCGGGGCGCTCGCCCCGTCGGGTGCGTGTCGGCACCTGCCCGGGTCAGGTGCTGTCCTCCCTTGTGCGCCGCTCCGTCCGGGGCGGCGTTCCGATGTCCGTCACCGTGAGCGCGCGCCTTGTCGTCCGGCTCAGTCGACGACCTCGACGCGGTCGCCGAGCCGCAGGCGCTCGAAGAGAAAGCGGGCATCCTGCTCGCCGACGCGCACGCAGCCGTGAGAGTCGGGATGACCGGGCAGCCAGCCCTCGTGGAGGAAGTAGTGACCGTGGAACTGGATGGCGTAGGGCATCCATGCCTGCCAGCCGAGCTGGTTGGTGTAGCGCGAGGAGACCTTGTCGGCGTCCTTGGCGAGCACGGCGAAGCGTCCGCGTGGGGTGGGATGACCGGCGCGGCCCGATGAGATCGGGCCGCTGTGCACCGGTGCGCCGTCCTCGATGTAGGTGAAGCGCTGCTCGCCGAGCTCGATGCGGATGGCGCGCCTGGCGGCGGTGCTCGGTCCGCTCGGTGGGCCGGGATCTGTGGCTGGAGATGTCATCGGTGCTGGCGGTTCGGCCGCGAGCGTGACGGTCGCGGTCGTCACGGGCGGGACGTCGGCCGGTTCCGGCGCAGGGCGGTCGGGTGGCGCCGCGCAGCCGCTGCCGAGCAGGGCTGTGGCGAGCAGGATGGTCATGGCGGTGGCGGGATGGGCCGTGTCGCTCGGCTGCTCCATGGGTCGCTCCCTCGGCGTGTCCGCCCGTCTCCGGGGCCGGCGTCCGCCGGGTTGATCTGCGTCGCGCCCCTCCCTGTCCGCGCCGCCCGGCCGCTCATAACACCGAGATCCGCACCTCGTAGACCCCGCCGATCACCACGTACTCGTCCTCGCCCTTGAGTAGGTCGGGGAGCAGCCGGTTGTAGAAGAACACCTTGGGGCGTGGCACCTCGGTTTCGAGGATGTAGTCGCCGAACTCGTCGGCGCGCTCGCGCTCGCTGGTGAAGCTGTTGAGGTTGTTGAGCAGTACGCGATAGCGATGGCGTCCGACCCGCTCGAGGACCTCGTGTTCGTCGATGCGGTTGATCCCGCGATAGAGCCGCAGGTGGGTGTCTGCGGGGGCTCGGCGTCCCAACTCGTACTGGCCATAGGTATAGAGCAGGTCAAGCTGGGACTCGAGCGCGTTGGTGGCGTAGAGCCCCTGGGTGCCGGCGGCGACATAGCGCAGATAGGTCTCGCTGCCGCGTCCGTGCAGCGGACCGGCGTGGTGGCGCGCGAGCAGACCGAAGCGGCTCTCCACCCAGCGCTTGAGCACCGCACCCTCGCGACCGTCGGAGTCGAACGACCAGCCGCGCACCATGCGCTGGTAGTCGGCCTTGGCGCGTCCGCGACGTCCTCGAGTGAGCCCGGCCTCCTCGGGGAGGTCGAGCAAGAAGCGCCAGCGCATGTAGTCCTGAAAGTGACGCGCGCGTGCGCGATGACCGGGGATGGCGTCGAGGTTGCGCAGCAGTGGGGTGTGGAGCGGGGCGATGCCGTCGAGTTCGAGGTCGACGGGATGGTGCTGGTAGGTGAGGCTGCCGAGGATCACCGCCGGCAGGTTGCAGCGGTTGAGCGTGAGTCGGGCGTGTGCCGGGAGCGAGGGTGGCGGCGGGTCGGGCGTCTGGGTCGGTTGTCTGTTGCTATCCATACAGCCCCTGCGGCTTTGTCGTGGATACGACCATCCGGCCTCTGCCCGAGGGGGGTGGTTAATCGAGCCAAATCAATGCGGTAGGTCGTTTTATCGATGTTGGCACGGTGGCTGCTTGAGCCTCCGTGTGGATAACGTCGTGCAACGCTCGCCAAGCGAGCCAATGAGAGGAACCTACCATGGCAACACGGCAATGCGCCATCTACGGCAAGGGCGGTATCGGTAAGTCGACCACTACCCAGAATCTGGTCGCCGGGCTCGCCGAGCTGGGCAAGCGGGTGATGATCGTCGGGTGTGACCCCAAGGCCGACTCGACCCGTCTGATCCTGCACTCCAAGGCCCAGGAGACCATCATGCAGATGGCCGCCGACGCCGGTTCGGTCGAGGATCTGGAACTCGAGGACGTGCTCAAGGTTGGCTTCGGCGACATCAAGTGCGTCGAGTCCGGTGGCCCCGAGCCGGGCGTCGGCTGCGCCGGTCGCGGCGTCATCACCGCGATCAACTTCCTCGAGGAGGAGGGCGCCTACGAGGAGGATCTCGACTTCGTCTTCTACGACGTGCTCGGCGACGTGGTCTGCGGTGGCTTCGCGATGCCGATCCGCGAGAACAAGGCGCAGGAGATCTACATCGTCTGCTCCGGCGAGATGATGGCCATGTACGCGGCCAACAACATCGCCAAGGGCATCGTCAAGTACGCCAGTTCCGGCGGCGTGCGTCTCGCCGGGCTGATCTGCAACAGCCGCAACACCGCCCGCGAGGACGAGCTGATCATGGAGCTTGCCCGTCAGCTCGGCACCCAGATGATCCACTTCGTCCCCCGCGACAACATCGTGCAGCGCGCCGAGATCCGTCGCATGACGGTCATCGAGTACGACCCCAAGTCGGGCCAGGCCGACGAGTACCGCACGCTGGCGCAGAAGATCATCGACAACCAGATGTTCGTGGTGCCGACGCCGATCTCGATGGATGCGCTCGAGGACCTGCTGATGGAGTTCGGCGTGCTCGAGGAAGAGGACGAGAGCATCGTCGGCAAGACCGCGGCAGACGAGGCGGTGGCCTGAGCCCAGTCTCGAGCCATCGCGCGGACGCGCCGCCGTCGGCGACGTCCAGTCCCCCAGCGTTTCTCACCGCGCGACCGTCGGCGGATTGGCCGCGGCGCCGTATAGAGGACACAGCATGTCGAACATGACCCTCGAAGAGACCAAGGCCCTCATCCAAGAGGTGCTCGAGGCCTATCCCGACAAGGCGCGGAAGGATCGCGCCAAGCATCTCGCGGCCAACGACCAGTCGGTCGAGCAGTCGAAGAAGTGCATCATCTCCAACCGCAAGTCGCAGCCCGGCGTGATGACCATCCGCGGCTGTGCCTACGCCGGCTCCAAGGGCGTGGTGTGGGGTCCGATCAAGGACATGGTGCACATCTCCCACGGTCCGGTTGGTTGTGGCGCCTATTCGCGCGCCGGGCGTCGCAACTACTACACCGGCCACACCGGGGTGAACACCTTCGGCACGATGAACTTCACCTCCGATTTCCAGGAGAAGGACATCGTCTTCGGCGGGGACAAGAAGCTCGAGAAGCTGATCGACGAGATCGAGCAGCTCTTCCCCCTGGTCAAGGGCATCAGCGTGCAGTCGGAATGTCCGATCGGGTTGATCGGTGACGACATCGAGGCGGTCTCCAAGAAAAAGACCAAGGAGCACGGCAAGCCGGTGGTGCCGGTGCGCTGCGAGGGTTTCCGTGGCGTGTCGCAGTCGCTCGGTCACCATATCGCCAACGACTCGATTCGCGATCACGTGCTCGGCAATCGCGACGACGAGGCGTTCGCGTCGACGCCCTACGACGTGGCCATCATCGGTGACTACAACATCGGTGGCGACGCCTGGTCCTCGCGCATCCTGCTCGAGGAGATGGGGCTGCGCGTGGTCGCGCAGTGGTCGGGCGACGGCACCCTGCCGGAGATGGAGCTGACCCCCAAGGTCAAGCTCAACCTGATCCACTGCTATCGCTCGATGAACTACATCAGTCGGTACATGGAGGAGAAGTACAGCATCCCGTGGATGGAGTACAACTTCTTCGGTCCGACCAAGATCGCCGAATCGCTGCGCAAGATCGCCGCCTTCTTCGACGAGACCATCCAGGCCAACGCCGAGAAGGTGATCGAGAAGTACCAGGCCGAGTACGAGGCGGTGATCGCCAAGTATCGTCCGCGTCTCGAGGGCAAGAAGGTGATGCTCTATGTCGGCGGGTTGCGTCCGCGTCACGTCATCGGCGCTTACGAGGATCTCGGCATGGAGGTCGTCGGCACCGGTTACGAGTTCGCCCACAACGACGACTACGACCGCACCATCAAGGAAGTCGACAACGCGACCCTGCTCTATGACGACGTCACCGGTTACGAGTTCGAGGAGTTCGTCAAGCGCGTCAAGCCTGACCTGATCGGCTCGGGTATCAAGGAGAAGTACATCTTCCAGAAGATGGGCGTGCCCTTCCGTCAGATGCACTCCTGGGACTACTCGGGGCCGTATCACGGCTACGACGGCTTTGCCATCTTCGCCCGCGACATGGACATGACCGTCAACAACCCCTGCTGGAGCAGCATGCAGGCCCCCTGGCTCAAGCCGGCCGCGGCCGAGACCGAGGCGACCGCCGCCAGCGCCTGATGATCCGTTAGTCCCCAGCGGTCAGCCGCCAGCGACCAGCCCGCCCGGGCTGGTGGCTGGAGGCTGACGGCAGACAGCCCTAGACCTAGATGCCGTCGTCCGCGGATTTGCGGCGCGGCAGGAGCACAAGCCATGAGCCAGACCGTCGACAACATCAAGCCCTGTTACCCGCTGTTCCGTGACGCGGACTATGTCGAGAGCCTCGCCAACAAGCGCGAGACCGTCGAGGAGGTCGCCTCGCCGGAGAAGATCGAGGAGACCTTTACCTGGACCACCACCGCGGAGTACCAGGAACTCAACTTCAAGCGCGAGGCGCTGACCATCAACCCGGCCAAGGCCTGTCAGCCGCTCGGTGCGGTGCTCTGCTCGCTCGGCTTCGAGAAGACGCTGCCCTATGTGCACGGCTCGCAGGGCTGCGTGGCCTACTTCCGCACCTACTTCAACCGTCACTTCAAGGAGCCGGTGGCCTGTGTCTCGGACTCGATGACCGAGGACGCGGCGGTGTTCGGCGGCCAGAAGAACATGTTCGACGGACTGGAGAACGCCCGTGCGCTCTACAAGCCGGAGATGATCGCCGTCTCCACCACCTGCATGGCAGAGGTCATCGGTGACGATCTCAACGCCTTCATCGGCAACGCGCGCAAGGAAGGTCACGTCCCCGAGGATTTCCCGGTGCCCTTCGCCCACACCCCGAGCTTCGTCGGCAGCCATACCACCGGCTGGGACAACATGTTCGAGGGGATCCAGCGCTACTTCACCCTCAACGCGATGGAGGACAAGACGGTCGGCTCCAACGGCAAGATCAACCTGGTGCCGGGCTTCGAGACCTATCTCGGCAACTACCGGGTGATGCACCGGATGATGGATGAGATGGGGGTCGACTACAGCCTGCTGTGCGATCCCGCCGAGGTGCTCGATACCCCGGCCGACGGTGAGTTCCGGATGTACGAGGGGGGAACCTCGATCGCCGAGGTCAAGGATGCGCCCAACGCCGTCGACACCCTGTTGCTGCAGCCCTGGCAGCTGGTCAAGACCAAGAAGTTCACCCAGCAGACCTGGAAGCACGATGTCCCGGCACTCAACATCCCGATGGGGCTGGCGTGGACCGACGACTTCCTGATGAAGATCTCCGAGCTCACCGGCAAGCCGATCCCCGAGTCGCTGACCCGCGAACGCGGTCGCCTGGTCGACATGATGACCGACAGCCACACCTGGCTGCACGGCAAGAAGTTCGCGCTCTACGGCGACGCCGACTTCGTCATGGGCATGACCCAGTTCCTCATGGAGCTGGGCGCCGAGCCGACCCACATCCTCTGCAGCCACGCCAACAAGCGCTGGAAGAAGGCCGTCGAGAAGCTGCTCGCCGAGTCGCCCTACGGCGCCTCCGGCAAGGTCTACGTCAACCACGACCTCTGGCACCTGCGTTCGCTGTGCTTCACCGACAAGCCCGATTTCCTGATCGGTAACAGCTACGGCAAATTCATCCAGCGCGACACCCTGCACAAGGGCAAGGATGCCGAGGTGCCGCTGATCCGCATCGGCTTCCCGATCTTCGACCGTCACCACCTCCACCGCATGACCACCATGGGCTACGAGGGCGCGATGTACATCCTCACCACCCTGGTCAACGCGGTGCTCGAGCGTCTCGACGAGGAGACGCGCGAGATGGGCGTGACCGACTTCAACTACGACCTGGTGCGCTAGGGGCGCCACCAGCCATCAGCCACCAGCTGGAGGCCGGTGGCTGGCCGCCGTAGCCGCGAACCTTTAGGCAAACGACAGTCGAGATACCCATGCCTAACGTGATGATCCGCAAGAACGAAACCGGGGCGCTGCTCTTCTATGTCGCCAAGAAGGACATGGAGGAGACCATCGCCTCGGTCGAGCAGGACAGCGCCGAGCGCTGGGGTGGGGAGGTGGCGCTGACCGACGGCTCGCGCTGGTACATCGACCCGATCAGCCCGCCGCCGAGCTTCCCCACGACGCTGCGCTTTCGCCGCGTGGACGACTGAACCGCCCTGAGGAGGTACCCAATCATGGCCTATCAAATCCAGCGCGACCTGTGCACCGCCTGCGGCGACTGCCAGCAGGCCTGCCCGAACCAGTCGATCAGCCCCTGGAAGGGGGTCTACCGGATCGACGCCGCCACCTGTACCGAGTGCGATGGCGAGGGCGAACCGGGGATGCCGCAGTGTCTCGACGCCTGCATGGAAGAGGACTGCATCGTCCCGGCCTGAGCCGGATCCGGCCCGTCCCGATGCGCTGGGACGGGTCCCGCCAACACCAGGGAGTCACCCTCATGACCGCCGTACCACTCTCCGACGACATCGCGCTGCGCATCGGGCTCGCCGCCCGCATCCTCCCCGAGATCGATGTCGCGCGTCTGCTGCGCGTGCTCGAGACCACCCTGGGACTGCCACCGACCGCCGACAAGCTCGATCGTCTGCGATTGCGCGATCTGCGCCAGGGTGCTGACGGTGCGCTCGCCGACCTCGAGCCCGAGCGTCTCAGGGACGCGCTCGCCATCCTCAAGGGCGAGGCCGGCGAGACCCAGCCGCCGCCGCTGCCTGAACCCTATCTCGAGGGTGAGTTGCCGGATTCGATCCGGGTCGCCTGCACCTCGGACTCGGGTGAGCAGCTCGACGGCCATTTCGGCGCGGCGCGACGCTTCCTGGTCTATCAGGTCTCGGCCGAGGCGATACGGCTGATCGAGGTCCGTGAGATCGACGACAGCCAGGCCGAGGACGATCGCAACAGCTATCGCGCCGGTCTGATCGCCGACTGTCAGCTGCTCTACGTCGCCTCGATCGGGGGGCCGGCGGCGGCCAAGGTGGTCAAGGTCGACGTCCATCCGATCCGCGTCGTCGATGGCGGCGAGGCGCGCGCGCACCTGCGCGAGCTGCAGGGCGTTCTCGCCGGGCATGTCCCGCCGTGGCTGGCCAAGGCCATGGGGCAGGCGGGCGCCCGGAGCGGGGTCGCGACATGATCGCGCCCGAGCGGATCGAGCAGGTCTCCGCCGTGGTCTCGCGCATCGGTGCCAACGCGCAGACCGTGCAGGCGTTGCGCGAGAGTTTCGACGAGCTGCACTTCACCCTCTGTCTGGAGGATGAGGTCGGCGTCCGCGAGCCCTATCGCGAGCTGCCCGGGGTGAGCCTCTATCTGGTCGGCGCCGGCGCCTCGGGGTGCGCCACCCTGACCGATGATCCGGCTGAGGCCAGCGGGCTGCTGCTCGCCACCCACGCATGAGCCGGGGGCCGGCCCGTGCTCCTGTCACCGAATCGAGTCCAGTCCGATGACGATGATCGCCAGCACCACCGTCCACCCGCCTGTCGCCGAACTCGAACTCGCCGTCGCACGGCACTGTCAGGACTGTCCGCCCGAGGGCGGGATCGGGTCCCTGGTCACGACACTCCAACGGCTGTTCCCGGCCTGGCCGCTGCGCCACGTCCTCACCCGCGGCGGCTGGTATCGGCTCGGCGGCGTGGTCGATCTCGACGGTGAGCGGGTGGCCGAACAGATCCGCCCCTGGGCCGAGGCGGCGCTCGCCGCCGCCGGCGGTGATCTGGAGCAGATGCTCGACGAGCTGCCGCAGGGGCGTCTGTTCGCCACCCGGATCGAGGGCTGCACCCATTACCTGACCGTCGCCACCGGGCACAGCCCCGATGCCGCCATCCAGATCGAGGTCGAGGAGCTTCAGGAGGTGCTCGAGCGCCCGCTGACCGATCCCGACTGGTTCCCGGAGGGGCTCGGCGAGTTCATCGACCCGGTCGATGTCCCCAGGGTCGAGCCCGAGCCGGTGGGGGCGCCGCGACTGGTGTTCCGACGGTTGCTGCGTCTCGACACCCTGGAGGAGCACGACACCGGGTTGCGTCGCTTCTTCGCCGACTGGGCGCGCAGCTCCGCCGGTGAACAGGCGCAGCTCTGTCACCATTGGATTGTCGCGGTGCGCGATGGCGGAGGACGCGGCAGCGCCCGACCGGTGGCGGCCTGCGCCGCCGCCCCGCCGCTGACCGTCGGCGAGGGCATGCGCGGTACGGCGCTGGCCAACCAGCTCCACGCCTTCGACCGTCGCCTGGGCTATCCCTTCGCCTGGTACTTCCACATGCTGACCAGCCCGCGGGTGTCGCACCAGCTGGTCGAGGCGGTGCATGCCGATCTGATGGGCGCCTACGACTATCTGCCGGCGCGCGACCTGCAAGTGCTGCGTGACTGGTATCGAGATCCGTATGGTGTCTGACCCGCAGGTTTGCGATCGACTGCGGCCCCGAGGTTTTGAGGCGGTGCTAGAATCGGGCCACGGAGGCATGCCGGTTTGCGCATGCCGACCCGACAGGCAGTCCTGCCTTCATTACCGCACCGCGCCTGCGCGGGCGGTCAACCAGGGGAGTTGGTTATGAAATGCGCCATGCTTCTGACCGGAAACGGCCCGATCGTGATCCTGACCTCTTACGACTCGATCGAGAATCCGAAGCTGCTCGAGCGGCTCAACAACAAGGGGATCCCCAAGTTTCTCGCCTATGAGATCCCGCTGGAGTTGGCCGAACAGCGTTATGGCGGCCACTTCCGCAAGGTCACCAACGGTTTTACCGAGACCGACGACCTGCGGGTGCTCGATCACAACGGTCATCGCGCCTTCAACCTGTTCAGCTGGGACGAGCTGGGCGAGCCGCTGGCCCACGAGGCTCCGCTCTCGACCCACATCTAGACCGACCCCGCCCGGCCCCCCTCGGGCCGGGCGTCCCGCCGCTCACAACAGGCTGTGGCTGGTGCTCACCCCTGCCATCACGATGGCCACCACGCTCATCAGCTTGACCAGGATGTTGAGGCTCGGCCCCGAGGTGTCCTTGAAGGGATCGCCGACGGTATCGCCGATCACCGAGGCGCGATGGGCGCGTGAGTTCTTGCCGCCGTGGTGACCGGCCTCGATGTGCTTCTTGGCGTTGTCCCAGGCGCCGCCCGAGTTCGACAGGAACACCGCCAGCACGAAGCCGCTCGACAGCCCACCGACCAGCAGCCCGATCACCCCCGCCACCCCCAGCAGCAGACTCACCGCCACCGGCGCGCTCACCGCGATCAGCGCCGGCACCAGCATCTCGCGCTGGGCGCCGAGCGTCGAGATCGCCACGCAGCGTTCGTAGTCCGGCTCCGAGGTGCCGGCGAGGATGCCGGGGTCGGCGCGGAACTGACGGCGCACCTCCTCGACCATCAGTCCGGCAGCGCGGCCCACCGCCTGCACCGTCAGCCCGCTGAAGACGAAGGCGACCATCGCCCCGAGCAGCACCGCCACCAGCACCGCGGGGTTGAGCAGGGTGACGTCGAAATAGGTCATGAAGTCGGCGAGGGTCGCCCCGGCGGTGGCGACCACCACCTCGTGACCGAGTTCGAGGGTGGCGACCCCGGTGCGGATCAGCTCGATGCGCACCACCTCGACATAGGAGGCGATCAGCGCCAGCGCGGTGAGCGCCGCCGAGCCGATGGCGAAGCCCTTGCCGGTGGCGGCAGTGGTGTTGCCGAGGGCGTCGAGGGCGTCGGTGCGGGCGCGGACCTCGGGGCCGAGACCGCTCATCTCGGCGTTGCCGCCGGCGTTGTCGGCGATCGGGCCGTAGGCATCGCTCGCCAGGGTGATGCCGAGTGTCGAGAGCATCCCCACCGCGGCGATCGCCACGCCGTAGAGCCCCTGGTTGAGCGCCCCAGGGTCGAAGCCCGAGGCGCAGAGGAAGGCGACCAGGGTGCCGGCGCCGACGGCGAGGATGGGTACCGCCGTCGACAGCATCCCCACCCCGATGCCGGCGATGATCGCCGTCGCTGGTCCGCCTTCGGCCTGCTGGGCGATGTGCAGCGTCGGCGCATAGCTCGGTGAGGTGTAGTACTCGGTGGCGCGACCGACGACGATGCCGGTGAGCAGTCCGCTGACCACCGCGCCCCAGATCCCCCAGGGGTTGGCGACGCCGAGCGCCCACAACAGCAGCGCGCTGGCGACGACGATCAGCGCCGCGGCGGCGTTGACCCCGCGCGAGAGCGCGCCGAGCAGGGCGCGCTGGTCGGCGCCCTCGCGGGTGCGCACCAGGAAGACGCCGAGGATCGACAACAGCACGCCGAGCCCGGCGATGGCAATCGGCGCCACCACCGCCTTGATCTGGTGCGTCGGGTCGCCGACATAGGCCGCGGCGCCGAGGGCGCAGGCGGCGAGGATCGAACCGCAGTAGGACTCGAACAGGTCGGCGCCCATGCCGGCGACGTCACCGACGTTGTCGCCGACGTTGTCGGCGATCACCGCCGGGTTGCGCGGATCGTCTTCGGGGATGCCGCTCTCGACCTTGCCGACCAGATCGGCGCCGACATCGGCGGCCTTGGTGAAGATGCCGCCGCCGACCCGGGCGAACAGCGCCTGCATCGAGGCGCCCATGCCGAAGGTCAGCACCGTGGTGGTGACCAGCACCATGCGCACCCCGGCGTCCTCGCCGGCCGGTAGCAGCCAGTCGGCGAGGGCGAACCAGACGACGATGTTGCCGAGTCCGAGCCCGACCACCACCAGCCCCATCACCGCGCCGCTGCGAAAGGCGATACGCAGCGCCTGGGGCAGCGAGGTCCGTGCCGCGGCGGCGGTGCGGGTGGCCGCGCGGGTGGCCGTCTGCATGCCGATGTAGCCGGCCAGCGCCGAGAACAGCCCGCCGCAGACGAAGGTCGCCGGCAGCCAGGTGCTCTGCAGTCCGAACCCGTAGGAGAGCAGCGCGAACAGCGCGGTGAGCAGCGCGAACACCAGCAGCATCAGCCGGTACTGCTGGCGCAGATAGGCCATGGCGCCGTGGCGGACATGGTCGCCGATCTCGCGCATGCGCGCGCTGCCCTGGTCCTCGGCGAGCATCTCGCGGAAGAAACGCGTCGCGACCACCAGTGCGGTGAGCGCGGCGACGGGGGCGATCCAGAAGGCGATCTCGTTCATCGGGTGTCTCCCTGACGGGTGTTGCGGATCATTCGAGCGGACCGAGCTGGGCCGAGCGCCACCAGTCGCGGTACTGGTCCTCGAGCTGCTCGTGATCGGGGAAGGGGTAATAGGCAAAGTCCTGCTGATCGCCGACATAGAAACCGTTGTGCACCATGCGATAGAGCACCCCGGCCTTGACCTGGCGCAGCACCAGCTTGCTCGACTTGGTGGTGGCGTCGCTGTTGAGTTCGACCAGGACGTCGCGCAGATGGGCGAGGTTGGGATAGGGCAGGTCGTCGGCCGCGCCGTGCTCGGGATCGGTGGCCAGCGCCCCGAGACGCAGCTCGGAGAACACCACCCGGGGGACGTGCACCGGGTTGTCCGGGTCGGTGATGAAGTCGCAGAAGTCGTGCGGTTCGAGCCGGCTGGCGACCAGCGGGGTGACCGGGCTGAACTCCTGGTAGAGGTGCGAGCGTGGCTCGGGGTGGGGCTGGTAGGGTGCGCGCTCCAGGGTCAGGGTCTTGCCGTCGTTGGTGACCAGATGGAGGTTGCCGAGGGCGGCGACCGGGATGCGTTCGAGCACCCGATAGATGGCGAGATAGACCGAGCGCTTGAGCGCGCCCTCGGGGGTGCGCACGCAACGCGCCTCGATCAGCTCGAAGGGCAGGTCGGCGTCACGGAACCCGGGGTCGACCTCGAAGAAGATCGACTCGCCCTGGACATGGACCTTGGCGCCGATCGAGTAATAGCTGCCGAACGCCTCGGGGTCGAGCATCGAGGCGATCAGCGCCTGCGGGATCAGGGACAGGTAGAGGTGCTGAGGATCGGACATGCGGAGCCTCGCCTTGGCGGTGGTGTCGGTCGGTAATGCCGGCACATCACTGTCACTATAGATCAGCGCGATGACGACCTCGGAGTGGGCCTCGTTCTTGCTAACCCTCGACTGCGACCCCGTCGTGGGGTCGAACCCGTGCTTCCGTCGGGTGGGTATTTCCTTGATCGGCAAGCGGTTGTGTCACCAGAACGCAGATTGGCTCAGAACCTCTTGGTGGCAAAACCGACATCACTGTGAGATTCCCACCCCGACGGACGCACCCTGATTCCCTGTCCTTTGTGGAGATCCTGATCAATGTTGCTCGATAGCTATCAACAACAGGAACGGTTCTGGCTCAAGACCCTGTTCGGCGCACCGAGCCGCGAGGGCCTGCAGGTCTTTCGCGGCGAGTTCGTGGTGCTCGAGGGTGAACTCAAGGCCTCGACCGGCAAGCGCACCCCACCCAAGGCGGTGCTCAAGCAGGCGGTGATGGTCGGCGACGAGAGCCAGCTGCAGATGGTGGTGGGCAACTTCGCGAGCATCGACGAGCTGCCCGAGTTCGTCGCGCGCTTCCATTCGGCACTGGCCCCGGAGTGTCGTCCGGTGCTCTTCATCGACAACCTCGCCGAGAGCGCCGAGGTCGAGATCCAGGGCCATTCCTATGTGCTGATCCAGCACAGCGACGGGGTGGTGTGGAGCGCGCTCACCGAGTGCTGCTATCTCGACAAGCAGGACCTCAAGGGGCTCTCCGGCGAGGACAAGGTGATCCGGGTGTTCGAGGCCCTGGCCGACTACCGGCCGGAGCTGCCGAGCCGCGACCTGGAGACCATGCTCGCGACCAAGACCGAGGCCAAGCGCACCACCTGGGGCGCGGTCTGATCCCCGGGCGGGGCGGGCGGCTCAGGGCGCGTCGCGCAACAGCCGTCCGGCCCGCCACACCAGGGCCACCACCGGGATACCGATGAGGGTGGTGAAGACGAAGAAGCCGGGATAGCCGAGGCCGTCGACCAGCGAACCGGAGTAGCCGCCGAGGACCTTGGGCAGCAGCGTCATCAAGGAGCTGAAGATAGCGTACTGCACCGCAGTGAAGGAGATGCTGGTGAGGCTCGAGAGAAAGGCGACGAAGGCCGCGCTGGCCAGCCCGGCGGCGAGGTTGTCGGCGCTGACCGCGAGATAGAGCAGCAGCGGCTCGTTGCCGGCATGGGCCAGCAGTACGAACACCAGATTGGTGAGGGCCGAGAGCAGGGCGCCGAGCAGCAGGATGCGCATCACCCCGAAGCGGGTGGCGAGGATGCCGCCGAGCAGTCCGCCGAGGATGCTCACCAGCACCCCGAAGGTCTTCACCGCCGCGGCGATCTGCGGCTTGGTGAAGCCGATGTCCTGATAGAAGACGTTGGCGATCACCCCGAGGACGATGTCCGAGATCCGGTAGAGCCCGATCAGCGCGAGCAGCAGCAGCGCGGTGCGCAGCCCGTAGCGCGAGAAGAAGTCGGCCACCGGCTCGATCCAGGTCTCGCGCGCCAGCCGCCGCTCGAGCAGGCCGAGGCGCACCAGCGCCCAGCCGAGCGTCGCCGCCACGGCGATGGCCGCAGCGAGATGGGTCACCTCCAGCGCGAAGCGCAGCAGCGCATCGCCGGCGGGCGCGGCGAACAGCGGCGCGCCGAGGAAAAAGGCGCCGACGAAGCTCGCCGCCACCACCACGAACACCATCACCAGATGCAGATAGTCACGCCCCGGATAGGGGCGCGCGAGCCGTTGTCCGGTCTCGGGCTCGCGCATCAGCAGGGTGGTGATGAGCCCGACGCCGAGGGTGGCGGCCATCACCAGGTAGGTGTCGCGCCAAGCGCTATAGCTATAGGCCTCGGCCGTCGAGCCGAACCAGGCGGCGAGATAGAGCGCGCCGGCCCCGGAGACCACCATGCCGACACGGTAGCCGGCGATATAGGTCGAGGACATCAGCGCCTGCAGTCGGGGCGGGGCCGACTCGATACGCAGGGCGTCGATGACGATGTCCTGGGTGGCTGCGGTCAGCCCGAGCAGGGTGGCGGCCAGTGCCATGCGCGCGAGCGCCGACTCGCCACCGGCGGGGTCGGTGAGGGCCATCAGCATGATCGCTCCGGCGACCCCGAGTTGGGCGAGCAGCAGCCAGCCGCGGCGGCGTCCGAGCGCCTGGGTGAGCAGGGGGAGCGGCAGGCGGTCGACCAGCGGTGCCCAGACGAACTTGAACGAATAACCGAGCGCGGCCCAACTGAAGAAGGTCACCGCGCTGCGCTCGATCCCGGCCTCGCGCAGCCACAGCGACAGCGAGGAGAAGATCAGCAGCAGCGGCAACCCGGCCGAGAAGCCGAGGAAGAGCATCGCGATCACGCGACGCTCGAACAGGGCGAGCAGGGTCTGTCGCCAGTCGGTGGCGGTCTGGCCGTCGGCTTGGGGCATCCGGGATCCGGTCGGGTTGGGGCGGTGGCGTGCGGTTACGCTAGCGGGATCAATGGGTCTGGCGCAAGCCCACGTCGTGTCGGCAGGCCTGGCTCCGACCTACTACCCTTGGGGCAGCAGTCGCGTCCGGCGCTGTGGCCGGGCGCCATTCGTGCTGACAGGAGGTGGCATCGTGTCGAGTCCCGCTGCAGGCAGTCTGCGTCGTCTGTTACTGGCCGAGTGGCCCTATGTGGTGCTCTATGTCGCGGTCATCATCGGGGTTGGGCTGACCAATCTGGCCCCGGGGACCGCGTTGCTCTACTGGCAGGTGCTGATCCCGCTGTTCGGGGCGCTTGCGCTCTGGGTCGGCTGGGACGGTTTCGAGTCCGACTCGGGTGCGCGTACCGCCTTCGTGGTGCGTACCCTGGCGCACTGGGCGGCGCTGTTCGTACTGGTGCGACTGCTCTATCTGCCGCAGCTCCAGGCGGTGTTCGACAACGCGGTGATGGGGCTGATGATGGTGCTGTTGCTCGGCTTCTCGGCGCTGCTCGCCGGGATCTATGGGCATCTGCGCATGGCCGGGGTCGGGGGCGTGCTGATGCTGAGCGCGGTGGCGATCGCCTTTCTCGACGATGCCGCGGTGGCGGTCGCCGTGCTCGCCGTGGTGGTGGCCATCGTGGTGACCCTGGTCTGGCAACGCCATCGGCTCGAAGTCGGTACGGGTGAGATGGAGCACGCATAAAAAGGCCATCGGATCCGCCGCCACGGATCACGATGGCCAACCTTGGGGAGACGCGAGGAGGAGTGCCGCGTTCCCCGGGGATGCTCAGTTCCTTTCGCTGCGCGGTCAGGGACGTCGGGGCCCGGGGGGAGTGAGCGCGCCGACGTTTGATCCTGTCCGGCCGACCCTGGGATCGTGACGCCGGGAACTGTCCGGCTTCGCAATCCGTCCCGTGTCTACCGGTCTGTGCGACCTCACGAGCCGGTGCGGCCGGCTTCTCTTTGTTTCGGGCGTATGGCGCCGATCTGTGCGTCCTTCGGGGCCTTGCCTCGATCTCAATAAATGCATGAGGCATGCCACGCTTTTCGCTAGAGACGTGGTTTTTTCTTGTGCTTTGAATTTTATGCGGTTTTATGGGGTGCGGGAATCCGCGGGGGGATGCCGCGACAGTGTCGCGGCGAACAGGCGGGACTGACAGAAGCTGTCAGCTGACAGCTTCTGTCGGCAGCGTGGCGGGTCAGCCGGCCTGCACGGCGGCCAGCGCGGTCATGTTGAGCAGCCCGCGCACCGTGGTGCTGGGGGTGGCGATGTGGGCGACGTGCGCCGAGCCGAGCAGGATCGGACCGAGCGAGGCGCCCTCGTCGCGCATCCGCAGCAGGTTGAAGGCGATGTTGGCGGCGTCCTGGTTGGGCATGATCAGCAGGTTGGCCGCACCGGTCAGGCGCGAGTTGGGGAAGCGTGCCAGTCGGCCCTCGGGGTCGAGGGCGAGGTTGGCGTGCATCTCGCCCTCGACCTCGAGTTCGGGGGCCTGCTCGCGCAGCAGTTGCAGCGCGTTGTGCATCTTCTGCGCCGAGGGCGAGTTGTGGCTGCCGAAGTTCGAGTGCGACAGCAGCGCGACCTTGGGGGTGAGGCCGAAGCGCTCGACCTCGGCCGCGCACAGCCGGGTGATCTCGGCGAGCTGCTCGGCGTCGGGGTCGGCCTGGACATAGGTGTCGGCGATGAACAGCGGCCCCTTCTCCAGCACCACGGCGTTCATCGCGGTGAGGTGGGTGACGCCCGCGGCGGTGCCGATGACCTCCTCGACATGACGCAGGTGACGAGCATAGCGCCCGACCACGCCGCAGATCATGGCGTCGGCGTCACCGCAGCGGACCATGGCCGCGGCCAGCACCGTGGGGTCGTTGCGGATGTACTCACGGGTCTCGTCGGGGGCATAGCCACGTCGCTGCACCCGGTCGTAGACCGCCTGCCAGTGGTTCTCGAAGTTCGGGTTCTCGCAGGGCACCACCACCTCGAAGTCCTGCTCGGGACGCATGCTCAGGCCGAGGGCTTCGATGCGCGCGCCGATCACCTCGGGACGACCGATCAGCAGCGGTCGGGCGATGCCCTCGGCTACCGCCTGCTGCGCGGCCTGCAGCACCCGATCCTCCTCGCCCTCGGCGAAGACCACCCGCTTGGGGGCGATGCGCGCCTGATCGAACACCGGCTTCATGGCGATGCCGGTGCGGTGCGAGCGCGCATGCAGGTCGCGGCGATAGGCCTCGAGATCGACGATCGGCCGGGTGGCCACGCCGCTCTCCATCGCCGCGCGCGCCACCGCCGGGGCGAGGTGCTCCATCAGTCGCGGATCGAACGGCTTGGGGATCAGGTACTCGGGACCGAAGCTGAGCTGGTGGCCGCCGTAGGCCGCGCGCACGATGTCCGAGGGTTCGGCCATCGCCAGGTCGGCGATGGCGCGCACGCAGGCGGCCTTCATCGCCTCGTTGATCTCGCTGGCGCCGCAGTCGAGCGCGCCGCGGAAGATGAAGGGGAAGCAGAGGACGTTGTTGACCTGGTTGGGGTAGTCCGAGCGGCCGGTGGCGATGATCGCGTCCGGGCGCGCCTCGCGGGCCAGATCGGGCATGATCTCGGGGACCGGGTTGGCCAGCGCCATGATGATCGGCGACTCGGCCATCTTGCCCAGCCACTCCGGTTTGAGCACGCCGGCGGCCGAGAGCCCGAGGAAGATGTCGGCGCCCTCGATCGCCTCGGCCAGGGTGCGCTGTTCGGTGACCTTGGCATAGCGACCCTTGTAGGGGTCCATCTCCTCGGTGCGACCCTCGCGGACGACGCCGGCGATGTCGGTGAGGGTGATGTTCTCCTTGGGCAGGCCGAGGGTCACCAGCAGGTCGACACAGGCCAGTGCCGCGGCGCCGGCGCCGGCGGTGACCAGGCGCACCTTGCTGATGTCCTTGCCGATCACCCGCAGGCCGTTGAGGATGGCCGCGCAGACCACGATCGCGGTGCCGTGCTGGTCGTCGTGGAACACCGGGATGCCCATGCGCTCCTTGAGCGCCTTCTCGATGATGAAGCAGTCCGGGGCCTTGATGTCCTCGAGGTTGATGCCGCCGAAGGTCGGCTCGAGGCGGGCGACGGTCTCGATGAAGGCCTCGGGGTCGCGCTCATCGACCTCGATGTCGAACACGTCGATGTCAGCGAACTGCTTGAACAGCACCGCCTTGCCTTCCATCACCGGCTTGGAGGCCAGACCGCCGATGGCGCCGAGTCCGAGCACCGCGGTGCCGTTGCTGATCACCGCCACCAGATTGCCGCGCGCGGTGACCTCGGAGGCGGCCAGCTCGTCCTTGGTGATCTCGCGACAGGCCGCGGCCACGCCGGGCGAGTAGGCCAGTGCCAGGTCGCGCTGGTTGGCCAGCGGCTTGGTGGCCTTGATCTCCAGCTTGCCGGGCTTGGGGTAACGGTGGTACTCGAGTGCGCTCTGGTCGAATTCTTCCGACATCGGGGTCTCCGAATGGTGGTTTGCGGTCGCGCCGCAGTCTCTCTCGTGGCGGGGTCGATCCCCGCTGCTCATGGCGTGACACAGCGAGTGCGTGCGCTCGGCGCGTCGCAGGCCGGTATCGTGGTGGGCTCGGGGACGGGGGACGCGGCGCCGGACGTCATGGATCGGGGAGGCGCGCATCGGTCGCGGTGCAGCGGGCGTCTCGCCCGTGCGTACGCCCGATCACGCTCGCTGCGACACACCAGTATACCTGTTGGAGGGGGTGGGCAGCGAGTCGGCATCAGTGCGGTTGGCGGTCGAGGGGGGCAGGCGGCTATCATCATCGGTTGCGATGCGGTGCACGGCCCCGGGGTGGGGTCGCTGACGCCTCTGGAGAATGGACGAGATCCGAGGAAAGACGATGGGCGCGAGACGGGTAGGGAGCGGATGCGGATTCAGCTGATCAGCGTGGGGCGCCGCATGCCCGGTTGGGTCGAGCAGGGCTATGCCGAGTACGCCAGGCGCCTGCCCCCGGAGTGTGCCCTGCAGCTCCAGGAGGTCGAGCCGGCGCGCCGGGTCAAGAACGGCAGCGTGGCGCGCTACAAGGCCGAGGAGGCCGAGCGTATCCTCAAGGCGGTGCCCAAGGGCGCGGCGGTGATCGCGCTCGACGGTGGTGGTCAGCCCTGGAGCACCGAGCGTCTCGCCCAGGCGCTCGAGGGCTGGCTCGCCGACGGTCGCGATCGCGCCCTGCTGGTTGGAGGCCCGGACGGACTCGATCAGCGCTGTCTGGCCCGCGCCGAGCAGTCCTGGTCGCTCTCGCGCCTCACCTTCCCGCATCCTCTGGTCCGGGTGATCCTGGCCGAGCAGCTCTATCGCGCCTGGTCGCTGATGCATGGCCACCCCTACCACCGTGGCGACTGAGATGGACGCCGCCGCACCGCGCCTCCATCTCGCCTCGCGCTCGCCCCGACGCGCCGAACTGCTCGAGCAGATCGGCGTGCGCTTCACGCGCCTTGATGCCGAGGTCGACGAGACCGTCCGTCCCGGCGAGGCCCCCGGCGACTATGTGCGCCGAGTCACCGGCGACAAGGGGCGAGCCGGCTGGGCGCGGGTCGCCGCGCGCGCCGATGCCCTGGTGCTCGCCGCCGACACCGCAGTGGTGGTCGACGCTTGCATCCTCGGCAAGCCGCGCGATCGCGCCGACGCGCTGGAGATGATGGAACGGCTCTCCGGTCGCGAACATCGGGTGCTCACCGCAGTGGCCCTGGTCGGCGCCGCCGGCGAGTCGCTGCGTCTCAGCGAGACCCGGGTGCGCTTTCGCCGGGTCGCGCCCGCTGAGGCCGCGCGCTACTGGGCGACCGGTGAGCCCCGTGACAAGGCCGGCGGCTATGCCATCCAGGGGCTCGGCGCGGTGTTCGTCGCCGCGATCGCGGGCAGCTACTCGGGGGTGATGGGGCTGCCGCTGTTCGAGACTGCGACGCTGCTGGCCGAGGCCGGGATTCCGGTGCTCGGCGCGCCGCCACCCGATCGGGACTGATCCGTCCACAGCTTCACGCGGTGAACCGCTCGCGCCGCCGGTCGCGGCGCGAGCGTCGCCTCATGGTTTTCGCGCGCGTGCCACCAGGCGCGGGCGCCCCCATCTCCATATCCAAATCCATAAGTGAGAACCTCCCGTGAGCGAAGAGATCCTGATCAATGTCACGCCACCCGAGACCCGTGTCGCCGTGGTCGAGAACGGCGTGGTGCAGGAGATCATCATCGAGCGCGCCGAGCGCTGCGGCCTGGTGGGCAATATCTACAAGGGCCGGGTCTGCCGGGTGCTGCCGGGGATGCAGGCGGCCTTCGTCGAGATCGGTCTGGAGCGCGCCGCCTTCCTGCACGCATCCGACATCGTCGGCCCCAGCGGCGAACCCTTGAGCGAGCATATCCAGGCGCTGGTGGTCGAGGGCGATCCGATCGTCGTCCAAGTGGTCAAGGACCCGCTCGGCACCAAGGGTGCGCGGTTGACCACCAACATCTCGGTCGCCTCGCGCTATCTGGTGTGCATGCCCGCTCTCGGCGGCATCGGCGTGTCGCAGAAGATCTACGACGAGGACGAGCGGCGGCGCCTGCGCGATATCCTCCAGGCCTTTGTCGATGACCACGACGGGCAGGGCGGGTTCATCGCCCGCACCGCCGCCGAGGGCGTCGACGAGCATCTGCTGGTGCGCGACATGGGTTTCCTCGATCGACTCTGGCGCGGGGTCAAGGAGCGCTGCGCCAATGCCTCCGGCGATGGTCTGATCCACGAGGACCTGCCGCTGGCGCTGCGCGCGTTGCGCGATCTGGTCACCCCGGACGTCGAGCGGGTGCGCATCGACTCGCGCGCGATGGTCGACAAGGCGGTTCCCTTCACCGCCAAGTACATTCCCGAGATCAAGAACCGTATCGACCTCTATCAGGGCGAACGCCCGCTGTTCGATCTCTACGGCGTCGAGGACGAGATTCGCAAGGCGCTGCAGCGCAAGGTCAGTCTCAAATCCGGCGGTCATCTGGTGATCGACCAGACCGAGGCGATGACCACCATCGACGTCAACACCGGCGCCTTCGTCGGTCATCGCAATCTCGAGGAGACCATCTTCAAGACCAATCTCGAGGCGGCCCAGGCGATCTGCCGGCAGTTGCGTCTGCGCAACCTCGGCGGCATCATCATCATCGACTTCATCGACATGACCGAGGAGGAGCACAAGCGACAGGTGTTGCGTGCCCTCGAGAAGTGTCTGGCGCGCGACCACGCCAAGACCCACATCACCGAGGTCTCCTCGCTCGGGCTGGTGGAGATGACCCGCAAGCGTACCCGCGAGTCGCTCGAGCACGTGCTCTGTGAGCCCTGTCCCTGCTGTGGCGGTCGCGGCTCGATCAAGACCGCCGAGACCACCTGCTACGAGATCTTCCGCGAGATCATGCGCGAGTCGCGTCAGTTCGACGTCGAGAGCCTACTGGTGCTCGCCTCCCAGGAAGTGGTCGACCGGCTGCTCGACGAGGAGTCGGCACACCTGGCCGAACTCGAGGAGTTCATCGGTCGGCCGATCCGGCTCCAGGCCGAGGCGCTCTATACTCAGGAACAATACGACGTGGTGCTGATCTGACCGGGCGCCCCGGGGAACACCCCCGGGGCGCTCGACCAGGTCTTGCGGACCGGTCCCCGGTCGCGGCGCTCCGCCATCCGTTCACGCCAGCCGCGAAGCACTGCCCATGTCCTCGATCCGTCGTCCGTCCGCGCTCCTGTCCAGGTCCATGCTCGTCGTGCTGGTGGTGTGCGCGCTCGCGCTCACCGGCGTTCGCGTTGGGCTCGCGCTGATCGATCACTATCGCCAGCCATTGCTGCGCTCGGTCGCCGCCGCGCTCGGCGTCGAGCTGGAGGCCGAGCGGCTGCGTGCCGGGCTGGTCGGGCTGCGTCCCTATCTGGCGCTCGATGGCCTGGTGCTGCGCGCCCCGGACGCGGCGGCGCCGCTGCGACTCGACACCCTGGCGATCGAGTTTGCGCCGCTCGACTCGCTGCGTGCCGGCGCCCCCCGACTCGCCGGACTGGGGCTCGCCGGTGGCCAGTTGGTCTTGGTGCGCGATGGTGCCGGGCGGCTGTCTCTGCCGGCGCTCGATGGCCTCGGCGGCGGCGACCCCGAGGGGCTGGTGCGACTGCTCGAGCGGGGTCGGGTGACGCTCACCGACATCGATCTCGACTATCACGATCCGCGGCTGTCCGGGCCGCTGCACCTCGACGGGCTGACGCTGACCCTGGACAACGGCTGGCGTGGTCGTCGGGTGGCGCTCGCCGCTGCCGTGCCGGCGCTCGCCGGGCACATCGAGGCGCGCGCCCGGCTGCACGGACCGCTGCGCGAACCGGCGCGCTGGTGGGGGCACGTCGTGGCGCGGGTGGCGGCCTCACGGCTGGAGGCGCTGCCGACGCAATGGGCGGGGCAGGCGTTGCCCCGGCTCACCGCTGGCGAGGTTGAGCTGTGGGTCGAGCTGGTGCCCGGCCGGCTGGCCGGCGCCAGCCTGGCGCTGGCCCTCGACGGGCTGGCCAGCGCCGAGGGCGAGCCGGTGTTGCGCCGGGCACGAGCGTTGGCACGGCTGCGTCCGGATCGTCACGGCTGGCAGCTACGGTTGGCCGACCTCGATCTCGTCGGGGCCGCGGGCGGCACGGTGGCGATCGGCGACCTCGCGCTCGATCTCGATCCCAGAGGGCGCGCGCGCGCGCTCGTCGCCGAGTCCCGCACCCTCGATCTCGCCGCGCTCGGCACCTTGCTGCGCGCCAGTCCGCGGCCCTTGCCCGATGCGCTCGCCGGGCTCCTGGCCAGCGCCCCGCGCGGCCGGCTCGACGCCTGTACCCTGGAGGTGGCGCTGCCGGTCGATGCGCCACCGCGCTGGCGTCTCGACGCCCGGCTCGCCGGGATCGGTCTCGATCGTCACGGACACTGGCCCGGTCTCAGCGGGCTCGACGGGACGCTGAGCGTCGACCAGGACGGCGGGCGGCTGGCGCTCGCGCCGCGCCGTTTCGCGCTCGATCTGGCGCCGCTGTTCGATCGCCCGCTGGCCTTCTCCCGACTCGACGGCACGCTGCGCTGGCACCATGCCGATGACGGCTGGCAGCTGGCGGCCGAGTCGCTCAAACTGGCCACCGCCGATCTCGCCGGTGATGCGCGTTTCAGTCTCCACCTGCCCGGCGACGGCGCCAGCCCGCTGCTCGATCTGCGCGCGCGCTTCCACGACGGCGACGCCGCCCAGACCCGCAGCTATCTCCCGGTCGGGCAGATGCACCCGCGTCTGGTCGCCTGGCTGGAGCGCGCCATCGTCGCCGGTCGGGTGCCCGAGGCCGAGGTGCTGTTTCGCGGTCCGCTGGCCGCCTACCCCTTCCGCGCTCAGGAGGGGCGCTTCGAGCTGCGCCTCGACTATGCCGACACCCGGCTCGACTATCTCCCCGGCTATCCCCCGTTGGAGGGGGCCAGCGGCGAGCTGCGCTTTCTCAACCAGGGCATGAGCGTGCGTCTCGACCGGGCGCGCGTCCTCGACAGCGACGTCGGCGCCGGCTGGGCGCGGCTTCCCGACCTGCGCGACAGCCGGGTGCTGGAGATCCATGCCGAGGCCGACGGCCCCTTCGCCGACGGCGTGCGGGTGTTGCGCGAGAGCCCGTTGCGCACGCGCCTCGGCGCCCTGGCCGCGCGGCTCGAGGCGAGCGGTGACTCGCACCTGGCGCTCGATATCGGGTTGCCGCTCAAGCGCGAGCAGCCGCTGACGCTCAGCGGGCGCCTGACCTGGCCCGAGGACGATGCCGCGCTGCGCCTGACCGAGACCCCGCTGCGACTGGTCGGTCTCGATGGCGTGCTCTCCTTCGACACCCAGGGGGTCGCCGCCGAGTCGATGACCGCCCGACTCTGGGGGCGGTCGCTGCAACTGGCGCTGCGCACCGAGCCCGAGCGGGTGGTGCTCGAGGCCGCCTCGCGCACCCCGGTCGAGACCCTGGCCGCGCAGTTGCCCGCGCCGCTGTGGTCGAGCCTCGACGGCGAACTCGACTGGCGCCTGACGCTGGGGCTGGCTCACGCCGAGCTGGGCGCCTCCGCCCCCCGGCTCGACTGGCAGCTGGAGAGCGGCCTCGAGGGGCTGGCGCTGGCGCTGCCGGCGCCGCTCGGCAAGCGCGCCGAGGGTCGGCGGCGGCTCGACCTCGCCGGCACCCTGGTGCCCGACCAGCGCCTCGACGTCGCTGGTCGGGTCGGCTCGCTCGGCGTCAATCTCGCCCTGGGGCTGGCCCCGGCGCGGCTCGAGCGCGGCCATCTGCGTCTCGACGGCGCCGCGCCCCGGCCGGGGCGCGACGGGCTGTTCATCGACGGCCGGGTGAAGCGGCTCGATCTCGATGCCTGGTCGACCTGGGCGCGTCGGCGCCCGGGTGGCGGCGCGGGTGCCACACCGCTCGTCGGGGTCGAGGTCGCCGCCGAGGAGGCGCGTCTCGGCGCGCTGCGGCTGCATCGTGCCACGTTTGCGCTGGCGCCCGAGGCGCGCGGTTGGCGCTTGGGATTCGACAGCCGCGAGCTGGCCGGGCAGATGGTGCTGCCCACTGCGCCGGGTGCGCCCGGCGCGCCGCTGCGACTCGATCTCGATCGGCTCGAACTCGACGCCCTGCTCGCCAGCGGTGGTGGCGCCGGGGGCGCGGCGCGCGCGCCGGGCGACTGGCCGGCGCTCGATCTCGCCGTCAGCGATCTGCGCTGGGGCGGCGAGGGGCTCGGTCGGCTGGCCCTGGAGCTGCGGCCGAGCGCCGCCGGCATCGGCATCCCCCGGCTGCGTCTGAGCGATGGCGAGCGGCTCGCGCTGAGCGGCTCGGCGAACTGGCGCGACGGCCCCGGCGGCGGTCACAGCCGGGTCACCCTGGCGCTGGAGTCGGGCGATCTCGGTGAGTTGTTGCGCCGGCTCGGCTATCGCAGCGTGCTCGAGGGCGCACCGGTCGACGCCCATGCCGAACTCGACTGGCCGGGCGCGCCGGGTGACTACGCGTTGGCGCGCACCCACGGCTGGATCGATGTCGACATCGGCGCCGGGCGTCTGCTCGAACTCGAGCCCGGGGTGGGACGCGTGCTCGGCTTCCTCAACCTGGGGGCGATCAGCCGCCGTCTGGCGCTCGACTTCAGCGATCTCTATGCCCAGGGCTTCGCCTTCGAGCGGATGCAGGGGCGACTGCTGCTCGCCGATGGTCAGGCCGGCAGCGATCGCTTCGAGGTGGTCGGTCCCTCGAGCCGGCTGATCATCGGTGGACTGACCGACCTGGTCGAGCGGCGCTTCGATCAGACCGTGGTGCTCGAGCCCAAGCTCGGCTCCAGCGTCGCCCTGGCCAGCGCCGTGGCCGGCGGTCCTGTGGTCGGCGCCGCGGTCTATCTGGTCGACCGGGTGGCGGGGAACGCCATCGATCGGCTGGGGCGCTATCAATATCGGGTCAGCGGTCCCTGGACCGAGCCGCGGGTGACGCCGCTGGGCTGGGACCCGCAGCTGGTGCAGTCCGTCGCCGAGGACGAGGCGCCGAGTCGTGACGAGCCGGTGAACCTGTTTCTCGAGTGAGCGCACGGTCGGCGGTTTCGGCTCGCCCGGGGGGATGGTATCTTTCCGATAGGTACGCAGTCGCCGCCATCGGCGGATGGCTGTTCGGGCGCAAAGGCGGAGATCGGCGAGGTCGCGGGCCGACCAAACCGGCGAGGCGGTGCAGACGATGAATGCGAAACCCAAGGTCGGGGCGGTGCAGATGGCGACCGGCCCCAACGTGAGCGCGAACCTGTTCGAGGCCGAGCGCTTGATCAAGGAGGCGGCCGAGGGCGGCGCCCAGCTGGTGGTGCTGCCCGAGAACTTCGCCTTCATGGGCAAGCGCGACCAGGATCAACTCACCCTCCGCGAAGAGGACGGCGAGGGGCCGCTGCAGGCCTTCCTCGCGCGGGTGGCCAAGCAGTACGGCGTGTGGCTGGTCGGTGGCACCATCCCGATGGTGGCCGAGGACTCGTCCAAGGTCCGCGCCGCGTGCATGGTCTATGACGACCAGGGCCAGCGGGTGGCGCGTTACGACAAGATCCATCTGTTCGACGTCAGTCTGCCCGAGGTCGAGGAGCGCTATCACGAGTCGGCCGCGATCGAGGCCGGTGACGAGGTGGTGGTGATCGACAGTCCGCTGGGACGGCTCGGCGTGGCGGTGTGCTACGATCTGCGCTTCCCGGAGATGTTCCGCAAGATGCTCGATCGCGGGGTGGAGATCCTGGTGGTGCCCTCGGCCTTCACCGCGATCACCGGCAAGGCGCACTGGGAGACCCTGGTGCGCGCACGCGCCATCGAGAACCTGGTCTATGTGGTTGCCGCCGCCCAGGGTGGTTTCCACATCAATGGGCGCGAGACCCATGGTCACACCATGATCGTCGACCCCTGGGGCTCGGTGCTGGCGCAGGTGCCGCGCGGGGCCGGCAGCATCTGCTGCCCGGTCGACGAGGAGTTCCTCGAGTCGGTGCGTCGCAATTTCCCGACCATCGAGCACCGTCGTTTGAAATGTCACGGCTGAAGCCTCAGCTAGATCGCAAAGGGGTCCGCCGCCGGCGGACCCGCTCCGGGGGGAGCATCCCCCCCGGGTCCCAGCAGTCCCTGCTCGTGCCGAGGGGGGCGGGGAGCGGTCGCACGGCGCTGCGCTGAAGCTGCCTCGTCCCACGTCCATTTCGGGCCCGCCAGTTCACCCCTCGGCCGGTCACGGTCGGGGAGATGCTCCCCAGGAGTCCTCTAGATCCGATGAACGATTCACTAGCGCTCGCGCGCGACAGCATCCTCGCGCCGGTCGGTCTCTGCGACGGCGATCTCGACCGTCTGCTCGGGCTGCTCGCCGGCGCCTCGGTCGATGCCGCCGACATCTATTTCCAGTCCAGTCGCCTGCAATCCTGGGTGCTCGAGGACGGCATCATCAAGGACGGCAACTTCAATATCGAGCAGGGCGCCGGGCTGCGGGTGATCTGTGGCGAGAAGACCGGTTTCGCCTATTCCGACGAGTTGCAGTTCCCCGCCCTGGCGCAGGCGGCCGAGGCGGCGCGGGCCATCGCCCGGGGTGGCCAGAGCCGCAGCGTGGCGGTCGGCACCGGGGTGGCGGCGCGCACGCTCTACCCGCCGATCAATCCCATCGATACCCTCGCCGATGCCGACAAGATCGCCTTGCTGCGCCAAGTTGACGCCGAGGCGCGCGCGGCCGACCCGCGCGTGCGCGAGGTGATTGCCAGTCTGGTGGCGGTGCACGACGTGGTGCTGGTGCTCGCCGATGACGGCTCGCTGGCCGCCGACGTGCGCCCGCTGGTGCGGATGAACGTGAGCGTGATCGTCGAGGCCGACGGGCAGCGCGAGCAGGGCTCGAGCGGCGGTGGCGCGCGCACCGATCTCGGCTTCTTCCTCGCCGAGGAGCGGGCGCTCGGCTTCGCCCGCGAGGCGGTGCGTCTCGCCCTCACCAGCCTCGAGGCCGAGGAGGCACCGGCCGGTACCATGCCGGTGGTGCTCGGTCCCGGCTGGCCCGGGGTGTTGCTGCACGAGGCCGTCGGTCACGGGCTCGAGGGCGACTTCAACCGCAAGGGCACCTCGGCCTTCGCCGGGCGGCTCGGCGAGCGGGTGGCCGCGCCCGGGGTGACGGTGGTCGACAACGGCACCCTGCCGGGACGGCGCGGCTCGCTGGCGATCGACGACGAGGGCACTCCGACCCAGGACACGGTGCTGATCGAGGACGGCATCCTGCGCGGCTACATGCAGGACAAGCTCAACGCCCGGTTGATGGGCGTGGCGCCAACCGGCAACGGCCGGCGCGAGTCCTACGCCCATCTGCCGATGCCACGCATGACCAACACCTATATGCTCGCCGGGGATCGTGATCCGGCCGAGATCATCGCCTCGGTCGACAAGGGGCTCTATGCTGCCAACTTCGGCGGCGGCCAGGTCGACATCACCTCGGGCAAATTCGTGTTCAGCGCCAGCGAGGCCTATCTGATCGAGAACGGTCGGATCGGTCGGCCGGTCAAGGGCGCGACCCTGATCGGCAACGGTCCCGAGGTGATGACCCGGGTGAGCATGATCGGCAACGACCTCAAGCTCGACGAGGGGGTCGGGACCTGTGGCAAGGACGGGCAGAGCGTGCCGGTCGGGGTCGGGCAGCCGACCCTGCGCATCGATGCGCTCACCGTCGGCGGCACCAGCGCTTGAGCCCGTCGCGACCCGGGCTCGATCCTGGGTCGCGACGCGTGTCGAATTCAATCCAGTCTGAAGGAAACCGCATGTCCATCAGTGCCACAGAGGATACCGCCGAGCGTCTGGCGCGGCTGCAGGAGAGCGTCGAGGAGATGCTGCGCGAGGCCGAGCGCCGGGGTGCGAGCGCGGCCGAGGCCTCGATCGGCAGCAGCACCGGACTCGAGGTCGCGGTGCGGCTGGGCGAGGTCGAGACGGTCGAGCACATCCGCGACAACGGGCTCGGCATCACCGTCTATTTCGGTCAGCGCCGTGGCTCGGCCAGCACCACCGACCTGTCGCCGGCGGCGGTGCGCGACGCGGTGCGTGCCGCCTGCGCCATCGCCGAGTACACCCAGGAGGACAGCTGCGCCCATCTTGCCGCGCCCGAGTTGATGGCGCGCGAGCTGCCGGACCTCGATCTCTGTCACCCCTGGCCGATCGGGGTCGATGCCGCCGTGGCCCTCGCCGTCGAGTGCGAGGAGGCCGCGCGCGGTCACGACCCGCGCATCGTCAACTCCGAGGGGGCGAGCCTGTCGACCCATTTCGGGTTGCGTGTCTATGGCAACAGTCACGGCTTCATCGGCGGCTATCCGACCACCCGGCACGGGCTCAACTGCTCGGTGATCGCCCAGGAGGGCGAGTCGATGCAGCGCGACTACTGGTGGAGTTCGGCGCGCGCGCCCGAGGACCTCGATGCCGCCGCGCGCATCGGCGCGCGCGCCGCCGCACGTGCCGTGGCCCGGCTCAACGGGCGTCGTCTGGGGACGCGCAAGGTGCCGGTGCTGTTTCGCGCCGAGGTCGCCACCGGACTGTTGCGCGGGCTGATCGGGGCGATCAGTGGCGGCAGTCTCTATCGGCGCGCGAGCTTCCTGCTCGACAGTCTCGAGGAGCGCATCTTCCCCGAGTTCGTGCGTGTCCACGAGCAGCCCTTGTTGCCGCGCGGGCTGGCCAGCGCGCCCTTCGACGGCGACGGCGTGGCGACCCGGGCCAAGGATCTGGTACGCGACGGGGTGCTGCAGACCTATGTGCTCGATACCTATTCGGGCTGCCGCTTGGGGATGCCGACCACCGCGAACGCCGGCGGGGTGCGCAACCTCATCATCGACTCGGGGCCGCTCGATCGCGCCGCGCTGTTGCGCGAGATGGGCACCGGGCTGATGGTCACCGAGCTGATGGGGCACGGCGTCAACATGGTCACCGGCGATTATTCGCGCGGTGCCGCCGGGTTCTGGGTGGAGAACGGCGAGATCCAGTATCCGGTCGAGGAGGTGACCATCGCCGGCAACCTGCGCGAGATGTTCGCCAACCTGGTGGCCGTCGGCGACGACTGCGACTTCCCCGGCAGTACCCGCACCGGCTCCTGGCTGATCGAGCGGATGACGGTCGCCGGCGAATGACCGCGGCCGGGGCGCAACCGCTGGAGCAGGCGCTGGCGGCGATCGCCGCGGCGCCGGGCTCGGCCTCGGCGCTCACCCTCTATGCCTTGGTGTGCACCCTCGAGCAGCCGCGCTCGGGTTGTCTGTTCCGGCTCGACAAGCTCCTCGACCTGGAGCCGGCGCATCGGTCGATCGCCTATGGTTTGATGGAGACGCTGGCGACGGGCGGCGTCGCCACCCCGGAATGGCGCCAGTTGCGCGCGCGCATCGAGGCCGTGGTACGCGGTTGAGGTGCCGTTCGTCGTGCCGACGTTGCAACCACGGCAGGATGGCGGGAAACCTGCGTGTGTCGATGACTTGATCTCTCGCGATGGGGCTCGATGTTCCCGTGAGGGGCGTATTGGCGTACGTGTCACGGACGGAGGGAGCCGAAGCGATTCGGGGTCAGACGATGCCAGTGGAAACCATCGGAGTGATCGGCGGCGGGATCGGTGGGCTCGGTGCCGCCTGGATGCTCGACGCGCGCTATCGGGTGACCCTGCTCGAGCGCAACGACTATGTCGGCGGCCACACCCATACCCTGGAGGTCGAGGGGGTCTCCGGGCGCTTTCCGGTCGACACCGGCTTCATGGTGTTCAACCGTCGCAACTATCCGCTGCTGTGCGCGATGTTCGCGCAGCTCGGGGTCGAGAGCTATCCCACCAGCATGTCCTTTGCCGCCAGCCTCGACGATGGCGCGATCGAGTATGCAGGCTCCGGCCTCAATACCCTGTTCGGCCAGCGCGCCAATCTGGTGCGTCCGGGATTCTGGTGGATGCTCGGCGAGATCCTGCGCTTCAACGGCGCGGCCAAGGCCTTCATCAATTCCAACCCCGGCACCACCCTGACCCTCGGTGATTTTCTCGACCGCGGGCGTTATTCCCGGCGCTTCGCCGAGGACTATCTGCTGCCGATGGCCGCGGCGATCTGGTCCTGTCCGACCGCCGACATGCTCGACTTCCCCTTCCTCGCCTTCGCTCGCTTCTTCGCCAATCATGGACTGCTTGATCTGATCGACCGGCCCGAGTGGGAGACGGTCGGCGACGGCAGTCGCGCCTATGTCGCCCGTATCCTCGAACGGATGCGCGGCGAGGTGCGCACCTCGACCCCGGCGCGCCGGGTGCGGCGGGTCGAGGGTGGGGTCGAGGTCGAGACCGCCGATGGCGAGCGGCTCGGCTTCGATGCGGTGGTGTTCGGCTGTCACGCCGATCAGGCGCTGTCGCTGATCGAGTCGCCGAGCGCGCGCGAGCGCGAGCTGCTCGGCAGCTTCCGCTATCAGGCTAACAAGGTCTACCTGCACACCGACCGGACGCTGATGCCACGCCGCCGCCGGGTGTGGTCGTCGTGGAACTATCTGCGTCATCGTGGCGATCCGGCCGACCTTCCGGTGACCATCACCTATTGGATGAACAGCCTGCAGGCGCTGCCGCCCGAGCGCGACATCTTCGTCAGCCTCAACCCGCACCGGGCGCCGGCCCGGCAGCACGTGATCGCCGAACTCGACTACGATCACCCGCTGTTCGATGCCCGGGCGATGGAGGCGCAACAGCGTATCGGCGAGATCCAGGGGCGCGATCGGCTGTGGTTCAGTGGCGCCTATCTCGGTTACGGCTTCCACGAGGACGGGCTGCGCGCGGCGCTGGAGGTGGCCGAGGCGCTCGGCGCGCCCCCGCCCTGGGCGCCTGCGCGCACCGCGCCGGCCGGTTGCGGTGTGCGCGGCGGCGAACTGCCGCCGGTCGTGTCATGACCAGGCCGGCGGCGGGACTGCTGTTCGGCGAGGTGATGCACCGGCGGTTGTTCCCGGTGCGTTATCGTTTCGTCTATCGGGTGTTCAGTCTGCTGCTCGATCTCGATCGTCTCGATGAGTTGGCCGCCGGATCACGCTGGTTCTCGCACAATCGCTTCAACCTGCTCGCCTTCCACGATCGCGATCATGGCCCGCGCGATGGCTCGCCGCTCAAGCCCTGGCTGCTGGCGCGGCTGCGCGAGCAGGGGCTTGAGGTCGCGGTGGCGCGGGTCGAGTTGCAGTGCTTTCCCCGTCTGCTCGGCTATGGCTTCAACCCACTGAGCATCTGGACCTGCTTCGACGCCGAGGATCGCCCGCTGGCGGTGCTCTGTGAGGTCCATAACACCTTCGGCGAGAGTCACAGCTATCTGCTCCACGAGGACGGAGCGCCGCTGCGCTGGCCGATCCGTGCGCGTCATGCCAAGGATTTTCATGTCTCGCCCTTCATCGGCATGGCCGCCGACTATCAGTTCAGGTTCGCGCGTGACGGGCAGCAGCACAGCGTCGTCATCCGCGAGTTCCAGGAGGAACGGTTGATGTTGGCGGCCGTTCACAGCGCCCGGCTGCTGCCTTGTGATGATGCCGGTCTGTTGCGTGCCGCACTGAGTTATCCGCTGATGACGCTGAAGGTGATGCTGATGATCCATTGGCAGGCGCTGAAGATCTGGCTCCGTGGCGGGCGTTATCACGCCAAGCCCGAGCCGCCCCGCGAAGAGGTGTCCTGATGTCCGTCGAAGAGCCGTTGTCCGGGCCGCAGCCGGCCGATACCAGGGGCGCCTGGCGCCTGTTCGAGCGTTTCTTCCGCGATCTGCTGTTCGGTCAGGTGCTGGTGCGCATGGGCGCCGACGGCGCCCGGCTCTATCGCGGGCGTTTCTGTGGCGGCGCCGGTGAACTGGCGATTCATCATCCCTGGCGTTTCGTCACCCGACTGGTCACGCGCGGCGAGATCGGTTTCGCCGAGTCCTATATCGCCGGGCACTGGTCCTCGCCCGATCTCACCGCGCTGCTCGGGGTACTCTACGACAACCTCGAGCATCTCGGCGGTGGTCCCCAGGGGATGCGCTGGGGGCGCTGGCTCAATCGTCTCACCCATCTGCGCCGGCGCAACCATCGTCGCAACAGTCGGCGCAACATCGCCCGTCACTATGATCTCGGTAACGACTTCTATCGTTTCTGGCTCGATCGCGGCATGACCTACTCCTCGGCGCTGTTCGCGCCGGAGGCGGGGGATGAGTCGTTGGAGCAGGCACAGGCGCGCAAGTACGAGCGCCTGCTCGACGCCATCGATGCGCGTCCCGGCGAGCACCTGCTCGAGATCGGCAGTGGTTGGGGCGGGCTGGCCGAGGCCGCGGCACGGCGTGGGCTGCGGGTGACCAGCATCACCCTGTCGCGCGCCCAGCTCGACTATGCCCGCACTCGACTGGCGGCATCGGGGTTCGCCGACCTGGTCGAGTTCCATCTCGCCGATTATCGCGAGCTGCACGGCAGCTTCGATCACGCCATCTCGATCGAGATGATGGAGGCCGTCGGTGAGGCCTACTGGTCGACCTATTACGACACCCTGCGGCGACTGGTGCGCCCGGGCGGGCGGATCGCGCTGCAGGTGATCACCATCAACGAGGACGACTTCCCGATCTATCGCCGCACCCCGGACTTCGTGCAGCTCTACATCTTCCCCGGTGGCATGCTGCCTTCGCCCCGCCGGATGAGCGAGGAGGCCGCGCGCGCCGGGTTGCGGGTGCGCGAGAGCCGCTGGTGCGGTGATGACTATGCCGAGACCCTGCGCCGCTGGCGCACGCGCTTCCACGCCGTCGACGCCGAGGTCGCGGCACTCGGCTACGATGCCGCCTTCCGGCGCATGTGGGACTACTATCTGGCCTATTGTGAGGCCGGTTTCCGCGCCGGCTGCGTCGATCTGGTGCAGACCCTGCTCGAGGTGCCGCGGCGCGCCTGACTCGGGCGCGGCGATCTGCGTTAAAGTAGCGTCATCCATCAGCCACGGGCCGGACATCCCGACCCGTGCCGCCGTTGCAGGGACGTCTCCGGCGGATGCGGCGCGGCCCCGGCCGGGTGTCCAGGACGGACGCGCCCGCATCGATCCGAATCCTCGCGACCCGATACAGACCTTCATGAGCCAAATCGTACTGATCAACGTGGCCGGTGAAGACCGTCCCGGCATCATCGCCGCACTCACCGAGACCCTGGCCCGCTACCATATCCCGGTGCTCGACATCGGCCAGTCGACCATCCACGACGCCCTGGCGCTGGGCATGCTGGTCGAACTGCCGGCGGCCGATCGCGACAGCGGCGTCTTCCGCGACCTGCTGTTCATCGCCCACGGCATGGGGCTCGACATCCGCTTCACCCCGATCGACGGCGACAACTACGAGCGCTGGGTGCGCGAGCAGGGGCAGCCGCGTCACATCCTCACCCTGCTCGGGCGCGAGATCGGTGCCGAGCACATCGCCCGGGTCTCGGCGCTGATCGCCGAGCGCGGACTCAACGTCGATCGCATCAACCGGCTCAGCGGTCGCATCTCGCGGCGCACCGCGCCGGCGCCGCACGCGCTCGCCTCGGTGGAGTTCTCGGTGCGCGGCGCGGTCGATGATCTCACCGCGCTGCACGGCGCGCTGCTCGGGCTCAGCCAGGTGATGGATGTCGACGTCGCGGTCCAGGAGGACACCGTCTTCCGCCGCACCCGGCGGCTGGTCTGCTTCGACATGGACTCGACCCTGATCCAGACCGAGGTGATCGACGAGCTGGCCGCCGCCGCCGGGGTCGGCGACGAGGTGGCGGCGATCACCGAGGCGGCGATGCGCGGCGAGCTGGATTTCCAGGAGAGCTTCCGGCGGCGCATGGCGCTGCTCGAGGGACTCGACGAGTCGGTGCTGGTGGGGATCGCCGAGCGGCTGCCGATCACCGAGGGCGCCGATCGGCTGATCGCCACGCTCAAGCGACTCGGCTACAAGATCGCCATCCTCTCCGGCGGCTTCACCTATTTCGCCGAGCATCTGCAGCGACGTTTCGGTGTCGACTACGTCTATGCCAACCAGCTCGAGTTCCGTGACGGCCGGCTCACCGGTGAGGTCGCCGGCGAGATCGTCGATGGCGCGCGCAAGGCCGAGCTGCTGCGCGAACTGGCCGCGCGCGAGGGCATCCGTCTCGAACAGGTGATCGCTGTCGGCGACGGCGCCAACGACCTGCCGATGCTCTCGATCGCCGGACTCGGCATCGCCTTCCACGCCAAGCCGATCGTCACCCAGCAGGCGCGTCACTCGATCGCCACCGTCGGACTCGACGGTATCCTCTATCTGCTGGGGATGCGTGATCGCGACCTCGCCGCGCTCGATCGCATCTGATCCGCACCGCGCCGGGATTGACCCCGGCGTTCACTCCATCAGCTCGATCTCGACCCCCAAGGCCTCGACGCGTTCGCGCCGCGCCGCCAGATAGCGCTGGAAGCTCGGCTGCCAGCGATAGGCGCCGGTGGCGACATAGTCGAGCGCGCCGTGCAGGTGGAAGGCGCGCAGCTCGCCCTCGGCGCGGAAGACCTCACGCCCGGCGGCGTCGAAGAACACCAGCGTCGGGGTGTAGAGGATGCCGAGCGCGTCGGCCCAGTCGCTCGCGGCGCGCGCGGCGCCGTCCGGGGTCTGCAGTGGGGTCTCGGCGTCGATGTCGACGAGTGCCACGTCGAAGGCGCTGAGCGCATGGGCCAGGGGTGGGCGGCGCAGCAGATCGTCGTGGAGTCGGTCGCAGCCGCGACAGGTGCGCTGCTCGAACAGCACCACCAAGGGACGTGGCGAGCGGTCGCGGTTGTCGGCGAGGCGTAGTGGCGGTTCGAGAAAACCGGCCTCGTGGTGCAGCTCTCCGCTCGCCGGCGGGCCACCGCGCCTGGCGTGGAAGTCGGCGAAGCGCTCGCCGAACTGCTCGCGTCGTTCGGCGGCATAGGTCAGCGCGGCGGCGAGACGCGCCGGTGGCTGGTAGCCGTTGATGCGCAGCACCACCGCGCCGGCCTCGTCGAGCAGCAGCAGTGTCGGGGTGAACTGGACGCCGAGGGCAGCGGCCAGCCCCTTTTCGGTGGTGGTCTGGCCGTCGAGTCCGACCACCTCGCGATCACCCCAGATGTTGAGCGCGATGACCTCGAAGCGCTCCTGCGCCAGTCGCGCGATCTCGGGGTCGGCGAGGTTCACCCGCAGCAGCAGGGCGCAGTAGGGGCAGCCGTCCTGGTAGAAGTAGAGCATCAGCCGGCGGTCTGCGGCGGTGGCTTCGGCGACATCCTCGGCGAGATCGAGGAAGGACTGCTTGAACCAGGGTGGGTGCTCTGGTGGGGCGCTGAGGACATCGCCGGCGGATGTCAGCAGCAGCGCGAGCGCGAGCAGGACGAGGCGCGGGCGGATGGGCATGATGGCCTCCCCGGGCGGACCGGTCTGGGGCGCGCCGGGGATGGCGCGGCCTGTCCGCAGTCTAGCCGATGGCCTGCGCCCCGACGCCGCGCGGGGCTGCCGGAGCGGGGAAGCGACGCGCCTCGGGGTAGGGGAAGACGTCCTCGAGTCGGCCGCGGCGGATGTGGCTCTGGCGCTCGCGCCACCAGCCCGGGTCGAGCAGCTCGCCGTGGAGTTCACGGAACAGTGTGCGGATGCGCGGGTCGGTGAGCAGGAAGGTCTCGAACTCCTCGGGGAAGACGTCGGCCGGGGCGATGCTGTACCAGGGTTCGTCGGCCAGTTCCAGCTCCGGGTAGGGCGCCTCGGGGATCTCGCGGAAGTTGCACTCGGTGAGATAGCAGAGTTCGTCGTAGTCGTAGAACACCACCCGCCCACGCCGGGTGACGCCGAAGTTCTTGAACAGGAAGTCGCCGGGGAAAATGTCGGCGGCGGCGAGCTGGCGGATGGCGTCGCCGTACTCGGCCACTGCGTGGCGCGCGTCCTCGGCGTCGGCCTCTTGCAGATAGAGGTTGAGCGGGGCCATGCGCCGCTCGATATAGAGGTGCTTGATGATCAGGTGCTCGCCGTCGTGCTCGAGGCTGCCGGCGCACTCCTCCTCGAGCAGCGCGCGCAGCGCCGGGGAGAAGCGCGCGGCGGGGAAGGCAACGTGCGAGTACTCCCAGGAGTCGGCCATGCGCCCGACGCGGTCGTGGAGTTTGACCAGCTGGTATTTCTCCTTCACCGCCTCGCGGCTCATCTCCTTCTGCGGCGGGAAGCGGTCCTTGATCACCTTGAACACGAAGGGGAAGGAGGGCAGGGTGAAGACGCACATCACCATGCCGCGGATCCCCGGGGCGATGACGAACTCGTCGGCGGAGTGACGCAGGTGCTTGAGGAAGTCGCGGTAGAACTCGGCCTTGCCGAACTTCTGCAGCCCGATCGCGGTGTAGAGTTCGGCCTTGCCCTTGCGCGGCAGCAGCGGGCGGAGGAACTCGACGACCGCCGCCGGTACCTCGGTGTCGACCATGAAATAGGCGCGCGAGAAGCTGAAGATGTCCGACAGCTCGTCCTCGCCGACCAGTAGGGTGTCGACATAGAGCCCGCGCTGCTCGTCGTTGAGGATGGGGATGGCGAAGGGGATCTGGTCGGCGCCGTTGATCGCCTTGCCGATGAGATAGGCGGCCTTGTTGCGGAAGAAGGGGCTGCGCAGCACCGCGAGCTGGAAGTTCTGCTGCCGGGTCTGTGCTGTGGGCAGGCGCTCGCGCAGCGCGCGCAGCAGACAGCGCAGGTCGTGGCGTGGGGCGCGGAAGGGTCGCTCGAAGCCGGCCTCAGTGAGGATGCGGGCGAGCACCCGGGCGAAGCCGTCGCGGGTGGGGTAGTAGGGGCGGTAGATCGGCACCTCGGCCTCGAGGTGCTCGGTCGAGATCATCGGCCAGACGAAGATATAGCGGTTGTCGTAGTAGCGCCGGTCGAACAGGCGACAGAACACCGAGTTGTAGAAGGTCTCGGCCAGCTCGGGCTGGCGGTGCAGCGGCAGCAGCCGTAGATACTCGACCTTGACCCGCTGCCACAACGCGTCGCTCGGGTCACGCAGATGGAACTCGCGGCGCAGCAGCGCCACGGTCTCGCCGATCCGGGTGTCGTAGTAGCTGATGCGTGCGCGGGCGGCGGCCTGGACGGCCGGCCAGTCGGCGCGCTCGAAGCGCGCCCGGGCCTCGCCGGTACAGGCGCGGAACAGTCGGTAATGACGCTCGAAACCATCGAGGATGGCCTCGGCGATCAGCTTCGCCTCGGTCCAGGCCATGATGCGTCCTCAGCCGTCGGTGAGCGACCGCTCGGCGATCACCACGCCGTCCTCGTCGCAATAGATGTGATCGCCCGGGTTGACGCGCGCCCCGGCGATGTGGATCGGGATGTCGCGCTGGCCCTCGCCGCGACGATGGCTCTTGCGCGGGGTGCTGGCCAGCGCCTTGATGCCGATCGCCATGGCTGCCAGCTCGACCCGGTCGCGCACGCAGCCGTGGATCACCACCCCGGCCCAGCCCTGCTCGACGGCACGCGCGGCGATCAGGTCGCCGAGCATGGCGCAGCGCAGCGAGCCGCCGGCATCGACCACCAGCACCCGACCCTCGCCGGGTTCGGCCAGGGTCGACTTGACCAGCGAGTTGTCCTCGAAGCACTTGACGGTGACCGCCTCGCCACTGAAGCGCGAGTGGCCGCCGAAGTCCTGGAACACCGGGTCGCAGACCTGCAGGGCGTCGCCCTCGCGGTCGTAGAGGTCGGCGGTCTTGAAGTCCATGCGCGGGGTCTCCTGGTACGGCTGGAACGATGCGGGGCGAGCGCCGGGGCGTGATCGCCCCGGCGCTGGGGGTGTTGTCAGAACTGCTCTTCCTCGGTCGAGCCGGTCAGCGCGGTGACCGAGGAGACACCGCCCTGGATGGTGGTGGTGACGTCGTCGAAGTAACCGGCGCCGACCTCCTGCTGGTGCGAGACGAAGGTGTAGCCCTTGTCGCGGGCGGCGAACTCCGGCTCCTGCACCTTCTCGACATAGTGGCGCATGCCCTCGCCACGGGCATAGTCGTAGGCGAGGTCGAACATGTTGAACCACATGTTGTGGATGCCCGCCAGGGTGATGAACTGGTACTTGTAGCCCATCGCCGCCAGCTCGTCCTGGAACTTGGCGATGGTGGCGTCGTCGAGGTTCTTCTTCCAGTTGAACGAGGGTGAGCAGTTGTAGGCGAGCAGCTTGTTGGGGTTCTTCTCCAGCACCGCCTGGGCGAACTCGCGGGCGAAGCCGAGGTCCGGGGTTCCGGTCTCGCACCACACCAGATCGGCATAGGGGGCGTAGGCCAGGCCGCGACTGATGGCCTGCTCAAGACCGTTGTTGACCCGGTAGAAGCCCTCGTTGGTGCGTTCGCCGGTGACGAAGGGACGATCGTTGTCGTCGACGTCGCTGGTGAGCAGGTTGGCCGCCTCGGCATCGGTACGCGCCAGCAGCAGCGTGGGCACGCCCATGACGTCGGCGGCGAGTCGCGCGGCGACGAGCTTCTGCACCGCCTCGCTGGTCGGCACCAGCACCTTGCCGCCCATGTGGCCGCACTTCTTCACTGCGGCGAGCTGGTCCTCGAAGTGCACCCCGGAGGCGCCGGCGGCGATCATGTTCTTCATCAGCTCGAAGGCGTTGAGCACGCCGCCGAAGCCGGCCTCGGCATCGGCCACGATCGGCAGGAAGTAGTCGACGTGGGCCGGATCGCCGGGTTCGATCTCCTTGGCCCACTGGATCTCGTCGGCACGCTTGAAGGCGTTGTTGATGCGACGCACCATGGTGGGGACCGAGTCGTAAGCGTAAAGCGACTGGTCGGGGTACATGGTCTCGGAGGTGTTACCGTCGGCGGCGACCTGCCAGCCGGAGAGATAGATCGCCTCGATCCCAGCCTTGGCCTGCTGCATCGCCTGACCGGCGGTGATCGCGCCCATGCAGTTGACGTAACCCTTCTTGGCGTCGCCGTGGATCAGCCCCCAGAGTCGTTCGGCGCCGCGTCGGGCATAGGTGTACTCGGGTTGCACCGAGCCGCGCAGCCTGACGACATCGGCCGCCGAGTAGGCGCGGTTGACATCGGTCCAGCGGGGGTTCTCAGCCCAGTCCTGTTCCAGGGCCTTGATCTGGTCTTGGCGGGTCATCGGCATGGGGTACTCCTTCTTGATCGTGTCGGTTCGTGCGATCTATGCCACCTTCCAGGCTCCGTGGTATCCGTTCACGATAGCCCGTGGAAGCGAATCGGCGGATGATTGACCGTCTTGGTAGGTCTTGGAGGGATGAAACTACCCCGGGTTCCGAGCATTTGGCGAGTCAATTATCCTAATCCTGTCCATTAGTTTTGATAATTATCAATGAGAAGACATCCTCTGATTTTCCCCTCGCGTCCGACCGGACGCGCCCCGCTCCGCCTCCAAGTCGCCGGGGTGGTGGCATGACGGCGAACCCCGAAGAGATCCGCGCGCAGGGCATGGCGCAGGGGCTGGCGCGCGAGTCGCTCGCCGCCGATCCTTTCTCCCAGTTCGAGCAGTGGTACCAGGTGGCGGTCGGCAGCGGTATCCCCGAGCCCAACGCAATGACCGTCTCCACCGTCGATGCCGAGGGACAGCCCTCCTCGCGCACCGTGCTGATGAAGCTCTACGATGAGCGTGGGTTCGTCTTCTTCACCAACTACGCCAGTCGCAAGTCGCACCAGATCGAGGCCAACCCAAGGGTTTATCTGCTGTTTCCCTGGGTGGCGCTGGCGCGTCAGGTGGGGATCTCGGGGCGTGCCGAACGGATCTCGGCGGCCGAGTCCTTCCGCTATTTCACCTCGCGGGCGCGCGGTAGCCAGATCGGTGCCTGGGCCTCGCCGCAGAGCCAGGTGATCCGCTCGCGGGCGATGCTCGAGGCCAAAGTCGAGGAGATGCGCCAGCGCTTCCGCGACGGCAAGATCCCGCTGCCCGAGTTCTGGGGCGGCTACCGCGTTGTCCCCGACAGCATCGAGTTCTGGCAGGGCCGTGACTGCCGCCTGCACGACCGCTTCCTCTACCGCCGTGCGGCCTCGGGCTGGGACATCGAGCGGCTGGCGCCCTAGGGGCGGGGGCTCAGCCGCCAGCCATCAGCTTTCAGCCGCCAGTGGCAGTTTTCCGCTGACGGCTGCTGGTTTGAACCACAAAGACGCGAAGTGCGCAAAGTTAGGGGCGGCTTTTGGTTATCGCCAGCCGCCAGCCGCCAGTCATGCAGCCGCTCCTTCCCCACTGGCGGCTGGTCGCTGATCGCTGGCGGCTGGACGCTCTCCCCCCTTGCTTCGCCGCCTTTGCGTCCTTGCGGCTCGAACCAGCTTCCAGCGATCAGCTTCCAGCCTCCAGTCGGGGAGGCTGCTGCCCGGTCTACGAATCTGCAGACCGTTCGCTTGCTTTGCGCCCTTCGCGCCTTTGCGGTTCAATCTGCTGGCGGCTGGCGGCTGGCGGCTGGCGGCTGGCGGCTGGCGGCTGGCGGCTGGCGGCTGGCGGCTGAAAGCTGAATAATGCCGGTTCGTTCTTGCAACCCGACCGAGTGGCCGGCGCCGGCCCGAGACCCAGTATCCATGTCCGAACACGCCAAGACCCATCGTATCGGCCCGATTCATCTTGCCCCCGAGATTAGCCTGCGCCACGGTTGGACCTTCATGGTCGTGGCCTTCTTCTCGATCGGGCTCATGGTCTTCGTCTCCATTGGCCAGACCTATATCCTCAACGAGCATCTCGGTATCCCCGAGTCGAGTCAGGGCCGCATCAGCGGTAACCTGGTGTTCCTCACCGAGATCGTCACCCTGTTGCTGTTCCTGCCCGCCGGGGTGCTGATGGACCGCCTCGGGCGGCGTACCGTCTATGGTGTCGGCTTTCTGCTGCTGGCGCTGACCTATGTGCTCTATCCCCTCGCCACCTCTGTGGAGATGCTCTACGGCTTTCGGGTGATCTACGCCCTCGGCGTGGTGGCGGTCGCCGGAGCGCTGTCGACGGTGCTCGCCGACTATCCCGCCGAGCGCTCGCGCGGCAAGCTGGTGGCGCTGGTCGGGGTGCTCAGCGGGCTCGGCGTGGTGATCGTCGGTCAGGGGTTGGGGGCGCTGCCCAAGGTCTTCACCAATGCCGGGTTCGACGGTGTCGAGGCCGGTCGCCTGACCCATTTCATCATCGCCGGGCTGTCGGTGGCGGTCGCTGCCTTGGTTTTCTGGGGATTGAAGCCCGGGGTGCCGGTGCGTCATGACGAGCGCCCGAACCTGCGTACCCTGTTCGCCAGCGGTTTCGCCCAGGCGCGCAACCCGCGCATCCTGCTCGCCTATGCCTCGGCCTTCATCGCGCGGGGCGATCAGTCGGTCAACGCGACCTTCATCATCCTGTGGGGGACGCTGGCCGGCAAGGCGGCGGGGATGGAGACGCCGGAGGCGGTGCTCGCCGGGACGGTGATCTTCATCATCACCCAGCTCTCGGCGTTGGTTTGGGCGCCGCTGCTCGGCCCGCTGCTCGATCGCATCGATCGGGTCTCGGCGATGGCCGTGTGCATGGGGCTGGCCGCACTCGGCAACCTGGCGCCGCTGCTGCTCGACGACCCGTTGGCGCGGATCGGTATCCTCTTCTTCATCCTGCTCGGGATCGGTCAGATCAGTGTCTTTCTCGCCGGACAGTCGCTGATCGGTCAGGAGGCACCGACGGCGCAACGCGGCTCGGTGCTCGGCGCCTTCAACGTCACCGGCGCGATCGGCATCCTGCTGATCACCCTGGTCGGCGGCTATCTTTTCGACCAGGTCGATCCGCGCGCGCCCTTCGCGGTGGTCGGCGCGATCAATCTGCTGCTGCTGTTCGCCAGTCTCTATGTGCGCTGGCGTCACCCCCAGGTGGGTGCGGTCGGGCGCTGATGGAGCGGGTCGGCCGGGGCGCCGCCGTGCGCTCCGGCCGATCAGCCGTGCCCGGCCGGATGTTGGTGCTGGTGGGGCAGGGGTGGAGAGGTTGCAGGCACAAAAAAACCGGCGCGCGGCCGGTTTTCTTGTCTAGCGGAGATTGGTCGGGGTGACTGGATTCGAACCAGCGACTTCTGCCTCCCGAAGACAGCGCTCTACCAAGCTGAGCTACACCCCGATATCGGGAATTCTTAATACGACCGGCTGACCGCGAAGTCTGCCAGCGTTGCCATAGCGTCACGCGCGGGACTCGGGTCGAGGACGTCGAGAGCCTTACGAGCTTTCGCAGCGTGCCGTTTAGCAAGATCACCAGTATAGGCGATTGCGTCGGTGGATGCAATCGCCTCGATCACGGCGTCGATTCGCTCGCGACCGCCGTGCTCGATACAGTCGCGCAGCATCGCGCGCTGCTCGGCGGTGCCGACGGCCATGGCGCGGATCAGCGGCAGGGTGGGCTTGCCTTCGTCGAGGTCGTCGCCGACGTTCTTGTCGAGGCTCTCGTTGTTGGTGCTGTAGTCGAGCGCGTCGTCGATCAGCTGGAAGGCGATGCCGAGGTTGAGACCATAGCTGTCGAGCGCGGCCTCGATCTCGGGTGAGGTCTCGGCGAGGATCGCGCCAAGGCGCGTGCCGGCGGCGAACAGGGTCGCGGTCTTGCGCTCGATGACCTCCATGTAGCGCGCCTCGTCGGTATCGGCGTCGCGCGCGTTGAGCAGCTGCAGCACCTCGCCCGCGGCGATGCGATTGGTGGCGTGGGCGAGGACTTCCATCACCCGCATGCTGCCGACGTCGACCATCATCTCGAAGGCGCGCGAGTAGAGGAAGTCGCCGACCAGTACGCTCGCCTCGTTGCCCCAGACGGCGTTGGCCGTCTCGCGGTTGCGACGCATCTCGGAGTTGTCAATGACATCGTCGTGGAGCAGGGTCGAGGTATGGATGAACTCCACGATCGCGGCCAGGTCGATGTGGTGCTCGCCGCCGTAGCCGCAGGCGCGCGCCGCGAGCAACACGGAGAGCGGACGCAGCCGCTTGCCGCCGCTGTTGACGATGTAGTGACCGATCTGATTGATCAGTACGACATCGGACTCGAGCCGACGCAGGATCAGGGCGTCCACCGCCTTCGAGTCGTCGGCGACGGGGTGTCGAATCGTGGAGAGGTCCATTCGTATGCGGGGTCTATCGATAGTGACGGCGGATGCTAGGTGCGAGGCACCGAGCTGTCAAGGAGGTCGCGGATCGCAGTGCGTGCGTCCTCCCACGGCAACGGAAACGGGTGTGCTGGCAGGTCCGGGCTGTCTCGGCTCCTGCGGCCCTGAGGACGCCGCCTGATGTTGCCGGGCCTCGGGCGACCGCCTCCCGCTCCAGGGATCAGGAGTCAGCCGTTTCTTCGTCCAATCTGCCAACTGCGTCCTGGCGCGTCAAGTCTCGACCGGCTCGCGGGAGTGTGTTGTCACATTCGGAGAAGCGTCGACGTTGACGCACGTCATGGCTTCGCGGTAGGATTCCGCTTCTTTGTTCCGGCGCGGAGCTGCGAGCTGCGTCGGCTGTTTCCGAATTATTCTGGGGATCTGCTGATCATGTACGCGGTCATTCAAACCGGTGGAAAACAATACCGGGTTTCGGAAGGCGACACACTCAAGGTCGAGAAGCTCGCCGCCGAGGAAGGTTCCAACGTCGATTTCGAAGTGCTGATGGTCGCCGACGGCGAGACCGTCAAGGTCGGCAAGCCCTTCGTCGAGGGCGGCAAGGTGAGCGCCGTGGTCGAGTCGCACGGTCGTGGCGACAAGGTCTCGATCATCAAGTTCCGTCGTCGCAAGCACCACATGAAGCGTCAGGGCCACCGCCAGTGGTTCACGTCGCTCAAGATCACTGGCATCAACGCCGGCTGAGGAGAGATTACCGATGGCACATAAAAAAGCAGGCGGTAGTTCGCGCAACGGCCGCGATTCAGAGTCCAAGCGCCTTGGCGTCAAGGTCTTCGGTGGTCAGCGTGTCAGCGCCGGCGCCATCATCGTGCGTCAGCGTGGCACCCAGTTCCACGACGGTGTGAACGTCGGCTGCGGGCGCGACCACACCCTCTACGCCCTGACCGACGGTGTCGTGAAGTTCGTCACCAAGGGTCCGCAGAAGCGTAAGTTCGTCACCGTGGAAGGCGCCTGATCCGCGAGCGGGTCCAGCTCTGGCCCCGCCCCTTCCGTGGAGACCGCGCAGCCTCGTCCGGGTGACGAGGCTTTTTCGTTTCTGCCGCACCGTCAGGGTGTGCGCCCGCGACCCCTGCATCGGCAATCGCACAACGGATCGATCGCATGAAATTCGTCGACGAGGCATACATCCGGGTCGAAGCCGGTGATGGCGGCAGCGGCTGCGTCAGCTTCCGCCGCGAGAAATACATCCCCAAGGGCGGCCCCAATGGCGGCGACGGCGGGGACGGCGGCAGTGTCTATCTGCTCGCCGACAACAACCTCAATACCCTGGTCGATCTGCGCGACCAACGCATCCAGCGCGCCGAGCGCGGCCAGAACGGCATGGGGCGCGACATGACCGGGCGCAGTGGTCAGGATCTGGTGGTCCGGGTCCCGGTCGGTACCCGGGTGATCGAACGCGACACCGGCGAGCTGATCGGCGAGCTGCTGGCCTCGGGCGAGCGCCTGCTGGTCGCTCAGGGCGGCTTCCACGGCATCGGCAACGCCCGCTTCAAGTCCAGCACCAACCGCACCCCGCGCCAGTCCACTCCGGGCACCCCGGGCGAGCGGCGCGATCTCCATCTCGAACTGATGCTGCTCGCCGACGTCGGTCTGGTCGGTTTCCCCAACGCCGGCAAGTCGTCATTGGTGCGCCAGGTCTCGAGCGCGCGTCCACGCGTCGCCGACTATCCCTTCACCACCCTGCACCCGAACCTCGGGGTGGTGCGTCTCGGGCGCGAGCGCAGCTTCGTCATCGCCGACATCCCCGGGCTGATCGAGGGCGCGGCCGAGGGCGCCGGCCTCGGCACCCGCTTCCTCAAGCATCTGTCGCGCACCCGGTTGCTGTTGCACCTGGTCGATGTCGCGCCGCTCGGCGATCACACCGATCCCTACGACGAGATCCGCAAGGTCGAGGCCGAGATGCGCGCCTTCGGGCGCGAGCTGATCGACAAGGAGCGCTGGCTGGTGCTCAACAAGGTCGACCTGCTCGACGAGGAGACCTTCGCTGCCCGTCGCGACGCCCTCCTCGAACGGCTCGACTGGCAGGGGCCGGTCTATGCCATCTGCGCGCTCAGCGGCAAGGGGACCGAGCTGCTGATGCAGGACCTGATGAACTACCTGGAGCGGTTGCGCGCGGTCGAGACCGTCGTCGAGACCGAGGACGGGACCAGCGAGGACGATGCCGCCGAAGACGACTGGCATCCGCTGGGCTGAGCCATGATCTCGCGCGAGGAACTGCCCGGGACCCGACGCTGGGTGATCAAGATCGGCAGCACCCTGCTGACCCGTGACGGTCGCGGGGTCGGGCGCGACCTGCTCGAGCCCTGGGTGGCGCAGATGGCCGCCCGTCATGGTGCCGGCGCCGAGGTCGTGCTGGTCTCCTCGGGGGCTGTGGCCGAGGGCATGGCGCGGATGGGGTGGCGTGAGCGCCCTGGCGCGCTGCACGAGTTGCAGGCGGCCGCCGCGATCGGCCAGATGGGGCTGGTGCGCGCCTACGAGGACTGTTTTCGCGATCATGGCCGGCACACCGCTCAGGTGCTACTCACCCGTGACGACCTCTCCAACCGGGTGCGCTATCTCAATGCCCGCAGCACTCTGCGCGCCCTGATCCGTCACGGCGTGGTGCCGGTGATCAACGAGAACGACACCGTTGCCAACGACGAACTGCGTTTCGGTGACAACGACACCCTCGCCGCGCTGGTCGCCAACCTGATCGAGGCCGATCTGCTGGTGCTGCTCACCGACCAGGACGGCATCTTCGACCAGGATCCGCGCAACAATCCCGAGGCACGGCTGATCACCGAGACCTGGGTCGACGATCCCATGCTCGATCAGGTCGCCGGCGGCAGCGGCTCCGGTCTGGGCACCGGCGGCATGGTCACCAAGGTCCGCGCGGCCCGTCTGGCTGCGCGTTCCGGTACTCCGACGGTGATCGCCCCGGGCCGTGGCGAGCGGGTGCTGGCGCGGATCGGTGCGGGTGAGTCGATCGGCACCCTGCTGATCCCCTTCCAGGGGCCGCAGGCGGCGCGCAAGCAGTGGATCGCCGGTCAACTGCAGGTGCGTGGTCGGCTGGTGCTCGATGCCGGTGCGGTGCGGGCGCTGCGCGAGCAGGGTACCAGTCTGCTGGCCGTCGGGGTGCGGGCGGTCCACGGCGCCTTCGAGCGCGGCGAGGTGGTCGCCTGTGTCGATGAGCAGGGCAGGGAGGTCGCGCGCGGTCTGGTCAACTACGACGCCGAGGCGACGCGCCGGATCCAGGGTCGCTCATCGCATCGTTTCGCCGAGATTCTCGGCTATGTCGACGACGACGAGCTGATCCATCGCGACAACCTGGTGTTGCTCTGAAGGCCGGTTGTTCGGCGGCACGCGGGCCGGACATGAAAATGAGGGGTGACAAGACCCCGACAAGCCTTTATACTGCGCGTTCTCTGGCTGAGTGGCAGAGTGGTTATGCAGCGGCCTGCAAAGCCGTGTACCTCGGTTCGATTCCGGGCTCAGCCTCCATATCGCGTTTCTCAGTCCCCGTCGAGACCGAACTCGGGCAACAGCCCCGCACCCGCCCGGGTGGCGAAATTGGTAGACGCAGGGGACTTAAAATCCCTCGACCTCGGTCATGCGGGTTCGAGTCCCGCCCCGGGCACCATCTCTTCTCGTTCCTCTTCCTCTTCCTCTTCCTCTTCCTCTTCCTCTTCCTCCTCGTACTGCGATCTTGTTCGTTCGTCTGCGCGCGCGTTTTTGCCGAGCCGTCCCGTCGCGTGCTGCAGGGGACGGCTCGGGTTGGCTCAGCTCCGTGCCTTGCGGGCGCGCTTGGCCATGATGGCGCCACGCGTGCTGAGTTGTACAAGGAAGCTGGCAACGAATGCCAGTGCGGCGACGGCGATGATCATCGTCTGCGGCTTCTCTTGAGGGTTGGCGATCTTGAGCGCCTCGCCCAGCGGGTTGAGGACGGCGATATTGGCCGGATCGGCGAGCACGTAGGCGCAACAGCCGATGAACAGCCCGAAGAGGAACATCCGGGTGTCGAGATAGAGTCCGGCCACCAGTGCCGCCAGGGCGAGGACGTAGAGCTGAGTCAGGTTGAACTGCTCGGCGGTGATGGCGTCACGGACGCCATGCTCCTGGAGTGCCCACAGCAGGCTACCGAACGCGCCCCAGTGCAGGATCTGCTTGATCATGTAGACAAAGCGCGAGCGGTCGAGGGCGTAGGCCTGGGACCAGCCCGAGAGCAACGAGACGAAGGCAACGACCGGGAGGAAGAACTCCCAGTACTGGGTGGTGCTGGCGAGATCGTCGCGAGCGAAGAGCACCAGTATCACTGCGGCAACATAGATAAAGACCGATGGCAGGATAGCGACCATCAAGGGGGTTTGCTTGGGTTTGACCTCGGACGAGGCTGCTGACTTTGACACGACTGACCCTCCTTGCGTACGGGTACTGTGTGGTAAGTGGCCGATGGCCGGATCGACAACACCCCTCCGGCCATCGATTGCGTCAAGCGCTCTGAATCTTAACCCTTACCGAAACTAAGTTTAAGGGTTTACTACATCCACGAGTGCAATCAGGTCATCCACGGCGTGGTGACGGTTCGTGACGTCTTTACCCGTCATCACCCAAGGGCTACAGTCCCTGAGATCAATCGATCTGCAAGGCGGGAGACGCTGATGCTGGGTTCGATCGGGTTGCGCCGCTTGCTCATGCTGCTGTTCCCCTGGTTACTGATGAGCGCTGGCGTCGCTGCCCAGGAGTTGATGCACAGCCCCGGCGTGGATTATTTCGGTGCCGACCTGCGTACCCTGGAGTCGGTCCCGCTCGATGGCTGCGAGCGCGCCTGCGCCGACGACTCCGACTGTCTCGCCTTCACCTACGACCAGCGCTCCGGCTGGTGCTTCCTCAAGTCAGGTCCCGGCGAGGCGCGTGCCGCGCCGGGGGCGCGCTCGGGCTATCGCCCGGGACTGCTCTGGGACGCCCCTGGGGCCCTGCCCGAGACGCTCGCCTTCATCCCCCCCGATGCCCGTGCCCTCGCGCGCGAACAGGCGCGCGCCCTGGCGCTCGAACCGGCCCCCGGCCAGGAGCTGGCCACGCTGGCGCGGGCGGCGCCGGGCGAGACCCCGGCACAGCGCCGGGCGCGGCTGCGTGCGCTGTTGCGGCTGGCCCCGGCCGATGCGGCGGCGTGGCGCGCCCTGGCTGAGACCGCGCTGGCAGTGGCCGCCGAGGACTGGCGCGCGCGCGACGAGGCGCTTGCCGCAGCACTCAACGCCGCGCGCCTGACCCCGGAGGACGGCGCCACGCTGGCCCTGCTCGGGCGCACCTTCGCCGCGCGCGAGTCGTGGCCCGAGGCGATCCGTGCCACCCGCGCCGCGCTCGCCCTGCACGAGGATGCGACGCTGCGCGCCGAATACGCCCGCCTGCTCGCCGAGCACGGCTTCCGGGTGCTCGATCATGCCATCGACGCCGATGCCGCCGCCCCCAGGATCTGTGTGCGCTTCAGCGAGCCGATCGCCCGCGACCGCGCCGAGATCGGCGACTTCGTGCGTGTCGATGGCGACCCCGACCTCGCCCTCCAGCCCGAGCGCGATCAGCTCTGTCTCGATGGCGTGCGCCACGGTCAGGGCTATCGGGTGCGGCTGCGCGCCGGGTTGCCGAGCGCCGCCGGCGAGGTGCTGGCCCGCGACGTCGACCTCGACCTCTATGTCCGCGACCGCGCCCCGCTCGCCCGCTTCCAGTCGCGTGCCTATGTCCTGCCGCGCGGCAGCGGCGCGCGTCTGCCGGTGGTCTCGGTCAACAGCGCGCGTCTGGCGCTCGAACTCTACCGGGTCGACGACCGCGCGCTCACCCAGGTGCGAGAGGAGGGCCTGTTCGAGCGCCAGCTCGATCGCTGGTCGCGCGAGCGCATCGCCGAGCGTCTGGGCTCGGCGCTGTGGTCGGGCAGCGTCGCGGTCGATGCCCGTCGCAACCAGGAGGTGAGCACCGGCATCCCGCTCGACGAGTTGGTCGAGCGCTTCGAGCCCGGGGTCTATCTGCTCACCGCACGCCCGCAGGAGCTGTCCGCCGAGCGTGACGGGGCGCTGGCGAGCCAGTGGTTCGTGGTCTCAGACCTGGGGCTGAGCGCGCTCACCGGCGCCGACGGGCTGCACGTCCTGGTGCGCGCCCTGGGCACGGCCGAGCCGCGCGCCGGGGTGCGGCTGCGGTTGCTCGCGGTCAACGACCGGGTGCTCGGCGAGACCCGCAGCGACGCCGCGGGCTATGCCCGCTTCGCCCCCGGGCTGCTGCGCGGTCGCGGCGGCGATGCCCCGGCGCTGCTGGTGGCCGAGGCCGAGGAGGCGGCCGGCGACTACGCCTTCCTCGACCTCGCCCGCGCCCCCTTCGACCTGCGCGATCGCGGTGTCGCCGGGCGGGCGCCCGCCGCCGCGCTCGATGTCTTCCTGAGCAGCGAGCGCGGCGCCTATCGTCCGGGTGAGTCGGTGGTGCTCACCGCGCTGGTGCGCGACCGGCTCGCCGCCGCCGTCACCGGGTTGACCACCACTCTGGTGGTGGAGCGCCCCGACGGTCATGTCGCCCGGCGTCAGCGGCTCGACGACCAGGGCGGCGGCGCCTACCGTGCCCGCGTCGCGCTCGCCGACACCGCCATGCACGGCACCTGGCGTGCCCGTCTCCACGCCGACCCCGAGGGCCCGGCGCTGGCCGAGGTGGCCTTCCTGGTCGAGGACTTCGTCCCCGAGCGTGTCGAACTCGTCGCCGAGCTGCCGCCCGGTCCGCTCGACCCCGCCGCGCTGCCCGATCTCGGGCTGGAGGCAAGCTATCGCTACGGTGCCCCGGGCGCGGGGCTGCAGCTCGACGGCGAGCTGCGGGTGGTCGCCCGCGACCAGCTCGAGGCCGCGCCCGGGTTCCATTTCGGCCTCGCCGACGAGGACTTCACCCCGCTTGGCGCGGCGTTGCCGACGCGCCGCGCCGATGCCGCCGGTCGGGCACGGATGCCGTTGGTGCTCCCCGAACTCGACCCCACCACCAGACCGCTGGCGCTGACGCTGCAGGTGCGCGCGAGCGAGGACGGCGCGCGCCCGGTCGAGCGCCGGCTGACCCGCGCACTGCGTGATCCGGCGCCCAGGCTCGGCGCGCGCGCGCTCTTCGATGACCGGGTCGAGAGCGGCGCCAGCGCCGCCTTCGAGCTGATCGCGCTCGACCCGGGCGGCGAGCGGATCGCCGTCGAGCGCGCGCGTTGGACCCTGGCGCGGCTCGAGACCCGCTTCCAGTGGCATCGCCTCGACGGTCGTTGGCGCTACGAGCCGATCGTCACCAGCCGGCGAGTGGCCAGCGGTGAGCTGGCGCTCGACGCTGGGACGCCGGCGCGGCTCGAGACCGTCGTTGACTGGGGCAGCTATCGCCTGAGCGTCGAGGACGAGGACGGTCGGGCGCTGCCGGTTGCGCTCGACTTCGATGCCGGTTGGACCACGGCCCCCGGGCGCGAGGACACCCCGGACCTGCTCGGCGTCACCCTCGATCGTCCCGGCTATGCCGTCGGTGATCGCGCACGGGTGCGGCTCGAGCCGCGCTTCGCTGGCACCGCGACGGTGCTGGTGGTCGGTGAGCGGTTGCTGGCGCGCCGGCAGGTCGAGGTGCCCGCCGAGGGGTTGACCCTGGAGCTGCCGGTCGAGGCCGAGTGGGGCGCCGGGGCCTATGTCTGCGTGCTGCTGCACCGCCCGCTCGATGCCGCCGCCGGGCGCATGCCGGGGCGCGCCATCGGGTTGCGCTGGGCGGCGGTCGACCCCGGTGCGCGTCGCCTCGGTGTCGCCATCGAGGCCCCGGCGCTGGCGCGTCCGCGCGCGCCGCTGGAGGTGACGCTGCAGGTCGCGGGCGCGAGCCCGGAGGAGCCGGTCCACGTCACCCTGGCGGCGGTCGATACCGGCATCCTCGCGCTCACCGATCATCCGACCCCGGCCCCCGACGACTGGTACTTCGGGCAGCGTCGTCTCGGCACCGAGATTCGCGACCTCTACGGTCGGTTGATCGACCCGTTCGGCGCCACCCCGGGCGTGGTGCGCAGCGGTGGCGACGGCGGCATCCTCGAGCGCCGTGCGCCGCCGCCGACCGAGCCGCTGCTGGCGCTGCAATCGGAGATCCTCGAGGTCGACGCCGAGGGGCGCGCGCGGGTGCGACTCGCGCTGCCGCAGTTCGAGGGGCGGGTGCGACTGGCGGCGATGGCCTGGTCGGCCGATGGGGTCGGACACGCCGCGCGCGAGCTGCTGGTGCGCGACCCGGTGAGCGTGCGCGCCAGCCTGCCGGCGCTGCTCGCCCCCGGCGATCGCAGCCGCCTCGGGCTGGAGCTGACCGCCTTCGAGGGGGTGAGCGGCGCGGCCCGGGTCGAGGTCACCCCGCTCGGGCCGTTGCAGATCCCGGCCGCGGCGCGTGGCCATGACCTGGTGCTCGCGCCCGGTGCGCCGGTGGCGCTCGACCTGCCGTTGAGCGCCACCGCGGCGGGCGAGGGGGCGCTGCGGGTGCGGCTGGTGCCGCCCGTGGGTGCGCCGATCGAGCGTCGTTTCACGCTCGAGGTACGCGATCAGCGCGTCGCGACGCTCAGCCGTCGCTGGCATCGTCTCGCCCCGGGCGAGCGCTGGCGGCCCGCCGCCGACGCCCTCGTCGGGCTGGCGCCGGCGGGGGCGAGCCTGGTGCTCGCCGATGCCGCGATGATCGGTATCGATGTCGCCGGGCCGCTGCTCGCGCTCGATCGCTATCCCTATCGCTGTACCGAGCAGCGGGTCAGTCGTGCCCTGCCGCTGCTCACGCTCGCCGAGCGGGCGCGCGCGCTGGAGGCGCCGCGCGAGGTCGCGGCGCGACTGACCGGGACCCTCGCCGAGGTGCTCGCCAGTCAGCGCGCCGACGGCGGCTTCGGGCGCTGGGGGCAGGACGGCGGCGCGGCCTGGCTCGATGCCTATGTCAGCGACTTCCTGGTGCGCGCCGAGGCCCACGGGCTGGCGGTGCCGGCGCAGGCGTTGACGCTCGCGCTCGACAACCTTGCCAACCAGGTCGCCTATGCCCCCGAGTTCAGCCACGGCGGCGAGTCGCTGGCCTATGCCCTGGCGGTGCTGGCGCGCGCCGGGCGCGCCGATCTCGGCGACCTGCGCTATTACCTCGACGCCCGGCTCGAGCACTTCGCCACACCGCTATCGCGCGCCCAGCTCGGTGCCGCGCTCGCCCGTTATGGCGAGCAGGAGCGCGCCGCGCGCGCCTTCGCCAGCGCGGTGGCGATGACGCCGCCCGGTGACGCGGACGGCTGGCGCGAGGACTACGGCTCCTGGCTGCGCGATCGCGCCGGGGTGATCGTGCTCGCCGCCGAGTCCGGGGTGGCGCTGGAGGCGCCGGCGCAACTGCTCGCCGGACTCGACCTCGAGGGCGCGCTCAGCACCCAGGAACTCGCCTGGCTGGCGCGCGCCGCCGGGGTGCTCTCAGGTCCCGATGACGAGGGCGTGCTGCCGCTGCGCCTCGACCCCGCCGCGCTCGCCGCCGCGCCCTGGATCGAGAACTCGGGCGAGGGTCCGCTGACCCTGGTCGAGACCCGGATCGGGGTGCCCGAGGGTGCGGTCGCCGCCGGTGGCGTCGGCTATCGCATCAGTCGCCACTATCACGACCTCGACGGTCGCGCGCTCGACCCCGCCGCGCTGGTGCAGGGTCAGCAGCTGGTGGTGGTGCTCGATGTCGAGTCGAGCCGGGCGCGGCGCGGACGCCTGCTGGTGGTCGACCCGCTGCCCGGCGGGCTGGCGATCGACAGCCCGCGGCTGCTCGGCGGTGACAGAGCCGCCGGGCTCGACTGGCTGGGCGAGACGCTGGAATGGCCGTTGCACCAGTCTTTCGGGCGCGATGCCCTGGTGGTCGCGCTCGAGCGTGACGAGGCGGCGCCACGGCGCTTCCGTCTCGCCTATCGCGCCCGCGCGGTGGCGCCCGGGGTGTTCACCCTGGCCCCGGCGCGGGTTGAGGACATGTACCGACCGCGACTGCGCGGCTGGGGCGCGAGCGGCGAGCTGCGGGTGGCGCCGCCGGCGCCCTGAGCCGACCGGTGCGGCGCTGGGGCATCGCGGCGGGGCTCGCGCTGCTGCTCGGTGGCCTGAGCTGGCTGCTCGGCGGTACGGCGCCGGGGCTCGAGGTCCCGGTCGCGGTCGAGGTGCTCGATCGCGACGAGCGACTGCTGCGTGCCTTCCCCGTCGAGGACGGGCGCTGGCGGTTGGCGACCTCCGCCGCCGCACTCGACCCGGACTATCTCGCCCTGCTGTTGACGATCGAGGACCGGCGCTTCGACCGCCACCCCGGCGTCGATCCGCGCGCCCTGGTGCGCGCGGCCTGGCAGTGGGCCACACGCGGTCGGATCGTCTCCGGTGGCTCGACCTTGACCATGCAGTTGGCGCGGCTGCGCGCCGGCCACCCGACCCGCACCCCGGCGGCCAAGCTCGCGCAGATCCGCGCCGCGCTGGCGCTCGAACGCGTCTATCCGAAGTCGCGCATCCTCGATGCCTATCTGACCCTGGCGCCCTTCGGCGGCAACCTCGAGGGGGTGCGTGCCGGCGCCCTGGCCTGGTTCGGCAAGGAGCCGCGTCGGCTCGATCTTGCCGAGGCCGCGCTGCTGGTGGCGCTGCCCCAGGCGCCGGAGGCGCGACGTCCGGACCGCCATCCCGAGGCCGCGCGTCGCGCCCGCGACCGGGTGCTGGCGCTGGCCGAGGCCGCCGGGCTGATCGACGCCCGCGCGCGGGCACGGGCCGCGGCGACCCCGGTGCCGCAGGTGCGTCGGGCGCTGCCGGCACGGGCCGCGCACCTGGCCGCGCGGCTGCACCGGGCCGAGCCAGCGCGCGCCTCCCACCACCTGACCCTCGACGGCGCGCTGCAGGCACGGCTCGAGCCGTTGGCGCTGGCGCGTGTCCGGGCGCTCGGTCCCCGGGTCTCGGTGGCGCTGCTGGTCGCCGATCATCGCGCTGGCATCCTGCTCGCCCACCTCGGCGCGGCCGCGCCCTTCGATCAGGGGCGGCGCGGCTGGATCGACATGACCCGGGCCGTGCGCTCGCCGGGCTCGACCCTCAAGCCGCTGATCTATGCCCTGGCCTTCGAGTCCGGGGTCGCCGACCCGGCCGGCTGGATCGAGGATTGCGCGCGCGACTTCCACGGCTATGCACCGCGCAACCTCGATCGCGACTACCAGGGCCGGGTGCCGGTGGCGCGGGCGCTGCAGCGCTCGCTCAACGTGCCGGCGGTGACCCTGCTCGAGGGGGTCGGGCCGCAGCGCCTGCTCGGGCGGCTGCGTCGTGCCGGGGTTGCGCCGCGCCTGCCGCCCGGCGCACGGCCGGGGCTGGCGCTCGCGCTCGGCGGGGTGGGGCTCTCGCTCGAGGAGCTGTTCGCGGTCTATGGCGCGCTCGCCAACGACGGTCGAGCGCTGGCGCTGCGCCAGCGGCGCGCGGCGGCGCCGGCCATGTCATCGGCCACCCCGCTGGTCGCGGCAGAGTCAGCGCGCCGGGTCGGCGCCATCCTCGCCGCCGCGCCGCCGGCGGGCACCGCGCTGGGGCGGGGGATTGCCCACAAGACCGGGACCTCGTACGGTCATCGCGACGCCTGGGCGCTCGGCTACGACGGGCGTCATCTGGTCGGGGTCTGGGTCGGGCGCGCCGATGGCGCGCCGGTCCCCGGGTTGACCGGCGCCGGTGCGGCGGCGCCGCTGCTGCGCGATGTCTTCGCCCGGCTGGGGCCGGGCTCGCCGTTACCGGTGCCGCCACCGGCGCGCGCGCCGGCACCGGCGCTGACGCTCGCGGGGTTGCCGCGCGCGGGGCCGCACATCGCCTATCCGCCGGCCGGGTCACGGGTCGCGCTCGGACTCGACGGAGACGGCGCGGCGGCGCTGTTGCGGCTGCGGGTGCACGAGGGGAGGGCGCCCTTCCAGTGGTTCGCCGACGGGGTGCCGATCGGGCGCGCGCCCGTCGCCCGGACCCTGGACTGGTGGCCGCGCGAGCCCGGTTATGTCGATCTCGCGGTGGTCGATGCCCGCGGTGAGAGCGATCGGGTGCGGGTGTGGCTCGAATGAGTTGGTGTGGCGCGGCTGTCTATACTCGCAACAAGGGGAAACGCGAGCTGTGCTCTGTCCGGGGAGGTCGATGTGTGGCGGTGGCTCGGTGTCCTGGCGGTGGTCTGGACGGTGACTGGTGTGGCCGAGCCCTTGCGCATCGGTGGCACAGGCGGGGCCTTGGGGATTGCCGAGGCGCTGGCCGCGCGCTATGGCGCGTGCTGTGGCGAGCAGCCCAGGGTGCTGCCCAGCCTAGGTACGGGGGGCGGGGTGCGGGCGCTGGCCGACGGCCATCTCGATGTCGCTCTGGCCGGACGAGCGTTGACCGACGCCGAGCGTGAACGGGTCGCCCAGGTGCGGGTCTTCGCACGCTGCCCACTGCTCTTCGTCGCCCACCCCGGGGTCGCCGTCGACTCAGTGGACATCGCGCAGCTGGTGGCGATCTATCGCGGTGAGCGTGCAACCTGGCCGGATGGCAGCCCCTGCCGTCCGGTGCTGCGCGCCGAATACGACGCCGAGACCATGCTGCTGCGCGCACTCGATCCACGACTGGAGGCGGCGCTCGAGCAGGCCTTCACGCGTCCCGACCTGGTGGTGACGTTGACGGCGCAGGAGAATGCCGCCGTACTGGGTCGGGTGCCCGGGAGCTTCGGCTATCTCAGTCGGGCGCAGTGGGTCGCCGAGTCGTTGCCGCTGCGGGTGCTACGTCTCGACGGACAGGCGCCGACCCTGGAGGCGGTCGCCGCCGGGCACTATCCACTGGTCGCCGAGTTCACCCTGCTGTTCGATGGCGCCGATGCGCGGGTAAGACACTTTGTCGAGTTCGTCTTTTCCGCCACCGGGCGGACGGTGATTGAGGCCGGTGGGGCTGTGGCGCCGCCCGAGCCGGAGGATTGACACGTGCCCTTCGGCGTTGGCCGCAGTCTCGCCGACTTGTTGCGTCTGGTCGTGCTGGTGGTGGTGGCCCTGGTCGCGCTGGTCGTGCCGGTGCTCCACTTCGACATCCAGCGGCGCTATCTCGATGGCAACCTGACCACGCTCTCGCTACTCACCGCCGAGCAGCTGATGCGCCAGGTGATCGCCCGCAACCCCGAACTCTGGGACTACGAGGAGGGTCGTGTCACCGGCCTGCTGCGCGATGAGCTGTGCGGCGTCCGGGTGCGTCAGGTCATTCACGCCGAGGCCAAGGGGGTGGTGGCCGAGGTCGGTGAGCCACCCCTGTCGCCGGCTCTGGGGCATCGCGCGCCCCTGCTCGACGCCGGTCGCGTGGTGGGCGTGCTGGAGACCTCGGCCTCACTGCGTCCGTTGCTGGTCGATTCGTTGCTGCTGGCGCTGCTGCTCAGTGTCGTGGGCGCCATCCTCGCCGCGCTCTTCTGCCGTTATCCGTTGGCCAGGTTGCGCCGGGCCGAGCACGACATCCGTTATCTGGCCGAGCACGATCCGCTCACCGGCCTGCTCAATCGTCACGTGGTCGAGGCGCTGTTCGAGCGCGAGTCGGCGCGGGCGCGTCGTCATCGTCTACGACTCTCGATCATCATCTTCGATATCGATCACTTCAAGCGCGTCAACGACCAGCACGGCCACGACTGTGGTGATCGGGTGTTGCGCCAGCTCGCCGGGTTGGTGTCGCGACACGTGCGCGCCAGCGACTATCTGGTGCGTTGGGGTGGGGAGGAATTCCTGGTGCTCTCCACCCACACCGACCTGGCGATGGCGCGCGCCCTGGTCGAGAAGCTGCGTCGTCTGGTCGCCTCGCATGACTTTGGTTTGCCGCAGTCGGTCACCATCAGTCTAGGGGTGTGCGCCTGCTCGCCGGGGGATGGGCTGGAGCGCTGTGTGAGCTGCGCCGATGCGGCGATGTATCGCGCCAAGCGCGCCGGGCGCAACCGCTGGTTCGAGGGTGAGGGGGAGGACTCAACAACGGAGGGGTGAGCGATGTGGCATCTAGCGAGACGCCTTCAAGGACTGCTGGATATGACCCGGGGGCTGGACTTCCTCGCGCCGCTGGCACTGCGACTCTATCTGGCGCCGGTGTTGTGGATGGCCGGCACCAAGAAGTTCGCGAACTTCGACGACACCGTGGCCTGGTTCGGTAACCCGGAGTGGGGGCTGGGGCTGCCGGCGCCTGAGTTGATGGTGGTGCTCGCCGCCGGGACCGAGACCCTGGGGGCGGTGTTGCTGGTGGTGGGGCTCGGGGTGCGCTGGGTGGCGGTGCCGCTGATGGTCACCATGGCGGTCGCCGCGCTCACCGTGCACTGGCACAACGGCTGGCTGGCGATCGCCGAGGGTGGTGGCTCGCTGTTTGCCACCGAGCGCACCCTGCTCGCGCTCGAGCGTCTGGCCGAGGCCAAGGAGATCCTGCGCGCGCACGGCGACTATAGCTGGCTGACCGAATACGGCAGCCTGGTGATGCTCAACAACGGGATCGAATTCGCCGCGACCTATTTCGTGCTGCTGCTGGTGCTCTTCTTCGTCGGTGCCGGGCGCTGGGTGAGTCTCGATCATTGGATCGGGCGGCGACTGGGCGTGGCGGGCTGAGTCGACGATGGACGGTCGGCTGCTGATCGTCGAGGACGACCGCGCGCTGGGGCGGATGCTGACGATGCACTTCGAGGACCTGGGATTCGCGGTCGAGCTGGCCGAGAGCTGCGGGGCGGCGCTGGCGCGACTCGAGCGTGGTGGTCTCGATCTGGTGGTGCTCGATCAGCAGCTACCCGACGGTCTCGGGGTCGATTTGATCGAGCAGGCGCGGGCGCTGCCCTCGGCGCCGGCCCTGATCATGATGACCGGGGTTCACGATCTGGAGCTGGCGATCGAGGCGGTGAGCCGGGGCGCGGCCGAGTTCGTGCACAAGCCGGTGCGGATCGAGCAGTTGCAGCAGCAGGTGGTGCGATTGCTCGAGCATCGTCTCGAGGCGGCGCGTGTGCGTGCGCGGCCCGCTCCCGACCCGGCGCAGCTGGCGCGCGAGCTGATCGGGCGCAGCGATGCCATGCTCGCGGTGAGCAAGGAGATCGCGCTCAGTGCCGCGACCTCGACCAGTGTGCTGGTCAGCGGCGAGTCGGGTACCGGCAAGGAGGTGGTGGCGCGCCTGATCCATCGCTACGGCAACCGCGACGGCCCCTTTGTCGCCGTCAACTGCGCGGCCATCGTCGATACCCTGCTCGAGAGTGAGCTGTTCGGTCACGAGCGTGGTGCCTTCACCGGGGCGGTGACGCGCAAGGCGGGCAAGTTCGAGCTGGCCGATCGGGGCACGCTGTTTCTCGACGAGATCGGCGAGCTTGCCGCGCCGCTCCAGGCCAAACTGCTGCGCGCGCTGCAGGAACGTCGTTTCGAGCGAGTGGGGGGAAGCGAGACGCTGCACAGTGGCGCCCGGGTGGTGGTGGCGACCAATCGTGATCTGGCCGCCGAGGTGGCGGCCGGGCGCTTTCGCGAGGATCTGCTCTACCGGCTCAATCCCCTCGAGATCCGGCTGCCGCCGTTGCGCGAACGGCGCGAGGACATCGCGCTGCTCGCCGAGGGGTTGCTGGCGCGGGTGGCCGAACGGGTCGGGCGCCAGGGGTTGCGACTCGGACGTGATGCCCTGGCGCGGCTCGAGGTCCATGACTGGCCGGGGAACGTGCGCGAGCTGGAGAACGTGCTCACCCAGGCGGCGGTGCATGCCCGCGAGGGGGCGATCACCGCCGATCTCCTCGACGGACTCGAGCCGGGGACGAATGACGCGCCGGCGCCGGTGGTCGCCACGTCGCCGCTGCGCAGCCTCGCCGCAGTCGAGGCCGAGCACGTGCAGCGGGTGCTCGACCACACCGGCGGGCACAAGGCGCGCAGTTGCGAGATCCTCGGTATCTCGCGCCCGGCGCTCGATCGCAAGATCCTCAAGTACGACCTGCGTCTGCCCGGGCGGTCGGCGTCGCTCAGTAGCGGCCCGGGGCGCGAACCAGATAGTTCTTGAGTTCGGCGCTCTCCTGGTTCATCCGCATCAGGTTGGCGTGGGTGATGCGGAAGATCGCGCGCATCACCTTGTAGACGATGCGCGGGTGATCGTCGAGCAGTGACTCGAAGTCGATCGGCTCCAGGGTCAGCACCCGGGCCTCGCCGACGGCGCGCAGCGCGGCCTTGCGGTCCGAGCCGTCGACGAAGGCGCGGGTGCCGGCGCACTCGCCGGCGCGCATGCGGTGGAGGTGGACGTCGCTGCCGCCCTGGTTACGGATGACGTCGATCTTGCCCTCGCCGAGCAGGAACAGGGTCTGGCGCGCCTCGCCCTCGGTCACCAGGGTGTCGCCGTTGGTGAGTGCGACCTCGCCCATGCGGTCGGCGAGGACGGCGCACTCGGCGTCGTCGAGTTCGGCGCCCAGGATCGACTGGTTGAGCGCCTGGATCTTGTCGAATTGGCTCATTGCAATAGCTCCGCGTGCTGTGGATGCGTGGGGAGGCCGCTCGACCGCCCCTGTCTTCTTGTCCCCGGCGCCACGGTCGTCGCTGCGCTCCGGTCATCCGCAGGGCGCGTACAGGCGTCTCGGGAAACGGGTGCTATGCGCGATGGGTGGCGCAGTCCGGGTCGTCGCAGACCCTTGTCCAAGATGGGGAAATCTGTACCGAATCCTACTGGTTCGAGGTGTACGGCTGCAACTGTGGTCGGTGCGCACGGTTGCGGCAAGTCGCTGTCGGCGCTGGGGTTGCGCGCGTGTCGGCTCAGTGCGCCAGGGGGGGGAAGGTCACGCGCATGCGGGTGCCATGGGCGAGCGATGAGTCGATGGCGAGTTGCGCGCCGTGTTGCTCGAGCAGTCGCGCGACGATCGCCAGTCCCAGTCCGGTGCCCTGCGGTTTGCCGCTGACGAAGGGGTCGAGGATGCGCGCACGCAGTGCCTCGGGGATGGGGTCGCCCTGATTGTGCACCTCCAGCACGATCTCGTCCTCGGCGTTGGTGGTGATGCGCCAGTGGATGGCGGCGTCGGGCGGAGAGGCCTCCCGGGCATTGTCGGTGAGATTGGTAAAGATCTGACGCAGTCGGTCGGGATCGCCGAGCAGCAGCCGTGGCTGCTGTTCGGTCTCGAGTACCAGCGGTGGCTGCGGATGGGCAATCCGGTAGTCGGCGACGAAGCGCGCGAGCAGTGCGTGCACGTCGAGTTCGACGAGTTCGAGCCGTAGTGGTCGGGCATAGCGCAGGATGTCGTCGAGCAACCGTCCCATGCGCGTCGTCTCCTCGGCGCCGAGCATGACGCGCTGGCGGGTGCGCTCGGCGAGCGGCTGTTGCTCGAGGTGCCTGAAGGCCATGGCAACGGTGCTGATCGGGGTGCGCAGTTCATGGGCGATGGCGGCGACGAATTCACCGACCGTGGCCAGACGCTGTTGCTCGGCCAGTCGCGCGGTGCGCGCGAAGCTGTGGGTCATCAGCTGGGCGAGGTTGCCGAGGAAGCCGCGCTGCTCGGGTTCGAGTCGCCCGGGTGCGCGACGGGCGAGCACCACCACCGCCGGCAGCGGGGCGCCGGTCTGGGGCGTCAGTGGCAGCAGCAGCGCCTCGCGCATCCCCTGCGCGGCGAGATGGGCGAGGAATTCGTACTCCGGGTTGGCTGCTGTCTCGGCGGGGATGTCGTCGATCTCCAGCGGATCGCCGTGTTCGAGCGCGTGTTCGAGCAGGGTGCCGTGCAACCGGAACAGTCGCGGGCTGGTGCGTGGACGAGCGCCGTCGATCCGGCAGGTCTCGATCCTCGCCCCGGAGCGCGTCGAATCGATCACCACCACGCCGACCCAGTCGCAGCCGAGCAGCGCCTTGAAGTCATCCTTGAGGCCGTCGATCAGGTCGTCGAGATCTTTGCCCTGCTGCAGCCGATCGATCAATCGCTGGAGCAGCGCCAGGCGTGCCGAGAGCTGGTTGAAGCGTGTGGTCAGGCCGCGCAGCTCGGCGCTGCCGGTGATGCTCAGCCGATATCCGAAGTCGCCCTGGGCGATCCGGCGCATGCCGTCGATGGTGGTGCGCAGCGGGGCGAGCACCCGCTGTTGCAGGACTACCAGGAGTAGCAGCGCGATCAGCGCGATCAGCACGGCGACCACGGTGGTGGCCGTGAGCATCGCCCGGTAGGTGCGCTCGGACCAGGCGCGCAGCGCCCAGCTCAGTGCGTGGGTGGCGTTAGAGAGTTGTTGGTGCGCGGCCATGCTGTGTTCGGCGGCGTACTCCAGGCGTGGTTCCTCGAGATCGTCGCCGAGCGCGGCGAAGAGCGCCGCGCGGTAGTCGTCCCAAACCTCGCTGAGACGGTCGATCGCGTGCTCGACCTCGATGCCGACCCGGGGGGTGATCCAGGGCAACAATGCGGGGATGGCATCGGTGAAGGCGTGGTCGCGAAAGCGCCCGACCTCGTTGTCGAAGGTCGCGACATAGTCCATCAGGTCGCGGTAGTAGAGTTCGAGGTCGCGATAGTAAGTGGGGTAGTCGCGCGGGGCGAAGCGCTTGTAGTTCATGCCCTGGACATGCATCCGCTCGGCGGCCAGCTCGAGTCGGCTGGCGCTGTCGGTGAGCGCATCGTAGACCAGCTGGCGCTGAAAGGCGCCGAGGGCGTGGAGGCCGGCGGCGATGAACAGCAGGATCAGCGCCACGAAGGCGGCGCTGACCTGGAAGCCGAGACTGCTGTTGCGCGCCGGCAGCGGCATCACGTCGTCGGCCGGGCGCGGTTCAGGTGATGACGTCTGGTGCCGCACGGCCGGTGCGCGGCTCGATCCCGGCGAACTCGCGGGCGGTTGCGATCAACTCGCCGAGTGCCTCCTGGGGGTCGAGCTGGTGGCCGGTCGGGTCGGGCTCGAAGCGCTCGATATAGACGCGCAGCGTTGCCCCTTCGGTACCGGTGCCGGAGAGGCGGTAGACGATGCGCGCGCCGTCCTCGAAGCGGATACGGATGCCCTGGTGCTCGGCGCGTCCCCCGTCGATCGGGTCGGTGTAGGCGAAGTCGTCGGCCTGTGCCACACGGCGCGCGCCGAGCTGCTGGCCGGGCAGGGTGGGGAGCTGCTCGCGCAGCGCGGCCATCAGCCCCTCGGCGCCTTCCGACGCGACCCCTTCGTAGTCGTGACGGGTGTAGTAGTCGCGTCCGAAGCGACGCCAGTGCTCGGTGACGATCTCGGCGACCGACTGGCGGCGTGCGGCGAGCAGGTTGAGCCAGAACAGCACCGCCCACAGCCCATCCTTCTCGCGCAGGTGGTCCGAGCCGGTGCCGAAGCTCTCCTCGCCGCACAGGGTGATGCGTCCGGCATCGAGCAGGTTGCCGAAGAACTTCCAGCCGGTGGGGGTCTCGAAGTGTTCGACGCCGAGTGCCTCGGCGACCCGGTCGGCGGCCTGGCTGGTGGGCATCGAGCGGGCCACGCCGCGGATGCCCTGGCGGTAGCCGGGGGTGAGATGGGCGTTGGCGGCGAGGATCGCGAGGCTGTCGCTGGGGGTGACGAAGCAGTCGCGCCCGAGGATCATGTTGCGGTCGCCGTCACCATCGGAGGCGGCGGCAAAGTCGAGCCCGTCGGCGCCGCGGGTCATCGCCACCAGGGCCGCGGCATGGGTCAGGTTGGGGTCGGGGTGGCCGCCGCCGAAGTCGGGCAGGGCCTCGGCGTTGAGGACGGTGCCGGCCTCGGCGCCGAGCCGGTTCTCGAGGATCTCGAGGGCATAGGGACCGGTGATCGCGTGCATCGCGTCGAAGCGCATGCGGAACCCGCCTGAGGCGAACAGCCCGGCGATGGCGTCGAAGTCGAACAGCGAGGCCATCAGCTCGGCATAGTCGGCGACCGGGTCGATGACCTCGATGCAGGTTGCGCCGAGGGTCAGGGTGGCGATCCGGTCGAGGTCGACGGCGGTGCTGTCGAGGGTGAGATAGCGCTCGATCTCCTGGGTGCGGGCGTGGATGGCGCTGGTCATCGACTCCGGCGCCGGGCCGCCGTTGGCGGCATTGAACTTGATGCCGAAATCGGCGTCTGGACCACCGGGGTTGTGGCTGGCCGAGAGCACGATCGCGCCCTCGGCGTGGTGCTTGCGCACGATGCAGGAGGCCGCCGGGGTCGACAGCAGTCCGCCGCGCCCGACCAGCACCCGGGCGACGCCGTTGGCTGCGGCCATGCGCAGGATGGTCTGGACCGCCTCGCGGTTGTAGTAGCGCCCGTCGCCACCGACCACCAGGGTCCCGCCGACGAGCTCGGGGCGGGTGTCGAGGATCGCCTGGACGAAGTTCTCGAGATAGTGCGGTTGCTGGAACACCCGGACCTTCTTGCGCAGCCCCGAGGTGCCGGGGCGTTGACCTTCGAAGGGGGTGGTGGCGATGATTTGCGGTTCCATCTTCAGACCCTTGACTGGTGGGGGAGAGGCGGTGCCCGATTGGCCGGGCCGCGTGCGGCGCGTGCCGATCCGTGCACGTCTCCCATGGCGAGGGGGTGCGGTGGCGGGGCGACCCGCTGCGGTGCGAGGGCACGGTCCCTGTGGGTCGCGCCGACCGGGTGACGCCCCCCGTTCGGGGCGGCCATCGCCGGGGCTCCGCCGTCGAGGCATTGTATCCCCCTGTCGCCGTGCGACAATACCGGCATGGTTCGGTCCGAACCCTGTCGGGTGACTCGAACCCTTGGTTCGCAAACGATCTTCATTCCTCAAGGTACACGACAAGCATGACAGTAGAAGCGCACAAGGAAACCCTGGAGTTCAAGGCAGAGGTCAGCCAAGTGCTCGACCTGGTGATCCGCTCACTCTACTCGAACAAGGAGATCTTCCTGCGCGAGTTGGTCTCCAACGCCTCCGACGCCGCCGAGAAGCTGCGTTTCGAGGCGTTGAGCGATGACGGTCTGTACGAGGGCGACCCGCAGCTGCGTATCCGCGTCGAGGTCGACCGCGAGGCCGGTACCCTGACCGTCTCCGACAACGGCATCGGCCTGAGCCGTCAGGAGGTCACCGAGACCATCGGCAGTATCGCCAGCTCGGGCACCCGCCGCTTCCTCGAGAACCTCTCCGGTGACCAGACCAGGGACAGCAACCTGATCGGTCAATTCGGCGTCGGGTTCTATTCGGCCTATATCGTCGCCGACCGCGTCACCCTGATCTCGCGCCGCGCCGGGCTTGGCCCCGAGCACGGGGTGTGCTGGGCGTCCGACGGGCGTGGCAGCTATACCCTGGAGACGGTGGAGAAGGCCAGCCGCGGTACCGACGTCATCCTCCATCTCAAGGAGGACGAGAAGGAGTTCCTCGACAGCTGGCGGCTGCGCGCGATCATCGCCAAGTTCTCCGATCACGTCGCGCTGCCGGTGGAGATGCGCAAGGAGCACTACGGTGAGGAGGGCGAGGAGCAGCCCGAGACCCCCGAGTACGAGCAGGTCAACCGCGGCACCGCGCTGTGGATGCGCAACAAGTCGGAGATCTCCGAGGAGGAGTATCACGACTTCTACAAGCACGTCGCCCACGACTTCGAGGCGCCGCTGGCCTATTCGCACAACCGCGTCGAGGGGACCAACGAGTACACCGCGCTGCTGTTCGTGCCCAAGCGCGCGCCCTTCGACATGTGGGACCGCGAGCAGAAGCACGGCGTCAAGCTTTATGTGCGCCGCGTCTTCATCATGGACGAGGTCGACCAGCTCACTCCGCACTATCTGCGCTTCGTCAAGGGCGTGGTCGACGCCGATGACCTGCCGCTGAACGTCTCGCGCGAGATCCTCCAGCACAATCGCAAGATCGACACCATCCGTCAGGCCAACACCAAGCGCGTGCTCGGTGTGCTCGAGGCGATGGCGCGCGACGAGCCGGAGAACTATGGCGCCTTCTGGGACGAGTTCGGCCGGGTGCTCAAGGAGGGGCCGGCGGAGGACTTCGCCAACAAAGAGCGCATCGCCGGGCTGCTGCGTTTCGCTACCACCGCGAGCGAGGGCGATGCCCAGCGCGAGTCGCTCGATGGCTATATCGAGCGGATGCAGGAGGGGCAGGAGAAGATCTACTTCATCACCGCCGACAGCCCCGCCGCGGCCCGTCACAGCCCGCACCTGGAGGTCTTCCGCAAGAAGGGCGTGGAGGTGCTGCTGCTCTCCGACCGGGTCGACGAGTGGCTGGTGAGCCATCTCACCGAGTACAAGGACAAGACCCTGCAGTCGGTGACCAAGGGTGACCTCGATCTCGGTGAGCTTGCCGATGCCGAGGACCAGGCCGCCAAGGAGAAGGCCGAGGAGGAGCACGGCTCGCTGCTCGAGCAGATGAAGCAGACGCTCGGCGAACAGGTCGAGACGGTGCGCGCGAGCACCCGGCTGGTCGACTCTCCGGCCTGTCTGGTGGTCGGCGAGCACGACATGAGCGCCAACCTCGCGCGGGTGCTGAAATCGGTCGGCCAAGACGCCCCCGAGACCAAGCCGACGCTCGAGGTCAACCTCGAGCACCCGCTGCTCAAGCGTCTCGAGGCCGAAACCGATGACGAGCGCTTCGCCGAGTTGGCGATGGTGCTGTTCGATCAGGCCCAGCTCGCCGAGGGCGGTCAGCTCGAGGATCCGGCCGCCTTCGTCGGCCGGCTCAACAAGCTGATGCTCAACATGATGGTCAGCGGCGGCTGATCCCCCACGCGATCACCGCGCCGCCGGCGCGGTGATCGTCCCACCCAGTTTGTCGCGCGTGCACCGCGCGCATTCCCCGATCGACCTGTGCCGTGCCGCGCGCGGATTCGCGATGGTGGCGCCGAGCCGGCTGTGGTCCTGCCCGATCCGGCTGTGGCACACTCAAGGTCAATGTTTTTCAATCGCAACCATAACGAGGAGCGTCATGCGCATCATCCTGCTCGGCGGCCCGGGCGCCGGAAAAGGCACCCAGGCCGGCTTCATCAAGGAACACTTCAAGATCCCTCAGATCTCCACCGGTGACATGCTCCGGGCCCACGTCAAGCAGGGTACCGAACTCGGCAAGGCGGCGAAGAAGATCATGGACGAGGGCGGGCTGGTGTCCGATGACATCATCATCGGCATGGTCAAGGCGCGCATCGACGCCGAGGACTGTCGGGGCGGATTCCTCTTCGACGGTTTCCCGCGCACCATCGCCCAGGCCGACGCGCTCAAGGAGAGTGGCGTCTTCGTCGACGCGGTGGTCGAGATCGACGTCCCCGACGCCGAGATCGTCAAGCGGATGTCCGGGCGGCGGGTGCATCCGGCCTCGGGGCGCAGTTATCACGTGGTGTTCAATCCGCCGCGCGAAGAGGGCAAGGACGACGTCACCGGCGAGGCGCTGATTCAGCGCGACGACGATCGCGAGGAGACGGTCAAGGCCCGCCTGGCGGTCTATCATGAGCAGACCGAGCCGCTGATCGGCTACTACTCCACCTGGGCCGAGGCCGGTGGCGAGGGCGCGCCCAAGTACCTCAAGGTGCACGGCATCGGGTCGGTCGAGGAGATCCGCGACCGTATTCTCGAGGGCCTCGGGGCGCTCTGAGGTCGTCGCCGGTCGTCTGTCCCCGGTGGCAGTGACCGGCGCTCCGGGTGGGTTGCGGAATCTGCGAGTGGATGGCGATTCTGTTAATATGCCCGACAATCTTTAGCTATCTCGTAGGATATTCGCATGGCCGTCTTGGAACTCGACACCAACAACTTCGAACAGACCATCAAGGACAACGATTTCGTCGTGGTCGATTTCTGGGCGCCCTGGTGCGGTCCCTGCCGCTCCTTCGCCCCGACCTTCGAGAAGGTCTCGGAGGATCACGACGACATCGTCTTCGCCAAGATCAATACCGAGGCGCAGCAGGAGCTGGCGGCACACTTCCAGATCCGCTCGATCCCGACGCTGATGATCTTCCGCGAGCAGGTCATCATCTTCTCCCAGCCCGGCGCGCTGCCCGAGCGCTCCTTCCGCGAGCTGCTCACCAAGGCCGCCGCGCTCGACATGGAAGAGGTCAAGCGCCAGGTCGCCGAGCAGCAGACCGCGCAGAACGGCTGAACGCCCGCGGCCTAACCAGTCGACGTCTCGGCGCCGGGCCTCGTGCCCGGCGTCGGCGTTTTTACCGGATGCGATGATGCAAGTCTCCAGCTATCCCTGGGCCGACGCCTTGCCACTGGTCGCGCGCCCGAGCGTGGGCGCGCTGCTGGCGCTGTGCGAGGAGAACTTCGCCCGGTTGGCGCGGCTGGCACCGGACCTGAGCCAGCTCGAGGGCCGGCGGCTGTCGCCTCATGCCTCCGGGGTCGACTTGGTACTCGAGGTCGAGTCGCAGACCCGTTACATGACCCTGCTGCGCCTGACCTATCTGTTCCCGACGGGAGAGGGCGGGGTGCGCAGCGATCCGGACGCGCGTCTGCGCGCCTATCACGACGCCCGTCAACTCGAGGTGCTCGAACTCGAGCAGTCGCTGTGGTCGATGCGCAACGGTTATGCGCCGCCGACGCTCGCGCACAAGTGGCGTGCCAACCTCTTCCTCGCCAAGTGGCTGAACTACTGTCTGGGCCAGGGACACTGCTTCCTCGCCGCCCGGCCGGCCGTCTCCGGGGCGACATCCCCTGGGCGTCGGCTGCCGATCTGCCCCTGAGCGCACCCGCGCATCCCTCCGCTCTCCCCGTCCGTCGTCATCGACCGCAATGCACGTATTGAAATAGGCCTTTGCTTGACTAATTTAGTAGGAGGGTCGGGTGATCGGGTCCTACTCGGTCTCCTTGTCAATCAATACCTTATACGGGCATTCGACGATGAGACTCTCTACCAAGGGCAGATATGCGGTGACCGCCATGCTCGATCTGGCGCTCCACGCGGGCAAGGGGCCGGTCACCCTGGCCGATATCTCGGCAAACCAAGGCATTTCGTTGTCCTATCTCGAGCAGCTGTTCGCGGCGTTGCGCGCCAAGCAGCTGGTGCGTGGCGTGCGCGGGCCGGGTGGTGGCTACTACCTCGGCAAGTCGGCCGAGGAGATCTCGATCGCCAACATCATCTGTGCCGTCGACGAGTGGGTCGAGTTCACCCGTTGCGGTGGGCGTGAGAACTGTCGCGACGGTCAGCGCTGTCTCACCCATCACCTCTGGGATCAGCTCAGCGACCAGATCTTCCAGTTCCTCAGCGACATCTCGCTACAGGATCTGGTCGAACGTGGTCAGGACGAGGTGCTGGCCGCCGAGGGCAAGCGCCGGGCGGCCTGATGCCCTCGGCCGTTCGGGCGCCCGTCCCCGGTCGGGCGCGGCGACGCCCCGGCATCGGTGGACGACCGACTGAACAGCGGGAGCCAAGGATGGTATCCTTCGCGGCTTGTTTCCTGGCGTGGCGGACGAGTCCGGGCGCCAGTCCATGTACCGGACCATGCTTGAGCCGCGATGTCAGCACAACCCGACGGATTGATCACCATCCAGGACTTCGTGCGCTGGGGCGCGAGTCGTTTCAAGGCCGCTGGCCTGTTCTTCGGTCACGGCACCGATAACGCCCTCGACGAGGCCGCCGAACTGGTGCTCGGCGCGCTCGACCTGGATCACTCCCTGCCCGCCGCCTTCCATTCCTGCCACCTCACCCTTGCCGAGCGCGAGCGCGTTGCCGCACTGATCGAGCGCCGCGTCCGCGAGCGGGTGCCGGTGGCCTATCTCACCGGTCGCGCCTGGTTCTCCGGGTTCGAGTTCACCGTCGACAGCAAGGTGCTGGTGCCGCGCTCGCCGATCGCCGAGCTGCTCGAGGTCGGCTTCGACCCCTGGGTCGACCCGGCGCGGGTCGAGCGGGTGCTCGATCTCTGCACCGGCAGTGGCTGTATCGGCATCGCCGCCGCGCTGCACCTGCCCGATGCCGAGGTCGATCTGGTCGACCTCTCGCCGGCGGCACTGGCCGTTGCGCGCACGAACATCGAGCGCTACGGACTCGATGAGCGAGTGCGGGCGATCGAGTCCGATCTCTTCGCCGCGCTCGGCACTACCCGCTACGACGTCATCGTCTCCAACCCCCCCTATGTGCCGCGTGCCGAGTACGACACCCTACCCGAGGAGTTCCTGCGTGAACCCGAACTCGGGCTGGTCGCCGCCGATGAGGGGCTAGCGCTGGCGCTGCGCATCCTCGAGCGCGCCCCGCACCACCTCGAGCCCGAGGGCGTGCTGGTCCTCGAGGTCGGCAACTCGGCTTTCGCGCTCGAGCAGCGCCTGCCCGGGGTGCCCTTCACCTGGCTGGAGTTCGAGCGTGGTGGAGAGGGCGTGCTAGTGTTGACGCGCGAGCAACTGGTGGCGCATCGCGCCGAGATCGCAGCGGCGGTCGAGGCATGAGACCGACGTCGCTCGTGCGATCCCGGCGCCGGCGCGAGGCCGGGCGCTCGCGGTCGCGCAGTGAGGCGTCGGGCCGATTCCTGGAAGAGATTCCATTCCATACCCTGCTCGTGCAGATCGACGCGCCCCAGTGGGCCTCGGTGGGCGGGGATGATGCCTGAACGGGCGTTACGAAGAATGCCGTACCGGGCCGGATGCATGGCGCCGTGCGGCTGGAGGGTTGATTAGGTGGAACAAGGCGTTTCCTTCGATATTGAGCTGATCCGTCGCTACGACCAGAGCGGTCCGCGCTACACCTCGTATCCGACCGCGGTCGAGTTCGATGCGTCCTTCGATGAGGCGGCCTACCGCGCTACTTGCGCGCGCAGCAACGAGAGTGGCCGCCCGCTGTCGATCTATTTCCACATCCCGTTCTGCGACACGGTCTGCTTCTACTGCGCCTGCAACAAGGTCGTGACCAAGGACCGCTCGCGGGTCGCGCCCTATCTCGACCGTGTCTATCGCGAACTGGAGATGCAGGGGGCGCTGTTCGACGACTCCCGCGTGGTCGAGCAGCTGCACTGGGGCGGTGGTACTCCGACCTTCCTCAACGACCAGCAGATGGTCGAGCTGATGGAGACCACGCGTCGTCACTTCAAGCTCGCCGACGACGATGTCGGTGAGTACTCGATCGAGATCGACCCGCGCGAGGCCGATGCCAACACCATCGCGCTGCTGCGTCGCATCGGCTTCAACCGCATGAGTCTCGGCGTGCAGGACTTCGACGAGCGGGTGCAGAAGGCGGTCAACCGCGTGCAGAGCGAGGCCGAGACCATGGCGGTGCTCGAGGCGGCGCGCGCCGAGGGCTTCCGCTCGATCAGCCTGGACCTGATCTACGGCCTGCCGTTCCAGTCGGTCGAGACCTTCATGAACACCCTCGAGCGGGTGATCGCGGTCAATCCGCAGCGTCTGTCGATCTTCAACTACGCGCACCTGCCCACCCGCTTCAAGCCGCAGCGGCGCATCCGCGACGAGGATCTGCCGACCGCGGAGGTCAAGCTCGACATCCTCCAGGCAACCATCCAGCGCCTCACCGACGCCGGTTACGTCTATATCGGCATGGACCACTTCGCCCGTCCCGACGACGAGCTGGCCATCGCCCAGCAGGCCGGCACCCTGTACCGCAACTTCCAGGGCTACTCGACCCACGCCGACTGCGACCTGATCGGCATCGGTGTGACCTCGATCGGCAAGGTCGACAACACCTACGGCCAGAATCAGCGCGAACTCGACGAGTACTATGCCGCCATCGACGCCGGCCAGCTGCCGGTGTTCCGCGGTATCGAGCTGACCCGTGACGACATCATCCGTCGCGACGTCATCACCCGGCTGATCTGCAACTTCGTGCTCGACATCCCCGCCGTCGAGGCCGCCTGGGGGATCGACTTCAAGACCTACTTCGCCGATGCGCTCGACAAGCTGCAGGTGATGGTTGACGACGGTCTGGTCGAACTTGACGCCGAGCGGATCCGCATCCTGCCGCGCGGTCGCCTGCTGGTGCGCAACATCTGCATGACCTTCGACGCCTATCTCGCGGCCAAGAGCGGCCCGGTCGGCTTCTCCAAGGTCATCTGAACCGCTGGACATGGAGGAGACGATCGAGCTTGCCGACATCCCTGCCCGGTTCCGGGGGTGTGTGGCCAGTCACGGTGGAGCGCCGGCCCTGTTCGACGAGGTCGGTGTGCTCGATTACGCCACACTCGATCGCGCCTCCGACGCTATGGCCGGGGCGCTGGCCGTCGCCGGGCTGCAGCCCGGCGGTCGCGCCGCGCTGCTCTGCGCCAACGGGCGTGAGTTCGTCATTGCCTATCTCGCGATCCTCAAGGCTGGTGCCACCGTGGTGCCGATCAACCTGTTGCAGAGCGACCGCGAGATCGCTTACATCCTCGATGACGCCAGGCCGACACTGCTGCTCCATCAGCCGGCCTTTGCCGCGCTCGTCGAGGCGGCCGGCGCGCGCAGCGCGGCGACGCCGAGACGGATCGAGCTGGATGCCGCTCGCCCCGACTTCGCCGCGCTGATCGCGCATCCGCCGCTGTCGCCGCAGCCGGGCACCGAGGTTGCCGCAGTGCTCTATACCTCTGGGACCACGGGGCGGCCCAAGGGGGCGATGCTCAGTCATGCCAACTTGATCGCCAACGCCGAGGGGTCCTGGCAGGGCTTCGAGCTGGTGTCCGGCGACCGCGTGCTGGCGGTGCTGCCGCTGTTCCACGCCTTCGCCGCCACCACCGCGATGCTCACGCCCTTGCTCCACGGCGTGGCGATGATCCCGGTGTCGCGCTTCGAGCCGCGCCTGGTCACCCAGGCGATCGCCCGGCATGGCGCCACCGTGTTCCTCGGAGTGCCGAGCATGTACGGCGTGCTGCTGCGTCATGCCGAGGCCCTGGTCGAGCAGTGGCACGGGGTGCGGCTGTGCATCAGTGGTGGCGCGGCGCTGCCGGCGGCGCTGATGCGCGCGTTCGAGACACGCTTCGCCACCCGTTTGGTGGAGGGCGCGGGTGCGACCGAATGCAGCCCGGTGTTCACCGTCAACCGGCCGAGCGGGCCGCGCAAGCCGGGTTCGATCGGTCCGGCGCTGCCGGGGGTGGAGTTGACGGTGCGCGATCGCGCCGGACAGGTGCTGCCCAGCGGTGAGATCGGCGAGCTGTGCGTGCGTGGTCCCAATGTGATGCTGGGGTATCTGGGGTTGCCAGAGGCGACCGGCGAGAGTTTTCACGGCGACTGGTTTCGCACCGGCGATCTGGCGCGGATCGATGATGACGGTTTCGTCTATCTGGTCGATCGCATCAAGGATCTGGTGATCACCAATGGCATGAACGTCTATCCGCGGGTGGTCGAAGAGGCGCTCTACGCCCATCCTGCGGTTGCCGAAGCGGCTGTAGTCGGCGATCCCGACCCCAAGCATGGCGAGGTCGTGGTGGCACATGTGGCGCTCGCCGATGGCTCCGAGGTCACGTCGGGCGAGCTGCGAGCCTGGTGTCGCGAGCGGCTCGGCACCCACGAAGTGCCGCGACGACTGGTGCTGCACGAGGCGTTGCCGAAGAACGCCGCGGGCAAGATCCTCAAGCGCGCGCTGCGGCGTGGCGCCGCTGCCCCGGAGGCGGTGACGGACGGCTGATCGCGTTCGCGATGACGCTTGGTGGGGCGAAAAACCACGCGTTATACTAAGCAACTTTTGATCGTGCGGGCGTTCTGCCCGCACTCGTTTTTTCAGCAAGGTGCGGACCCGGTCAGATTCCGGCGCCGACAGGAGATGAAGCAATGCAAGTTTCGGTGGAATCGGGCGAGGGTCTCGAGCGACGTCTGAAGGTCGAACTGCCCTCCGAGCAGGTCAGCAGTGCGGTCGATCAGCGTCTGCAGCAGCTCGCGCGCAGCGCCAAGCTGCCCGGTTTTCGCCCCGGCAAGGTGCCGATGAAGCTGGTGCGCAAGCGCTATGGTGCTCAGGTCCTCGAGGAGGTGTTCGGCGAGCAGGTGCAGTCGAGCTTCTACGAGGCGATCACCCAGGAGTCGCTGCGCCCGGCCGGTCAGCCGCAGGTCGAGCCCGAGATCGACGTCGAGGCCGGTCGTTTCGCCTATGTCGCCACCTTCGAGGTGATGCCCGAGGTTGAGCTGGCCACGCTCGAGGGGCGCGCGCTCAAGCGTCCGGTCTGCGAGCTCGCCGAGAGTGATCTCGATGCGCTGATCGAGCGTCTGCGCGACCAGCACAAGACCTGGACCCCGGTCGAGCGCGCCGCCGCTCAGGGCGATCAGCTCACCATCTCCTTCGCCGGCACCATGGACGGCGAGGCCTTCGAGGGTGGCTCGGCCGCCGACGTCGAACTCGAACTCGGCTCCGGGCGGATGATCCCCGGCTTCGAGGACGGCCTGATCGGCGCCACCGCCGGCGAGACCCGGACCCTCGAGGTGACCTTCCCCGAGGAGTATCAGGTCGAGGCGCTGGCCGGCAAGCCGGCGAGCTTCGAGGTGACCGTCAGCCAGGTCGCCGAGCCGACCCTGCCCAAGGTCGACGGCGAGTTCGTCAAGCGCTTCGGCATCGAGGACGGCGACGTCGAGCGCTTCAAGAACGACGTGCGCGAGAACATGGCGCGCGAGTTGAAACAGCGTCTCGAGGCCCGCACCAAGGAAGCAGTGATGGACCTGCTGATGGAGGTCAACCCGGTCGAGGTGCCGCAGGCACTGGTGCGCGACGAGATCGGCTCGATGCAGGAGGAGATGCGTCGTTCGGTAGGCGCGCAGGGTGATGGCGTACAGCTGCCCGACGCCCTGTTCGAGGAGCCGGCGCGCCGCCGTGTCGCCCTCGGTCTGATCATCGGTGAGCTGGTCAAGCAGCAGGAACTCAAGGCCGATCAGGATCGGGTGCAGGCGATGCTCGACGAGATGGCCGCCACCTACGAGAACCCGCAGGCGGTGATCGACTACTACAAGGCCGAGCGTGGCCGCATGGCCGCACTCGAGGCCGCGGTGCTCGAGTCCCAGGTGGTCGATCTGGTGCTCGATCAGGCGACGGTCGAGGACGAGCAGACCAGCTTCGAGGCGCTGACCAACCCGGGCGCCGCAGGCTGAGCCACAGCCAACGCGAGGCGTCCGCCGATGGCGGCGGACGCCTTCCTGAGTCAATCCGCAGAGAGTTGAAGGCGTATCCCATGAGCAACATCGAGAGCCGCACCGACTGGAGGCCCGAGGCACTGGGGCTGGTGCCGATGGTCATCGAGCAGACCGCCCGCGGCGAGCGCTCGTTCGACATCTATTCGCGCCTGCTGAAGGAGCGCGTGATCTTCCTGGTCGGCCCGGTCGAGGACCACATGGCCAATCTGGTGGTCGCGCAGCTGTTGTTCCTGGAGTCGGAGAACCCGGACAAGGACATCCATCTCTATATCAACTCGCCCGGTGGCGCGGTCACCGCGGGCCTGGCCATCTACGACACCATGCGCTTCATCCGCCCCGACGTCAGCACCATGTGCATCGGTCAGGCGGCGAGCATGGGCGCGCTGCTGCTCGCCGGCGGTGCCGCGGGCAAGCGCTACTGCCTGCCGCATTCGCGGATGATGATCCATCAGCCGCTCGGCGGTTTCCAGGGCCAGGCCACGGACATCGACATCCACGCCCGCGAGATCCTCTACATCCGCGAACGTCTCAATCAGATCCTCGCCGAGCACACCGGTCAGTCGATCGAGAAGATCGCCGAGGACACCGAGCGCGACCGCTTCATGGGTGGCGAAGAGGCCCAGGCCTACGGGCTGATCGATCGCGTCATCAGCGAGCGAGGTGTCGCCTCCGGCAAGGAGTGAGTGGCGCGACGCGCGACGTCGCAAGCGGTCGGAGTCAGGAGGCTTGTCGGGCGTCGCCGGAGTGTGACGACCGCCAAGCCTTCGTCTCTTCACTCTCTTGCCATATAAGCGCAAACCGTTATGATTGAATTCGCCTCGATGGGGATTGTCCGGTCCCCATCCCCAACCGACCCCCCGGAGAGCTATTCCCGATGAGTGGAAACAAGAGCGACGAAGGCAAGCTGCTCTACTGTTCGTTCTGTGGCAAGAGTCAGCATGAAGTCCGCAAGCTCATCGCAGGGCCGTCCGTGTTCATCTGCGACGAGTGCGTCGAGCTGTGTAACGACATCATCCGCGAGGAGATGCAAGAGGGCGTCGGCGAGGCCGCCAGCAGTCTTCCCAAGCCGCGTGAGATCAAGGCGCGTCTCGATGAGTTCGTCGTCGGCCAGGAGTTCGCCAAGAAGGTGCTCTCGGTCGCCGTCTACAACCATTACAAGCGTCTCGAGGTCGCCGAGGCCAAGGAAGACATCGAGATCGCCAAGAGCAACATCCTGCTGATCGGTCCCACCGGTTCCGGCAAGACGCTGCTCGCCGAGACCCTGGCGCGACTGCTCAACGTCCCCTTCACCATCGCCGATGCCACCACCCTCACCGAGGCGGGCTATGTCGGCGAGGACGTCGAGAACATCATCCAGAAGCTGCTGCAGAAGTGCGATTACGACGTCGACAAGGCGCAGAACGGCATCGTCTACATCGACGAGATCGACAAGATCTCGCGCAAGTCTGACAACCCCTCGATCACCCGTGACGTCTCCGGCGAGGGTGTGCAGCAGGCGCTGCTCAAGCTCATCGAAGGGACCGTCGCCTCGGTGCCGCCGCAGGGCGGGCGCAAGCATCCGCAGCAGGAATTCCTCCAGGTCGACACCTCCAACATCCTGTTCATTGTCGGTGGTGCCTTCGCCGGACTCGACAAGATCATCCAGAATCGCTCGCGCAAGACCGGCATCGGCTTCTCCGCCGAGGTCCACAGCAAGGACGACGGGCGGATGATCGGTGAGCTGCTCAGCGGCGTCGAGCCCGAGGACCTGATCCGCTACGGCCTGATCCCCGAGTTCGTCGGCCGACTGCCGGTGATGGCGACCCTCGAGGAACTCGACGAGGCGGCGTTGATGCGTATCCTCACCGAGCCCAAGCACTCGCTGGTGCGTCAGTATTCGCGCCTGTTCGAGATGGAGGACGTCGAGATCGAGCTGCGCGAGGACGCGCTGCGCGCGATCGCCACCAAGGCGATGGAGCGCAAGACCGGGGCCCGCGGCCTGCGGACGATCATGGAGCAGGTGCTGCTCGACACCATGTACGAGCTGCCCTCCATGGAGCATGTCAGCAAGGTCGTCATCGACGCCTCGGTGATCGCCGGTGAGAACAAGCCGTTCCTGATCTACGACGGGATGGAGAAGCAGGCGGCATCGGGAGACTGATCGATCGCGCTGTCCCACCCCCAGAAGGCGGACGGACACCCGCCGCTGGACTGTCCGCCCGCCCCCCAATCCAGGCGCGCCGGCGCGTTGAACTGCGCGCTGGCCGCCCCGATCCTTTCCCCATCATCCAATCGTACCGACGTCGGCGTCCGTGGAACGGTCCCTGGGCTCGGCCCGATCGTACCGACCACGGCCCCGCGGGCCGTCGCTTTCAATGAGAACGGGTTTCCATGGCGCAACACGATTCCAACCTGACATCCTCGACTCCGCAGGAGCTGCCAGTGCTGCCGCTGCGCGACGTCGTCGTCTATCCGCACATGGTGATTCCATTGTTCGTCGGGCGCGACAAGTCGATTCGCGCGCTCGATACCGCCATGGCGAGCGACAAGCAGATCCTGCTGATCGCACAGAAAAGTGCCGAGGTCGACGATCCCGAGGTCAAGGACCTGCACGAGATCGGCACCCTGGCCAATATCCTGCAACTGCTCAAGTTGCCCGACGGTACCGTCAAGGTCTTGGTCGAAGGCAATCAGCGTGCCCGCATCGAGCGTTTCCTCACCACCGATGACACCTTCTCCGCAGTCATCGAGCCGCTCGAGGAGACGCTCGAGACCGACGAGCGCGAGCAGGAGGTGCTGATGCGCTCGGCCGTCGGGCTGTTCGACCAGTACGTCAAGCTCAACAAGAAGGTGCCGCCCGAGGTGCTGACCTCGCTCTCGAGCATCGACGAGGCCGGTCGTCTGGCCGACACCATGGCCGCACACATGTCGCTGAAGCTCGACGAGAAGCAGCGCGTGCTGGAGATGACCGATGTGCAGCTGCGTATCGAACATCTGATGGGGCTGATGGAGTCGGAGAACGACATCCTGCAGATGGAAAAGCGCATTCGCGGGCGCGTCAAGCGCCAGATGGAGAAGAATCAGCGCGAGTACTATCTCAACGAGCAGATGAAGGCGATCCAGAAAGAGCTCGGCGAGCTCGAGGATGCCCCCAACGAGATCGAGGATCTGGCCAATCGCATCGAAGAGGCAAAGATGCCTCGCGAGGCGCACAACAAGGCGCAGTCCGAACTCAACAAGCTCAAGCTGATGTCGCCGATGTCGGCCGAGGCGACAGTGGTGCGCAACTATATCGAGACCTTGGTGCAGGTGCCGTGGAAGAAGCGTTCGCGCATCCGCAACGACATCAAGGTCGCCGAGGCGGTGCTCGACAAGGACCACTACGGGCTCGAGCGGGTCAAGGAGCGCATCCTCGAGTACCTCGCCGTGCAGCAGCGGGTGCGCAAGCTCAAGGGCCCGATCCTGTGCCTGGTCGGTCCGCCCGGTGTCGGCAAGACCTCGCTCGGTCAGTCGATCGCGCGTGCCACCAACCGCAAGTTCGTGCGCATGTCGCTCGGTGGGGTGCGCGACGAGGCCGAGATCCGTGGTCACCGCCGTACCTACATCGGTGCGCTACCGGGCAAGATCATCCAGAACCTCTCCAAAGCCGGTTCGCGCAACGCGCTCTTCCTGCTCGACGAGATCGACAAGATGGCGATGGATTTCCGTGGCGACCCGGCCTCGGCGCTGCTCGAGGTCCTCGACCCGGAGCAGAATCACGCCTTTGCCGATCACTACCTGGAAGTCGACTTCGACCTCTCCGAGGTGATGTTCGTGGGGACCGCCAATACCCTCAACATCCCTCCGGCGCTGCTCGACCGTATGGAGGTGATCCGGCTCTCGGGCTACACCGAGGACGAGAAGGTCGCCATCGCCGAGCGCTACCTGATCCCCAAGCAGACCAAAAACAACGGACTCAAGCCCGGTGAGCTGGTGATCCGCGAGGCTGCACTGCGCGACATCATTCGTCACTACACCCGCGAGGCCGGGGTGCGCAACCTCGAGCGCGAGATCTCCAAGGTCTGTCGCAAGGTGGTCAAGGAAGTGCTGCTGAAGAAGCGCGACAGCGCCACCACGGTGACCGCCAAGTCGCTGGAGAAATATCTCGGGGTACAGCGCTATCGTTATGGCCGTGCCGAGGAGCGCGATCAGGTCGGTCAGGTCACCGGCCTGGCCTGGACCGAGGTCGGTGGCGAGTTGCTGCAGATCGAGTCGGCGCTGATGCCGGGCAAGGGGAAGCTCAGCTATACCGGTCAGCTCGGCGACGTGATGCAGGAGTCGATCCAGGCGGCGATGACCGTGGTGCGTTCGCGTGCCGAGGGGCTCGGCGTGCCGACCGACTTCCACAGCACCTTCGATGTGCATATCCACGTCCCCGAGGGTGCGACCCCCAAGGATGGTCCGAGCGCGGGCGTGGCCATGTGCACTGCGCTGGTCTCGGCGCTGACCAAGATCCCGGTGTGCTCGACGGTGGCGATGACCGGCGAGATCACCCTGCGCGGTGAGGTGCTGCCGATCGGCGGACTCAAGGAGAAGCTGCTCGCCGCGCATCGTGGTGGGATCGAGAAGGTGATCATCCCGCTGGAGAACGAGCGCGACCTGGTCGAGATCCCCAAGAACATCAAGCAGCACCTGGAGATCCATCCGGTGCGCTGGATCGACGAGGTGCTCGATATCGCTCTGGTCGAACCGCCACGCCCTGCCGGTGAGTCGGCCGAGGCCAAGGAGGCCGAGGAGGAGTCGGCCGACTCGGCCGAGGGTGCGCGAGATCAGGGTGCGCCGCTGCATCACTGATGTGATGGGCATGTCGCCGTCGGGTCGGTACCCGTATCCGGGGTGCCGGTCGATATCACGATGGATGTTCCCGTTCCGGCCCATCGTCCGGCCCCTCTGGGGGGGGGCGGGCGGTGTGTCGGCGGCAATCATTTGCTCTGTTGTATCGACGGAGTCCGATTCGATTGTTAAGGTCATGAGCGGCGCTGACACGGTGATTGTGTCTGCTCACGATGGCTAATCTGCCATGTCAAGTGCCGCGGCTCTGCTTAACGGCGGGTTTTTGTGACCAACAGGCAGAAAAGCCGGTTGCCCTCGCATGGACTCCGATTTAGCATGCGTCAATCTTGAAGAAGGCTTGCGCACAGGGGCTTCCGGTCCCGCATTCGATGTGTGGCACCCGCCTCATCGTCGTCGCGCAGTCAGTGTGTACCAAACGAGACAGGTAACAGGGGGATCAATGAACAAATCCGACCTCATCGAAGCCATGGCGGATGCCGCGGATATCTCCAAGGCTGCGGCTGCCCGTGCCCTCGATGCCTTCACCGACTCGGTCGCCGTGACCCTCAAGGACGGCGGTACCGTGTCGCTGATCGGCTTCGGCACCTTCAGCGTCAAGGAGCGTGCCGCCCGCACCGGTCGCAACCCGCAGACCGGCGCGACCATCGAGATCAAGGCATCGAAGACGCCTGCATTCAAGGCTGGTAAAGCGCTCAAGGATGCCGTACAATAGCGCTTCGCCTTCGGGGGGAAGGGTAAATGCTTCCTCCCAAGCCGAAGGGTGGGGTGCTTAGCTCAGCTGGGAGAGCATCGCCCTTACAAGGCGAGGGTCACAGGTTCGATCCCTGTAGCACCCACCAACACCGAAAAAAAGGTGTTGCAAAGAAAAAAGATTGCAGTATAATGGTAATTCTTCTGGAGCGGTAGTTCAGTTGGTTAGAATACCGGCCTGTCACGCCGGGGGTCGCGGGTTCGAGTCCCGTCCGCTCCGCCAAATTCGATAAAAACGGGGCATCCGCAAGGGTGCCCCGTTTTTTTTTGGCCCACACCTTCAGTTTGGATCGACCGCCATGCTTCAATCCATCAGGGATCGTGCCCAGGGCTGGATCGCCTGGGTCATCGTCATCTTGATCAGCATTCCGTTCGCGCTCTGGGGCATCCAGTCCTATCTCGGCATCAATGGCGAGACGGTGACGGCCACCGTCAATGGTGTCGAACTCACCGAGCGCGATCTCGATCGTCGGGTCCAGCAGACTCGCATGGAGCTGCGCGAGCGTCTCGGCGCCGCCTATGACCCTGCCGCTTTCGACAGCGTAGAGCTGCGCCGCATGGTGCGCGAGGAGATGATCCGCGAGGTGCTGCTGATCGATGTCTCGCAGCGTCTGGGGCTGCGCGTCTCGGATCAGGAACTCAAGCTGCGCATCCTCTCCGAACCGGCCTTCCAGCGTGATGGTCGCTTCGACAACGAGGCCTTCCAGCGTCTGCTGCAACTGCAGGGGATGAGTGAGCAGCAGTTCGTCGAGCAGCTGCGCCGGCAGCTGACCGGCACCCAGCTGATCCGTGCGGTGGTGGCCAGCGAGTTCCCGACCCGTCTCGAACTCGATCAGTTCCAGCGTCTCTCCGCCCAGCAGCGCGGCATCGACTATGCGCGCTTCGTCGCCGCCGATTATCTGAGCGACGAGCCGATCGCCGACGAGATGATCGAGACCTACTACCAAGAACACGCCGAGCGTTTCCGCAGCCCCGAGCAGGTCAAGCTCGATTACGTGGTCCTCGATGTCGCCGACTTGGCCAAGGGCATCGAGATCGACGAGGCGGCGCTGCGCGAGGCCTATGCCGCCGAGCAGGGGCGGTTCGTCATGCCCGAGCAGCGACAGGTCCGTCATTTGCTGATCGCGCTGCCGCAACAGGCCGATGACGAACAGGTCGCCGCGGCCGAGCGCGAGATCACGGCGCTGCGCGCGCGCATCCTCGAGGGCGAGTCCTTTGCCGATCTCGCCGCCGAGCACTCGGACGATCCGGGCAGCGCCGCCGAGGGTGGCGAACTCGGCCTGATCGAGCCGGGGATGATGGATCCGGTGTTCGACGAGGCGGTCTTCTCGCTGTCCGAGGCAGGGCTGAGCGAGCCGGTTCGGACCCGTTTCGGCTATCACTTGATCGAGGTCGAAGCAGTCCGCCCCGGCGAGACCCAGCCGTTCGAGGCGGTCCGTGGCCAGCTGCACGAAGAGCAGGCGCGCGCCCAGGCCGAATCGCTCTATTACGATCTCGGCGAGCGCCTCGCAACCCTCTCCTACGAGCGTCCGGACAGTCTCGAGCCGGTAGTCGAGGAGCTTGGTCTGGAGCTGCGTCAGAGCGATTGGATCGGGCGCGAGGGTGGCGAGGGACTGCTCGCCGAACCCGGTGTGCTGTCGGCGGCCTTCAGCGACGAGGTGCTGGTCGAGGGCAACAACAGCGAGCTGATCGAGCCCGATCACGAGCGGCTCAGCGCCGTGGTGGTGCGGGTGCGCGATCATCGCGAGTCGGCGCAGCGCCCGCTCGAGACGGTGCGCGAGGAGATCGTCGTTGCGCTACGTGAGCAGCGCGCGCAGCAGGCCGCGATGGCCGCAGCGGAGGCGGCGCTCGCCCAGGTGCGCGATGGCGAGGCCGAGTGGTCCGAGGCGATGGCCGCGGCGGTGATCGAATCGGTCGGGCTGGTCGGGCGCGGCGCGGTGTTGCCCGAAGCGGTGCTCGATCTCGCCTTCAAGCTGCCGGCGCCGCAATCCGGCGAGTCCGAGCTGGAGGCGGTGGTGCTTGCCGACGGCGATGCCGTGGTGGTGCGGCTGACCCAGGTCGAGGATGGCGAGGTGACGGCCGATGGTGACGGCGCGACCATCCCGGAGGCTGGACTGCTCGCCGAACTCGCCGGGCGTGATCTCTATGATGCGGTGCTCGCCGACATCGAGCGTCGCGCTGAGATCACCCGCGAGCCCCTGAGCGTGGACGACGACCTGCTCTGATCCCGCGACATCGCTCGGGAGTCGGCCGCGCGGCCGACGCCCCGAGCGATGTCCATGCATCGTCGCGGCGTCACCGACGGACACAGGATAGAACTGCCAGGTGGAGGCGTCATGACGCCGGCGCCGAGGCGGTTTTTTTGTGCGCGGCCTCGCTGATGCGCTCGCCGCCTGCCTGCTGTCCAGGGTTGTGTCCCAGGGGCCGAAGGGTGTGTCGGGCGGGGCAGGGGGAGCGTGGGGAGGGTGAGGCGTCGAGTGACACCCCGGAACGCCGCCACGACCAGATGGGCGTGGCGGCGTGAGCAGACTCAGCCGAGTCCGAGGATGTGGTAGCCGGTGTCGACGTAGAGGACGTCGCCGGTGATGCCGCTGGCCAGGTCCGAGCAGAGGAAGGCGGCGGCGTTGCCGACCTCCTCGATGGTGACGTTGCGGCGCATCGGGGTGCGCTCCTCGACCTGCTTGAGCATGTCGCGGAAGTCGGAGATGCCGGCGGCGGCGAGGGTGCGGATCGGGCCGGCCGAGACGGCGTTGACGCGGGTGCCGCGCGGGCCGAGCGAGGCGGCCAGATAGCGTACGTTGGCCTCCAGGCTGGCCTTGGCCACGCCCATCACGTTGTAGTTGGGAACCGCGCGCACCGCACCCAGATAGCTCATGGTGAGCAGCGCGCCGTTACGCCCCTCCATCATCGTCCGCCCGCCCTTGGCCAGGGCGGCGAAGCTGTAGGCGCTGATCTCGTGGGCGGTGTTGAAGCCCTCGCGGGTGACCGCATCGACATACTCACCCTCGAGCTGCTCGCGCGGGGCGAAGGCGATCGAATGGACGATGCCATCGAGCCCGTCCCACTGCTCGCCGAGCGCGGCGAACAGTGCGTCGATGTCTTCGTCGCGGCTGACGTCGAGTGGCAGTACCAGGTCCGAGCCGCACTTGGCGGCCATGTCGGTGACGCGCGACTTGAGCTTGTCGTTCTGGTAGGTAAAGGCCAGCTCGGCGCCCTGGCGGTGCATCGCCTCGGCACAGCCCCAGGCGATCGAGCGGTTGCTCGCCACGCCGGTGATCAGAATCTTTTTGCCTTCAAGGAATCCCATGTTCGGTAGTCTCTCGCGTTCGCTGGCCGGGCGCGGGTGCGCCGGCGACCGTTCGGGTCGGGATCTGCTGATGGTCCGTGTTCACCCTTGGACATTTCAGTCAGATCATTCGATGATTGGGGATCGTTGCTCGGGGCTCTGGCGTGGACACCCGCTCCTGTCGGACCCGGGGCCGGGACGCTGGCGCCGGATCGGGCGCGGCGAGCCTCGCGGTCTCACGGGCCGCAACCGATACCCCGTGGTTCGGGGACCGATAACAGTACCGAAACTCGTATTGAGGTGGAAGGGTGTACGCGAGGGAGAGGTCGATGGCCAAGGGTTCCGATGACGCGTGCGACCGGGGACCGAGGACGGTCGTCGTGGCGCGAAGCGGGTGAGGACGATGATGCCGATGGTGGACAAGGCGGCGAGATGGCGTGTGCTGTGGCGAGGCCTCCGGGCGGTGTCGGTGATGTCGCTGTTGGTTGCGGGGCTGGTCGGCTGCGACGATCGCCCCTGGAACGATCCTTATCCGCGTGACACGGCCACCACCAACACCCTCTACAGCTCCTTCGGCGAGCGACCCAAGCATCTCGATCCGGCACGCTCCTACACCGTCAATGAAAACACCTTCATCGCCCAGGTCTACGAGCCACCGCTGCAGTATCATTTTCTCGATCGGCCCTACCGACTGATCCCGCTCGCCCTCGCCGAGCTGCCGCAGGTGCGCTTCTACGATGCCGCCGGCGAGCCGCTGCCCGGTGACGCGCCGGTCGCGGCGATCGCCCGCAGCGAGTACGAGCTGCGCGTTCGCCCCGGCACCCGCTACCAGCCGCACCCGGCTCTTGCCCGCGACACCGAGGGCGCGCCGCGCTATCTCGATCTCGAGCCCGGCGCGCTCGCCGGGATCGACACCCTCGGCGACTTCGCCGAGCACGGCACCCGCGAGCTGGTCGCCGCCGACTTCGCCTATCAGATCAAGCGTCTGGCCGCGCCCTGGCTGCACTCGCCGATCAACGGGGTGATGCGCGAGCACATCCTCGGCTTCGCCGCGCTCGGCGAGCGGCTCGAGGCCGAGGACCCGGAGCAGGCGCGCGCCCGGGTGGCGCTGCTGCGCGACACCGAGTTCGAGGGCGTCGAGGTGCTCGATCGCTATCGGTTGCGCATCACCCTCGAGGGCAAGTACCCGCAGTTCTCCTACTGGTTGGCGATGCCCTTCTTCGCACCCATGCCCTGGGAGGCCGAGGCCTTCTACGCCCAGCCGGGGATGCGCGAGCGCAACCTGGTGCTCGACTGGTACCCGGTCGGCACCGGTCCCTACATGCTCACCGAGAACGACCCCAACCTGCGCATGGTGCTCGAGCGCAACCCCAACTTCCACGGCGAGCGCTATCCCGACAGCGGCATGCCGGGCGATCGCGCCACCGGTATCCTCGATGATGCCGGGGCGCCGCTGCCGTTCATCGATCGCGTCGTCTACAGCCTGGAGAAGGAGAGCATCCCGCGCTGGAACAAGTTCCTCCAGGGCTATTACGACTTCTCCGGGATCTCCTCGGACGCCTTCGATCAGGCGGTGCGGGTCGATGCCAGCGGCCGCCCCATGCTCACCGAGACGCTGGAGGCGCGCGGGGTCGAGCTGATGACCGCGGTCGAGCCGACGATCTTCTTCATGGGCTTCAACATGCTCGATCCGGTGATCGGAGGCGACGGCCAGCGCGCGCGCCTGCTGCGTCGGGCGATCTCGATCGCGGTCGACATGGAGGAGTTCATCTCGATCTTTCTCAATGGTCGTGGCGTCGTCGCCCAGAGTCCGCTGCCGCCGGGCATCTTCGGTCATCGCGCGGGCGAGGCCGGGATCAATCCCTTCGTCTACCGTTGGGAGGCGGGGCGGGCGGTGCGCCGCTCGCTCGACGAGGCGCGCACGCTGATGGTCCAGGCCGGCTATCCCGGCGGGCGCGATCGCGACACCGGTCGGGCGCTGACGCTCAACTACGAGGCGGTGGCCACCGGCCCCGACGATCGCGCCCGACTCAACTGGCTGCGCAAGCAGTTCGCCAAGCTCGGCATTGAGCTGGTGATCCGCTCCACCGACTACAACCGCTTCCAGGACAAGATCCGCAACGGCACCGGTCAGATCTTCTTCTGGGGCTGGAACGCCGACTATCCCGACCCCGAGAACTTCCTCTTCCTGCTCTACGGCCCCAACGGTCGGGTCGAGCACCAGGGCGAGAACTCGGTCAACTACACCAACCCCGAGTTCGACCGGCTGTTCGAGCGCATGCGCAACCTCGAGGACGGTCCCGAGCGCCAGGCGCTGATCGATCGCATGGTCGAGATCGCGCGTACCGACGCGCCCTGGATCTGGGGCTTCCACCCGCGCGCCTTCAGTCTCTATCACCGCTGGTACCACAACGCCTACCCCAACCAGATGGCCAACAACACCCTCAAGTACCGTCGTATCGACCCGGCGCTGCGCGCCGAGCTGCGCCGTGCCTGGAACCAGCCGGTGCTGTGGCCGCTGGGGGCGGCCGCCGCTGTGCTGCTGGCGCTGCTGCTGCCGGCCTGGTGGCTGGTGCGCCGGCGCGAGCGGAGTCGCGCGCTATGAGTGCCTATATCCTGCGTCGGCTGCTCTATGCCATCCCCATCCTGATCGGGGTCAACCTGCTGACCTTCGTGCTCTTCTTCGTGGTCAATTCGCCCGACGACATGGCGCGCATGCATCTCGGCGAGAAGCGGGTGACCGCCGAGGCGGTCGCGGCCTGGAAGGCCGATCACGGCTACGACAGGCCGATGCTCTACAACGCCGAGGCCGAGGGGCTGGGGCGGTTGACCGAGACCATCTTCTTCGACAAATCGGTGCGGCTGTTCGTGTTCGATTTCGGCAGCTCCGACGATGGGCGCGACATCGGTCGCGACATCGCCCAGCGGATGTGGCCGAGCCTGGCGATCGCGCTGCCGGTGCTGCTGGTGGGGCTGGCCTTCAACATCAGCTATGCGCTGTTCATCGTCTTCTTCCGCGCCACCTATGTCGATCTGGCCAGCGTGGTGCTGCTGGTGACGATGATGTCGATCTCGGGGCTGTTCTACATCATCGGCGGCCAGTTCCTGCTCGGTAAGCTGTTCCAGCTGGTGCCGATCTCGGGCTACGACAGCGGGCTGGCCGGGTTGAAGTTCCTGGTGCTGCCGGTGATCGTCGGGGTGATCGGCGGTATCGGCGCGGGGACACGCTGGTATCGCACCCTGTTTCTCGAGGAGATCGGTCGCGATTATGTCCGCACCGCGCGCGCCAAGGGGCTGGGTGAGCGTCTGGTGCTGTTCCGTCACGTGTTGCGCAACGCCCTGATCCCGATCCTCACCGGGGTGGTGGTGGTGCTGCCGCTGTTGTTCATGGGTAGCCTGATCACCGAGTCCTTCTTCGCCATCCCGGGGCTGGGCAGCTACACCATCGATGCGATCAGCAACCAGGACTTCGCCATCGTCCGCTCGATGGTGTTCCTCGGCGCCGTGCTCTATATCCTCGGGCTGATCCTCACCGACATCTCCTACACCCTCGCCGACCCACGGGTGCGGTTGCAATGAGTGGAGCGATGCCATGCCGTTGATGCCGGTAGTGCTGTGGACCGACGCGCTGCTCTATCTGTTGCTGGTGCTGCTCGGCGGGTTCGCCTGGCACGCCGCGCGCCACGAGCACCTGCGCGCGCCCTGGCGTCGGGTGGCGCGCTCGCGCATCGGGGTGGTCACCCTGGTGGTGCTCGGCTGCTATCTGCTGGTCGCGGTGCTCGACTCGGTGCATCTGCGGCTGCGCCTCGCTGACCCGCCCGGCGCGACGAGCGCCGAGACACGCTACTCGCCCGAGGTGCTGAGCCTGCTCGATCTGGCGCTCGATGGGCTGCGCAGCCAGTCGGAGAAGACCTACTCGGCGCCCTTCGCCACCCATCTCTACGTCAAGGAGGCGATCGAGCTGCCCGATGGCCGGGTGCTGCGCGACTATCCCCGCCTGGTGCACGGCGGCGCCCATCTCGACGACCCCGACGCGCGCGCCCTCGACATCCTCTGGCGCGGGCTGCTCGGCGCGCTGCTGGGGCTGGCGCTGTGGGGGGCGATCCTGTTCGCGCTGAGCGCGGCGCTGGCGCGCCGGCGCGGCATCGCCCCGGCTTTGATGCGCGCGCGCATCAAAGCCGGGCGCACCGAGGTGCCGTGGCGCGCGGCCCTGCTCACCCTCGGGCTGATCCTGGCGCTCGGCGGGGCGGTGGCGCTGCTCGCCGGTCACTATCATGTCCTCGGCACCGACAAGGTCGGCGAGGACGTGCTCTACCAGGCGCTCAAGAGCGTGCGCACCGGACTGCTGATCGGCACCCTGACCACCCTGGTGATGCTGCCCGCGGCGCTGCTGCTGGGGATCATGGCCGGTTATTTCAGGGGCTGGGTCGATGACCTGATCCAGTATCTCTACACCACCCTCAACGCCATCCCCGGGGTGTTGCTGATCGCCGCTGCGGTGCTGATGCTGCAGGTCTACATGAGCAACCACGCCGAGGACTTCGCCAGCCTGGTCGAGCGCGCCGACCTGCGCCTGCTCTTTCTCTGTCTGATCCTCGGCGTGACCAGTTGGACCGGGCTGTGCCGGTTGCTGCGCGGCGAGACGCTCAAGCTGCGCGAGTCGGACTATGTCCAGGCCGCCAGCGCGCTCGGGGTCGGTCACTTCACCATCATCGGCCGTCACATCCTGCCCAACGTGATGCACATCGTGCTGATCACCCTGGTGCTCGACTTCAGCGGTCTGGTGCTGGCCGAGGCGGTGCTCTCCTATGTCAACATCGGGGTCGACCCGACCATGAACAGCTGGGGCAACATGATCAACGGCGCGCGGCTGGAGCTGGCGCGCGAGCCGGTGGTGTGGTGGTCGCTGAGCGCCGCCTTCGTGTTCATGTTCACCCTGGTGCTGGCCGCCAACCTGTTCGCCGACGTGGTGCGCGATGCCTTCGACCCGCGCCTGCGCGGCGCCGCCTGAGCCGTCGTGTCCACCCAACCCCGGAGGTCCCTCGCCGTGATCCGCCATCGTCGCCACGCGTCCGTCATCCTCGTCGTCCCGGGGGCCTGGCGATGAGCGCGCCGCTGCTCGAGGTCGAGGGGCTGAGCACCACCATCGGCGCGGCGCGGGTGGTCGACGGGGTACGCCTGGAGCTGGCACGCGGCGAGACCTTCGCGCTGCTCGGCGAGTCGGGCTGCGGCAAGTCAATGACCGCGCTGTCGCTGATGCGGTTGCTGCCGCCGGCGGGGCGGATCGAGGCCGGCGCGGTGCGGCTCGACGGGGTCGACCTGCTGCGTCTCAGCGAGGCCGAGATGCGCCGGGTGCGCGGCGCGCGTCTGGCGATGATCTTTCAGGAGCCGCAGACCTCGCTCAACCCGGTGATGCGGATCGGCGCGCAGATCGCCGAAGCGGTGCGGCTGCACGCGGGCGCCGCCGCCGCGGCGGTGGATGCGCGGGTGCTGGAGCTGCTGCGCGCGGTCGGCATCCCCGACCCCGAGCGGCGCGCGCGCGAGTACCCGCACCAGCTCTCGGGCGGGATGAAGCAGCGGGTGATGATCGCCATGGCACTCGCCGGCGACCCTGAGCTGCTGATCGCCGACGAGCCGACCACCGCGCTCGATGTCACCATTCAGGCCCAGGTGCTGGGCCTGCTCAAGACCCTGCAGCAGCGCAGCGGGTTGGCGGTGTTGCTGATCACCCACGACCTCGGGGTGGTGGCCGAGACCGCCGAGCGGCTGGCGGTGATGTATGCCGGCGAGATCGTCGAGACGGCGACCACCGCCGCCTTCTTCGCCGCGCCCGCGCACCCCTACAGCCGTATGCTGCTCGAGAGTCTGCCGACGGCGGACAAGCGCGGCGCGCGGCTCGCGGCCATCCCCGGGCGGGTGCCGCCGCTCGATCGCGCGTTCACCGGCTGTCGTTTCGTCGAGCGCTGTCCGCGCGCGCTCGCGCGCTGCGCCGAGCAGTTGCCGCCCTGGCACGAGGCCGGGGCGGGGCACTGGGTGCGCTGCCATCTGTGGGACGCCGACCTGGTCGACACCGCCACCGTGGCTGAGCCTGCGGTGGCGGAGGATGAGCAGGTGCCCGTCGGGGAGGATGCCGCCCCGCTGCTCGAGGTGGCCGATCTCAAGGTGCACTTCCCGATCCACCGCGGGGTGCTGCGCCGGGTGGTCGGGCAGGTGCGCGCGGTCGACGGGGTCTCACTGCGGCTGCGCCCGGGGCGCACTCTGGCGCTGGTTGGCGAATCCGGCTGCGGCAAGACCACCGCCGGCAAGGCGCTGTTGCAGCTGATCGCGCCCACCGCCGGCTCGATCCGCTACCAGGGCCACGAACTCGCCGGACTCGGCCATCGCCGGATGCGCCGCTTCCGCAAGGACCTGCAGATTATCTTCCAGGACCCGCACGCCTCGATGAATCCGCGCATGCTGGTCGGCGACGTGATCGGCGAGGGGCTGCAGGCGCTGGGGTTGGCGCGCACCCGCCCGGAGCGGTTGCGCCGCGCTGCCGAGCTGCTCGAGCTGGTGGGAATGCCGGGTGCGGCCGTCGAGCGCTATCCGCACGAGTTCTCCGGCGGGCAGCGCCAGCGCATCTGTATCGCCCGCGCGCTCGCCGTCGACCCCAGGGTGATCGTCTGCGACGAGCCGACCAGTGCGCTCGACGTCTCGGTGCAGGCGCAGATCCTCAACCTGCTCAAGGATCTCCAGGCCCGTCTCGGGTTGTCCTATCTGTTCATCACCCATGATCTGTCGGTGGTCGCCTATCTCGCCCACGAGGTCGCGGTGATGTATCTCGGTCGGGTGGTCGAGCTGGGGCGGGTCGAGGAGATCCTCGAGCGTCCGCGTCATCCCTATACCCGCGCGCTGCTCTCGGCGGTGCCGGTGGCCGATCCCCGGGCCGAGCGGCGCACCCTGCGTCTGGAGGGCGATATGCCCTCGCCGAGTGCGCCGCCGCCGGGCTGTCACTTCCATCCGCGCTGCCCCGAGGCGCGCCCCGAGTGCGCCCTGGCCTATCCCGGTGCCCGCCAGCTCAGCCCGACGCATCGCGTCCACTGTATCCGGGCCGAGGAGGGCGACGCGCCGAGCACCTGAGGACATCATCGTTATCCTCTATCATTTTGCAAATGAGAATCTATTTCATTTGAAGTCTGTCTCGGTCTATCCTTGTCCTCAAGGTAATCGAGAGGGTAGCGATCATGATCAAGACACTCACCTTCGGCGCGGTACACATGACGGTGGCCTTCACCGTGGCCTACTTGATGACCGGCAGCTGGGTCGTCGGCGGCGCCATCGCCTTGGTCGAGCCGATGGTCAATACCGTGGCCTATTTCTTCCATGAGTTGGTGTGGGAACGGATTCGCAAGCGACCCGCGACGATCGCGGCCGCTGAGGTCTAGACGAGGATGCTGGGCGCTGTCGGTCGTCCGGGGCTGGTGTTGTAATCAGGTTGGAGTCTGACGCCTTCGGTTTGTCCTAGGCCGGGATGTCTTGCCGGTGCGCCTGGTCCCTGGGGTTGCGTTAGTCCCGTACGCGACTTATTTTGCGCACTGGACACGCGTTTTGGCGCAACCTGCTTCAGTGGACCTTGGATGATTGAAGAAAAGCACATACTGTGTGTGGATCCTGAGCCCGTCAAGCTGCGCATCCCTGCGTTGCTCGGTCGCCGGGGGATCGAGGTCGAGCTGAGCGCGGCCAGTGATCAGGCGTCGCTCGATCAGGCCCTGAGCGAACCGGGGCACTGGGACCTGGTGTTGTGCGAGGCTGGCTCCTTCTTCGATCTGGCCCTCGATGAGCGTCTTGATGCGATCGGTGATGTCCTCGATGCCTCGGTGGTGCTGATCAAGCCGAGGGACAGCCAACTCTCGCCGGCCGAGGGTTACCGCTGGGGCGCGGCCGATGTGGTGATGAAGGGCGATACCGATCACCTGCTGATGGTCTGTGAGCGCGAACTCGGCAATGCCGTGTTGCGCCGACGGTTGCGCGTGCTCGAGCAGGCAGGGACTGCATCGCCGGAGTCGTCGCCGGGGCGTGCTGAGAGCCGTGAGGGGCGGCGAGAGGGGCGTGCTGTGGTGATCCCGACCATCACTGACCTGAGCAAGGCCGCGACCCAGGAGTCCGAGCCGCAGACCGAGTTCGTTGCCGAGACCACCGTTCACGAGACCGGGTTGTCCGTCGAGCAGTTGCGGATCAAGTCGCTGATCGATGAGGGCGGTCTGACCCTCGAGTTCCAGCCGATCGTGCCGCTCGAGGCGCCCGACCGGGCGCGCAGTCAGTTCGAGGCACTGGTACGGCTCAAGGACGAGTCCGGGACGCTGATACTGCCTGGCGACTTCCTGCCGACCATTGCCGAGGCGGGCTGGATGGGCAAGATCGACCTGTGGATCTACCGGCGGGCGCTGACCATCCTCGAGGAGCTGCAAGGTGCCGGTCGCACCGATGCCATGCTGTTCGTCAACCTTGCCACCGAGACCCTGCGTTCGCGTGCCTTGATCAAGGCCATCGGCGGCTTCACCTCGGCGGCGCGGATCTCCTCGGGTTCGATCGTGGTCGAACTCCATCGCGACGCCTTCGTGCGCGAGCCCGAGGGGGTGGAGCAACTCGCCGAGCTGTTGCGCCTCAATCGTCACGGCCTCCTGCTCGAGGACCCGGGCGTCGGCGACTGCCGTTTCCTCGAGCGCCATGGTGGTCTGATGACCCACGTCAAACTCAACCGCAGGATCACTCGTGGTCTGGTCGAGGGCGAGGTCGAGCAGCGGGATCTCGATCGTCTGGTCGGCTGTGCCCATGCACGCGATATCCAGGTGGTAGCACTCGCCGTGGAGAGCGCCCGGTTGCTGCCGATGCTGTTCAGCGCTGGGGTTGATGCTATCCAGGGACACTTCGTCAGCATGCCCTATCAGGACCTGATGTACCCGGCGGTGCAACGTATCGAGTCCGAGTCGAGCTTCATCGACTCCTGAGCGGAGTGTGACCCAGGCGCAGATTTTCGTCGCCAAGGGCGGGATTCAGGGTTACACTAGCTGCCATGAGAATTTCGATTCCGCTCTACTGAAGGTCGCTTCCGTCGCATTTCCCCCACTCGCGGTATCACCGCCGATCATCATCGCATTCCTCCAACGTTCGTTGTTCCGACCGCATGGCTGTCGTCTTGCGTGGCGTGGACGGGGTGTATCCATCGTGTCCGTCCCGATAGCAATGACCGCCACCGGCCGTGTTGCCTGAGTGATCCTGGTCGTGTGGTGATAATGAAACGATGAAAAGGGATGATCGCGAATGCCGATGATGCGATTACGTTCTCCGGTTTACACTGGCAAAATAGAATCGCATAATGACGAAGAAGCATTGGTGACGCTGGAAGCATCACCTCGAGAACGAATACGCCGGATGCGTGTGCTTGATGGAAGGATAGTTACGCGGGACCCCATGGCGTCGGAATCCGGTGTCGGGTTGTCGGTCATCTTGGCCGCAGGCCTGATGAGCCGGCCCAGCACCGCTTTAGGTGGCCAGTGGTCGTCTCGCTCGGAACCAATACCGCCCGATCAATCGCATGGGGCCTCTGGCCTCGAGACTGCCGCGAAAACGGTCGCCGCTCTGCGTGAGCTGCACCGCAGAACGGTTGATGCTCGGCCACGACGATGCCCCTTCCCCCGGTCAGGACAGCCATGGTCATCCGTTGTGATGGCGCGTTGTCCGTGCCCGTGGAGGCGTGCCGAACGACACGTTGCCCACTACTCGGTGGTGGATAGCGTTCGGTACGCCGGCGGAAGCCTGGTCTCGTTCATCGACACGGGTCGATAACGGATATGGTGCGACACCCAGTGTCGCCACCGATTGCGGGATGCCTGCGTGGCTCCCGTTCGATTCATCATCCTGCCGTGTCAGGGTGATGAAACCGCGCTCGTATTGCGTGCGGGACGCGGATTTTTAGCAATACCGGCGAGATGAATGCCGGTGCTTTATATTGTGATGAGGTTGATATGCCAGGCGAAATGGTTTCCGGGACGGTTAAGTGGTTCAACGACGAGAAGGGTTACGGTTTTATTGCACGTGAGGGCGGCAAGGACGTCTTCGTGCATTACAGCGCGATCAATGGCGCTGGCCGCAAGACCCTGCTCGAGGGTCAGCAGGTGACCATGCAGGTCACCCAGGGCCCGAAAGGCCCCCAGGCCGAGAACGTCAACCCGGTCTGAGCCTGATTCTGGCCCGGCCCCTGGGGCCAGGGCCGATCAGGGCGCGGATCGGGTGCCTGTCACCCGGTCCGCTGTTCTCCCGATGCCCATGTCCGTCGGGTGTGAGCGCACTCAATCAGTGCGTTTGCGAAAGTGCATGATCCCCCAGCGCAGATAGCCAGCGCGTCCCGCATCGACCCAGCGCGCCAGACCCTCCTGCATGCGTGCGGCATAATTCGCCGAGATCTTCCCTGCCAGCTGTTCGCGCGACCTCTCCAGCACCTCCCCGACACGGCTATAGTGAACCGCCAGCTGTTCGGTGAGATCGATGATCTCGACCTCCTCGAGACCGTTGTCCAGGGCCGTTGTGCGATAGAATCTGAATGACCCCAGTGTGCTGAGATGGATGCGCTCGAGTACCGGCTTCAGCACCCCTGATGGACAGTCGTCAGCCTGCATCGGGTCGGTGAAGACGAATCGCCCGCCTGGGCGTAACACCCGTGCGACTTCGGCAATCACTCGCTCGCGCTCACCGCTGTGCAGGATGGCGTCCTGCGACCAGACCAGATCGACGCTGGCGTCGGCGAGCGGGATCGACTCGAAGCTGCCGTCGCGCACATCGATGCGATCCTCCAGTCCTTGCTCGCGACGCATTGCACGGTTGCGCGCGTTCTCCTTCTCACTGAGGTTCAGGCAGGTCACCGTGCAGCCGAAGGTGGCGGCGAGATAGCGTGCCGCGCCGCCGAATCCCGAGCCGATGTCGAGCACCCGGGTCTCCGGGGTGATGGGCGCGGCGACTGCGGCCATGCGCTCGACGGTACGGCGACTGGCCGTGGCGATTGCCTCCTCGGCGTGCTGGTAGATGCCGATATGGATGTCCTCACCGCCCCAGACGTGGAAGTAGAAGTTGTCCGCATCCTCGCTGTTGTAATAGTTGCGGGCGGTCTCGACGACCTCGGAGTAGGGCGTGCTCATGCGTTCTCGTCCTCCTGGCGGTAGCGCTTCTCGGCGACGTGGATGAAGAAATCGGGCTGATCCTCGCGATAGGTTTCCTTGAAGTCGCCGTAGGTGGTCACTTTCTGGAAGCCGACCTCGTGCAGCAACCGGCGCAGATAGTTCTTGCGCAGCGGGAACATGTTGAGATGGAAAACGTTCTCGCCGGGGAACTCGTAGCGGAAGCGGGCGAGCGAGTCGTCGACATGCTCGGGGGTGGCGCGGACGTCATCGCCGCAGTAGTAGAAGTTGTGGCTGGGCGCGACCTGGTGATCGAGCAGAGCATCATAGTTGCGTTGATCGATGATCAGGATGCCGTCGTGGCGCAGCGTGGCATAGAACTCGGCAAGCGCCTTGCGACGATCGCGCTCGTCGAACAGATGGGTGAAGGAGTTGCCGAGACAGATCGCCGCGTCGTAATAGTCGTGGACGTCTTGGTTGAGCCAGCGCCAGTCGGCCTGCACCGTGCGCAGCAGCTTGCCGTGGCTGCGGGCGTTGGCAAAGGCCTTGGCCAGCATGTTGGGGTTGCCGTCGGCGCTGGTGACCTCGAACCCCTCCTTGAGCAAGCGCACCGAGTGGAAGCCGGTGCCGGTGGCGACATCGAGTACCTTGCGCGCGCCGTGCTCGCGCAGCATCCGGACGAAGAAATCGCCCTCGCTCTGGGCGCGCCCGTCCCAGTCGATCAGCTGATCCCACTTCTCGACGAAGGACTGGATGTACTCGGCCTGGTAGTGGTCGGTGTGTCTGACTGCAAGCGGGTCGTTGCCATAGTCCTGTTGCGTGTGCGTGGGGTTGTACATGGCGTCGCTCCTGAGCCTGCTCGGGTCGGTGGTGATGACGTGCGCGCTCCCCTTGCCGCGAGGGGATGCGATTCGGTCGTCTGCGCGGACGTTCCGCACATCTGGTTAGTACACTTTAGGTTTTCTTTCGGCGCCGGTGCATGCCTGGCATGCGCGGCTCGATCCGCAGGAAATAGCGCGAATGCGCACTTGATGAGGTAGCTGGATGCCACCGGATGATAGTCGGGTTAGCCCCGATCGGAAGAAGGTTTCATCCTACAGGGCTGTCACGATGAATCAACCCGTCGCTCGGTTTGATTGCATTTAAATATTTGTTTTCTCTATCAGAGAATCTGATTGTCAGGCCGTGTCTGGTGGCTCTCCGGGGTTTTTCGGAGGAGCAGGCAGGATGTGACGCGAAGGCTGGAGGAGGGGCGCCTGGAGGCTGCGCAGGGTCGGGGATTGGTGGGTGACTGGGATCGGTTCGGGAGATTTCTATTCGTGTTCGATCGACTCCGGTTCAGGCATGCCGGTCAGTCGTCCGGCCTGGGTTGCGACTCGTGCGAGGTCTCGATCGATGCGCAGCGCGTCGCCGATGCGGGCGGCACGCTCGAGCGCGTCGAGTGCGGCGTCGAGTGCCGGTACGCCACAGTAGCGGATGACGGTGCGCATCTGGTGGACATAGTCGGCCAGACCCGGCCAGTCGGTCTCGGCGCGGCAGGCGCGCAGCGCCTCGAGTTCAGCCGGTAGCTCCGCGCGCAGGGCATGGAGCAATTCGTGGGCGAGTTCGATGTCGCCACCAACGCTGGCGAGGGCCGCCGCGGGATCACGCAGCGGCTGTTCGGGTGCAGGGATCGGCATCATCGTGCTCCACTGCCGGGTGTTTCGGCGACTCTAACCCCGGCGCCTCGTCGTCGTCCAACCCGCGCGGCTCATTGCTCGTGCAGTGCCCGCACCGGGTCGAGTCGCGCCGCGTGCAGCGCCGGGACGACCCCGGCGACCAGCCCGAGCAGCAGTGCGCCGCACTCGGCCAGCAACACGAAATCCCAGGCCGGTTGCAGCGGCAGCCCGGGCAGTGCGAGCCCGAGCAACAGGATCACCAGTCCCCCGACGGCGAGTCCGATGCCGCCGCCGAGCAGCGCCAGCAGCATCGCCTCGAGCAGGAACAGCCAGCGGATCTGCTCGCGTCCGGCGCCGAGCGCGCGCAGCAGCCCGATCTCACGCCGACGCTCGCCGAGGGCGATGGTCATGATGGTGAGGATGCCGATCCCGCCGACCAGCAGCGAGATCGCGCCGAGCGCCCCGACCACCGTGGTCAGCGCGCCGAGCACCGACCCGAGTACCGCGAGCATCTGGTCCTGGGTGGTGATGGTGAAGTCCTCGCTGCCATGACGACGGATCAGCAGCGTGCGCACCCGCTCGGCCACCACCGCGCTGTCGGCATGACGGTCGTAGAGCAGGTCGATCTCCATCAGGCTGTCGCGGTCGAACAGTGCCAGCGCCCGCTCGGCGGGGATGTAGAGGGTGTCGTCGAGATCGAAGCCGAGCATCTGACCCTTGCGTGCCATCACCCCGATCACCCGATAGGGCTCGCCGCCGACGCGGATACGGGCGCCGAGCGGCGAGCGCTGGCCGAACAGCTGCACCGCCAGCTCCGCCCCGAGCACCGCGAAGGCCGGCGGATTGGCGCCGCGCTCGGGGAGGAAGCGACCGCTGGCCAGACGCATCGACCAGATCTCGGGCACCCCGGGGCCGGCGCCGAACACCGTGGTGCGGCGGCTGCGCCCGGCGTGCTCGACGGCGACATTGCCCTGCACCACGGGGACCACCGCCTCGACCTCGGGGAGGCGCGCGAGCGCGCGGGCGTCATCCAGGCTGAGTGGTCGGACGTTGGAGACCAGCGCCCCGGACATCCCCAGGGTGGTGGTGCGCCCCGGCGAGACGGCGATCAGGTTGGTGCCGAACTGGCTGAACTCGGCGAGCACGAAACGGTGCACGCCCTCGCCGATCGCCGTCAGCAGCACCACCGCGGCGACCCCGATGGCGATCCCGAGCACCGTCAACAGGCTGCGACCGGGACGCTCGCCGACCGCGCCCAGGGCATAACGCATCAGGTCCATGGTGCGCATCGTCCCCTGCCTCAGCGACCGTTGAGCGCTGCGACCGGATCGAGCCGCGCGGCCCGTCGTGCCGGCAGCAGTCCGAACATCAGCGCGCTGCCCATGGCGGTGAGCACCGCCGCCAGGCTCGCCCAGGGGGGCGCGGCGAGGGTGAACCCGGCGAGCTGGCGGTCGATCAGCCAGAGCAGGGCGTGACCGCAGCCCAGCCCGGCGAGGCTGCCGAGCGCGCCGAGCACCAGGGCCTCGGTGAGGAAGAGCGCGCGCACCTGGGCCGCGCTCGCCCCCAGCGCCTTGAGCAGCCCGATCTCGGCGCTGCGCTGGGAGACCGACACCAGCATCACGTTCATGATCAACACCCCGGCGACCACCAGGCTGATCGCGGCGATCGCCGCCACCGCCAGGGTGAGCGTCGAGAGGATCTGGTCGAAGGTGCCGAGCAGCGCGTCCTGGGTGATCACGGTGACATCGTCCTCGCCCTCGTGGCGGTCGCGGACGACGGCGCGGACCTGCTCGGCGGTGATCGCCAGGTCGGCGCCGACTCGCCCCTGGACCAGCACCCGGAACAGCCCGGGGTTGTCGAACACCGCCTGCGCCGAGGCCACCGGGATCAGTGCCAGATCGGCCATGTCGGTGCCCAGCGACACGCCGCCGCCAGCGAGCACGCCGATCACCCGGAAGCGCCGGTCGGCGATCCGGATGCGTCGGCCGAGCGGGCTGGCGGTGCCGAACAGCTCGCGCGCCAGGGTCGCGCCGAGCACCGCCACCGGCGCCGCGCGACCGGGATCGGCGGCGGGCAGGAAGCGCCCGGCAGCAAGTGTCAGTTCGCGGATGGCGAGATAGTCGGCGGTGGTGCCGAGGATGCCGACCTCGCGCGCCAGCGCCCCGGTCGAGACCGGTGCCTCGCCCATCGCTACCGGGGCGACCCGCGCGACCCCCGGGGCGCGCAGCAGCGCCAGGGCATCGTTCAGGGTGAGGTCGCGCGGGGTCTCACCGAGCAGGGGTGGCGCGCCCCCGGTGGTCTCGTTGCGCCCGGGGACGACGATCAGCAGCCGGGTGCCGAGCTGGCTGAACTCGTCGAGCACGAAGCGGCGCGCGCCATCGCCGATCCCCGACAGGACGACCACCGCCGCGCAACCGAGGGCGACGGCCAGCAGGGTCAGCGCAGCGCGGCCGGGATGGGCGACGAGCGCGCGCAGTGCGGTGGTGGCGGTGTCGCGGGGGCGCATCAGTCGGCTGTCCGATCGTCGTCGCTCATGGCATGGCGGTCGCGCCCCTGACGCTTGGCGCGATAGAGGGCCTGATCGATGGCGCGGAAAAAGGCATCGCGGTCGCTGCCAGGGCGGAAGGTTCCGACCCCGAGGCTTGCGGTGACCCGTCCGACGGTGGGGAAGCGGTGCTCGCGGATGGTCTCGAGCAGGTCGCGTGCGAGTTGCTCGGCCTGTTGACACGAGGTGTCGGGCAGGATCAGCGCGAATTCCTCGCCGCCCCAGCGCGACAGACCGTCGCTGGCACGCGTGCGTGTGGCGAGCAGCCGAGCGAACTCGCGCAGTACCGCGTCGCCGACATCGTGTCCCAGGGTGTCGTTGATTTGCTTGAAGTGGTCGAGATCGAGCAGGATCAGCGAGAAACAGCGCTGATGACGACCGGTCTTGGCGATCTCGCGCGCGAGCATCTCATCGAACATGGTGCGGTTCCAGATGCCGGTGAGCGGGTCGGTCATCGACAGGGTGCGCACCCGGTTGAGTGCCTCCTCGCGGGTGTGCTCGTAGTAATAGATGATGCCGCCACCGATGAGCAGTGCAGTGGTGATGTTGAACAGCGTCTGGGCGGGGCAGCTGATGCTCCAGTGCGCCCAGCCGTAGACGAAGATGGCGAGGACCGCAGCGACGAACAGCAGGTAAGCGATGGTGGCTGCGCGCAGACCGTGCAGCGGATAGACAAACAGCGGGTAGAGCAACAACAGCACATAGGGGTTGGTGTCGCCCTCGGTATGGACGATCAGATACAACAGCATCGCGCCCGCGGAGGACGAGGCCAGCCACGCCGACCCGTGCAGGTTGGCGTGACGGCGAAAGCGCCACAGCGCCAGCAGTATGGCCACGACCATCGCCAGCTCGATCAGGGCGAGTCTCGAGTCGCCGATGATGACGATGTTGAACAGCGCGGCAACGCTCATCAGCGCAGTGAGCGTGAGCAGAATGAAGTTGAGCAGCTGCGCGCGACGAAACAGCAGCGGGTCCCGAGCAAAGCGCTGTGGCGTCTCGAGCAGGCGCTTCAGCGACTGCAGTGGCATGGGCATGGCGAGAGTGCCTGCTATCAGGTGTGTTGCCTGGGATCACGAAGTGCGATGGGGCGAATCCTGCCGTCCTGGTGCATGTGCGTCCATGCAGAGGCCTCGGTGTGGACCGTCAGTGAGCACGGATGCCGCCGTCCTCCATGTCGATGCGCCGTCCGGCGCGTCCGCCCACGACCGGGTCGTGAGTGACCACCACCAGGGTGACGCCCTGGTCGTTGAGCGCCTCGAGGGTGGCGATCACCTCCTCGCCCGAGCGTCGGTCGAGGTTGCCGGTGGGCTCGTCGGCAAGCAGCAGCCCCGGTTGCATCACCGTGGCGCGGGCGATCGCCACGCGCTGGCGCTGGCCGCCGGAGAGCTGGTCAGGACGGTGGTCGGCGCGCTCCGTCAGCCCCAGCCGGTCGAGTGCCCGGGCGACCCGCTCGCCTCGCGCCGCGGGCGCGAGGCCGGCGAGCATCAGCGGCAGCTCGACGTTCTCCGCGGCGCTCAGTCGCGGGATCAGGTGGAAGGACTGGAAGACGAAGCCGATCCGGCTGCCGCGCAGCGCCGCGCGCGCCTCCTCGTCGAGGTCGGTGGTCTCGATGTCGTCGAGCCGATAGCGACCCTGGTCCGGGCGGTCGAGCAGACCGAGGATGTTGAGCAGGGTGCTCTTGCCCGATCCCGAGGGACCCATGATGGCGACATAGTCGCCGCTGTCGATATCCAGGTCCACCCCATGCAGTGCCCGCACCTGCTGCTCGCCGACACGGAAGCTGCGACTGATCCCTCGGAGCGCGATCATGGCGCCGGCTCGATACGGGCGCCGTCGGTCACGTCCTCGCCGCCGAGCGTACGCGCCACGCGCTCGCCGGGCGCGAGACCGGAGCGGATCTCGGTGCGCTCCCAGTTCTCGATCCCGATGCGGATCTCGCGTCGTTGCAGTCGTCCGCTGGTCGGATCGAACAGCAGCACGCTCGGCGTGAGGCCGGCCTGGATCGCCGCGGTGGGCAGTTGCAGGACCTGTTCGCGGCGCTCGACCACGATCTCCACATCGGCGCTGTAGCCGGCGAGCAGCGGCGTGTCGGTCGGCGGTTCGGTCATCACCACCTCGATCTCGACGGTACGCGCCTGCTTCTCCTGGTCGAAGACATAGGGGGCGATCCGTCGCACCACTCCGGTGAAGACCCGATCGCCGAATGCATCGAGGGTGATCCGTGCCTCCAGCCCGAGGGCGATGCGCGCGGCGTCGACCTCGTCGATGGGGGCGGAGATGTAGTAGCAGGCGTCGTCGATGAGATCAATCGCGGGGGGTGTGGGGATGCCCGGTGGCGAGGGCGTGACGTACTCGTTGAGCTCGCCCGAGACCTCGGCGACCACCCCGGCGAAGGGGGCGACGAGCCGGGTCCGCTCCAGCTCGGCGCGGGCCACCCCGACCTGGGCCTGGCTGACCTCGGCGTTGGCGCGTGCCGCCTCGCACTCGGCGGCGCCGGCGCGGGCGGCGGTCTGGGCGCGGTCGAGCGCCTCCTCCGAGGTCATGGCGCGGGTATCGAGCCGGCGCTGGCGCTCGGCCTCGCGCCCGGCCTGCTCGGCGTGCAGACAGGCGGCGCGGGCGCGGGCCGTGGCTGCTTCGGCCTCGCGCTCGGCGAGCTCGACACGGGCGATGAGGTCGCGGTTCCAGAGTTCGAGCAACAGCTCGCCGGCGCCCACCCGGTCGCCCTCGTGGACCTCGAGACGGGCGATCTGACCGCCCAGACTGGGTGCGAGCCGGGCGCGCCGACAGGCCTTGACGGTGCCGGCGCGGGTGTTGGCGACCAGCCGCTCGATGGCGCCCTCGCTGACCGCGACCAACTCGACCCGGGGCGGTCCGGGTCGACTGGCGTACCACCAGAGCAGCAGCGTGCCGCCGAGCGCGAGGACGAGCAGGTGGGAGGGCGACGGCCTTTTCATCGGGGACGGTGTCCGAGGCTGGTCGGGGCGCCATTGTAGCGCGCCGGATCAGCGGGTGCGACGCGTGGCTCAGGTCTCGCGTCGGCCGAAGGCCTCGGTCGGCAGCACCAGCAGCAGCAGCAGGAGCAGCAGGTCGAGCCCGGCGATCAGTTCGTGACCGAACAGCGCCCCGATGGTCAGACTGAGCAGCGCGATCAACAGCAGTATCCACCAGCCGGGCAGTCCGGCGTCACGGATGCGCTTGGCGGCGATGTTGGCCTGGGCGACCAGCAGCACGGCAGCGATGGCGACCAGGACGGCCAGCTTGATGTCGGCGATCAGCGCCGAGTCCTCGGGCCCCTTGGCGAGGCCGAAGCTGGCCAGCACCAGCAAGGCGATCAGGGCGGCGTGACAGCCGAGATAGGGCAGGCGTGAGAGACGACCGTGCTTGATGTCGCCAAAGAAGATCGTGAGCATGTCTGGGTCTCGTTGCGGGGTTCTCGTTCGGGGCGCGATCGGCTGGCGCTGCGCCCCACGGATGCGGCCGCTTGGCGCGCGTCTCCCAGAGTATACCCGGCCTGCGTCGCCTGCCCGGCTGCGCTAGCATGCACGACGAACGGTCGAAACCTTGGGGATGGACAGTGTCGCAACGCGAGATCATCGAGTCATTGCGCGCCGCGCCCCTGCTCGCGCGGCTCGAATCGGCGCAGCTCGAGCGGGTCGCCGCGCGGACCACCCGTCTCACCCTGGCTGCCGAGCAGTCGCTGTTCCTCCAGGGCGATGCGGCCGAGCGCTTCTTCCTGGTGTGCGCCGGACAGATGCAGCTCTACCGGCTCGCGCCCGATGGTGCGCGCAAGGTGATCGAGATCGTCTCCCCCGGGCAGACCTTCGCCGAGGCGCTGATGTTCCTCAACCGCCCGAGCTATCCGGTGTGCGCCAGCGCGCTCGCGCCGACCGAGCTGATCGCGATCGACGCGGCCGACTTCGCCGCCATGCTGCGCGAGTCGGTCGAGACCTGCTTTCTGCTGCTCGGCGCGCTGAGCCAGCGGCTGCGTGGCCTGATCGGCGAGATCGACCATCTCACCCTGCACACCGCCAGCGGTCGGCTGGCGCGCTATCTGCTCGAACGCTTGCCGCCGGAGCGGCGCGCGCTGCGCCTGGAGGTGCCCAAGGGGGTGCTTGCCTCGCGTCTGTCGATCCAGCCCGAGACCCTGTCGCGGGCGCTGCGTCAGTTCGTCGATGCCGGGGTGATCGCACTCGAGGGGCGTCATGTGACCCTGCTCGATCGCCCTCGGCTGGTCGAACTCGCTGCTCTCGAGCCTGGGCTCGGGCCGGACTGAGCCTCAGGCCGCGGCCAGCGCGCGCGCCAGATCGCCCGCGGGGTCCTGGCCGGTGAGGCGCAGGTCGTAGCGCTGCTGCAGGATCGCGAGCACCCCGGGGGTGATGAAGGCCGGCGGGTTGGGGCCGAGGGTGATGCCGCGCACGCCGAGATGCAGCAGGCTCAGCAGCACCGCCACCGCCTTCTGCTCGAACCAGCTCACCACCAGGGTCAGCGGCAGGTCGTTGATGCCGCACTCGCAGGCCTCGGCCAGCGCGGCGGCGACGGCGATGGCGCCATAGGCGTCGTTGCACTGGCCCATGTCGAGCAGCCGCGGCAGCCCCAGGTGCTCGCCGTAGTCGTGGTCGCGGATGCGGTACTTGCCACAGCCGAGGGTGAGGATGAAGGAGTCCGACGGGGTGGCGCGGGCGTAGTCGGTGAAGTAGTTGCGTCCCTTCTCGGCGCCGTCGCAGCCGCCGATGACGAAGAAGTGGCTGATCGCGCCGGATCTGACCGCTTCGACGATGGTCGGCGCCTGATCGAGCAGTACCTGACGGTGGAAGCCGATGGTCGACTCGCCCGTCGGCGCGGCGACGCAGGGTGGGCAGACGCGGGCGGCGGCGATCAATGCCGAGTAGTCGCCGTCCGGCAGGTGTCGGGCACCGGGGACGGCGGTGGCGCGGATGGTGTAGAGCCGGTCGCGGTACTGCTCGGGGGGGATCAGCACGCAGTTGGTGGTGGCCAGTACCGGTCCGGGGAAGGCGGCGAACTCGCGCTTCTGGTCCTGCCAGGCGCCGCCGTAGTGACCCGCGAGGTTGGGGTGATCGCGCAGCCTCGGGTACATGTGCGCGGGGAGCATCTCGCCGTGGGTGTAGACGTTGATCTCGGTGCCCTCGACCTGACACAGCAGCTCCCAGAGATCGAGCAGATCGTGCCCGGTGACGAGGATGCCGGGACCGGCCTCGGTGCCCTCGCGCACCCGGGTCGGGGCGGGTGCGCCGAAGGTCTCGACGTGTCCCCTGTCGAGCAACTCCATCACCCGCAGGTTCATCTCGCCGCAGCGCAGACAGTAATCGAGCAGCGCCTCGGGGTCGAAGTTGACATTGGTCATGGTGACGAACAACGCCTCTTCGATGAACGCCGAGACGGCCTCGTCGTGTTGGCCGAGACGGCGTGCGTGATGGGCGTAGGCGGCCATCCCCTTGAGGCCGTAGAGCAGGGTCTCCTGCAGCGACTGCACGTCGGCGTCCTTGCCGCAGGTGCCGGGCGAGTTGACGCAGGCGCTGTTGCGGAAGGTCTGTTCACACTGATTGCAGTACATGGGACGATCTCCTGTGGGCGGACGGGGCCTGTCCCGCGCCGCTGACGGCGGGGACGGGCGCAGTCTCGTCCGCTCTCGTCGATCGCCCCTTGATGGAGGTCAAATCCGTCCCCGCGGATCAGAACTCGCCGACCGCCGCCCCCTGCATGATGCTCCAGATGATGTCGCGTACCCGGGTGGCCGATTGCTCGAGTTCCGTAGGCAGCGGGGTGCCGCCGTGGATCAACAGGTCGAGGTTCATGCTGTAGAGGTGCAGCCCTCCCTCGGCGTCCTCGACCAGGGCGATGCGACAGGGCATGAAGCCGCTGTACTCGTTGCGGTGTTCGAGCATCTGACGCCCGACCCGGGCGTCGCAGAAGGAGAGGAAGTTGACATAGCGATAGGGCTCGCCGGTGATCGCCTCGATCTGCTGATAGAAGGGCGATTCGCCGACGAACAGCAGGTTGTTGGAGACGGCCAGGCTCTTGAGCGAGTCGACCACCTCCTCGGCGGCGAGCCCGTCTTCCACCGGCACCGACCACATCATCGCCATGCCGGGATCGCCGGTCGCGAGCAGGCGCTGGCCGAACTCGGCATAGACCCGGGGTGCGCCGGGGTCGAAGGTCGCGAGGATCGGTGCCAGTCGTGCGGCGCCATAGCCGATGGCGAGCAGACAGAGCACCCCGAAGATGGCAAACAGGTTGCGGGCCAGTCTCATCCATATCCCTCCATTGACGAAGGGGCCCCTCGCGGGACCCCGAGACGCCCGTCCGGTGGGGACGGGCGCATGTGCTCAAGATGGGCTGGGGGCCTGAGGCCCGGTCCCGTGCGCGCCTGCGGCGAGCCGGACTGGAGGGGTCAGCGCTCGGGCGCACCCTGCTCGATCCAGGTCTCGACGAGCGCAACCTGCTCCGGCGCGAGTGGATCCTTGCCGTGGGGCATGCGGATCGATTGATCGACCTCGCCGGCGAGCAGACGGTAGAGGTTGCTCGAGAGCGCGTCGCCCGGCACCACCACTGGACCGAACTTGGTGCCCTTCATCAGGGTGTCGTAGGAGACGACCTGGAAGCCGCTGGCCTCGGCGCCGGCGCCGCCCGGCAGATGGCACTCGACGCAGTGGGTCTCGAGCAGTGGCTGGATGTGCACCTCGTAGGTGATGCGATCCTGCTGCCCGCAGCCACCGAGCATCAGCAGTGCCGGGAGCCCGATCGCGATCGTGCGGATTCGACTGGTCATCGCCCGCTCTCATTCGTTGACACAACACAGCTCGCGCCACCCGATGGTGTCGGCCTGCCGTATTCGCCACGCTGGTCGAGGGTGTTCCGCCCCTGAATGCCGGCCGCTCGCCGTGCAGTTCGACGGCTTGCCCCCTGATGCGCATCACCGGTGGGCACGGGCCACTGACAATTGCCCCGTTGATTCTAATGCTAGTCGACTCGCGGCTATCGACAAGGCGCGCGATACCGACTCAGGTCAGCTTCTCGTGCCCCGCTGGTCGGTGTCGGGGCTGGACGACGGGGGCTGAGGCCAGCCCCGGGGTGGGCAGACTCAGGCGCCGGTCAGGCGCTGTTCGGCCTCGAGATACTTGGCGGCGGTGCGGTCGATGATCGATTGCGGCAGCTCCGGCCCCGGCGGGGTCTTGTCCCAATCGAGGGTCTCGAGATAGTCGCGCACGAACTGCTTGTCGAAGCTCGGCGGGCTGGTGTCCGGGCGGTACTCGTCGGCCGGCCAGAAGCGCGAGGAGTCGGGGGTGAGCACCTCGTCGATCAGGTGCAACCGGCCCGCTTCGTCGAGTCCGAACTCGAACTTGGTGTCGGCGATGATGATGCCGCGTTCGCGCGCATAGGCCGCGCAGCTGGTGTAGATGGCGATGGCGGTGTCGCGCACCTGCTCGGCCAGTTCGCGCCCGAGCAGCTCGACGGTGCGGGCGAAGTCGATGTTCTCGTCGTGATCGCCGATCTCGGCCTTGGTCGAAGGCGTGTAGATCGCCTCGGGGAGTTGCTCGGCCTGACGCAGCCCCGAGGGCAGGGCGATGCCGCAGACCGTGCCGGTGGCGCGATAGTCCTTCCAGCCCGAGCCGATCAGATAGCCGCGCACGATCGCCTCGACCGGCAGCGGCTTGAGGCGGCGTACCACCATGGCGCGATCGCCGAGCGTGGCGAGTGTCTCGGGGTCGGTGATCACCGCCTCGACGGGGATGTCGGAGAGATGATTGGGGATCAGGTCGGCGGTGCGCTCGAACCAGAAGTTGGAGACCCGGGTGAGCACCTCGCCCTTGCCCGGAATCGGCTGTGGGAGCACCACGTCGAAGGCCGAGAGGCGGTCGCTGGTGACCACCAGCAGATGATCCTCGCCGACGGCATAGATGTCCCGGACCTTGCCGCGACCGAGCAGCGGGAGTGTGGAGATGTTCGATTCGTAGAGCGCAGGCATGACGGTTGATCCCAGAACGACAAGGCTGAGATTATAACGATTTACGCCGCTTCGTGGGCCATCGGGCACGCCCCCGACGCCCGTCGCGTCATCCAGAGCATGTGAGGTCCTTACGATGAACAAACGCGTGATCTCCACCGATCAGGCCCCTCAGGCCATCGGTACCTATTCGCAGGCGGTGCGCGTCGGCGATACCGTCTATCTCTCGGGCCAGATCCCGCTGATCCCCGAGACCATGACCCTGGTCGAGGGCGATATCGAGGCCCAGGTGCGGCGGGTCTTCGACAATCTCACGGCGGTTGCCCGGGCCGCCAACGGGACCCTCGCCGATATCGTCAAGCTCAATGTCTTCCTCACCGATCTCGGCCATTTCCCGGTGGTCAACCAGGTGATGACCGAGTACTTCGCCGAGCCCTATCCGGCGCGCGCCGTGGTCGGGGTAGCGGCGCTGCCCAAGGGGGCCGGGGTCGAGATGGATGCGGTGATGGCCCTGGCCGACTGAACCGCCCGGCGCCGTGGCGAATTGTATTCGCGCGATCCTGGCATACCATTGGCGGTAGCGCCCGCGGCGCGATCGGTCGCCAGTCCATTCCCTTCCTTCAACCTCAGCCATCAACCGGGTCTGCCATGCATCGCATCGCCTTCGTCCTCGCCCTCTGCGTGCCGGTCCTGGTCGCCGGCTGTAGCGCCAGCGCCCAGCAGCGCGTCGCCCTCGATCCCTTCTCCAGCGGTGTCCTGCCGGTGGCCGCCGACGCCGAGGTGCGCGGCGACTTCGCCACCAGCGATGCGGCCGCGCGTTTCGTCGCGCGCATGGCGCGGGAGCACGACTTCGCCCCCGAGGTACTCGCCGGGCTGCTCTCCGAGGCGCGCCGCGAGCAGTGGATCATCGAGCTGATGGACCGTCAGGCGCCGCGCGCCAAGCGGTCGCCGAACGGGGCCTGGACGCGCTATCGCGGCAAGTTCGTCACCGCCGACAACATCGCCGGCGGCGTGCGCTTCTGGCGCGCCCACGCCGCCACCCTGGAACGTGCCGGGGCGCGCTACGGCGTGCCGCCCGAGTACATCGTCGCCATCCTCGGGGTCGAGACCCGCTACGGCGGCTATGTCGGTACCACCCGCACCCTCGATGCCCTGGCCACGCTCGCCTTCGCCTATCCGCGCCGCGCCGACTACTTCACCGGCGAGCTCGAGGCCTTCCTGCTGATGGCGCGCGAGTCCGGGGTCGATCCGCGCAAGCCGCAAGGCTCCTATGCCGGTGCTATGGGGCTGGGACAGTTCATGCCCACCAGCTTCCAGCGTTACGCGGTCGACTTCGACGACGACGGCGTGCGCGATCTCTGGGACCCGACCGACGCCATCGGCAGCGTCGCCCACTACTTCAAGGCCCACGGCTGGCGCAGCGGTGAACCGGTGGCGGTGCGTGTGTCGGTGCGTTCGGGGCAGGGTGTCGGGGCGCTCAAGACCGGCTTCAGCAGTCGTCATGGTCGTTCCACCCTCAGTGCCCACGGGGTCGACCTCGATGGTGTGCCGGGGCGTGGAGGCTTGAGCCTGCTGGCGCTCGATGCGCGCGGTGGCACCGAGTACTGGGTGGGGTTCGAGAACTTCGGGGTGATCACCCGCTACAACCGCAGTACCTATTACGCCATGGCGGTGCACCAGCTCGCCGCGGCTGTCCGTGCCCGTCACGGCGCGGCCCTGGCCGGGCGTTGAGCGCCTCTCAGGCCCCGTTGAGGGTGAGGGTGAGCCGGCGCTGCTGTGCGCCGGTGCGGTGCTCGTAGAGATAGACCCCCTGCCAGGTGCCGAGCGCGCAGCGTCCGTCGCTGATCGGGAGGGTCAGGTCCATCTTGGTGAGGATCGCGCGCAGGTGCGCCGGCATGTCGTCCGGGCCCTCGGCGGCATGGGTATAGACCGGGTCGCCGTCGGGGGCGAGCCGGGCGAGGAAGTGCTCCAGATCGTGCCGGACCGAGGGGTCGGCGTTCTCGCACAGCAGTAGCGAGGCACTGGTGTGATGCACGAAGACGTGGCAAAGTCCAGTAACGATGGCGCTCTGGCACACCCGTTGCTGAACCGCGTCGGTGATCTCGTAGGTGCCGCGACCCCGGGTCGCGATGCTGAGGTGGTGTTGTTCGATCATCGGCGGGGGCTGCTGGTCTCTGGGTCCAGTGACGAAGGTGGGGTCGCGGCGCCGTACAGCGACGGGTGCCATGTACGGGGCCCGCGCGGCGATTAGAGCAGACAGCAGCGCCTTGATTCAAACCGTACCAGATCACAAGCCTGGCGACACCGAGGCACTCGACCAGATCCCGGTCGAGCGGTTGCACCGTGTCGGGCCCCGGGTGGCCGAGCGCCTGACCCGGCTCGGTATCCACAGCGTCCAGGACCTGTTGCTGCACCTGCCGACCCGCTATCAGGATCGCAGTCGCGCGGTGCCACTCGCCGAGTTGCGTGTCGGCCAGGAGGCGCTGGTCGAGGCCGAGATCGGCGAGGCCGGGATCGCTCTCGGGCGGCGCCGCTCGCTCAAGGTGTGGCTCACCGACGGTGGACTCGGTGCGCTGATGCTGCGTTTCTTCCACTTCGGCAGTCAACAGGTCTCGGCATTGCGCCCGGGGGTACGGCTGTCGTGCTACGGCGAGGTCCGCCAGGGACCGCGCGGTCTTGAGATGGTGCACCCGGAGTATCGCATCCAGGGTGCCGGGCAGGAGGGGCTCGAGCCCGGACTGACCCCGGTCTATCCCGCCACCGAGGGGTTGAACCAGGCCTCGCTGCGCGGACTCACCGAGCAGGCCCTGGCGCTGCTCGAGACCCGCGCCCCGGCCGAGTGCCTGCCTGCCAGCGTGCTCGACCCTCTGGGTCTGCCGACCTTGAGCGAGGCGCTGCGCTATCTCCATCGCCCACCGCCCGAGGCGACCCTGGAGGCGCTGGTCGAGCGCCGTCACCCGAGCTTTCAGCGCCTGGCCTTCGAGGAGCTGGTGGCGCACCAGGCGAGTCTGCGTCAGTTGCGCGAGACCCAGGGGACGCAGGTCGCGCCGCCGCTCGCCGGTGACGGTGCGCTGCGCGCGCGGTTGCGTGCGCGTCTGCCGTTCTCGCTGACCCCGGCGCAGGAACGGGTGGTCGGCGAGATCGCCGCCGATCTCGCGCTGCCGCGGCCGATGCATCGGCTGCTGCAGGGCGATGTCGGCGCCGGCAAGACGGTGGTCGCCGCGCTCGCCGCGCTGCAGGCGATCGAGTGTGGGCACCAGGCGGTGCTGATGGCTCCCACCGAACTGCTCGCCGAGCAGCACCTCCGTACCCTCGGTGGCTGGCTCGACGAACTCGGCATCACCACGCTGTGGCTGACCGGTCGTCACAAGGGGCGCGAGCGCGCCGAGCTGCTGGCGCGCATCGCCTCGGGCGAGGCGCGGCTGGTGGTCGGCACCCATGCGCTGTTCCAGGACGAGGTGCGCTTCGCCGAGCTGGGACTGGTGATCATCGACGAGCAGCACCGCTTCGGTGTCCACCAGCGCATGCGACTGCGCGAGAAGGGCGGGGGCGAGGGGGCGCTGGCCCACCAGCTGATCATGACCGCCACGCCGATCCCGCGCTCGCTGGCGATGACCATGTACGCCGACCTCGACCTCTCGGTGATCGACGCCCTGCCGCCGGGGCGCCAGGCGATCACCACGGTGGCGGTGCCCGATGCCCGTCGCGACGAGGTGATCGAACGGGTGCGCGAGGCCTGTGCGCAGGGGCGTCAGGCCTACTGGGTCTGCACCCTGATCGAGGAGTCGGAGGTGCTCGAGTGCCAGGCCGCTGAGGAGACCGCGCGTCAGCTCGCCGAGCGACTCAGCGGGCTGCGTGTGGGGCTGGTGCACGGGCGCATCCGTGGCGCCGAGCGCGAGGCGGTGATGGCCGCCTTCGCTGCGGGTGAACTCGACCTGCTGGTGGCGACCACGGTGATCGAGGTCGGGGTCGACGTGCCCAACGCCAGTCTGATGATCATCGAGAACCCCGAGCGCCTGGGGCTCGCCCAGCTCCATCAGCTGCGTGGCCGGGTCGGGCGCGGCGCGGTCGAGAGCCACTGCCTGCTGCTCTATCGTGCGCCGCTCTCGGCGGTGGCGCGCGAACGCCTGGGGATCCTGCGCGCCACCAACAGCGGCTTCGAGATCGCCGAGCGCGACCTGGCGTTGCGCGGCGCCGGCGAGGTGCTGGGCACCCGCCAGACCGGTGCGGTGCAGTTCCGTATCGCCGACCCGCTGCGCGACCAGCAGTTGCTGCCCGCCGCCCAGCAGGCCGCCGACCAGGTGTTGAGCGCCCATCGCGGGCTGTTCGAGCCGCTGGTACGTCGCTGGCTCGGGGATCGTGTCGACTACGGTCGCGCCTGAGGCGCATCGATCGCGCCCGGCGCGGCTGTGCGATAATCGCCCCACCTGCGGACGATGCCGGGGCCCGTCTCCCGTGGCCGCCTCGTCGCGACCCCTGCCGACCGTCCCGTCCTCCGTCGTCCCGACGGGGGCATCGTCGCCAATGTCATGAATCAGGTGAGAGTCGACCTGCGATATGAGTCTTCAAGAGGTAACAGCCAAGGCGCTGCGTCCCGCCTTCTGGCGTGAGCGGCTGCATGGATACATGCTGCTGGTGCGGTTCAACCGGCCGATCGGCAGCCTGCTGCTGATGTGGCCCGCGCTCTGGGCGCTGTGGTTCGCCGGCGCGGGGCAGCCGCCGTGGTCGATCGTGCTGATCTTCGTCCTCGGGGTGGTGCTGATGCGCTCAGCCGGGTGCGCGATCAACGACTATGCCGATCGTGACTTCGACGGTCATGTGCGGCGCACCAGCCAGCGCCCGCTGGCCACCGGCCTGGTGAGCGCGGGCGAGGCGCTGGGGGTGTTCATCGTCCTCTGTCTGGCCTCCTTCGGCCTGGTGCTGCTGCTCAACTGGCAGACGATCGTGCTGTCGGTGGTGGCGGTGGCGCTGACCGCGCTCTATCCCTTCATGAAGCGCTATACCCACCTGCCGCAGCTCTTCCTCGGCGCTGCCTTCGGCTGGGCGATCCCGATGGCCTTCACCGCGGTGACCGGGACCATCCCCTTCTATGCCTGGGTGCTGTTCGTCGCCACCCTGATCTGGGCGCTGATCTACGACACCCAGTACGCCATGGTCGATCGCGAGGACGACCTCGAGATCGGCGTGAAGTCCACCGCGATCCTGTTCGGGCGCTGGGACCGTGTCATCATCGGGCTGTTGCAACTCCTCATGTTGGCGCTGTTGCTGTGGGTCGGCACGGTCACCGGGCGCGGTGACTGGTACCTGTTCGGGTTGGCCGCCGCCGCCGGGCTGGCCCTCTATCAGCAATGGCTGATCCGTGCGCGCGAGCCGGGTCCCTGCTTCGCCGCCTTCCTCAACAACAACTACTTCGGCATGGCGGTGTTCGTCGGGCTGGTGCTCGACTACGCGTTCGGCTGAGCCTCGCCCTCAGCCCGTTGTGCGGTCGGGGCGGGATGGCGCGCCACCACCCAGGCTGGCAGCCGCGCCTCGTGGGCGTGGTAGAGGGCGTCGGACTCGACGATCACCAACACCAGCACGGTCGCCATCACCGGCAGGATGCCGGTGCCGGCGACCAGCGCCCACACCGCCTCCTTCATCATCCCGCCATAGGTGTAGCCGACCCAGCCGAGGGTCGCGCTCGCCACCAGCAGTGTCAGCATGGTCAGGAAGATCCGGCTGCGGCGCGCGCACACCTGCCAGTGACACATCACGTACCAGGGGTCGCGCCCGCGGGCGCGGCGTGCCCGCCACAGGATGAAGCCGAGGATGGCGAAGGAGATCGTCGGGATCAGCGCCAGTAGCCAGGGGAAGCTGCCGGCGATGCCGCCGATGGCCACCGTCATTAGGATGTGGTTGCCGATCAGGTTGGTGAGGAAGAGTTCGTGCGGCACCTTGGCGCGGCGGAGTTCGTCGGGGCTGACTGCGAATCGCATCTGTGAGGTCTCCGGCTGCGGGGCCGCGCGAGGCGGCCTGCTGGTCATCCGTGCCCGCCGCACACCGGGCAGTCGGGATCGGGGGGGAGGGTCAGGCTGCGCCACTGCATGCGCAGCGCATCGAGCAGCAGCAGCCGACCGAACAGCGGCTCGCCGATGCCGGTGAGGATCTTGATCGCCTCGGTGGCCTGGGTCGCCCCGATGATGCCGACCACCGGTCCGAGCACGCCGCGCACCGCGCAGCCCTCCTCCTCGCCGATCTCGCGTGGATAGAGGCACTGGTAGCAGGGGCCGCCGGGACGCCCGGAGAAGGCGCTGACCTGGCCCTCGGTGCCGATTGCCGCGCCCGAGACCAGGGGGATGCCGGCGTCCATGCAGGCGGCGTTGATGGCGAAGCGGGTGGCGAAGTTGTCGCAGGCGTCGATTACCAGATCGACGTCGGCGATCAGCTCGGGCAGCCGGGTGGCGGTGGCGCTGCCCTTGAGCGGCACCAGCGCGACCTCGGGGTTGAGCGCCGCCAGCCGGGTCATCGCCGAGTCGACCTTGGGTCGGCCGACGGTGGTGCTGTCGTGGACGATCTGGCGGTGCAGGTTGGAGAGGTCGACAGCGTCGAAGTCGGCCAGGCGCAGCTCGCCGACACCGGCGGCGGCCAGATACATGGCGATCGGCGAGCCGAGGCCGCCGAGTCCGATCAGCAGCACGCGTGCCTGGCGCAGGCGTCGCTGACCGTCCTCGCCGAAGCCGGGGAGCAGCATCTGGCGGCTGTAGCGTGGATCTGGATGCGGGTTCATGGTACTGCTGCGGGCCGGCCCGGGCGGGGGTGTGGTGGCTCAGAGATAGCGGCGCCAGTGCTCGGGCCGCTGGTCGCGACAGCCGTGTTCGATCTGTGCGTAGCGCTTGGCGAAGACCTGCTTGAGACAGTTGCCCTTGCACCTGGGGTAGCCGAGATTGGCCCGCTGGGTCTCCTCTGTGTAGTGATAGAGCGCGCGCCTGACCTTGGGGAGCAGACTGTTGTCGAGATGCAGCCCGAGTTCGCCGAGCGCCTCGTCGATCTCCTGCAGGGTGAGTTGAAGCACATCGTAGCGCACCCGCAGCAGACAGGGCGAGAGCGCCCCGGTGGCGAGCACGCCCTCGACCTCGGCGAGGAAGGCCGCTGCGGTCGCGGCCTGATCGGGGTTCGGATGCAACTCCTGGAACGGGATCTCGCGCTCCTTGATGCGGTCGACGTCGACGCTGTCCATAGTGGCTGCCCAATGCTAGTCGTGGTCGCGAAAGAATCAACCCGGACGGACCGGTCGGTCGCGACGGTGGCTATAATCGGGCCTCGTGGCGCCTGTCCCGAGGGGTGATGGTGCCCCGCCGGCGGCGCACGCAAGGCCTGGTCCCGGGCGCTGTGCCGGGGGTGATTGTCGTAGACCTGCTGTCCGAGAGATGGGAGCGGATTTGCCGATGTACAACGACAAGGCCGATCTGGGGGTGTGGCTGCGCAGCTTCCTGTTCTTCGTCCTCTACAATCTGATGGGGATCGTCCACAGCCTGGTCTCGCTGTTGCTGGCGCCCTGGATGGACTTCGCGCAGCGCCATCGCTTCGTCAACCTGTGGTCGCGCGCCACCATGTGGTTGTTGCGCCGGCTCAATGGCGTCGAGATCGTCGTCGAGGGGCGCGAGCACATCCCCGTCGGCGAGGCGGTGGTGGTGATGGCCAATCACCAGAGCCAGTGGGAGACCTTCTATCTGCAGTTGCTGGTCTCGCCGCAGGCCACGGTGCTCAAGCGCGAACTGCTGTGGATACCCTTCTTCGGCTGGGGGCTGGCGCTGCTCAAGCCGATCGCGATCGATCGCGGCCGTCCGGTCAACGCCTTCAAGACCATCCTCCGGCTCGGACGCGAGCGGTTGCGCGCGGGCATCAGCGTGGTGATCTACCCCGAGGGGACGCGCCAGCCGCCGGGGCGGATCGGGCGGTTCAACGGCGGTGGTGCCAAGCTCGCCTGCAAGGCCGGGGTGCGGGTGCTGCCGATGGTGCACGATGCCGGTCATTGTTGGCCGGCGCGCTCGGTGCTGCGCCGCCCCGGGCGTATCCGGCTGATCATCGGGGCGCCGATCGGCTGTCCCGATGGTGATCCGGAGCGGCTCAGCGCGCGGGTCGAGCAGTGGATGCGCGAGACTGCGGCGCGGCGGTTGGGGATGGGTACGCCTGCGCCGCGTTCAGCGGCGCCCGAGCGTGATCCGGTCGAGTCCGGCGAGATCGTCTAGGGTCGCGACCTCGACGAGTCCGGCGGCACCGAACAGCGCGCGTGCCGCGACGCCTTGGTCGCAGCCGTGCTCGACCATCAGCCAGCCGCCGGGACGCAGACAGCGCGGCGCCTCGGCGAGGATGGTGCGGATCGCCGCCAGCCCGTCGGCACCCGGGGTCAGCGCGCCGGGGGGCTCGAAGCGCAGGTCGCCCAGGTCGAGATGGGGGTCGTCGCCGTCGATATAGGGCGGGTTGCTGAGGATCAGGTCGCAGCTCCCGGTGGCGACGGCCCCGAGCCAGTCGCCCGTGACCAGGTCGACCTCGAGCCCTAGACGGTCGCGGTTGGCGCGCGCCACGGCGAGCGCCGCACCGCTGCGGTCGGTGGCGGTGATCCGCCAGCGCGGGCGTTCGCTGGCCAGGGCCAGGGCGATCGCGCCACTGCCGGTGCCGAGATCGAGCACGGTGGCCGTGCCCGCCGGGCCGCGCGCGAGCGCGGTCTCGACCAGCAGTTCGGTCTCCGGGCGCGGGATCAGGGTGTCCGGGGTGACGCCGAGTTCCAGGGTCCAGAACGCCTGGGTGCCACGGATGTAGGCGATCGGCTCGCCGTCGAGTCGACGTCCGAGCAACGCGGCGAAGGCCGTGGCGGTGGTGGCATCGAGTCGGCGCTCGGGCCAGGCACGCTGGCTGGTGCGCGACCAGCCGCTGCACTGTTCGAGCAGCAGCTCGGCCTCAAGCCGCGCCGCCGCGCCGGCGAGCGCGCCCAGCGCCGCGGCGGCCCGGGTCAGGATCTCGTCGGTGCGCTGCTCGGCGAAGGTGGCGGGGGAGGGCGCTCGGGCCACCCTCAGGCGCCGCTCATCATCGCGGCGAGTTGCTCGCCCCGGTATTCGGTGAGCAGTGGCTCGATGACCTGATCGAGCGCCCCGGCCATCACCTCGTCGAGCTTGTAGAGGGTGAGGTTGATGCGGTGGTCGGTGACCCGGTTCTGCGGGAAGTTGTAGGTGCGGATACGCTCGGAGCGGTCTCCGCTACCGACCTGCAGGCGGCGTGACTCGGACTGCTCCGAGGTCTGGCTGGCCTGGGCCTCGGCGAGCAGCCGGGCTTGCAGCAGCGACATGGCGCGCGCGCGGTTCTTGTGTTGCGAGCGCTCCTCCTGACACTCCACCACGATGCCGCTGGGCAGGTGGGTGATGCGGATCGCCGAGTCGGTCTTGTTGACGTGCTGACCACCGGCGCCGGAGGCGCGATAGGTGTCGATACGCAGGTCGGCACTGTTGATCTCGATCGAGTCGATCGCCTCGACCTCGGGCAGCACGGCGACGGTACAGGCCGAGGTGTGCACCCGTCCCTGCGACTCGGTCTCGGGGACGCGCTGTACGCGGTGCGCGCCGGGCTCGAACTTCAATCGCGAGAACACCCCGCTGCCGCTGATGCGCAGCACCACCTCCTTGTAGCCGCCGAGTTCTCCGGCGCTCTCGGAGATCGGCTCGACACGCCAGCCGAGCAGTTCGGCATAGCGCATGTACATGCGCATCAGATCACCAGCGAACAGCGCCGCCTCGGCCCCGCCGGTGCCGGCGCGGACCTCGAGGAAGGCGTTGCAGCGGTCGTTGGGATCGGGCGGGATCAGCAGCGCGATGAGTTCGGGTTCGAGTGCTGTGCAGCGCGACTCGGCCTCGGCCAGTTCCTCGCGGGCGAGCGCGGCCATCTCGGTATCGGCGAGCATCTCGCGGGCCGTGGCGATGTCGTCCTCGGCCTCGAGATAGCGCCGATAGCAGGCCATCAGCGGATCGAGCTGGGCATACTCGCGGCTGAGGTCCCGGAAGCGGTTGGGATCCGCCTGGGTCTCGGCGTCCGCGAGCAGCGCCATGAGTTCGTCGAAGCGATCCGAGATACGCTCCAGCTTGCCCCGGATCGATGGGTTCATGAATTGGCGGTACGGTTGTTGGTGTCGAGTTGGAACAGCTCGTTGGCCGCCTCGAGGATCTCCGCATCACCGTCACGCGCCGCCTGACGCAGCCGCGAGCTGGGCGCGTGCAGCAGCTTGTTGGTGAGGGTGTGGGCGAGGAACTTGACGATCTCGGCCGGCGGCTTGCCGGCGTCGAGCTGACGCAGTGCGCGGGCCAGTACCTCGTCGCGCAGCGCCTCGCCACGGAGACGGTAGTCCTGGATCAGACCGGCGGCATCGAGCGAGCGCAGCCAGGCGAGGAACTCCTCGGTATGGAAGGCGATGATCTCCTCGGCCTGCTCGGCGGCGGCCTGACGCGAGCGCAGGTTCTCGTCGATGACCTCCTTGAGGTCGTCGATGGTGTAGAGATAGACGTCGTTGAGGTCGGCGATCTCGGGTTCGATGTCGCGCGGCACGGCGATGTCGACCATGAACATCGGGCGGTGCTTGCGCTTCTTGAGCGCGCGCTCGACCGTGCCCTTGCCGAGCACCGGCAGCGGGCTGGCGGTGGAGGCGATGACGATGTCGGCATCGGCGAGGTGACCGGCGATCTCGGTCAGGGCGATGGCGAAGCCATCGAACTGAGCGGCGAGTTCGTGTGCGCGCTCGACGGTGCGGTTGGCGACGATGATGCGGCCGATGCCGTTGTTGTGCAGGTGACGGGCGGCCAGCTCGATGGTCTCGCCGGCACCGATCAGCAGTGCGGTCTGCTGCGACAGGTCGCTGAAGATCTGGCGCGCCAGGTTGACCGCGGCGAAGGCGACCGAGACCGGGTTGCTGCCGATGGCGGTCTCGGTGCGCACCGTCTTGGCCACCGAGAAGGTGTGCTGGAACAGCCGACCGAGCAGTTTGCCGGTGGCGCCGCAGTCGCGCGCGGTCTGGTAGGCGTTCTTGACCTGGCCGAGGATCTGCGGTTCGCCGAGCACCAGCGAGTCGAGACCGCTGGAGACGCGCAGCAGGTGGGTGACCGCGTCACGTTCGGCATAGGCGTAGAGGAAGGGGTCGATACGCTCGAGTTCGACGCCGTGGAACTGGCTCAGCCAGTGGCGCACGGATAGCTCGGCACCGTCCTCGATGGCGCAGTAAAGCTCGGTACGGTTGCAGGTGGAGAGGATCACCCCCTCGCTCACGTCCTGGCATCCGGTCAGGTCACGCAGGGCTCCGGCGATGATGTCTGGACCAAACGCCAGCCGTTCGCGGATGTCGACCGGGGCGGTCTTATGGTTGAGTCCGAGAACAAGCAGCTTCATATCGGTATCTGTCTTGGAGTTTCGCTCAGCGATGGGAGAGGTCGGGCTGCCGTCGTTGCCGTCGGCGCCGGCCCGGCCCCATGGGGCGTCACGGTCGCATCATCTCAAAGGGCTTACGTCCGAGTTCCTGCCACCGATAGACTGCGCATCCAATGGGTGCAAGCAGCAACATGGTAGCAACTTTTTGCCGCCCTGGACCAATGCCGTCCACCCTCCGGGCGTTGCAAAAACGGATACGGATTGACCTGGCGCAGTCGTCTCGACGGTTTATGCCCGTCGGGGGATGGGCGCTGCGGTCGGCCCTCACCGGTTGCGCGCCGCTGGCGCGTCCTGATGCACAATAGTGCTCCGTCGGCGTTGCGTGCAAGCGCCACGCTCGGTGACCGACCGCGGCGCCGGCAGAGTCCACATTTAGATGCCAAGTGCCTGGAAGCCTCCATGTCCTCGATGCCTCTCAAGCCGATTCCCGCCAGCCTGCTCGGATTGGCGCTGGTCTGGCCGCTCAGCGCGTTCGCCGCGGCACCGACCGCGGGTGCCGATGCCGAGCAGGTGTTCGCCGTGCTCGCCGCCGAGGTCGCGGCGCAGCGCGGCGAGCTGGCGCTGGCCCATCGCTACTATCTGGAGGCGGCGACGCTGACGCGCAATCCGCGTCTGGCCGAGTTGGCGGTGCGCAGCGCCATCAGCGCCGATGCGGATGCTGCCGCCTGGCGCGCGGCCCGGTTGTGGCTGACGCTTGCGCCGGAGGCGGTCTCGGCCCACCAGGTTGCGGCCTTTCTGAGCATCCGCGCCGGCGACATGGGGGCGGCGCTGAACCATCTGCGCCGGATCATCGAGCTGGCCGGCGACACGGTCGCCGATGCCTATGCTCAGGTGGTCTCGATCGTCGCCCGCGCCCCCGACGTGGAGACCCGTCTGGCACTGATGCGCTCGCTGGTCGATGTCTTCCCTGAGAGCGCCGAGGCGCGTCAGTCGCTGGCGATGGTGGCGGCCAGCGCCGGGCGTTTTGAACTCGCCGACGCCGCAGCGCGGCGCGCCCTGGCACTGCGCCCGGACTGGAACAAGCCGCGGCTGTTCCTGGTCCGTCTGTTGCTCTCGGGGGATCGGCGCGAGGAGGCGCGCACCCTGCTCGAGGGCTTCGTCGCCAACAGCCCGGACGATGCCGCGTTGCGCATGCTCTATGGTCAGTTGCTGGTCGACGATCAGGAGTACGGTACCGCGCGCGAGGTGTTCGCGCGGTTGCTCGCCAATCAGCCCAAGCAGCCCGATGTGTTGTTCGCGCTCGGCATCCTCTCCTTGCAGCTCGACGATCTCGATTCCGCGCGCGGTTACCTCGAGCGGCTCTACGGCACCGGGCAGCGACGCGACGAGGCCGCCTTCTATCTCGGCCAGACCGAGGAGCGCGCCGGGCGCGATCCCCAGGCGGTCGTCTGGTACGCCCGGGTGGGTGATGCCAACGAGACCGATGCCCAGGTGCGCATCGCCCTGATCGAGGCTCGCGGCGGGGATCTCGAGCGCGCTCGCGAGATCTTGCAGCGGCTGCGTGACCGCACCCCCGAGGACGCCATCGCGCTCTATATGGTCGAGGCCGAGATCCTCGCCGAGGTCGATCGGCCCGAGCAGGCGATGGCGGTCTATGCCGCAGCCCTCGAGGTCTACCCGGACGAGCCGAACCTGCTATATGCTCGCGCGCTCTATGCCGTGGAACGAGATCGTCTCGATCTCGCCGAGCGGGATCTGCGCCGGATCATCGCCGCCGATCCCGAGCATGCCGATGCGCTCAACGCCCTGGGCTATACCCTGGCCGATCGCACCGAGCGTTACCGTGAGGCACGCGACTACATCGGGCGCGCCTATGCGCTCAAGCCCGATGAGCCGGCGATCCTCGACAGCATGGGCTGGGTCCACTACCGGCTCGGTGATTACGACACCGCGCTCGACTATCTCGAGCGTGCCCTGGCCGCGCTCGATGATGGCGAGATCGCCGCGCATCTTGGCGAAGTGCTGTGGGTGTTGGGTCGTCACGCCGAAGCCTGGGCGGTATGGGAGGCGGCGCTCGAGACGCATCCGGGGCACGCCTATCTGATGGACGTGATCGAGCGTCATCGCTCCTCGCGTACCGTCTCCGACGATGACAACCAACTGCAGCCAAGAGAGTCGCAACCATGATCGACGAAGCCGTCACCGACAACGATGCCTGGAGTGTCTGGCCCGCTCCGGCCAAGCTCAACCTGATGCTGCGGGTGGTGGGGCGTCGTGCCGACGGCTACCACGAGCTGCAGACGGTGTTCCAGTTCGTCGATCGCTGTGATCGGCTGGGTTTTCGGGTGCGTGACGACGGTGAGGTGCGACGCGATGGCGCGCTACCGGGGGTCGATGCCGAGGCCGATCTCACGGTGCGTGCTGCGCGCGCGTTGCGGGCGGCGACCGATTGTTCGCTCGGGGTCGATATCCGCTGTGAGAAGGTGCTGCCGATGGGCGGGGGACTCGGTGGCGGTAGCTCGGACGCTGCCACTACCCTGGTGGCGTTGAACGCGCTCTGGGGGACCGGGCTCGATACCGAGGCGTTGGCCCGGTTGGCGCTGCCGCTGGGGGCCGATGTACCGGTGTTCGTGCGCGGTCAGGCAGCCTGGGGCGAGGGGGTCGGCGAGCGGCTCACCCCGGTCGAACTCCCCGAGCCCTGGTTCCTGGTGCTGGTGCCGCGCTGCTCGGTCTCGACCCAGGCCGTGTTCACGCATCCGCGATTGACACGCGACTCGAAACCGATCAAACTTGCCGACTTTACAGACGGGGATGTCGTCAACGATTGTCTCCCTGTCGTCCGCGACGAGTATCCAGCGGTTGCCGACGCCCTCGATTGGTTATCCCAATGGGGTGAGGCCAGGCTCACCGGGACCGGGGCCTGCGTATTCGCGGCATTCGCCGGGCGCGATCAGGCACTCGCAGCCTGGGAGCAGCGCCCCGCTGGAATCGACGGCTTCGTGGCACGCGGCTGCAATCGTTCTCCGCTGCTCGATCGGCTCGCAGACATCGACACTCAGCTGTCGAGTCGACACGGCCAAGCTTAAGGGACTGCGCGTCTCGTCGTATCAAACCGAACATCGTCTTTCATCTTTTGGGGCGTGGCCAAGCGGTTAAGGCACCGGGTTTTGATCCCGGCATCCCCAGGTTCGAATCCTGGCGCCCCAGCCATATCAGCTCTGCAATCGCGCAGACAGGAAGATGCCAGTGCCCGCCAGCCACATGATGGTCTTCTCCGGGAATGCCAACCCGGAGCTTTCGGCTGAAATCGCAAGTCGCCTCAATCTCCCGCTGGGCAAGGCCGTCGTCGGCCAGTTCAGCGACGGTGAGGTGATGGCCGAGATCCAGGAAAACGTGCGTGGGCGTGACGTCTTCGTCGTCCAGCCGACCTGTGCCCCCACCAACGACCACCTGATGGAGTTGCTGGTGATGGTCGACGCCTTGCGTTGGGCCTCGGCCAAGCGTGTCACTGCGGTGATTCCCTACTTCGGCTATGCCCGCCAGGATCGGCGTCCGCGCTCGGCACGCGTGCCGATCAGCGCACGGATGGTGGCGAAGATGATCGGCAAGGTGGGCGCCGATCGCGTGCTCACCGTCGATCTGCACGCCGACCAGATTCAGGGCTTTTTCGATATCCCGGTCGATAATGTCTACGCCTCGCCGATCCTGCTCGGCGACATTTGGCGCCAGAAGCACGACGACCTGATGGTGGTCTCGCCCGACGTCGGTGGCGTGGTGCGCGCGCGCGCCGTGGCCAAGCGCCTCGATGATGCCGATCTGGCGATCATCGACAAGCGTCGTCCCCGTGCCAACGAGGCCCAGGTGATGAATATCATCGGCGATGTGCGCGGTCGTTCCTGCGTGATCGTCGACGACTTGGTCGACACCGCCGGCACCCTGTGCCGAGCGGCCGAAGCGCTGAAGAATCACGGCGCCAAGATGGTCGCGGCCTACTGCACCCACCCGGTGCTTTCCGGGCCGGCGGTCGACAACATCACCAACTCGGTGCTCGATGAGCTGGTGGTGACCAATACCATCCCGCTGCGGGGTGCGGCCGCCGAGTGCGCGAAGATTCGTCAGCTCAGCATCGGCGAGCTGCTGGCCGAGACCATGCGGCGCGTCTCGACCGAGGAGTCGGTCAGCTCGTTGTTCGTCGACTGAGTCAGTTCTGGTGTCGTGCGCCGCTCCCTCTTGGCGTGCGATCCGGCCGCAAGCATGTGGCCATCGAGCGCCGGAGTCCTGGTCGCGGGACCCCGGCGTATTTCATTGAGTCCCTTGATAGATCTGGAGAACGCTGATGAGCGTCGATTTCAACATCGTTGCGCAGCCGCGCGAAACCGTGGGGAAGGGTGCGAGCCGCCGCCTGCGTCGCGCCGGCGAGGTGCCCGCCATCGTCTACGGTGGCCACCAGGAGCCGCAGATGATCACCCTGCCGCACAACGAGCTGCTCAAGCACCTCGAGCACGAGGCCTTCTATTCCCATGTGCTGACCCTTCAGGTCGGTGACGAGACCTCGTCGGTGGTGCTCAAGGACCTGCAGCGTCATCCCGCCAAGCCTTTCATCCAGCACGTCGACTTCCTGCGCGTCACTCAGGGTGAGAAGCTGCGCATGAGCGTGCCGCTGCACTTCCTCAACGAGGAGAGCTGCGTCGGCGTCAAGGCCGGTGGTCTGGTCTCGCGTTCGCTGACCGAGGTCGAGGTGAGCTGCCTGCCGCAGGATCTGCCCGAGTACATCGAGATCGACATGGTCGCGATGGAGGTTGGTGCCATCCTTCACCTCTCCGAGCTGCAGCTGCCGGCCGGTGTCGAGCTGGCCCACGCCGCAGGTGACGAGGTGGTGGTCGCTATCCAGGCGCCGCGCGGTGGTGCCGATGAGGAGTCCGAGGGCGAGGATTCCGCCGAGGCCTGATCGGTCTCCAGGCCCCGGCGGTGTGCCGCCGGGGCAAACGCCTGCAAGGCGTCCCCGTTCTTTTCCGGGTATCCTCCCGATGCCTGAATCTGTCCCTCTGTACGGAATAGCCTGCATAGATGTCGAATGATGGCATTCGTCTGATCGTCGGTCTGGGCAACCCTGGGGCCCAGTACGAGGCGACGCGTCACAACGTCGGTTTCTGGTTCGTCGATTCCCTCGCCAGGTCCGCCGGCGTCGACTTCCGCCCGGAGAGTCGCTTCCATGGCGAACTCTGTCGCTGCGTGATCGGCGGTCGCGATCTGCGCCTGCTCAAGCCCTCGACCTACATGAACCATAGTGGCCGCTCGGTGGCTGCGGTGGCGCGCTATTTCGACATCCCGCTCGAATCCATCCTGATCGCTCATGACGAACTCGACCTGCCGGTCGGCGCGGTTCGACTCAAGCAGGGAGGTGGGCATGCCGGGCACAACGGTCTGCGTGACTCGATCTCGGCCCTGGGTGGGCGTGATTTCTGGCGTCTGCGGATCGGTATCGATCATCCCGGTGATCGCTCGCTGGTGACCGGCTATGTGCTCGGTCGACCCTCGGGTAGTGACCGTCAGGCGATCGACGATGCCCTGTTCGAGACCGAGCGAGTCCTCGACGACCTGTTGCAGGGACGCTTCCAGCAGGTGATGAACCGCTTGCACGCCGGGCGCTGATCTCCTCGTCGCTTGTGCCCGCGGGTGTCCTCAGTGCCCATCCTCCCGGGCGACAATCCCTTTCGTACATGCTGATGACTGCTTGTCTTTGACAAAACGCAATCGTTCCAGCAGGATTCCGTCCCAACCCCTTGATCGGTCGTCGCTGTGCTGATGCTGGCGAGGTCGGCATGCGCCGGGACGGCTCGATCGCTGTACAGGGAGTGCAGTCCGCCGGTTCGTCGAGTGCTTCGTCTCAGATCACGCAACGGAGGGGCAGTGCATGGGGGCAAGGTTTCGAGGCGTCTTGGTGGCGTCAGTGGTGCTGGGGGGGGTGTCGACGCTCGCGTCGGCGACCAATGGGTATTTTTCGCACGGCTGGGGTGCGCGCTCCAAGGCGATGGCGGGGGTCGCCACTGCGCTTCCCCAAGATACCCTGGCCGCAGCCACGAACCCCGCCGGCATGGCCTTCGTCGGTGAGGGGATAGATATCGGTGTCGCTTTCTTTCATCCGTCGCCGCGCGGCTACGAGGCCAACCCCGACTTCGCCGTCGATCCGGCGACGGGGTTCCCGGCCGGCCCTTTCGTCACCCCGGGTGACTATGACAGCGATGCCGACTGGTTCCTGATCCCGAGCTTCGGCTACAACCGTCCGCTCGGTGAGCGAGCCACCATCGGGGTCAGCGTCTTCGGCAACGGCGGGATGAACACCCGGTATCGCGATCGTGCGGTGTGGGAGAACTTCGCTGCTGCGCCGGATCAGCTCGCCGGGGTTCCGGGTGCGGGTGAGATCGCCAGTCCGGGCGGGTTGCTGTTCCTGCCGACCAATCCGCCGCAGCCGGTGACCGACCCGAGTGTGCCGCCACCGCCGACGGGCAACAACGCCAACCCCGGCGGCTACTTCACCGCGACCACACCGACCGGTGTCAGTCTCGAGCAGCTGTTCATCGAGATCCCCTATACCTACCGATTCGCCGGCGGCCGTCAGGCGCTGGGCATCGCGCCGGTGTTCGCCATCCAGCGCTTCGAGGCCGAGGGCCTGGAGCCCTTCCGTGGCGCATCGGTTGCCCCGGACCGGGTGACCAACAACGGTGAGGAGTGGTCCTATGGCGCCGGTCTGCACCTGGGGTGGTATGGGCAGGTGAGCGAGCGCCTAGCGCTCGGCGCCTCCTACCGCACCCGTATCTACATGACCGATCTCGACGACTACGAGGGGCTGTTCGCCGGTGGTGGCGAATTCGACATCCCGGCGATGCTCAATCTCGGTCTGAGCTATCGGCCCTGGCGTGACCTGACCCTGGCGTTCGATTACCAGCGCATCTTCTATGGCGACATCGACGCCATCGCCAACTCCAATGCGCGCGACATCTCCGCCTGTTTCGCGCCCGGCGCCAAGCCCTCCTACTGTCTCGGTGGCGACAATGGTGTGGGGTTCGGCTGGGAGACCATGGATGTCTTCAAGTTCGGTGTGCGCTACGACGTCGACGAACGGCTCAGCCTGATGGGTGGGGTGAGCTACAACAGCGACTTCACCGATGGCTCCATGGCCCTGTTTAACATCCTCACCCCGGCGACCGTGCGCTGGCACCTGACGCTGGGGGCGAGCTACCGGGCGAGCGACCGCGACCGCTTCACCTTGGCCTTGTCCTATATGCCGGAGGAGCGGCTCGACGGTGCTAACCCGAGCATCACCCAGGACCAGACCGGGAGCCTGTACATGCAGCAGCTCGATATCGAGATCGCCTGGAGTCGGCGTTTCTGACGGTGGGGTAGGGCGCGGTCGCGCCGGTGCGCGACCGCGTGGCGGGGTGTTTCAGGCGGGGGTGGCCGGTGCGCGACCGATCGAGAGATAGGTCAGGCCGGCTGCGGTGGCCTGCTGCGGATCGAGGATGTTGCGTCCGTCGAGCAGTAGCGGGCGGGTGAGGGTGTCGCGGATGAGACGGAAGTTGGGGCTGCGGAACTGGGTCCACTCGGTGACGATCACCAGCGCATCGGCGCCGACCAGCGCGGCGGTGGCGTCCTCGGCGAGCACCAGGTCGGGGCGCTCGCCGTAGAGCCGGCGGGCCTCGTCCATCGCCACCGGGTCGAACGCCTGTACCTTGGCGCCGGCTGCCCACAGCGACTCCATCAGCACCCGGCTCGAGGCCTCGCGCATGTCATCGGTGTTGGGCTTGAAGGCCAGCCCCCAGAGCGCGATGGTGCGCCCGGCGAGATCGCCGTCGAACTGCGCCTTGAGCTTGTCGAACAACAGCTCCTTCTGGCGGAAGTTGACCGCCTCGACCGCCTGCAGCAATTGCGGCTCGTAGCCGACGCCGCGCGCAGTGCGCTCGAGTGCGCGCACGTCCTTGGGGAAGCAGGAGCCGCCGTAGCCGCAGCCGGGATAGATGAACTGGTAGCCGATACGGGGATCCGAGCCGATGCCGACACGGACCTTCTCGATATCGGCGCCGACGATCTCGGCGATGTTCGACAGCTCGTTCATGAAGCTGATCTTGGTCGCCAGCATGGCGTTGGCGGCGTACTTGGTCAGCTCGGCCGAGCGTACGTCCATCACCATCAGTCGGTCGCGGTTGCGGTTGAAGGGGGCGTAGAGCGCGCGCAACAGCTCGGCGGTGCGCGGGTTGTCGGTGCCGACGATGATCCGATCGGGACGCATGAAGTCCTCAATCGCTGCGCCTTCCTTGAGGAACTCGGGGTTGGAGACGACATCGAAGTCGGCGCTCTGGCCGCGCTCGGAGAGGGCGCTGCGTACGGTGTCCGCGACCTTGTCGGCGGTGCCGACCGGGACGGTCGACTTGTCGACGAGGATGCGGTAGCCGTCCATGTGCTGGCCGATGGTGCGGGCGACCGAGAGCACGTACTGCAGGTCAGCCGACCCGTCCTCGTCGGGTGGTGTGCCGACGGCGATGAACTGGAAGAGCCCGTGCTTGACCCCGGCCTCGGCGTCGGTCGAGAAGCGCAGTCGTCCGGCTTCGCGGTTGTTGCGGATGAGTTCGTCGAGTCCCGGCTCGTAGATCGGTACTCCGCCATTGTTGAGCAGGTCGATCTTGTCCGGGTCGACGTCGATGCAGAGGACATCGTTCCCGACCTCGGCGAGACAGGCGCCGGTGACCAGGCCGACATAGCCGCTGCCGAATATTGTTACTTCCATACTGGGATCTCCGAGTCCGAAGTGATTGGCTGTGTGATTGGGTTGCGTTTGGGGTCGTGAAGCGGGTATCTTAAGCGGCTACTCCGGTTGTCGGCGACGGGCTGTCCCGGTCAGCAACTGGGTCTTTGGCATCAAGCGCTCGATTCTGTCCTTCACTCGAGCTGATCATGGTATCAGTCAGTAGTGTCCAAGGCGTTAATGGGAACCGGGTGCGCTGGAGGCAAGAAATAAAGTGCTGTAGGCGTGTTGACAAAGCTAAAAACGACGCCTAGAATGTGCAGCTCTTTTGGAGGGGTTCCCGAGCGGTCAAAGGGATCAGACTGTAAATCTGACGGCTCAGCCTTCGGAGGTTCGAATCCTCCCCCCTCCACCAAGTTTCCGTCCTGCGGGGCGGCGCCGCGAAGACCGCGGCATGGCGGTGGTCGATCTTCATTGGGTCGGTCGTCGCAGGGTGAGCTGACGTATCTGCCTTGCGGGTGTAGTTCAACGGCTAGAACCTCAGCCTTCCAAGCTGATGATGTGGGTTCGATTCCCATCACCCGCTCCAAGTTCAAGGTGCCCTGGCACTGTGAAGTAAGTTTTGCCCATGTAGCTCAGATGGTAGAGCACACCCTTGGTAAGGGTGAGGTCACCGGTTCAATTCCGGTCATGGGCTCCATTTTTTCAGTTCGGTTGCGCGCATCCAGGCGCGCCTGGTCGATTTGAAACATGCGGGGAGCCGTTCATGTCCAAAGAAAAATTCGAACGTAGTAAGCCTCATGTCAACGTTGGCACCATCGGCCACGTCGACCACGGCAAGACCACGCTGACGGCTGCGATCACCACGCACCAGGCGCGCAAGTACGGTGGCGAGGCGCGTGCCTACGACCAGATCGACAACGCACCCGAAGAGCGCGAGCGTGGCATTACCATTGCCACCGCGCACGTCGAGTACGAGTCCGATACCCGTCACTACGCGCACGTCGACTGCCCCGGCCACGCCGACTACGTGAAGAACATGATCACCGGTGCGGCGCAGATGGACGGCGCGATCCTGGTGGTGTCGGCCGCCGACGGCCCGATGCCCCAGACCCGCGAGCACATCCTGCTCTCCCGTCAGGTCGGCGTGCCCTACATCATCGTCTACCTGAACAAGGCCGACATGGTCGACGACGCCGAGCTTCTCGAACTCGTCGAGATGGAAGTGCGCGAGCTGCTCTCGAGCTACGACTTCCCGGGTGATGACACCCCGATCGTGACCGGTTCGGCCAAGCTCGCCCTCGAGGGCGACACCTCGGAGATCGGTGGTCCGTCCATCGACAAGCTGGTCGAGGCGCTCGACAGCTACATCCCCGAGCCCGAGCGTGCCGTCGACGGCGCCTTCCTGATGCCGATCGAGGACGTGTTCTCGATCTCGGGTCGCGGCACCGTGGTGACCGGTCGTGTCGAGCGTGGCGTGATCAAGGTCGGTGAAGAGGTCGAGATCGTCGGCATCAAGGACACCACCAAGACCACCTGCACCGGCGTGGAGATGTTCCGCAAGCTGCTCGACCAGGGCGAGGCCGGTGACAACGTCGGCGTGCTGCTGCGCGGCACCAAGCGTGAGGACGTCGAGCGTGGTCAGGTGCTGGCCAAGCCCGGCAGCATCACCCCGCACACCAACTTCGAGGCCGAAGTCTACGTGCTGAGCAAGGAAGAGGGTGGTCGTCACACGCCCTTCTTCAACGGCTATCGTCCGCAGTTCTACTTCCGCACCACCGACGTGACTGGTGCCTGCGAGCTGCCCGAGGGCATCGAGATGGTCATGCCTGGCGACAACGTCAAGATGACCGTCCAGCTGATCGCGCCGATCGCGATGGAAGAGGGTCTGCGCTTCGCTGTTCGCGAGGGTGGTCGTACCGTCGGCGCCGGCGTGGTCTCCAAGATTATCGAGTAATTGTTTGATCTCCGGTCACGCGCCCGATGGGTGCGTGATTTGGAAAACCTAGTTTCTAGGCCAGTAGCTCAATTGGCAGAGCAGCGGTCTCCAAAACCGCAGGTTGGGGGTTCGAGTCCCTCCTGGCCTGCCATACAACTCATCGCTTAGGCGACACGCGAATCCATGAATTCACGCGCAGAAGCCCGTGGCGCCAGCTTGGATACACTCAAGCTGGTTGCTGCTGCTTTTTTGTTGGTCGGCGGTATCGTTGCCTTCTACCTCCTCAAACCTCTCTCGACCCTGTTGGCGGTCGTCGGTCTGCTGATTATCACGGGTGTCGCGGCGTTCGCTGTCTTCAAGACCGAGCGCGGCCGTGTCCTGTGGCAATTTGCAGGTGATGCGCGCATGGAGGTCCGCAAGGTCGTCTGGCCTTCGCGGCAGGAAACCATTCAGACCACCTTGGTGGTCATCGTCATGGTTCTGATCGTTGGTATCGTGCTTTGGTTGTTCGACATGATGCTGATGGGAATCCTGCGTTTCCTGACCGGTCAAGGAGGCTGAAGATGGCACAGCGGTGGTACGTCATCCATGCCTACTCGGGGTTCGAGGGGCAGGTCAAGCGCTCACTCGAAGATCGCGTCAAGCGTGCTGGTCTCGAGGACCTGTTCGGGATGATTCTGGTCCCGACCGAAGAGGTCGTCGAGGTGCGCGGCGGTCAGCAGCGCAAGAGCGAGCGTAAGTTCTTCCCGGGTTACGTCTTGGTCAATATGGAAATGACCGACGAGACCTGGCACCTCGTCAAGAGTGTCCCCAAGGTCATGGGCTTCATCGGTGGAACCGGTGATCGTCCCGCGCCTATTCCCGAATCCCAGGCCCAAGCCATCCTGCAGCGCCTCGAGGAAGGCGGTGAGAAGCCGCGTCCGAAGGTGATCTACGAGCCGGGCGAGGTCGTGCGCGTAATCGATGGGCCGTTCACCGACTTCAACGGTGTGGTCGAGGATGTCGATTACGAGAAGAGCCGGGTCAAGGTCTCGGTGCTGATCTTCGGGCGCGCCACTCCGGTCGATCTCGAGTTCTCTCAAGTCGAGAAGGGTTGATCGCAACTCGTGTCGTCCCCGTGACGACGTGATGTATCCCGGTCGTCGCCATTCAGCGGCGACCTCCGTACCAAGCCCCCGCCCGGGGGTCTGACATTGGGGAGCCAAGGTCTCGAATCTTCGGCGTCTGCACCCATTGGAGAATCATTGTGGCAAAAAAGATCACAGCCTACATCAAGCTGCAGGTCAAGGCCGGTGAGGCCAACCCGAGCCCGCCGGTTGGTCCCGCGCTCGGTCAGCACGGCGTCAACATCATGGAGTTCTGCAAGGCGTTCAACGCCAAGACGCAGGACGTCGAGAAGGGTCTGCCGATCCCGGTGGTCATCACCGTCTACTCCGATCGCAGCTTCACCTTCATCACCAAGACGCCACCTGCGGCCATCCTGTTGAAAAAGGCCGCTGGTATCCCGAAGGGAAGTGCGACGCCCAACACCGTGAAGGTGGGGGTAGTGACCCGCGAGCAGCTCGAGCAGATCGCGACCACTAAGATGGCGGATCTGACCGCCGCCGACATGGATGCCGCCGTGCGCACCATCGCCGGTAGCGCTCGCGCTATGGGTCTCGACGTCGAGGGGGTGAACTGATGGCCAAGCTGACCAAGCGTATGCGTGCGATCCGTGAGCGGGTCGAGCCGGGCAAGCTCTATGCTCCGGAAGAGGCCTTCGGGTTGCTCAAGGAGCTTTCCCAGGTGAAGTTCTCCGAGAGTGTCGATGTCGCCGTCAACCTCGGCGTCGATCCGCGCAAGTCGGATCAGGTCGTGCGTGGTTCCACCGTGCTGCCCAACGGCACCGGCAAGACCGTGCGCGTGGCTGTGTTCACTCAGGGTGCCAACGTTGAGGCCGCCAAGGAAGCCGGTGCCGACAAGGTCGGTTTCGAGGACCTGGCCGAAGAGGTCAAGGCCGGCAATCTGGACTTCGATGTGGTCATCGCCTCCCCGGACGCGATGCGCATCGTCGGCCAGCTCGGCAAGGTGCTCGGTCCCCGTGGTCTGATGCCGAACCCGAAGGTCGGTACCGTGACTGCCGACGTCGCCGAGGCCGTGCGTAATGCCAAGGCCGGTCAGGTGCGTTATCGCACCGACAAGGCAGGTATCATCCATTGCCCGATCGGCAAGGCCGATTTCGAGCCGGCGCAGCTGCGCGAGAACCTCGAGGCCTTGCTGGCCAACCTGGTCAAGGCCAAGCCGGCCAGCGCCAAGGGCGTGTACATGCAGCAGGTGACGGTCTCCACCACCATGGGGCCGGGCCTGACCGTCGACCACTCGGGCCTGATCTGAGTGCGACGTCCCCGGGCCTGGTGCCCGGGGCACGAAGGCAGTGCCTTCGTGCGCTAAACATCTTTGGGGCCCCGATTTAACGGTCGGGGGCCGTCAAAGACCGCAGGTGTCTTCCTCGGCGCATCGGAGTGTGCGCGCGGATGACTCAATGGGAACGCCCCGCCTGCGCAGACGGTGCTCCAGAATCAAGTCAATGACTGATGACGGCGCACGCTATCCGCATGTCGTGGACTCGCAGGATGCACATCCATGATCTGCGCCCCGGTGCAAGTCGGGGTTCATATAGTCAGGAGGTGACGAAGTGGCGCTGAATTTCGCCCAGAAAGAAGCGATCGTCGCCGAAGTCGCGGAAGTCGCCAAGAGCGCTTACTCGGCCGTCGGTGCCGAGTATCGGGGTTTGACCGTGGACGAGCTGACCCAGCTGCGCGTGGAAGCACGCAAGGCCGGCGTCTATGTTCGCGTGGTCAAGAATACCCTGGCTCGTCGCGCGCTGGAAGGCACGGACTTCGCGTGCATGCAGGAGGGTCTCACCGGCCCGCTGATCCTTGCATTCTCGCAGGAAGATCCGGGCTCGGCCGCGCGCGTCGCCGAGGCCTTCGCCAAGGACCATGACAAGTTCCAGGTGCGTCTCATCGCCCTGGGCGGCAAGCTGTTGCCTGCCTCGGAGCTCGGTAATCTCGCGAAGATGCCGACCTACGATCAGGCCGTCAGCATGCTCATGGCTACCATGAAGGCTCCGGTGCAGAAGCTCGCAGCGACCATCAACGAAGTGCCGGGCAAGCTCGTGCGCACCGTTGCCGCGATTCGCGATGCCAAGGAAGCCGCCTAACAGGCGCTTCCCATCCCGTACCAGTTCGATCAACAGTATTCATCCCTAGGAGATCCCCATGGCCGTTTCGAAAGACGAGATCCTCGAAGCGATTGGCAACATGACCGTGCTCGAGGTCGTGGAGCTGATCGAAGCGATGGAAGAGAAGTTTGGCGTGACCGCCGCTGCCGCCGTTGCCGCCGCTCCGGCCGCTGCCGGTGGTGATGCTGCCGCCGCTGAAGAGAAGACCGAGTTCGACGTCGTGCTCGCCTCGTTCGGCTCCAACAAGGTTGCCGTCATCAAGGCCGTCCGTGGTCTCACCGGTCTTGGCCTGAAGGAAGCGAAGGAGGCCGTCGAGGGCGCTCCGACCACCCTGAAGGAAGGCGTGTCCAAGGACGAGGCCGAAGAGGCCAAGAAGCAGCTCGAAGAGGCTGGCGCAAGCGTCGAAATCAAGTAAGGGCGCATTGCCTCGCCACGTCTTCGGCGGAGCGTTCGGGCTGGCGGCGACGAGCCGCCGGCCTTTTCCCGTTGGGGCCGAACAACCCCGCGGCGTCTCGCATCGAGACTCCGACGCCGAGGTTGGCGCTAGATCCCCGATCGGCTGCGCGGCTGATCCTCGCCGAGCGCAACCAGCACCAGAGTCCATGCCCCGTTAGGGACCATAGTAAGCACCTCGAGGGAAGGCATAATGGCCTATTCGTTCACCGAAAAAAAGCGCATCCGCAAAGACTTCGGCAAGCGTCCCAGCATCCTGGACGTGCCGTTCCTGCTGGCCACGCAGATCGACTCCTATCATGAGTTCCTGCAGGCCGACACCTCCGAGCGAGGGCGGCGGGACGTCGGATTGCACGCTGCCTTCAAGTCCGTTTTCCCGATCGAGAGCTATTCCGGCAATGCCGTCCTCGAATATGTGAAGTATCGGCTCGGCGAGCCGGTCTTCGATGAACGTGAGTGCCATCTCCGCGGAGCCACCTTCGCCGCGCCGCTGCGCGTGCTGCTGCGCCTGGTGATCTACGACAAGGATGCCCCGGCGGGCGCCAAGGTCGTCAAGGACGTCCGCGAGCAAGAGGTCTACATGGGCGAGCTGCCGCTCATGACCGAGACCGGCACCTTCATCATCAATGGCACCGAGCGTGTCATCGTCTCGCAGTTGCACCGCTCGCCCGGTGTCTTCTTCGACCACGACAAGGGCAAGACCCACTCCTCGGGCAAGCTGCTGTTCTCCGCGCGCGTCATCCCCTACCGCGGCTCCTGGCTCGACTTCGAGTTCGATCCCAAGGACAACGTCTTCGTCCGTATCGACCGTCGCCGCAAGTTGCCGGCGACGGTGCTGCTGCGCGCGCTCGGTTATACCGTCGAGGAGATCCTCGAGCGGTTCTTCGACACCGACACCTTCCACCTCGCCAAGCGCCAGATCTCCTTCGACCTGGTTCCCGAGCGGCTGCGCGGCGAGACCGTGAGCTTCGACGTCAAGATCGGCGACGAGGTGCTGGTCGAGTCCGGCCGTCGCGTCACCGCGCGCCACATCCGCGAGCTGCAGAAGGCCGGCGTCGAGCAGTTGGAGGTGCCGATCGACTTCCTGCTCGGGCGCATCCTCGCGCGCGACCAGATCGATACCGATACCGGTGAGGTGCTGGCCGAAGCCAACAGCATCATCACCCCGGAGATGTTGCAGACCCTGTTCGAGAAAGGCATCGAGCGTGTCGATACCCTGTTCGTCAACGATCTCGACCAGGGGCCCTACATCTCCGAGACCCTGCGCATCGACAACACCACCAGCGATCTCGACGCCCAGATCGAGATCTACCGGATGATGCGCCCGGGCGAGCCGCCGACCAAGGAGGCCGCCCAGAACCTGTTCCACAACCTGTTCTTCACCCCGGATCGCTACGACCTCTCGGCCGTTGGCCGGATGAAGTTCAACCGCCGCCTCGGTCGCGAGAACGAGGAAGGCCCGGGCGTGGTCTACGACGGTCATTACTTCCGTGATCGCGCCGATGCCTTCTCCCAGGATTTGCTGGCCAAGTACGGCGACAGCTCCGACATCATCGATGCGCTCCGGGTGCTGGTCGAACTGCGCAACGGTCGCGGTGCGGTCGACGACATCGACCATCTCGGCAACCGCCGCATCCGCTGCGTCGGCGAGATGGCCGAGAACCAGTTCCGCGTCGGTCTGGTGCGTGTCGAGCGCGCGGTCAAGGAGCGTCTCTCGCTGGCCGAGTCCGAGGGGCTGATGCCGCAGGAGCTGATCAACGCCAAGCCGGTCTCGGCGGCGATCAAGGAGTTCTTCGGCTCCAGTCAGCTCTCGCAGTTCATGGACCAGAACAACCCGCTCTCCGAGGTCACCCACAAGCGTCGTGTCTCGGCGCTCGGCCCGGGTGGTCTGGCCCGCGAGCGCGCCGGCTTCGAGGTGCGCGACGTGCACCCGACCCATTATGGTCGCGTCTGCCCGATCGAGACCCCTGAAGGCCCGAACATCGGTCTGATCAACTCGCTCGCGGTCTATGCCCGCACCAACGCCTATGGCTTCCTCGAGACCCCCTATCGGCGGGTCGAGGACGGGCGCGTCACCGACGAGATCCACTATCTCTCGGCGATCGAGGAGGGCAACTACGTCATCGCCCAGGCCAATGCTGCGCTCGACGGCGAGGGCCGACTGAGCGACGCGCTAGTCTCCTGCCGTCACGCCAACGAGTTCACCATGAAGGCACCCGAAGAGGTGAACTACATGGACGTCTCGCCGCGTCAGGTGGTGTCGGTAGCCGCTTCGCTGATCCCTTTCCTCGAGCACGACGACGCCAACCGTGCGCTGATGGGTTCGAACATGCAGCGTCAGGCGGTGCCGACGCTGCGCGCCGAGAAGCCGCTGGTCGGCACCGGCATCGAGCGCGTGGTGGCCAAGGACTCCGGGGTCTGCGTGGTGGCGCGTCGCGGTGGCGTGATCGAGTCGGTCGACGCCGCGCGCATCGTGGTGCGGGTCAACGACGAGGAGGCCGTGCCCGGCGTGCCTGGCGTGGACATCTACAACCTCACCAAGTACACCCGGTCCAACCAGAACACCTGCATCAACCAGCGTCCGCTGGTGCGTCCGAACGATGTGGTGACGCGTGGCGACGTGCTCGCCGACGGGCCCTCGACCGACATGGGCGAACTCGCTCTCGGTCAGAACCTGCGCGTGGCCTTCATGCCCTGGAACGGCTACAACTTCGAGGACTCCATCCTCATCTCCGAGCGCGTGGTGCAGGAGGATCGCTTCACCAGCATCCACATCGAGGAGCTGTCCTGTCTAGCGCGCGACACCAAGCTCGGCCCGGAGGAGATCACCAGCGACATCCCCAATGTCGGTGAGGCCGCGCTCTCCAAGCTCGACGAGTCGGGCATCGTCTACGTCGGCGCCGAGGTGCGCGACGGCGACATCCTGGTCGGCAAGGTCACGCCCAAGGGCGAGACTCAGCTCACCCCCGAGGAGAAGCTGCTGCGCGCGATCTTCGGCGAGAAGGCCTCGGACGTGAAGGACACCTCGCTGCGCCTGCCCTCGGGTATGAACGGCACCGTGGTCGATGTCCAGGTGTTCACCCGCGACGGGGTGGAGAAGGACAAGCGCGCCCAGCAGATCGAGGAGATGGAACTCGACCGCGTGCGCAAGGACTTCGCCGATCAGCAGCGGATCATGGAAAACGACACCTTCCAGCGTGTCGAGCGCATGCTCGTCGGCAAGGTCGCCGACGGCGGCCCCGGTGGTCTGCGCCCCGGCTCCGAGATCACCAGCGAGTACCTGAGCGACCTGGTGTCGCGTGGCTCGCGCGATCTCTGGTTCGAGATCCGCATGCAGGACGAGGACATCGCCACCCAGCTCGAGGCGGTCGCTACCCAGGTCAAGCAGCAGCGCGACGAGTTCCGCGAGCGTTACGAGACCAAGAAGCGCAAGATCGCCAGCGGCGACGACCTCGCCCCCGGCGTGCTCAAGATGGTCAAGGTCTACGTGGCGGTGAAGCGGCGCATCCAGCCCGGTGACAAGATGGCCGGTCGTCACGGTAACAAGGGTGTTATCTCCAAGGTGGTGCCGGTCGAGGACATGCCGTTCTCGGCCGACGGCGAGCCGGTCGACATCGTGCTCAACCCGCTCGGCGTGCCTTCGCGCATGAACGTCGGTCAGGTGCTCGAGACCCATCTCGGCTGGGCCGCCAACGGTCTCGGCGTGAAGATCGGCAAGATGCTCCAGGCTCAGGCCAAGCTCGCCGAGCTGCGCGAGCTGCTCGACAAGATCTACAACACCAGTGGCAAGCGCGAGTCGCTCGACGAGTTCAGCGATGACGAGATCCTCGAACTCGCGCGCAACCTCACCCGAGGTGTGCCGCTGGCCACGCCGGTGTTCGACGGCGCCACCGAGGACGAGATCAAGGCCATGCTGCGTCTGGCCGATCGTGACAACACCGCCCAGGGCGTGCCCAGTGGTCAGACCATCCTGTTCGATGGCCGCTCCGGTGAGCAGTTCGAGCGTCCGGTCACCGTCGGCTACATGTACATGATCAAGCTCAACCACCTGGTCGACGACAAGATGCACGCCCGCTCCACCGGGCCCTACAGCCTGGTCACCCAGCAGCCGCTCGGCGGCAAGGCGCAGTTCGGTGGTCAGCGCTTCGGTGAGATGGAGGTCTGGGCATTGGAGGCCTATGGTGCCGCCTACACCCTGCAGGAGATGCTCACGGTGAAGTCGGACGACGTCAACGGTCGGACCAAGATGTACAAGAACATCGTCGACGGAGACCATCGCATGGAGGCGGGTATGCCCGAGTCGTTCAACGTGCTGGTCAAGGAGATCCGCTCGCTCGCGATCAACGTCGAGTTGCAGCAGGACTAACCGAGCCATCAAGCCGCGGGACGCATTCCCTCCGAGTGGGGGAGTGCGTCCTTTCAATGATCTGGCGACCGTGCGGTTCGTGCCTCACCGCACCCTACGCACCACGCACGCGACGCATGTGGGGCTAGCGCTTAGCCGGTTATCGCAGGCAGGAGATTAAGGTCTTGAAAGATCTACTGAAAATCATCAAGCAACAGGGCCAGGCACTCGAATTCGACGCGATCAAGATCGGACTTGCCTCCCCCGAGATGATCCGTTCCTGGTCCTTCGGCGAGGTCAAGAAGCCCGAGACCATCAACTATCGCACCTTCAAGCCGGAGCGCGACGGGCTGTTCTGCGCCAAGATCTTCGGCCCGATCACCGACTACGAGTGCATCTGCGGCAAGTACAAGCGCCTCAAGCACCGCGGCGTGGTGTGCGAGAAGTGCGGCGTCGAGGTCACCCTGGCCAAGGTGCGCCGCGAGCGCATGGGCCACATCGATCTGGCCAGCCCGGTGGCGCACATCTGGTTCCTCAAGTCGCTGCCCTCGCGTATCGGCCTGCTGCTCGACATGACGCTGCGCGACATCGAGCGCATCCTCTACTTCGAGTCCTTCGTGGTCATCGATCCGGGTCTGGTGCAGGATCTCGAGCGCGGTCAGTTGCTCAACGACGAGCAGTATCTCGAGGCGCTCGAGGCCCATGGTGACGAGTTCGACGCGCGCATGGGCGCCGAGGCGGTCTACGAGCTGCTGCGCACCATCGACATGGCCGCCGAAGTGCGGCGGATGCGCGAGGAGATCGAGAGCACCAACTCCGAGACCAAGATCAAGAAGCTCTCCAAGCGTCTCAAGCTGCTCGAGTCGCTGCTCGAGTCGGGCAACCGCGCCGAGTGGATGATCCTCACCGTGCTGCCGGTGCTGCCGCCGGAGCTGCGTCCGCTGGTGCCGCTCGACGGTGGCCGCTTCGCGACCTCGGACCTCAACGATCTCTACCGTCGCGTCATCAACCGCAACAACCGACTCAAGCGCCTGCTCGATCTGGTCGCGCCCGACATCATCGTGCGCAACGAGAAGCGCATGCTCCAGGAGTCGGTCGACGCGCTGCTCGACAACGGTCGTCGCGGTCGTGCCATCACCGGCACCAACAAGCGCCCGCTGAAGTCGCTCGCCGACATGATCAAGGGCAAGCAGGGCCGCTTCCGTCAGAACCTGCTCGGTAAGCGTGTCGACTACTCCGGTCGTTCGGTCATCGTCGTCGGCCCCTATCTCAAGCTGCACCAGTGCGGCCTGCCCAAGCGCATGGCCCTGGAGCTGTTCAAGCCGTTCATCTTCAGCAAGCTGCAGCTGCGCGGGCTGGCCGCCACCATCAAGGCCGCCAAGAAGATGGTCGAGCGCGGCACCCCCGAGGTGTGGGACATCCTCGAGGAGGTCATCCGCGAGCATCCGGTGATGCTCAACCGCGCGCCGACCCTGCACCGTCTCGGCATCCAGGCCTTCGAGCCGGTGTTGATCGAGGGCAAGGCGATCCAGCTCCACCCGCTGGTCTGTACCGCCTTCAACGCCGACTTCGACGGCGACCAGATGGCCGTGCACGTGCCGCTCTCGCTCGAGGCCCAGCTCGAGGCACGGGCGCTGATGATGGCCTCGAACAACATCCTCTCGCCGGCCAACGGCGAGCCGATCATCGTGCCCTCGCAGGACGTGGTGCTCGGGCTCTACTACATGACCCGTGAGCGCATCGGCGCTAAGGGCGAGGGCAGCCTGTTTGCCGACATCGACGAGGCGCGTCGCGCCTACGAGACCGGGCAGGCCGATCTGCACGCGCGCTGCCGGGTGCGCATCCACGAAGTGATCCAGGATCAGGACGGCGGTCGTCGCGAGCAGACCTCGATCAAGGAGACCACTCTGGGGCGCGCCCTGGTGTTCGCCATCGTCCCCACCGGTCTGCCCTTCGACCTGGTCGATCGGCCGATGGGCAAGAAGCAGATCTCGCGTCTGATCAACGTCTGTTATCGTCGTCTCGGCCTCAAGGACACCGTGGTCTTCGCCGACCAGATCATGTATCTGGGCTTCCGCATGGCCACCCGCGCCGGCGCCTCGATCGGTCTCGAGGACATGGAGGTGCCGGAGGAGAAGACGGAGATCCTGGCCGGCGCCGAGAAGGAGGTCAAGGAGATCCAGGATCAGTACTCCTCGGGTCTGGTCACCAACGGCGAGCGCTACAACAAGGTCGTCGACATCTGGTCGCACACCAACGACCGGGTCGCCAAGTCGATGATGAGCAAGCTCGGTGGCTCGGTCGCGGAGACCCGCCCGGCCTATGAGGCGCTGCGCTTCCTCGGCGAGTACCGCCAGGCCGTCTACGAGCTGGTGGCCGACGACGCCGAGCAGCACCTGGCCGCGCGCCGGCTGTTCGACCGGCTGCAGGGTACGGCTGCCGAACTCGGCGCCCGTCTCGAGTCCGGTGAACTCGATGCCAAGGCCTTCGCCGGCGAGTTCGATGCACTGATCAGCGGTGCGCGCGCCGAACTCGACGCCTTCGGCGAACTCGATCAGGTGGACTCGGTCGAGGTGCGGGCTCGGGTCAAGAGCGCCCTGGCCGCACTCGATCAGCGTCTGGCCGAGCAGCGTCGTCAGGACTCGTTCAACTCGATCTTCATGATGGCTGACTCCGGCGCTCGAGGCTCGGCGGCGCAGATCCGTCAGCTCGCCGGTATGCGTGGCCTGATGGCCAAGCCGGACGGCTCGATCATCGAGACCCCGATCACCGCGAACTTCCGCGAGGGTCTGAACGTCATCCAGTACTTCATCTCGACCCACGGCGCGCGTAAGGGTCTGGCCGATACCGCGCTGAAGACCGCCAACTCGGGTTACCTGACCCGCCGTCTAGTCGACGTCGCCCAGGACATGGTGGTGCTCGAGCAGGACTGCGGCACCGATCAGGGTCTGCTGATGGCCCCGATCATCGAGGGCGGCGACGTGGTCGAGCCGCTGCGCGAGCGCATCCTCGGTCGTGTCGCAGCAGTCGACGTCTATCGCCCGGGGACCGACGAGTTGGTCTGCCCCGCGGGCACCCTGCTCGACGAGCGTTGGGTCGAGCGCTTCGAGGAGAAGGGCATCGACCAGGTGCGGGTGCGCTCGCCGATCACCTGTGAGTCGCGTCTCGGCGTCTGTGCCCAGTGCTATGGTCGCGATCTCGCACGTGGTCATCGGGTCAACATCGGCGAGGCCGTCGGCGTCATCGCCGCGCAGTCGATCGGTGAGCCGGGTACCCAGCTCACCATGCGCACCTTCCACATCGGTGGTGCGGCCTCGCGTGCGGCGGCGGTCAACAGTATCGACATCAAGAACGGCGGCTCGGTGCGCCTGCACAACATCAAGACCGTCGAGCACCACTCGGGCAACCTGGTGGCGGTGTCGCGCTCCGGCGAACTGACCGTGGTCGATGAGCGCGGCATGGAGAAGGAGCGCTACAAGGTGCCCTATGGCGCCACCCTGGGTGTGGCCGACGGTCAGCAGGTCAACCCCGGTGATGTGGTCGCGACCTGGGATCCGCACACCCATCCGGTCATCACCGAGGTGGCCGGTAAGCTCGCCTTCGCCGACTTCATCGAGGGTGTGACGGTGCAGGCCCAGACCGATGATGTCACCGGCCTGACCTCGCGCGTGGTCATCGATCCCAAGCAGCGTCCGGCCACCGGCAAGGACCTGCGCCCGATGGTCAAGCTGCTCGACGAGCAGGGCAACGAGCTCAACATCGCGGGTACCGACCTGCCGGCGCGTTACTTCCTGCCCTCGGGCGCGATCGTCAGTGTCGACGATGGCGCCATGGTTGGGGTCGGCGACGTGCTCGCGCGTATCCCGCAGGAGTCGAGTAAGACGCGTGACATCACCGGTGGTCTGCCGCGTGTCGCCGACCTGTTCGAGGCGCGCAAGCCGAAGGAGCCGGCACTGCTCGCCGAGGCCAGCGGTACCATCGGCTTCGGTAAGGACACCAAGGGCAAGCAGCGTCTGATCATCACCACCGACGACGGTGAGGCGGTCGAGGAGCTGATCCCGAAGTGGCGTAACGTCAATGTGTTCGAGGGCGAGCGCGTGGAGCGCGGCGAGGTGATCGCCGACGGTGAACTGGCGCTGCACGACATCCTGCGCCTGAAGGGCGTGACCGCACTGGCCGAATATCTGGTCAAGGAGATCCAGGACGTCTACCGGCTGCAGGGCGTGAAGATCAACGACAAGCACATCGAGGTGATCGTTCGCCAGATGCTGCGCAAGGTCGAGATCACCGCGCCGGGCGACACCCGTCTGCTGCGTGGCGAGCAGGTGGAGTACACCACCGTGCTCGACGAGAACAAGCGGATGATGGCCGAGGACAAGCAGCCGGCGCTCTTCGAGCCGCTGCTGCTGGGTATCACCAAGGCCTCGCTCGCCACCGAGTCGTTCATCTCGGCGGCCTCCTTCCAGGAGACCACCCGAGTGTTGACCGAGGCGGCGGTGCGTGGTTCGGTCGACCACCTGGCCGGCCTCAAGGAGAACGTCATCGTCGGTCGTCTGATCCCCGCCGGCACCGGCCTGTCGTCGCACCTCGAGCGCCGACGTCAGCGTCAACTCGACCTGCAGGCCGCCGGCGGCAAGGTCGAGATGGACGCGGAGGAGTTGGAAGAGGCATTGAAAAAGGCGCTCAACACCTCCGCTGCGGACTGATCCGCAGCATGCCGAAAGGCGTTTCATTCCAAGAAAGATCGGGCAGTTAGGGAGGTTGACACGTTTAGGGTCACTCCCTATACTGCTCTGTCTCAGCTAGCTGGCCGAAAGGTTAGCTGGCCTTATTTTCTTGGTCCGGTTCCTTGGTCTGGGCAAATCTGCCCGGTCCCCGAGTCAATCGATCGAATCCGTGCGGACGTACTGGCTGCAACGCGGCCTGCTGCCGTGCAGGCGTCGTTTGACTCCCTGAATTTGGCGCGAGGGCGCCCCTGGAGACTGATTGCATGGCAACGATCAACCAACTCGTGCGGAAGCCCCGCAAGCGGAACGTGGCGAAGAGCAATGTGCCGGCCCTCGAGGCTTGTCCGCAGCGTCGTGGTGTCTGCACTCGCGTGTACACCACCACCCCGAAGAAGCCGAACTCCGCACTGCGTAAGGTTGCGCGTGTGCGTCTGACCAACGGCTACGAGGTGGCTTCCTACATCGGTGGTGAAGGCCACAACCTGCAGGAGCACTCGGTGGTGCTGATCCGCGGTGGTCGTGTCAAGGACTTGCCGGGTGTTCGTTACCACACCGTGCGCGGCACGCTGGATACCTCGGGTGTCGAGAAGCGGCGTCAGGGTCGTTCCAAGTACGGCGCCAAGCGCCCGAAGAGCTGAGTCAGTATCCAATTTAGGTCGGAGTAGATCATGCCGAGAAGACGCGTTGCCGCACGTCGCCAGATCCTGCCGGATCCCAAGCACGGAAGCGAGCTGTTGACCAAGTTCATCAACATGATGATGGAAGACGGAAAAAAATCCGTCGCCGAGCGCATCATTTACAACGCGCTCGACCAGATCGCCGAGAAGAAGGGCGCAGAGCCCGTCGAGCTGCTCGAGCAGGCGATGGAGAATGTCCGCCCCGCGGTTGAGGTCAAGTCCCGCCGTGTCGGTGGTGCAACCTATCAGGTGCCGGTCGAGGTGCGTCCTACCCGTCGCAACTCGCTGGCAATGCGTTGGCTGATCGATGCTGCGCGCAAGCGCTCCGAGAAGTCCATGGCGCAGCGTCTGGCCGGTGAGCTGATGGATGCCGCCGAGTCGCGTGGTTCTGCGGTTAAGAAGAAAGAAGACACGCACCGCATGGCCGAGGCCAACAAGGCCTTCTCGCACTACCGCTGGTAGTTTCGCAAAGCATTTTTTGATCAATCAGGGCGGATTCAGTCGTGGCACGTAGCACCCCAATCGAGCGGTATCGCAACCTTGGCATCATGGCGCATATCGATGCCGGGAAGACCACCACCACAGAGCGCATCCTGTTCTACACCGGGATCTCTCACAAGATTGGTGAGGTGCATGATGGTGCCGCCACCATGGACTGGATGGAGCAGGAGCAGGAGCGTGGTATCACCATCACCTCCGCGGCAACCACCTGCTTCTGGAGCGGCATGGACCGTGACCGCCCTGAGCACCGCGTCAACATCATCGACACCCCCGGGCACGTCGACTTCACCATCGAAGTCGAGCGTTCGCTGCGTGTGCTCGACGGCGCCTGCGCCGTGTTCTGCGCCGTCGGCGGCGTCGAGCCCCAGTCCGAGACGGTGTGGCGTCAGGCCGACAAGTACGGCGTGCCGCGTATCGCCTTCGTCAACAAGATGGACCGCATGGGTGCCAACTTCCTGCGTGTCGTCGGTCAGGTCGAGGAGCGTCTCGGCGCCAACCCGGTGCCGATCCAGATCCCGATCGGTGCCGAGGAAGACTTCCAGGGCGTGGTCGACCTGGTGCGCATGAAGGCGATCTACTGGGATGAAGCCAGCCGCGGCATGGAGTACGAGGCGCGCGACATCCCCGCCGACCTGGTCGATCTCTGCGACGAGTGGCGCGAGAAGATGGTCGAGGCTGCGGCTGAGGCCAACGAAGAGCTGATGGATAAGTACCTCGAGGGCGAGTCGCTCAGCGAGGACGAGATCAAGGCCGCGCTGCGTGAGCGCACCCTGAAGAGCGAGATCGTGCCGATGATGTGCGGCTCGGCCTTCAAGAACAAGGGTGTGCAGGCGATGCTCGACGCCGTGCTCGACTACATGCCTTCGCCGATCGACGTGCCCGCCATCCGCGGCATCCTCGACGACAAGGACGAGACCGAGGCGGTCCGCGAGTCGAACGACGACGCGCCTTTCGCTGCGCTGGCGTTCAAGATCGCGACCGACCCCTTCGTCGGTACCCTGACCTTCTTCCGTGTCTACTCGGGCGTCATCAAGTCCGGTGACACCGTGTTCAACCCGGTCAAGAGCAAGAAAGAGCGCGTCGGCCGTATCCTGCAGATGCACGCCAACGATCGTCAGGAGATCAAGGAAGTCCGTGCCGGCGACATCGCCGCGGCGGTCGGTCTGAAGGATGTCACTACGGGTGACACTCTGTGCGATCTCAACGAGATCATCACCCTGGAGCGCATGGAGTTCCCCGAGCCGGTCATCTCGGTCGCGGTCGAGCCCAAGACCAAGAGCGACCAGGAGAAGATGGGTATCGCGCTGCAGAAGCTGGCGCAGGAAGACCCCTCCTTCCGTGTCCACACCGACGAGGAGTCCGGTCAGACCATCATCTCCGGTATGGGTGAGCTGCACCTGGAGATCATCGTCGACCGCATGCGTCGCGAGTTCAAGGTCGAGGCCAACGTCGGCGCGCCCCAGGTCAGCTATCGCGAGACCATCCGCGCGACCGTCGAGCAGGAGACCAAGTTCGCTCGTCAGTCCGGTGGTCGTGGTCAGTTCGGTCACGTGCACATCCGCATCGAGCCGCAGGAGGCCGGTGCCGGTTACGAGTTCGTCAACCAGATCGTCGGTGGCGTGGTGCCGAAGGAATACATCCCTTCGGTCGACAAAGGTATCCAGGAGGCCATGCAGAACGGCATTATCGCCGGCTTCCCCATGGTCGACGTCAAGGTCACCCTCTACGACGGTTCCTACCACGAGGTCGACTCGAGTGAGATGGCGTTCAAGATCGCCGGCTCGATGGCCATCAAGGAAGGTGCCGCCAAGGCCAAGCCGGTGTTGCTCGAGCCGATCATGAAGGTCGAGGTGGTGACCCCCGAGGAGAACATGGGCGACGTCATGGGCGACCTGAACAGCCGTCGCGGCATGATTCAGGGGATGGAGGATGCGCCTTCCGGCAAGGTCATCCGTGCCGAGGTCCCGCTGTCCGAGATGTTCGGTTATGCAACCGATCTGCGCTCGGCGACCCAGGGTCGTGCGACCTACAGCATGGAGTTCTCCAAGTACAACGAGGTGCCCGCCAGCATTGCCGAAGCGGTCTCCAAGAAATAGTAACGATTGTTAAGGGTAGAGCGGGATGTCCAAAGAAAAATTCGAACGTAGCAAGCCGCACGTCAACGTTGGCACTATCGGCCACGTCGACCACGGCAAGACCACGCTGACGGCTGCGATCACCACGCACCAGGCGCGCAAGTACGGTGGTGAGGCACGTGCCTACGACCAGATCGACAACGCACCCGAAGAGCGCGAGCGTGGCATTACCATTGCCACCGCGCACGTCGAGTACGAGTCCGATACCCGTCACTACGCGCACGTCGACTGCCCCGGCCACGCCGACTACGTGAAGAACATGATCACCGGTGCGGCGCAGATGGACGGCGCGATCCTGGTGGTGTCGGCCGCCGACGGCCCGATGCCCCAGACCCGCGAGCACATCCTGCTCTCCCGTCAGGTCGGCGTGCCCTACATCATCGTCTACCTGAACAAGGCCGACATGGTCGACGACGCCGAGCTTCTCGAACTCGTCGAGATGGAAGTGCGCGAGCTGCTCTCGAGCTACGACTTCCCGGGTGATGACACCCCGATCGTGACCGGTTCGGCCAAGCTCGCCCTCGAGGGCGACACCTCGGAGATCGGCGGTCCGTCCATCGACAAGCTGGTCGAGGCGCTCGACAGCTACATCCCCGAGCCCGAGCGTGCCGTCGACGGCGCCTTCCTGATGCCGATCGAGGACGTGTTCTCGATCTCGGGTCGCGGCACCGTGGTGACCGGTCGTGTCGAGCGTGGCGTGATCAAGGTCGGTGAAGAGGTCGAGATCGTCGGCATCAAGGACACCACCAAGACCACCTGCACCGGCGTGGAGATGTTCCGCAAGCTGCTCGACCAGGGCGAGGCCGGTGACAACGTCGGCGTGCTGCTGCGCGGCACCAAGCGTGAGGACGTCGAGCGTGGTCAGGTGCTGGCCAAGCCCGGCAGCATCACCCCGCACACCAACTTCGAGGCCGAAGTCTACGTGCTGAGCAAGGAAGAGGGTGGTCGTCACACGCCCTTCTTCAACGGCTATCGTCCGCAGTTCTACTTCCGCACCACCGACGTGACTGGTGCCTGCGAGCTGCCCGAGGGCATCGAGATGGTCATGCCTGGCGACAACGTCAAGATGACCGTCCAGCTGATCGCGCCGATCGCGATGGAAGAGGGCCTGCGCTTCGCTGTTCGCGAGGGTGGTCGTACCGTCGGCGCCGGCGTGGTCTCCAAGATCATCGAGTAAGGATATGAGCAGCCAAAGAATTCGTATTCGACTGAAGGCGTTCGATCATCGTCTGATCGATCAGTCCGCACGCGAGATCGTCGATACCGCCAAGCGTACCGGCGCTCAGGTTCGTGGTCCGGTTCCGCTGCCTTCCAAGAAGGAGCGCTTCACGGTCCTGGTCTCCCCGCACGTCAACAAGGACGCGCGTGACCAGTACGAGCTGCGCACCCACAAGCGCCTGATGGACATCGTCGATCCGACCGACAAGACGGTCGATGCGCTGATGAAATTGGATCTGGCCGCGGGCGTCGACGTCCAGATCAAGCTGAGCTGAGGACGAAACGATGACGATCGGAGTTATCGGGCGTAAGGCTGGCATGACCCGGCTGTTCAACGAGGACGGGGAGAGCATCCCGGTCACCGTGATCGAGGTCCAGCCCAACCGTGTGAGCCAAGTCAAGTCCGCCGAGACCGATGGCTACCGCGCCATTCAGGTTGCCTTCGGATCGCGTCGCGCCTCGCGTGTGACCAAGCCGATGGCGGGGCACTTCGCCAAGGCCGGTATCGAGGCCGGTGAAGTGTTGCGCGAGTTCCGTCTCGAGGGCGAAGAAGGTGCCGACATCGAAGTCGGTCAGGAGATCTCGGTCTCCATGTTCGAGGCCGGCCAGAAGGTGGACGTGCGTGGCGTGACCAAGGGTCGCGGCTTCGCCGGCACCATCCGCCGCCACCACTTCCGTGGTCAGGATGCGACCCACGGCAACTCGCTGTCGCACCGCGCGCCGGGTTCCATCGGTCAGAACCAGACCCCGGGCCGTGTGTTCAAGGGCAAGAAGATGGCCGGTCACCTCGGTGCCGCCAATCGTTGCCAGCAGGGTCTCGAGGTGGTGCGTGTCGATGCCGAGCGCAACCTGCTGCTGGTCCGTGGCGGTGTGCCCGGTCCGGCGGGTGGTCGCGTGGTCGTGCTGCCGTCCGTGAAGCAGAAGAACAAGGGTTAAGTCCATGGAACTCGCCATTCGAAATGACAACGGCGGTGCCAGCGTGCAGGTCTCGGACACCGTTTTCGGGGCCGACTTCAAGCCCGGTCTGATTCACCAGGTGGTTACCGCGTACCTGGCCGGCGCGCGCGCCGGCACCAAGGCTCAGAAGAACCGCTCAGCCGTCTCTGGCGGCGGTGCCAAGCCGTGGCGTCAGAAGGGCACCGGTCGTGCTCGTGCCGGTACCAGCCGCAGCCCGCTGTGGCGCTCCGGTGGTGTGACCTTCGCCGCGCAGCCGCGCGACTACAGCCAGAAGGTCAACCGCAAGATGTACCGCGGTGCCGTGCGCTCGATCCTCTCCGAGCTGGTGCGTACCGAGCGTCTGGTGGTGGTCTCCGAGTTCGCGCTCGAGGCACCCAAGACCAAGGAGCTGCTCGCACTGCTCGAGGGCCAGGGTCTGAAGGACGTGCTGATCCTCACCGACGGCATCGAGCCGAACCTGTTCCTGGCCGCGCGCAACGTCAACGGTGTTGACGTGATGGCGGCTCAGGAGGTCGACCCGGTGAGCATGATCGCTTTCGAGAACGTGCTCGCGACCGAGGCGGCGATCAAGAAACTCGAGGAGCGCCTGGCATGAACAAAGAGCGTCTGATGAAGGTGCTGCTCGCGCCGATCGTCTCCGAGAAGTCGACCCGTATCGCCGAGTCCGGCCAGGTCGTGTTCCGGGTTACGACCGACGCGACCAAGCGTGAGGTGAGCCAGGCCGTCGAGCTGCTGTTCGAGGTCAAGGTCGACAGCGTGCAGATCCTCAACGTCAAGGGTAAGACCAAGCGTTTCGGTCAGCGCCACGGCAAGCGTCAGGACTGGCGCAAGGCCTATGTGCGTCTGGAAGCTGGTCAGGATATCGATTTCGGCGGCGGCGCGTGAGCGCAGCGGCGGACAGCAACGGATAGACCAAGATGGCAATCGTAAAGACCAAACCGACGTCCGCCGGGCGCCGCTTTGTCGTGAAGGTGCAGTCCCCCGAACTGCACAAGGGCGCCCCCTACGCGCCGCTGATCGAGAAAAAGACGAAGAACGGTGGACGCAACAACTTCGGACGCATCACTGTGCGCCACCAGGGTGGTGGTCACAAGCAGCGTTACCGTGTTGTTGATTTCAAGCGTAACAAGGAAGGCGTACCGGCCGTGGTCGAGCGGCTCGAGTACGACCCGAACCGCACGGCTCATCTGGCGCTGCTGAAGTACGCCGATGGTGAGCGTGCCTACATCATCGCCCCCAAGGGGTTGAGCGCAGGCGATCGCGTGCAGGCCGGTGAGGCCGCTCCGATCAGCGTCGGCAACTGCATGCCGCTGCGCAACATCCCGGTCGGTACCTTGGTGCACTGCATCGAGATGCGTCCGGGCAAGGGCGCCCAGCTCGCCCGTTCGGCCGGTGCATCGGCCCAACTCGTCGCGCGTGAAGGCGCGATGGCCACCCTGCGTCTGCGCTCCGGTGAGATGCGCAAGGTGCATGCTGATTGCCGCGCGGTGATCGGCGAGGTCGGCAACTCCGAGAACAGCCTGCGGAAGCTCGGCAAGGCCGGCGCGACCCGCTGGCGTGGCGTGCGTCCCACGGTGCGTGGTGTCGTCATGAACCCGGTCGACCATCCGCACGGCGGTGGTGAGGGCCGGACTTCCGGTGGTCGTCACCCGGTCACCCCCTGGGGTGTGCCGACTAAGGGCCATAAAACGCGCAAGAATAAGCGGACCGATGGCATGATTGTGCGTCGTCGCGGCCGCAAGTAAATAAGGCGAGGTTGAGCAAGTGCCACGTTCGATTCGAAAAGGACCCTTTGTGGACCACCACCTGATCAAGAAGGTGGAAGAGGCGGTCGCCCAGAACAGTAAACGGCCTATCAAGACCTGGTCGCGTCGCTCCATGGTGTTGCCGGAAATGGTTGGGCTGACCATCGCAGTCCATAACGGGCGTCAGCACGTGCCGGTGCTCGTCAATGAAAACATGATCGGCCACAAGCTCGGCGAGTTTGCGCTGACGCGCACCTTCCGTGGGCACGCCGCCGATCGCAAGGCGAAGAAGCGCTAGTCGGAGACCCGCAATGCGAGCCGAAGCAACATTGAAATACGCACGGGTCTCTGCCCAGAAGGCCCGGCTGGTCGCCGATCTGATCCGCGGTCAGCGCGTCGAGGAGGCCCTGAACACCCTGGCCTTCAGCAACAAGAAGGGCGCCGAGATCATCAAGAAGGTCCTGGAGTCCGCGATCGCCAACGCCGAGCACAACGAAGGCGCTGACATCGACGAGCTGAAGGTCGCTGCGATCCAGGTCAACGAGGGTCCGACCATGAAGCGGATTCGCGCGCGTGCCAAGGGCCGCGCCAACCGCATCATGAAGCGTACCAGCCATATCAGCTTGACGGTGTCGGAAGCGTAAGGAATTTCAGGGGACCAGTATGGGACAGAAAGTTAATCCGAACGGCATCCGACTTGGCATCGTCAAGGACTGGACTTCCAAGTGGTATGCAAGTTCGAAAGATTATGCCGACCTGCTCAACACCGACCTGCAGGTGCGCGATTTCCTGCGCAAGAAGCTTGCAAAGGCCTCGGTGAGCCGCATCCAGATCGATCGTCCGGCGAAGAACGCCCACATCACCATCCACACCGCGCGTCCTGGCGTGGTGATCGGTAAGAAGGGCGAGGACATCGACAAGCTGCGCGTGCAGGTCTCGAAGATGATGGGGATTCCGGTGCACATCAGCATCGAGGAGATCCGCAAGCCCGAACTCGACGCCCAGCTCGTCGCCGAGGGCATTGCCCAGCAGCTCGAGCGTCGCATCATGTTCCGTCGCGCGATGAAGCGCGCGTTGCAGAACACCATGCGTCTGGGTGCCGAGGGCATCAAGGTCAACGTCGCGGGCCGTTTGAACGGCGCCGAGATCGCCCGTAGCGAGTGGGCCCGTGAGGGTCGCGTGCCGCTGCACACCCTGCGTGCCGACATCGATTACGGCTTCGCCGAGGCGCGCACCACCTATGGCGTGATCGGCGTCAAGGTGTGGATCTTCAAGGGCGAGGTGTTCGGCGACCAGGTCCCTGAGGAGCCGGCATCCAAGAGCGCCGGAAGAAAGGGTTAAGTCATGCTGCAACCGAAACGCACCAAGTTCCGAAAGCAACACAAGGGCCGCAACCGTGGCCTCGCCCAGAGCGGCAACCAGGTCAGCTTCGGCGAGTTCGGTCTCAAGGCCGTGAGCCGTGGCCGGGTGACCGCGCGTCAGATCGAGGCGGCCCGTCGTACCATCACCCGTCGCGTCAAGCGTGGCGGCAAGCTGTGGATTCGCGTCTTCCCCGACAAGCCGATCTCCAAGAAACCTCTCGAGGTTCGAATGGGTAAAGGTAAGGGTAACGTCGAGTACTGGGTCGCGCCGATCCAGCCCGGCCGGATGCTCTACGAGATCGAGGGCGTCAGCGAAGAGCTGGCACGTGAGGCCTTCAAGCTCGCCGCTGCCAAGCTGCCCGTGCAGACCACCTTTGAGAAGCGGACGATCCTGTGATGAAGGCTAACGAACTCCGACAGAGCAGCCTCGACGAGCTGCAGGCGCGGTTGATGGACCTGTTGCGCGAGCAGTTCAACCTGCGCATGCAGCAGGGCACCGGTCAGCTGTCCAAACCCTCGCAGATGAAGGCCGTGCGCCGGGATATCGCCCGGATCAAGACGGTGATGGCGGAAATGGCGGGCAAGCAAGCATGAGCGACGAGAACAACAGCAACCGCATCCAGGAAGGGCGCGTCATCAGCAGCGCGATGGACAAGACCGTGACCGTGCTCATTGAGCGTCGCGTCAAGCATCCGCTCTATGGCAAGTTCATGCGTCGTTCGACCAAGATTCATGCCCACGATGAAGAGAACACCTGTAACCAGGGTGATCTCGTCCGTGTCGAGCAGTGCCGGCCGCTCTCCAAGACCAAGACGTGGCGTCTGCTCGAGGTCATCGAAAAGGCGCGCTGAGGCGACGCGCTTCGACAAGGTCCCGGACGTTCGCTCGTTTTGTCGCTCGTCCGTCTCGCGATTCGCTCAGCAGCCGGTTTAGCCCGGAATCAGCAATAGGCGTAGGTAAACAACATGATTCAGATGCAGACCAATCTCAGCGTCGCTGACAACAGCGGCGCCCGGAGCGTGCAATGCATCAAAGTGCTTGGCGGATCGCATCGGCGCTACGCGGGCATCGGCGATGTCATCAAGGTCACGGTCAAGGACGCAATCCCGCGCGGCAAGGTCAAGAAAGGCGACGTGTTCAACGCCGTTGTCGTTCGCACCCGCAAGGGCGTGCGTCGTCCCGACGGTTCCCTGATCCGCTTCGACGGCAATGCCGCCGTGCTACTGAACAACCAGCTCCAGCCCATCGGCACCCGCATCTTCGGCCCCGTCACGCGTGAATTGCGTGGCGAGCGCTTCATGAAGATCATCTCGCTGGCGCCCGAAGTGCTGTAAGGAGACGACGGCATGCAAAAGATCAAGAAGGGTGATGACGTCACCGTCATTACCGGCAAAGACAAGGGTAAACGTGGTACCGTGCTGCGCGTCGTCGACGCCGAGCACATCATCGTTGAGAACGTGAACATCGCGCGCAAGCACCAGAAGCCGAACCCGCAGGTCGGCGAGCCTGGTGGTATCGTCGACAAGCCGATGCCGATGCACGTCTCGAACGTGGCGCTCTACAACCCGCAGAAGGGCGGGCCAGACCGCGTCGGTTTCAAGATCCTGGAAGACGGTCGCAAGGTTCGCGTGTTCAAGTCGAACGGCGAAGTCGTCGACGTCTGACCGAAGGAAGCGAGATGTCCACCAGACTACAGACAGAATACGAACAGCGCATCGTCGGTCAGCTCAAGGAGCGTTTCAGCTTCAAGAGCGTGATGCAGGTGCCGCGCATCGAGAAGATCACGCTGAACATGGGCGTTGGCGAGGCCGTGGCCGACAAGAAGGTCATGGACAACGCCGTCGCCGACATGCGTGCCATCGCCGGCCAGCAGCCGATCGTCACCTACGCCCGCAAGTCGGTCGCAGGCTTTAAGATCCGCGAAGGTTGGCCGATCGGCTGCAAGGTGACCCTGCGTCGCGAGCGCATGTACGAGTTCCTCGACCGCCTGATCAGCGTCTCCATCCCGCGTATCCGCGACTTCCGTGGGCTCAGCCCCAAGGCGTTCGACGGGCGTGGCAACTACTCGATGGGCGTGCGCGAGCAGATCATGTTCCCCGAGATCGATTACGACAAGATCGATGCACTGCGCGGGCTCGACATCACCATCACCACGTCGGCTCGGACGGACGAAGAAGGACGGGCTCTGCTCGAGGCGTTCAACTTCCCCTTCCGTACCTGAGGTAGAGACCATGGCGAAAAAGAGCATGATCGCGCGCGATCGCAAGCGCGCCCAGGTCGCGGCCCAGTTCAGCGCCAAGCGCGCCGAGCTCAAGGCGGTGATCAACGACCGTAACGCGACTCCCGAGCAGATCGACGAAGCCGTGCTGAAGCTGCAGAAGCTTCCGCGCGACGCCAGCCCCTCGCGTCAGCAGCGTCGCTGCCGTGTCAGCGGCCGTCCGCATGCCGTGTATCGCAAGTTCGGTCTCTCGCGCAACAAGCTGCGCGAGGCAGTGATGCGTGGCGATGTCCCTGGCGTCGTCAAGGCAAGCTGGTAGAATTCCCCCCTCGGGCCTTCCGGCCCGAGCATCCTGAAAACCAAGTCCCCCCAATGGGTATCACATCGGCAACGATGGATTGACCCGAGGAGAAGCCAATGAGTATGTCGGATCCGATTGCGGATATGCTAACGCGTATCCGTAACGGCCAGCAGCGCGGCAAGTTCACCATCATGATGCCGTCCTCCAAGCAGAAGATCGCGATCGCGAACCTGCTGAAGGAAGAGGGCTACATCGCCGACGCGCAGGTCGAAGAGAACGAGGGTAAGCCCCAGCTGGTTCTCAGGCTCAAGTACTATCGCGGCAAGCCCGTGATCGAGTACCTCAAGCGCGTCTCGCGCCCCGGTCTGCGCATCTATCGCAGCAAGGACGAGCTGCCCCAGGTCTGGGCCGGTCTCGGCGTTGCGATCGTCTCCACCTCCAAGGGTCTGATGACCGACCGCGAGGCCCGCAAGGCGGGTCACGGCGGCGAGATCATCGCCTACGTCGCCTAAGGGAGGTCGGAACTATGTCTCGCGTTGCAAAGGCACCGGTCGCCATCCCCAATGGGGTTAAAGTCGAACTCCAAGGTCAGGACGTCAAGGTCTCCGGCCCCAAGGGTTCGATGGAGTGGACCGTGCATCCGGCGGTCCGCGTCTGTGAGGAAAACGGTCAGCTGCTGGTCGCTCGTGCCGAAGGGTACGAGAAGGACTGGGCCATGGCCGGCACCACTCGGGCGCTGATCAATAACATGGTCGTGGGCTGCGGCACCGGCTTCACTCGTAAGCTGACCCTGGTCGGCGTGGGCTATCGCGCTCAGGCCAAGGGCAAGGTGCTCAACCTCAACCTCGGCTTCTCGCACCCGATCGATTTTCCGGTGCCCGAGGGCATCACCATCGAGACCCCGAGTCAGACCGAGATCGTCGTCAGCGGTGCCGACAAGCAGCAGGTCGGTCAGGTCGCGGCGAAGATCCGTGGGTTCCGTCCGCCGGAACCCTACAAGGGCAAGGGCGTGCGTTACGCGGACGAGAACGTCCTGCGTAAGGAAGCCAAGAAGAAATAAGGGGTCTAGGCAATGGATAAGAAACAAGCTCGTCTGCGCCGTGCGGCGCGGGCTCGTGCCAAGATCCGGGAGCTCAGTGTCTTCCGTCTGTGCGTGCACCGTACGCCCCGGCACATCTACGCCCAGGTCATCGCTCCCGAGGGCGACAAGGTCGTGGCCAGCGCCTCGACCCTCGACAAGGACCTGCGTCAAGCGATCGAGGGCCACAAGGGTAACGTCGCAGCCGCGGCCGTCATCGGTCAGGCGATCGCCGAGCGCGCGCGCTCCGCTGGTGTGGAATCGGTCGCCTTCGATCGTTCCGGCTTCCGCTATCACGGCCGTGTCAAGGCGCTCGCCGATGCCGCCCGTGAACACGGACTGAAATTCTAAGGACTCGATCATGGCGAACTTCAATCCAAAGACAGAAGGCGACGAGCTTCTGGAAAAGCTGGTGACCGTCAATCGGGTCGCCAAGGTGGTCAAGGGCGGACGTCAGTTCGGCTTTGCGGCGCTGACCGTGGTCGGCGACGGCAAGGGTCGGGTCGGCTTCGGTCGCGGCAAGGCGCGTGAGGTGCCGGTGGCGATCCAGAAGGCGATGGAGAATGCCCGCAAGAACATGATCGACGTCAAGCTCAATGGCACCACGCTGCAGTACCCGCTGCAGGGGCGTCACGGCGCGGCCCGCGTGTTCATGCAGCCGGCCTCCGAGGGTACCGGTATCATCGCCGGCGGCGCGATGCGTGCCGTCTTCGAGGTGCTCGGGGTGCAGAACGTGCTGGCCAAGTGCATCGGCACCAACAACCCGATCAACGTCGTCCAGGCGACCATCGAAGGCCTGCGCAAGATGAACGACGCCGAGCTCGTCGCTGCCAAGCGCGGCAAGACCGTCGAAGAGATTCTGGGGTAAGCGATGGCTGACAAGAAGATGATGAAGGTCAAGCTGGTGCGCAGCGTCCATGGACGCCTCGAGCGTCACCAGGCCTGCGTCCGCGGCCTCGGTCTGCGGCGCATGCACCAGGTCGTCGAGGTCGAGGACACCCCTTGCACCCGCGGCATGGTCAACACCGTGTCCTACATGGTTAAGGTCGTGGAGGAGTCTTGAGATGCGACTCAATGAGCTGAAGCCCGACGAGGGCAGCCGCAAGGTTGCCAAGCGCGTCGGTCGCGGGATCGGCAGCGGACTCGGCAAGACCTGTGGCCGCGGCCACAAGGGTCAGAAGTCGCGTTCCGGTGGTTTCCACAAGGTCGGCTTCGAGGGCGGTCAGATGCCGCTGCAGCGTCGTCTGCCGAAGGTCGGTTTCCGGTCGCGCAAGGCGCTGGTCCAGGCTGAGGTGCGCCTGAACGAGTTGGCCCTGGTCGAGGGCGACACCGTCGATCTCGCTGCGCTGGTCGCGGCCGGGGTATTGAACCACCGTATCAAGTCGGTCAAGGTCATCGCCTCGGGCGAGATCTCGCGGGCTGTCACCGTACGTGGCCTGGGCGTGACCAAGGGTGCGCGCGCGGCGATCGAAGCGGCGGGCGGCAAGGTCGAGGACTAATCGGGAAGGCGCGTAGCAGATGGCCAAGAACGTCGGATCCATGGGAAGTGCGCTCGGCGGTATGGGGCGGTTGACAGAGTTGCGTCAGCGCCTGCTGTTCGTGCTCGGCGCACTGCTCGTCTATCGTATCGGTACCTTCATCCCGGTCCCGGGCGTCAACCCCGAGGCCTTGGCCATCCTGTTCGATCAGAACCAGGGGTCGATCCTGGACATGTTCAACATGTTCTCGGGAGGTGCCCTGGAGCGCGCCAGTCTGTTCGCGCTGGGCATCATGCCCTACATCTCCGCCTCCATCATCATGCAGTTGATGACGGCGGTGTTGCCGAAGCTCGAACAGTTGAAAAAGGAAGGCGAGTCCGGTCGCCGCAAGATCACTCAGTACACCCGCTACGGTACCGTGGTGCTCGCGACCTTTCAGGCCATCGGTATCTCGATGGCGCTGCAGGGTCAGACCGCTGGTGGTTCGGCGTTGGTCTCCCACGCCGGTCCCGGGTTCGTGTTCACTGCGACCGTGTCGCTGGTGACCGGCACCATGTTCCTGATGTGGCTCGGCGAGCAGATCACCGAGCGCGGTATCGGCAACGGCATCTCGCTGATCATCTTCGCGGGTATCGTCGCCGGTCTGCCCTCGGCGCTCGGCGGCACCCTGGAGCTGGCGCGCACCGGTGAGATGAACTCGCTGGCGGTCCTCGCGCTGTTCGCCCTGGCATTGGCGGTCACCGCATTCGTGGTGTTCGTCGAGCGCGGGCAGCGGCGGATTACCGTCAACTACGCACGTCGCCAGCAGGGGCGGCGGATGATGCAGGCGCAGAGCACGCACCTGCCGCTCAAGCTCAACATGGCCGGCGTCATCCCGCCGATCTTCGCCTCCAGCATCATCCTCTTCCCAGGGACGCTGGGGCAGTGGTTCGGCAGCAACGAGGATCTGCGTTGGCTGGCCGACATCACCGCGAAGCTCTCGCCCGGTGAGCCGGTCTACGTGCTCTTTTACGCGACGGCGATCATCTTCTTCTGCTTCTTCTACACCGCGCTGGTGTTCAATGCGAAGGAGACGGCCGACAACCTCAAGCGCTCTGGGGCTTTCATTCCGGGGATCCGTCCGGGGGAGCAGACGGCGCGCTACATCGATACCGTCATGACCCGGTTGACGGCAGCAGGCGCGATCTACATCACCGCTGTCTGCTTGCTGCCTGAGTTCCTGATCGTGGGTTACAACGTGCCGTTCTATTTCGGCGGCACCTCACTGTTAATCGTAGTGGTCGTGGTCATGGACTTCATGGCGCAGATTCAGGCTCACCTGATGTCGCATCAGTACGAGGGCCTGATGAAGAAGGCCAACCTGAAGTCACCCGGCGCCGGCATGTTGCGCTGAAGAAGGCCCCGACTCTTAGGAGACAAGAATGAAAGTGCGTGCATCGGTCAAGAAGTTGTGCAGAAACTGCAAGGTGATCAAGCGGAATGGAACGGTGCGGGTCATCTGTTCCGACCCCCGTCACAAGCAGCGCCAGGGTTGACGGACTCCCGTTGACTACAGTAAGCAATTTGTTATACTGCGCGGTTTACCCGCTGAGCATTTAGGACTGAGGGGTTCGTAGCTATGGCCCGTATCGCCGGCGTCAACATTCCCGACAAAAAGCACGCCGTGATCGCGTTGACCGCGATCTACGGCATCGGCCGCACCCGCGCGGGCGAGATCTGCGACGCGGCAGGTATTCCGCGTGACACCAAGATCCAGAGCCTCACCGAGGAAGAGGTCGAGAAGCTGCGTGGCGAGGTCGCCAGATTCTCCGTCGAGGGCGATCTGCGTCGTGAAGTGTCGATGAACATCAAGCGCCTGATGGACCTCGGCTGCAACCGCGGCATCCGTCATCGTCGCGGCCTGCCCCTGCGTGGTCAGCGCACGCGCACCAACGCACGGACCCGCAAGGGGCCGCGTCGTCCGATCAAACGCTAAGCGCCCTGGCGCAGCAGATTAGCTGGATTACGTCGAATGGCTAAACCGATTCGCAGCACCAAGAAAAAGGTCAAGAAGCAGGTTGCAGACGGCATTGCGCACGTCCACGCCTCCTTCAACAACACCATCATCACGATCACCGATCGTCAGGGCAACGCCTTGGCCTGGGCCACCGCCGGTGGTTCGGGCTTCCGCGGTTCGCGCAAGAGCACGCCCTTCGCGGCTCAGGTTGCCGCCGATCGTGCCGGTCAGGCTGCCAAGGAATACGGCCTGCGCAACCTGGACGTGAACGTCAAGGGGCCGGGGCCGGGTCGTGAGTCCGCCGTGCGCGCACTCAACAACGCGGGTTTCAAGATCACCAGCATCACCGATGTGACCCCGATCCCGCACAACGGCTGCCGTCCGCCCAAGAAGCGGCGCGTCTGACAGATCAACAGGAAGAGACATGGCACGTTACACAGGCCCAACCTGCAAGCTGGCGCGTCGCGAGGGGACCGATCTCTCCTTGAAGAGCCGCGCGCGCGCTCTGGACACCAAGTGCAACCTCGAGAAGCAGCCCGGACAGACCACCGACCGTCGTCGGCGCCTCTCCGACTATGGTCTGCAGCTGCGTGAGAAGCAGAAGGTGCGTCGCATCTACGGCGTGCTCGAGAAGCAGTTCCGCAACTACTACAAGAAGGCCGCCGGCACCAAGGGTGCAACCGGCGAGAACCTGCTCCAGCTGCTCGAGCGTCGTCTCGACAACGTCGTCTATCGCATGGGCTTTGGCGCCACTCGCGCCGAGGCACGTCAGCTGGTCAGCCACAAGGCCATCCTGGTCAACGGCCGTATCGTCAACATCGCCTCCTTCCAGGTCGGCGTCGATGACGAGATCGAGGTCCGTGAGGCCGCTCGCAAGCAGGTGCGCGTGCAGAACGCGCTGTCGCTGGCCGAGCAGTACGGCTTCTCCGACTGGGTCGAGGTCGACACCAAGGCCATGAAAGGCGTCTTCAAGCGTGTTCCCGATCGTTCCGATCTGCCGGCGGACATCAATGAATCGCTGATCGTCGAGCTGTACTCCAAGTAAGGCGCTTCCAGAGGGGCACTAATGACTGACGCTATTGGCGAATTTCTGAAACCACGCATCGTCAAGGTCGACCTGGTCGATGGCAGCCCGAACCACGCCAAGGTTTCGCTAGAGCCCCTGGAGCGTGGTTTCGGGCACACCCTGGGTAATGCGCTGCGGCGCATTCTGCTCTCCTCGATCGATGGCTATGCCGTCACCGAGGTCGAGATCCAGGGCGTCCTCCATGAGTACACCACCATGGAGGGCGTGCAGGAAGACGTCCTCGAGATCCTGCTCAACCTCAAGCAGCTTGCGATCTCGCTCGACGGCAAGGACGAGGCGACCTTCACCCTGAGCAAGTCCGGTCCCGGTCCGGTGACCGCCGCCGACATCGAACTCGATCACTCGGCCACCATCGCCAACCCCGAGTTGGTGATCGCCAACCTCACCGAGGGTGAGCTGAGCATGACCCTGACGGTGCGTCGTGGTCGTGGCTACGAGCCGGCGACCGCGCGTGAGAGCGAAGAGGGCGAGGACCGTCCGATCGGCAAGCTGCCGCTCGATGCTTCCTACAGCCCGGTGCGTCGTGTCGCGCTCGAGGTGCAGTCGGCCCGTGTCGAGCAGCGCACCGATCTCGATCGTCTGGTGATCGATCTGGAGACCAACGGCACCATCGATCCCAAGGAATCGATCCAGCGCGCCGCGACCATCCTGCGCGACCAGCTCTCGAGCTTCGTCGTGCTCGAGGGTACGGGTGCCGCGGACAGCCAGTCCGTCGAGCAGCGCGATGAATCGCCCTACGATCCGATCTTGCTGCGCCCGGTCGACGATCTGGAGCTGACGGTGCGTTCGGCGAACTGCCTGAAGGCCGAGAACATCTACCTGATCGGCGATCTGATCCAGCGTACCGAGGTGGAGTTGCTCAAGACCCCGAATCTCGGCAAGAAGTCGCTCACGGAGATCAAGGACGTGCTCGCCACGCGCGGTCTCTCGCTGGGGATGCGGCTCGAGAACTGGCCGCCTGAAAACATCGCCGAACTGAGCGTCCGCTGAGCGCGCTCAGGTTCTAGAACACAACACTCGATCACAAGATATTCGGGAAAAGGATCATGCGTCACCGCAAAGCCGGAAGGCATCTGAATCGCACCAGCTCGCACCGCGAGGCGATGTTTCGCAACATGGCGGCTTCGCTGTTTGAGCACGAGCTGATCAAGACGACCGTGCCCAAGGCCAAAGAGCTGCGTCGGGTCGCCGAGCCGCTGATCACCCTGGCGAAGGAAGACTCGGTGCACGCGCGTCGTCAGGCCTTCGCGCGTCTGCGCGACAAGGATGCCGTCGGCAAGCTGTTCGCCGAACTCGGCCCGCGTTACCAGGGTCGCCCCGGCGGCTATCTGCGTATCCTCAAGTGTGGTTATCGCTCCAGCGACGCGGCCCCCATGGCCTACGTCGAGCTGGTCGACCGTCCGGTGCAGACCGAGGTCGAGGACGAGGATTGAGTTCCGACGTCTCCGGCGTTGCCGCATGAAAAAACCGGGCATCCGCCCGGTTTTTTTTCGTCTCGAATTCGCTGTGCGAGGTCCATCGTGATCGAAGCTCCGGTCGTCGAACGCATCGCCCTGGTCACCGACTTTGGCGCCGGCCCCTATCTCGGGCAGATGCAGGCTCTGCTCGACGCCTGCCTGCCCGATCATGCGGTGATCGACCTGGTCCACGATCTGCCGCCCTTTCGTCCCGATCTCGCCGCCTATTTGTTGTCGGCGTTGGTGCGCGACATGCCCCCGCGCACCCTCTATCTCTGTGTCGTCGATCCCGGTGTCGGTGGCGCGCGCGACGGTGTCGTCGCGCAGGTCGGCGAGGACTGGTTCGTCGCCCCGGACAATGGACTGCTCGCGCCGCACCTGATGGCCGGGGCAGGGCAGTGCTGGCAGATCGGCTGGCTGCCGCCGCAGCGCAGCGCGACCTTCCACGGGCGCGACTGGTTCCTGCCGGTGGCTGCGCGGTTGTGCCGGGGCGAGGACATCGGCGCCACCCGGCTCGATCGACCCGTGGGGCATGACTGGCCGGAGATGCTCAGCCGGATCCTCTATGCCGATCACTATGGCAACCTGATGACCGGTCTGCGACCGGTCGACCATGCGCAGTCCTTGCGTGTCGGTGCGCGTTTGCTGCCCTGGGCGCGAACCTTCTGTGCGGTCGAGCCGGGGGAAGCCTTCTGGTACGAGAATGCGCTCGGGCTGGTCGAGATCGCGGTCAACCAGGGACGTGCTGATCATGCCCTGGGGCTGGTTCCCGGCGATTCGATCGGGCCATTCGTCATGCCGGGGTGACAGCGCCGCGCGTTCTGGGTGCTAGAGTGATGGCATCCGTGCGCGGCATGCGTCGCGCCCAACTCGGCGGGAGTCAAGGCATGGCAGGTTTCGGCGATCTACTCGGTTCACTGCTGCAGAACAACCTCTCCGGCAGCGGTGTACAACGTCTCACCCAGGGGTTGGGGCAGTTCTCCACCACGCCCGGCGAGGGTGGCAGCGGTCTGAGCGCGCTGCTCGACGGCGCGCGCGGGGTGCTCGGTCAGGCCGCCGATAATCCGCTCCAGGCCGGCGGGCTGGGGGCGGCACTCGGTTCGGTACTCGGTGGCGGCGGGGATGCGGTACGTGGCGCGCTCACCGGCGGTGCCCTGGCGATGCTCGCCGGGGTGGCCTACAAGGCGCTGGCCAACCCCGAGGGGGAGGGTGCTGCCCAGTCGTCGGTGCCACCGGCGGCGCAACCCGAGCCGGCGCAGGCTGATACGGCACGTGATGACAAGGCGCGATTGCTGGTGCGAGCGATGATCAATGCCGCCAAGTGCGACGGCCAGATCGGGGTCGACGAGATGCAGCGGATCGTCGATCAGGCTGCGGCGAGCGGACTCGAGGCGCAGGTGCGTCAGTGGCTCGCCGATGAACTGGTGCGCCCGCTTGACCTCGACGCCTTCGCCGCCGAGATTCCCGATCGGGAGACGGCCGCCGAGGTCTATGCCGCCTCGCTGCTGGCGATCGAGGTCGATACCCCGGAGGAGCACGCCTATCTCGACGGCTTGGCTGCGCGCACCGGGTTGACGCCAGAGGTCACCGCCCAGCTCCGGCGCGCCCTCGGGGTTGCTGGCTGAGGGCGCGCCCGACTCGACTCAGCGCTCCTCGGTCCCGCCCTCGTCGCGACGCTTGCGACTCAGTGGGGCATGACCGGCCTCGATCGGCTTGCCCGAGGGTGCGCGGCGCTTGCCGATGTTCTTGCGATCACGGTGGCGCTGCTTGTCCTTGGTCTTGCTGGCGGCGCGTGCCGGAGTCTTCTTGGCCTTGACCCGGCTGGCCGGGGTCTTGCGCCGCTTCTTCGCCGCCGGTCCCTTGAAGCGTGCCGCCAGCTCATCGATCGCCCGCCACTCGAGCGTGAGGCCGAGGAAGCGGCTGATGCTCTCCATGCGGTTCCATTCGGTCGGCCCGACCAGGTTCACGGCGACGCCCTGCTCACCGGCGCGTCCGGTGCGTCCGCTGCGGTGCAGATAGTCCTCGCCGTTGCGCGGCACCTCGAGATTGAACACCCGCTCCACCCCGGGGACGTCGATCCCGCGTGCGGCCAGGTCGGTGGCGACCAGCACCCGTACCTTGCCCTGCTGGAGCAGTCCCATCACCCGGTTGCGCTCGCGCTGCTCGAGTTCGCCGTGGAGTACGGCGACCCGTTCGCCCTGGGCGCCGAGCCAGCCGCCAAGCTCGGTGGCCAGGTCGCGGCTGTTGACGAACACCAGTGCCTTCTCGAAGGTCTCGTTGGCGAGCAGCCAGCGCAGCTGCTCGCGCTTGTGCGCGACCTCGTCGCTGAGCAAGCACTGGTGACGGATGTCGGGATGAGCCTCGCGCACCGCGTCCAGGGTCAGTGCCAGCGGGTCGTCGAGCAGGAGTGCGGTGATCCGCTCCAGTCCGCGCCGCTCCAGGGTGGCGGAGAACAGCAGCGACTGACGGTCGGGATTGCTGTTCTCGATGATGGTCACCACGTCCTCGACGAAGCCCATCTCGAGCATCCGGTCGGCCTCGTCGAGCACCAGGAACTCGAGGTCGTCGAGTTCGGTGCGACCGTGCTCGAGCATCTCGCGGAACCGTCCCGGGGTGGCGATCAGGAACTCCGGGTTCCTGCGCAGGGTGGCGATCTGGTGGGCGCGCGAGTCACCGCCGGTGATGACGTCGACGCCGAGGCGGGTGTGACCGCCGATGCGCATGAAGTGCTCGCGTACCTGACGCGCCAGCTCGCGGGTCGGCACCAGGATCAGCGCGCGGGTGCCGCCGTCGGCCTTGGGGGTCTCGAGCATGTGCTGCATCATCGGCAGCAGGAAGGCGGCGGTCTTGCCCGAGCCGGTGGCGGCGCAGACCATCAGGTCGCGACCATCAAGGGCGGGCTCGAGCACCGCCTCCTGGACCGGGGTCGGTTGCTCATAGCCTGCCTGCTCGAGGCCGCGCAGCAGCGAGGGATCGAGCGGGTAGTCGGAAAAATGCATGTTCATGGGGGAGACCTGATGTTCTGACATGCCCGGGATGGGCTGGATCTGGGCAGCGGCTCAGGCGCGCACGCCGGGCGTGGCGTGGTCCTGGCGTTCGAGGGAGACGAAGCGCTGATCGTCGTCGACGGTGAGACAGAAGGTGCCTCGAATCCCCGCGTTGGTGACAAAGCGACGCAGGTTCACCGCCGGCAGTGACAGGGTGCGCCCGTCGTGCGTCTTGACCAGCGCCCGTGCCGCGGCGCCGCTGTAGTAGCGCAGATACTCGCTGGCCGGGATGTCGAGAGTGAAGTAGTAGCGTTGCATCGTTGGGTCTGGAGCGCGCCGTGGCGCGGTGATCGGCACATTGTAGCCGTACCGTCGGCTCCTGTCCGGCCGCTCCCCCGTTGTGCCGAACATGGTGGTCATTGAAAAATGAAATGAGAGGCGTTATCTGTATTGGTGTGGGTGTCGGCAGCGATTCGCTGCGACATCTCGCCGTCGCTGACGAGAAGAGAATCGATCGAACGGGGGCGTCCCCGAGGGAGACAGAGAAATGCGTGCGTTCCTGAGTGGTTCAATGGCCGCTGGCATGGTGTTGGTGTCCTTGATGGGGCTGGGGTGGACCCAGGGGGTCGAAGCGGCGGTCACCGGGTTCTGACGCCGTTGCACCCATCGCCCGACTCGGTCAGCATGGGCCGACCCTCGTTTGATGGATGGCCGTGATGCAGGACCTCAAGCTCAACATGCGTGACATCGCCCGCTCCGGTCATGTCACGCGCTGGCACTCGGTGCGCTGTGCCCGCAACCAGACGCTTGCTGAGCACCACTATCTGGTCGCGATGATCACCCGCGAGCTGCTCTCGCGGGTGATGCCCGAAGAGCCTGCTCCCGAGGTGCGGCTGCAGGCGTTGGAATATGCCTTGCTCCACGATGCCCCGGAGCTGCTGATGGGCGACATGCCCTCGCCACTGAAGCGTCGCGTGGCCGAGGTCGCGGGGCGCGCCGACCCGCTGGAGCGGATCGAGCGCGAGATCGCCCCCGAGGTGGTCGCGCGCAAGCAGGCGCTGCGCCATACCCCGCTGGCCTTCATCGTCAAGCTCGCCGACCTGATGGATGCCTGTCTGTTCATCCGCGAGGAAGGTATCGGCGCCCATGCCGCGGTGGTCGCCGACAAGAGCGAGACAGCGCTGCGCGACAAGCTCGCCGAGGCGCGGGCGGTCTTCCCCGCGCTCGACTGGACCCAGGTCGAGCGTCTCTATGCCGAGATGGCCGGTTGCGCCGGTACCGACAACCGTCTGCTGTTCGAGTGAGCGGCAGGCACGTTCAGACGTGCTGACGTATCGCGCGTGGTCGGACGCTGCCGACCACCGCCTCGGCGGCGAGTCGGCCGCTGCTCAGCGCCCAGTGGATTGAAGTCGGGGCCGCCACCTCTCCGCACAGCCAGATTCGCTCGCCGCGTTGCGGGGCCGCTCGCGGTGGCTGCACCGATGGCTGCTGGAGTGGCAGCGCCTGGGGGATGCGATGGACCGCGAGTCGCTCCCAGCCGCCGACTGCCTCTCCGAACCAGGCCGCCAGCTCCTGTCTGATCTGTGTCTCCAGAGTATCCGGGTTATGGGTCGCACCGAGGCAGTTGACCGTCACCAGGGCGCGCTCGGGCGGCGCATAGTGCTCGGAGAGATTGCTCGGGCACAGCAGGCTGTTGACCACCCCGTGGCCGCTGCCATTGATGACCAGCGCGTTGTCCTCGATCGGGGGTTGCGGCGCGGAGAAATGGAAGCAGGTGGTGGCGCGCATCGGGTGCTGGGGCTCGTCGAGCAGGCGCGCGGCGGCGTTGGCGTCGGTGGCGATCACCACGGCGCAGGCGCGTAGCCGCTGTCCAGACTCGAGCAGTACCCGATCGCGTTCGATCCGCTCCACCCGGCTGCCGAGCCGGATGGTCCCGCTCGGTAGCCGGGCAGCGAGCTGGCGTGGAATCTGCGCCATTCCCCCGGCCGGCAACGCGGTGTCACCGAGCGCGAAGGCGCGAAAGACGAACTCGAAGGCCCGGCTCGAGACCGCGAGTTCCGGGTCGAAGAAGACCCCGGAGAAGAACGGCAGGAAGAAGCGCTCGCGGATCCGTGGCGAGAAGCCGAGTGCCTCGAGTCGCGCCGCCGCGCTGGTCTCGGGACGGGCATAGAGTGCGGTGAGATCACCGGTGAGTGCCTGGTGACGGAGTCGCAGCAGCCGTAACTTGTCGGCTGTGGTGCCGACCGGCGAGACGAGCATCTGGGGCAGGCGTAGTGGGCGTCGCCAGATGTCGCTGACGCGGTGCAGCCGACCGTCGAACCAACTCAACGCGCCGGGGTAGAAGGGACGCAGGTCGAGAGCCTGATAGTCGAGCATGCGCCGGGCCTCGGGGTACCAGGTCTGCAGGACCTGGAAGCCGCGGTCGAGCAGGAAGCCGTCGCGTCGCTCGGTGGCGACGCGGCCACCGACCTGGTCGCCGGCCTCGAGCACCAGGGGCTCGAGACCGGCCTTGCGAAGATGGATGGCGCAGGCGAGACCGGAGAGTCCGGCGCCGATGACGATGACGTCTGCGTCCATGGAATGCCTCGATCTGATTGCGCCGCGACCGGAGGGCTCCGTCTCGGGCGGGGCAGGGCGGCGCGGCGCGTGAATGTGGGTGACCCTGGATCTCAGGTTGTGGCGATCGTCGTCGAGTTCCAGCGCCGCGCGTGCCGGTCGTGTGGGGATCTCAGCGAGACCTCAGGCAGGAGGGACCGGCGCAGGCGTTGACCTCGATGGTGAGGTGGGCGATGCGGTCGAAGTCGACGAGCAGGTGCTTGTAGTGCTCCACCGGTCGTGGCTCGTGGGTCACCAGCGAGACGATGGCGGCATAGTGATTGGCACCGACTCGCCAGACATGGATATCGGCGACGCGGTTGTCTGCGTCGGCCTCGATCGTCGCGCGGATCGCCTCGCGGTAGGGCGCCTCAATGCTTGCGTCGACTAGGATCGGGGCGGTCTCGCGCAGCAGTCCATAGGCCCAGACGGCAATGATGGTGGCGCCGACCACGCCCATTACCGGGTCGAGCCAGTGCCAGCCGAGCAGCTTGCCGGCGAGCAGCGCGGCGATGGCCAGCAGCGAGGTCATGGCATCGGCGATGACGTGTACATAGGCCGCGCGCAGGTTGTGGTCGTGATCGTGGCGCGCGTCGCGCGCATGGTCATGGTGGTGGGCGTGGCCGTGATGGTGATGATGCGCGTCCTTGAGCAGCAGGGCGCTGGCGATGTTGACCGCGAGCCCGAGCAGGGCGACCAGGATCGACTCGTTGAAGTGGATGGTCTGGGGATCGATCAGCCGCTGCAGCGACTCGATCAGCATCATCAGCGCCACGGTACCGAGCGCGATGGCGCTGGCGAAGCCGCCGAGCACATTGACCTTGCCGGTGCCGAAGCTATGAGTGGGGTCGTTGGCGTGGCGGGCGGCGTAGCGATAGGCGAGGATAGCGATGAGGAAGGCGGCGACATGGGTGCCCATGTGCCAGCCGTCGGCGAGCAGGGCCATCGAGCCGTAGAGGCTGCCGGCGAGGATCTCGATCACCATCACCACGGCAGTCAGCAGCAACACGTAGTAGGTGTGGCGCTCGCCACGGTCGTTGTGGACCGCGAAGTCGTGGCTGTGTTGCCAGTGTTCGAGGGTATGGACGTGCATGTCGAGGTGGCTCCTGCGGGTTGCGATCAGCGGGACCGGCTCGATCGGTCCCGGGTTGCCGCGCCGCGCCCGCCGCCCCCCGACGACGAGGCGGTGCGGTTTTCGTCGTGGCTCAGAACTCGACGGCGAGCTGTGCCAGGATGGTGTTGCCCGACTCGCCGGTGCCGCCCTCGCGACGATCGTAGTCGGTGTCGTGCGACCACTCCAGCGACAGCGCGGTGTTGTCGAGCACGCCGACCGAGACGCCGACCAGCCAGCGCTCCTCAGGCAGCTCCAGCGCGACCGCCTCGCTGGTGCTCTGGTAGGCTGCGGCGGCGACCACTTCCTTGCCCATCACCTCGAAGGTGTAGCCGGCCTCGATGTTCCAGGCACTGGGCTTGGCGCCTTCGCCCTTGAAGCTTAGGCTGCTGGCCTCGAACTCGTCGGTCGCGGCGAGGTACTCACCGATCAGATTGAAGGGACCGAAGGTGGCCGCGGCGTTGGCGGTCCAGGCGCCGGTGCGCTCGCTCGCATCGCCCAGGCCGGCGCGGTTGTCGGCGATCACGTCCTGCAGGGTATCGGAGTCACCGAGATCGCTGATATAGCCGAGGCCGAGGCTCCAGGCACGATCATCGAACGCCTGGGCGAAGCCGAGGTTGGCGCCCCAGCTGCCGATCTCGTTCTCGCCGTCGATCTTGCGGTCGCCGTTGAAGGCGTAAACGCTACCGTTGAAGTCGCCGTGGACGAAGCCGACCTGCAGTGCGGTCTCGCGCGCCTCGCCGATCTCCAGGGTCAGCGGGTCGGAGACCAGGTTGGTCTCGTAGGCGCCGAAGGGCACGTAGAACTGACCTGCGGTGAGGAACAGCGGACTGTGCTCGAGGTTGGCGATGGTGACGAAGGCATTGTCGACCTCGAGGTCGGTGTCATCCTCCTCGTAGAGTAGCGAGACGTTGGCCTCGACCCAGTCGTTGACCTGTGCCGAGATGCCGAGCTCGAAGGTCGCCAGCACGATGTCGCTCTCGTCGCTGCCGACATAAGGGCTGGTGTGGTTGGCTTCGACCTCGATCAGGCCGGCGATCTCGATGCGCTGGAACCAGCCGGTCCCCCAGTTCTGTTCCGTGCGTCGCTCCTCGAGTGCGGTCTCGAGTTTCTTGACCCGCTCGGGTGTACCCTCAAGGGCGGCCTGCTGCTCGGCGATCAGTTTCGCCTGGGCCTGATTCTGCTGCTCCAGGCGCGCGACCCGCTGCTCGAGCGTATCGGCATAGGCCGGGACCTGACCGGCGATCGCGAGCGCGACCGCGGCCGAGAGTGTACGAACTGACATCTTGTTATTTCCCCTGAGAAACAATCACGAACGGAAAGGCGCAAAGCAAAGCATGATCGGCGTTCGATGCGCGGAGAATGCACAAACGCAAATCGTTTTCGTTTATACATTAGCAAGATGGCGATTGTCAAAGACCCGCCCCGCGGTTGCGGGGCGGTCTCGATCGTACGATGGGGTTGGAGCAGTCGCGGCGTGGGGACGCCGCGACGGAGAGAGGTCAGGCCGACTCGCGGGTCAGTGCGGCATCCAGCTGGTCGATCGATGGGGCCGATTCGGTGCGCTGACGGTAGGCGACCAGATCCTCGATGGTCAGCACCGGCATTTGGTGACGCAGCGCGAAGTCGACGATCTCCGGCAGTCGTGCCATGGTGCCGTCGGGGTTGGTCAGCTCGCAGAGCACGCCGGCGGGGGTGAAGCCGGCCAGACGCATCAGGTCGACGGTGCCCTCGGTGTGACCGCGTCTCGCCAGCACGCCGCCGGGGCGGGCGCGCAGCGGGAACACATGACCGGGACGCGCGAGGTCCTCGGGGCGGGCGTCCGGGGCGATCGCGGTGCGGATGGTGGTGACGCGATCGGCCGCCGACACGCCGGTGGTCACGCCCTCGCGGGCCTCGATGGTGACGGTGAAGGCGGTGCCGTTACGACTGGTGTTGTCCTCGACCATCATCGGCAGCTCGAGCTGGCGCAGCCGCGCCTCCTCGAGACAGAGACAGACGATGCCGCTGCACTCGCGGATGAGCATGGCCATCTGTGCCGGCTCGATGGTCTCGGCCGGGAAGATGAGGTCGCCCTCGTTCTCGCGGTCTTCGTCGTCGACGAGCAGGACGCCGGAACCTGCGCGCAGGGCGGCGATGGCGTTGGCGACACGCGTTTCGGGATCACCGAAGCGGTTGAGTAGGGGAAAGGCTTGAATCTGATTCATGGCTCGCTGAAACGACGTTCGAGTGATCTGAATCAGGGCAGTGAAGGGGAGCGGGCACAGCGCGATCGCGCCCCCGCGAGGGGACGGACCGGGTCGCGACCCTATCCTCTGTCATCCGGACTCTAACCGTCGGCCCCGGAGTCTCACCGGGTCTGCTGACCCTGCCGTGTCACGGCAGGCGCTCGCGGGCTGTCCACTGTTGCGGAGTCACCGCCGGTCGGGAATTTCACCCTGCCCCGAGAATAGGTGCGCCTTGAGTCTGATCGAGCCGGGGCCGCATGGCGCAGGCCCCGGCGGCGACGGCACTGGCCGAGACGGCCGGAGACGTCGCTTCCCAAGGTGCTGAGTGCGGAATCCTAGGATCCCGCGCGCGATCGTTCACTCAATGGTTGCATGGCTGGCGGCGATCGATGGCCGGAGGCCCTCGCCGCAACGCTGAACGGGGACCTTGCCCCGTCGGTCCATCGCGATACCGACCCTGGTGGGTCGTCCGGACGATGCCTCCGTGCATCGCGCTGGCGCCGGAACGGACCGGCGCCAAGGGAGTGCATAGATCACATTCCCCAGAATACTATGGGGGCTATGCCGGGCTTTGGCAATCGGGCGGCGTGCGGCCTCAGCCCAGGCTCGGCTCGGCGCTCGCCGCGGCCGTGTCCCGGGCGCGCCAACGGGCGAACAGGCTTGCCCACTTGTCGATCAGGTTCTTGAACGCGATCAGCAGCCCCAGACCGATGAAGGCCCCGGGCGGCAGGATCGCGATCAGTGCGCCCTGGAAGTCGTCGCCGAGGGTCAGGGTGAGTCCGCGTGCGGCCTCGCCGAGTAGCAGATGGGCCTGATAGAAGAGGGTGCCCTGGCCGGCGAGTTCGCGCAAGGCGCCGAGCGCCATCAGCACCAGGGTGAAGCCGATCCCCATCGCCAGACCATCGACCAGGGCGCGGTCGACGCGGTTTTTCGAGGCGAAGGCCTCGGCGCGGCCGATGATCGCGCAGTTGGTGACGATCAGCGGGATGAATAGCCCGAGCACCAGATAGAGTTCGTAGAAGTGCGCCTGGATGGTTAGCTCGACGGCGGTGACGAAAGAGGCGATCACCAGCACGAACACCGGCAGTCGCACCTCGGGACGCACCAGGTTGCGGATCAGCGAGATGGTGATGTTGGAGAGCACCAGTACCGCGGTGGTCGCCAGCCCCATGCCGAGCCCGTTGGTCGCGCTGGTGGTGGTCGCCAGCAACGGGCACAGCCCGAGCAGGGCGACCAGCGCCTGATTGTTGTGCCACAGCCCCTCGGTGACGAGTGGCAGATAGCCCTGGTCCTTCGCCATCAGGAGGCCTCCTGGTCGGTTGTGGTGGTGGGTCGATTGGCGGTCTGGGCCTGCGGGGTGGCCTCCTGATAGAGACGCGCGCCCTGCTGATCGACATAGATCAGGGTGTTCTTGACCGCCTTGACGATGGCGCGCGGGGTGATGGTGGCGCCGGTGAACTGGTCGAAGTCGCCGCCATCGCGCTTCACGCCCCAGCGCTCGATCGGCGGGTCGCCGAGCGAGGTGCCGGCAAAGCCGTAGACCCAGTCGGACTTGGCCTCCTCGATCTTGTCGCCGAGTCCGGGGGTCTCGTGGTGCGAGAGCACCCGGACGCCGCCGACGGTGCCGTCGGTGAGCACCGAGACCAGCAGGCGAATGGGGCCGGCATAGCCGTCGGGGACCACCGGCTCGAGGATCACCGCGACCGGTTCGTCACCTTGGCGTACCCGGTAGACGCGGGTGGTGTCGGCGCCGAGTAGCTCGCGGGCGCTGACCTCGATGGTGTCGGTGAGCGGGTCGTTGTCGGCGCGACCGGCGGGGAGGATGGCCGCGAGCTTGCGCTCCATGGCCTGGCGCTGGTTCTCGACGATACGGTCGTCCATCACCGTATGGGTGATCACCACCAGGGCGACACCACTGACCGCGAAGGCGCTGAGTACGAAGGCGGCGAGCAGGATGGGTCTGATCTTCATCGGGCGCGTTCTCTACCGTGTCCGAAGACGCGTGGCTGGGTGTAGTAGTCGATGGTGGGGGCGGCGATGTTCATCAACAGCACCGCGAAGGCGACCGCGTCGGGATAGCCGCCCCAGGTGCGGATCACGAACACCGTGGCGCCAATGCAGGCGCCATAGATCAGCTGGCCGCGGCGGGTGGTGGTGGCGGTGACCGGGTCGGTGGCGATGAAGAAGGCGCCGAGGATGGCCGCGCCGCTGAACAGGTGGAAGGCCGGGAAGGGGTGGGTCTGCGGATCGATCAGCCAGAACAGGGTGGCCAGCGAGAGCAGCCCGGCGAGCATCGACACCGGGATGTGCCAGGTGATGGTGCGCCGCCACAGCAGATAGCCGCCACCGAGCAGGAAGGCGGCGTTGACCCACTCCCAGCCGCGACCACCGAATATCCCCCAGAGCGCGCTCTGGTTGCGGATCTCGGCAATGGTCAGCTGCTCGTCGAGCTGGGTGCGCATCTCGTCGAGCGGGGTGGCGGCGGTCACCGCGTCCCAGTCGATCCCGGCGGGCAGCACCTGATGGAGGATCATCGCCAGCGAGTCGCCGAACGACAGGTCGATCCCCGAGAGCAGTTCGGGGGCGAGCCAGCTGGTCATCGCCACCGGGTAGGAGACCAGCAGGAAGACATAGGCGGCCATCGCCGGGTTGAAGGGGTTGTAGCCGAGCCCGCCGTAGAGCTGCTTGACCAGCACGATGGCAAACAGCATCCCCAGCAGCGTCATCCACCAGGGCAGGGTCGGCGGTACCGAGATGGCGAACAGCACCGCGGTGACCACCGCGCTGAGATCGCCCAGTGCCGGCAGCACCGGACGGCGACGCAGCAGCAGCACCAGTGCCTCGGCGAGCACCGCGAACCCGACCGCGAGGGTGACGTTGACGAGCACGCCCCAGCCGAAGAACCAGGTCATCGCCAGCACCCCGGGCACCAGCGCGAGCAGCACCTGGAGCATGACGCGATCGACCCGGTTGACCCGAGGGACGTGGGGGGAGGAGATCAGTGTGCTAGTCATGCGGATTCAAGAAGCTCGAAAGGGGTTGCGGGATCTGTGGACGCCGCCGGCGGCGCTCAGGCGCCGTCGGTCGGTTCGCTGGCGCCCTGCTGCTTGGCTGCGGTGCGGGCGCGTGCCGCGGCGATCGCCGCCTGCTTGGCCTCGCTGCCGGCGCCGCTCTCGGCCTTGGCCTTGGCGGCGAGCGCCTCTTTCTTCTGGCGCATCCGCGCCTGACGCTCACGCTCCTGACGCTCGAGACGGGCCTGCTTGGCGGCGTGGCGCTCGCGCGCCTCCTCGGCCTTGCGCTTTTCCTGCTCGCGCGCCCACACCTCGGTCTTGGCGTAGCGGTAGTACTGCACCAGCGGGATGTGACTGGGACAGACCTGGGCGCAGCAGCCGCACTCGATGCAGTCGAACAGGTTGTAGTCCTGGGCGTGGTCGAAGTCCTTGGCGCGGGCGAACCAGTAGAGCTGTTGGGGCAGCAGGTTGGCCGGGCAGGCGTCGGCGCAGCGCCCGCAGCGGATGCAGGCGAGCGCCTGGCCGGGGTCCGGGGCCTCGGCGGTGGTGAGTGCCAGCAGACAGTTGACCGGCTTGGTCACCGGAACCCCTTGCTCCCCCAGCTCGAAGCCCATCATCGGGCCGCCACAGACGAGCTTGCGCGGCTGTTCGCGATAACCGTCGCAGCAGGCGATGAGGTCGGCCGCGGGGGTGCCGATGCGCGCCTCGAGATTGCGCGGCGCGGTGATCGCGCGCCCGGTGACGGTGACCACGCGCGCGATCAGCGGGCGTCCGTCGAGCACCGCCTCGGCCACCGCGTGTGCGGTGCCGACGTTCTGGCAGACGATGCCGATCTGCGCCGGGATGCCGTGGCTCGGCACCTCCTTGCCGGTGAGGATGCGGATGAGCTGCTTCTCGCCGCCGCTCGGGTAGAGCGTGGGGATGGCCACCACCTCGGCGCCGGCACGCAGATCGCTCTCGCCGAGGGCGAAGCGCATCGCCGCGATCGCCTCGGGCTTGTTGTCCTCGATGCCGATCAGCACCTCGGGGCCGCCGAGCAGGTGGCGCATGATCCGCACCCCCTCGAGGATGCGGCTGGCGCGCTCGCGCATCAGCCGGTCATCGCAGGTGATGTAGGGCTCGCACTCGGCGCCGTTGATCACCAGGGTGTCGATGCGCCGGTCCGGGCCGGGGTTGAGCTTGACCCCAGTGGGGAAGGAGGCCCCGCCCATGCCCACCACGCCGGCCCAGCGGATACGCTCGCGCACCTCGGCCGGATCGAGCTGGGCATAGTGGGTCATGGGGTCGGGCAGTTCGGCCCAGGCATCCTCGCCATCGGTCTCGATCACCGCGCAGAGTGCCGAGAGCCCCGAGGGGTGCGGCACCGGGCGCTCCTCGATGGCGACCACGGTGCCCGAACTCGAGGCGTGCACCGGGGCGCTGACATAGCCGTCGGCGGCGGCGATGCACTGGCCCTTGAGGACGCGATCGCCGACTGCGACGAGCACCCGCGCCGAGGCGCCGATGTGCTGCTGCAGCGGGATCACCAGCTGCTTCGGGACGGGCGCGACGGTGATCTCGCTGGCGTTCGATAGCGCCTTCTCGTCGGCGATGTGGATGCCGCCGTGGAAGGTCCACAGACGACGCTCGCTGGAGGGTATGGGGTTGGCTGCCATGTCGGCTCCTCGTGGATCAGGCGGCCGCGCGCCGGGAGTCGTCCTGTTGCTGCGGATAGGGCCAGCGCCAGGAGCGGATATCGGTGGCCACCGGCACCATGCTGATGCAATCGACCGGGCAGGGTGCGAGGCACAGCTCGCAGCCGGTGCAGGCCTCGTCGAGCACGGCGTGGAGCTGCTTGGCCGCGCCGACGATGGCGTCGACCGGGCAGGCCTGCAGGCACTTGGTGCAGCCGATGCAGTTCTGCGGATCGATATGGGCGACCGCCGGCAGCTTCTCCTCGGCGTCGAGTGCCACTGGGTCGCGACCGAGCAGGTCGGCCAGTGCCTGTACCGTGGCCTCGCCGCCCGGGGTGCACTTGTTGATGTCGTCCTCGCCGCGGGCGACGGCCTCGGCATAGGGACGGCAACCGGGGTGGCCGCACTGGCCGCACTGGGTCTGCGGTAGCAGGGCGTCGATCTGGTCGGCGATCGGGTCGCCCTCGATGTGGAAGCGGATCGCCGAGTAGCCGAGCAGCAGCCCGAACACGGCGGAGAGTGCGGCAAAGGCGAGGATGGCGGTCAGCATGGCTCTCGGGCGTCTATTCAGTTCGCGACCAGGCCGGCGAAGCCCATGAAGGCGAGCGACATCAGGCCGGCGGTGACCAGGGCGATGGCGCTGCCCTGGAAGGGTTCGGGGACGTCGGCGACGGCCACTCGCTCGCGGATCGAGGCGAACAGGGTCAGCACCAGCGAGAAGCCGAGCGCGGCGCCGAAGCCGTACAGGGTGGCCTCGACCAGAGTGTGATCGGCCTGCAAGTTGAGCAGCGCGACACCGAGCACGGCGCAGTTGGTGGTGATCAACGGCAAGAAGATGCCGAGCACCTGATAGAGCACCGGGCTGGTCTTGTGCATCACCGTCTCGGTGAACTGCACCACCACGGCGATCACCAGGATGAAGGCGATGGTGCGCAGATACTCGATGCCGAGCGGTACCAGCAGGTACTCGTTGACCAGCCAGGAGCTGATCGAGGAGAGGGTCAGCACGAAGGTGGTGGCCAGGCCCATGCCGGCGGCCGTCTCGAGTTTCTTCGACACCCCCATGAAGGGACACAGGCCGAGGAACTTGACCAGGACGAAGTTGTTGACCAGGACCGTCCCGACCAGGATGAGCGCGTATTCAGTCATGCCGTCTTCGTATCGGAATTGAGACTCGGGGTCGATGACGCGCTCGCGCGCGAGGGGCCCCGACGGGGCGGGCGAAATTCTCTAAGAATACGCGCCCGCATGGACCGCGACAACCGCTGCAACCGACCGCGCATTCTCTGCCGGGATGTCGGACGCGACATCCAGTCTGAACCTGTCGGGTTCGGGCTGTCACCGTGCCGATTGTGGGGATTGGTGCGGGCGGGCTCCACCGCATTCGTCAACCGGTGGTGGCCGCAGGTTCCCGATCATGGCCGGGGCGCGTGGCCCCGGCCGCGCGATCACTTCACCCGCATCCCCGGCTCGGCGCCGCTGTCGGGCGAGAGGATGAAGAGGTCGCTGCCGCCGGGACCGGCAGCGAGCACCATGCCCTCGGAGACGCCGAAGCGCATCTTGCGCGGGGCGAGGTTGGCGACCATCACCGTCAGTCGGCCCTCGAGGTCGGCCGGGTCGTAGGCGGCGCGGATGCCGGCGAAGACGTTGCGGGTCTCGCCGCCGAGGTCGAGGGTCAGGCGCAGCAGCTTCTTCGCGCCCTCGACCTGCTCGGCCGCGGCGATGCGGGCGATACGCAGGTCGAGCTTGGCGAAGGTGTCGAAGTCGATGGTCTCGGCGATCGGGTCGGCCTCGAGGTGCGGGTTGGCCGGCGCCGATTGCTGTTGCGCGGTGGCCGCTAGGTCCTCCTTCGATGCCTCGATCATGGCCTCGACCTGGGCCGACTCGATGCGCCGCATCAATGGCTTGAAGCGGGCGATCTCATGGCCGAGCAGTGGCGTGGCGAGCGCCGACCAGGTCAGCGGCTCGACCTGGAGGAAGGCCTCGGCGTCGGCAGCGGTGCCGGGCAGGATCGGGCGCAGATAGCCGATCAGCAGCCGGAACAGGTTGATCCCCATCGAGCAGATGTCGTGCAGCTCCTGTTCGCGCCCATCCTGCTTGGCGACCACCCAGGGCGCCTGCTCGTCGATGTACTGGTTGGCGCGATCGGCCAGGGCCATGATCTCGCGCACCGCGCGGGCGTATTCGCGGCCCTCGTAGGCGGCGGCGATGTGCTCGCCTGCGGCGGTGAACTCGGCGAACAGCTCGGGCGCGGCCAGGGTGTCGGCGAGCCTGCCGTCGAAGCGCTTGGTGATGAAACCAGCGCAACGGCTGGCGATGTTGACCACCTTACCGACCAGATCGGCGTTGACCCGGGCGGTGAAGTCCTCGAGGTTGAGGTCGATGTCGTCGACCCCGGCGCCGAGCTTGGCGGCGAAGTAGTAGCGCAGATACTCGGGGTCGAGATGGTCGAGATAGGTGCGCGCTTTGATGAAGGTGCCGCGCGACTTCGACATCTTCTGTCCGTCGACGGTAAGGAAGCCGTGGGCGAACACCGCGTCGGGGGTGCGGAACCCGGCGCCGTGGAGCATCGCCGGCCAGAACAGGGCGTGGAAGTAGACGATGTCCTTGCCGATGAAGTGATAGAGCTCGGCCTCGGAGTCGCTGCCCCAGAAGCGCTCGAAGTCGAGCCCGGGCTGGCTGGCGCCGAGGCGGTCGCAGAGGTTCTGGAAGCTGGCCATGTAGCCGATCGGGGCGTCGAGCCAGACGTAGAAGAACTTGCCTGGATGATCGGGGATCTCGAAGCCGAAGTAAGGGGCGTCGCGCGAGATGTCCCAGGATTGCAGCCCGGCCTCGAACCACTCGTCGAGCTTGTTGGCCACCTGGTTCTGCAGCCCGCCGCCACGGGTCCAGCCCTTGAGCATCTCCTCGAAGTCGCCGAGCTTGAAGAAGTAGTGATCGGACTCGCGCTGCTCGGGCACGGCGCCGGAGACGGCCGAGCGGGGGGTCTTCAGCTCGTTGGGCGAGTAGCTCGCGCCGCAGGCCTCGCAGTTGTCGCCGTACTGGTCGGCGGCGCCGCACTTGGGACACTCGCCCTTGATGAAGCGATCGGGCAGGAACATCTGCTCGACCGGGTCATAGGCCTGGGTGATGGTGCGCCGCTCGATGTGGCCGGCGTCGCGGTTGCGGGCATAGATCAGCCCGGCGTAGTGCCGGTTCTCCTCGGAGTGGGTCGAGTGATAGTTGTCGAAGCCAACGCGGAAGGCGGCGAAGTCGGCCTGGTGCTCGGCGCTGATGCGCGCGATCAGCGCCTCGGGCTCGATCCCCTCCTGGCGTGCGCGCAGCATGATCGGGGTGCCATGGGCGTCGTCGGCGCAGACGTACCAGCAATTGTGCCCGCGCATCTTCTGAAAGCGCGCCCAGATGTCAGTCTGGATGTACTCCACCAGATGGCCGAGATGGATCGGGCCGTTGGCATAGGGGAGGGCGCTGGTGATCAGGATGTCGCGGGGCGTGCTCATGGAATGGGCTCGGATGATTCGGGAACGGGGGGTGAATGCCCGCTATTATTCCACGACTGGCGCGATAGCGGCCATGGGGGGCGTCGGCGGTCAGCTTCCAGCGACCAGCCGCCAGCCGCCAGCCGCCAGCTGACAGCCACCAGCCACCAGCCGTCAGTCACCAGCCACCAGCCGCTGGCGCCAAGTTTCCCCACTGGAGGCTGCGAGCTGGAGGCTGGCAGCTGATGGCTGCCCACTTGATGGATTTGCTTGCTCCGTCGCGCGGCTTTGCGCTTGAATTAACGGTTTCTGATACCAACACTGGCGTCAAACCCGCGCGGCGGCGTCGCCGACGCATTCTCCGCGCGCCCGCCCCGACTCACCCACCGGCGCGCGGATCTGTCCTGACACGGAGTACCGCATGTCCGAACCCAGCAGAGAAGCCATCGAGACCGCCATCAAGTCCTACCAGGAGCCGCACCTGGGATGCGACCTGGTGGCCGCGCACGCCGTGCGTGATATCAACATCGACGGGGGGCAAGTGCGCATCGCCATCTCCCTCGGGTTCCCCGCCGACGGAGTGCGCGCGCAGATCGCCGAGGCGGTGCGCGAGCGCGTCGTCGCGTTGCCCGAGGTTTCGGGGGCCGAGGTCGAGGTCGTCAGCGAGATCAAGGCGCACGCGGTGCAGAAATCGCTCAAGCCGATCGACAACGTCAAGAACATCATCGCCGTGGCCTCGGGCAAGGGCGGTGTCGGCAAGTCGACCACCGCGGTCAATCTGGCGTTGGCGCTCGCCGCCGAGGGCGCCAAGGTCGGGCTGCTCGATGCCGACATCTACGGTCCCTCGCAGCCGCGCATGCTCGGTATCACCGGCCAGCCCGAGTCGCGCGACGGCAATACCCTGGAGCCGATGCAGCGCTATGGCCTGCAGGCGATGTCGATCGGTTTTCTGATCGATGAGGAGACGCCGATGATCTGGCGTGGCCCGATGGTCACCCAGGCCCTCGAGCAACTGCTCAAGGACACCAACTGGTCGGCGCTCGACTATCTGGTGATCGACCTGCCGCCGGGCACCGGCGACACCCAGCTGACCCTGGCGCAGAAGGTGCCGGTCTCGGGCGCGCTGATCGTCACCACGCCGCAGGACATCGCCCTGCTCGACGCGCGCAAGGGGCTGAAGATGTTCCAGAAGGTCGAGGTGGCGGTGCTCGGTATCGTCGAGAACATGAGCATGCATATCTGCTCCAAGTGCGGCCATGAGGAGCACATCTTCGGCGAGGGTGGCGGGCAGGCGATGTCCGAGCAGTACGGCGTCGAGCTGCTCGGCGCGCTGCCGCTCGACATCGCCATTCGTGAGCAGGCCGACGGCGGCAAGCCGACGGTGGTCGCCGCCCCCGAGTCGCGCTCGGCCGAGATCTATCGCGAGGTCGCGCGCAAGACCGCCGCCAAGCTCTCGCTCCAGGCCAAGGACTATGCGGCCAAGTTCCCGCGCATCGTGATCGAGAACAACTGAGGCTCGAGGGTCGCCAGCGGTCGGCGACCAGCCGCTGGGACGTTTGAACCGCAAAGCCGCGAAGGGCGCGAAGAAGGGAAGGGCTTCCAGCGATCAGCCACCAGCCGCCAGTGGCTGCCTGTCTTCGAGTGTTGGCCGGAAGCGCACGCCAACCGATAGCCGGCAGTGAATGGGGGACGCTATCGTCGAGGCCAGTCCCTCCACTGGCGGCTGGCCGCTGATGGCTGGCAGCTTGAACCCCTTTGCGTGCTTTGCGGCTTTGCGGAAGCAGCCTCCAGCGATCAGCCTCCAGCTGCCAGTGGCTGCCTGTCTTCGAGTGTTGGTCGGAAACGCACGCCAACCGATAGCCGGCAGTGAATGGGGGACGCTATCGTCGAGGTCAGTCCCTCCACTGGCAGCTGGCCGCTGATGGCTGGCAGCTTGAACCCCTTTGCGTGCTTTGCGGCTTTGCGGTTCAATCTCTTGGCCGCTGGCCGCTGGCCGCTGGCCGCTGGCCGCTGGCCGCTGGCCGCTGGCTTCCCGCCGGGCACGGCTGCGCTTTGCCAGGCCGATGAATCCGATGACCATTCGCTTGCTTTGTGTTCTTCGCGTCTTCGCGGTTCTATCCATGCTGGCGGCTTCCTTGGCGTGCGCTAACAGGTTAAAGTAACCGGTTTTTTCACGTACGAGGATGCCGCGATGGCCATCAAATCAGATCGCTGGATTCGGCGCATGGCCGTCGAGCAGGGGATGATCGATCCCTTCGAGCCCGGGCAGGTGCGCGAGGGCGAGGGCGGGCGCATGATCTCCTACGGGACCTCGAGCTACGGCTATGACGTCCGTTGCGCCGACGAATTCAAGATCTTCACCAACATCAACTCGGCGGTGGTCGATCCCAAGGCGTTCGATTCCAACAGCTTCGTCGACCTCAAGTCCGATGTCTGCATCATCCCGCCGAACTCCTTTGCGTTGGCGCGGACGGTGGAATACTTCAAGATCCCTCGCAACGTGCTCACCATCTGTCTGGGCAAGAGCACCTATGCGCGCTGTGGGATCATCGTCAACGTCACCCCGCTTGAACCCGAGTGGGAGGGCCATGTCACGCTCGAGTTCTCCAACACCACGCCGCTGCCGGCGAAGATCTATGCCAACGAGGGTGTGGCGCAGATCCTCTTCCTGGAGTCCGACGAGGTCTGCGAGACCTCCTACAGGGACCGTGGCGGCAAGTATCAGGGCCAGCGCGGGGTGACCCTGCCCAAGTCCTGATCGAGCCGGGCGGGAGGCGCGCCCCACAGGGAGGAACCCGCCGATGACCTTCGATCGATCGACCAAGCTGTTCGTCGTCCTCGGCGGCTTCTTCGTCTGCAATGCGCTGATCGCCGAGCTGCTCGGGGTGAAGATCTTCGCCCTGGAGCCGACCCTGGGGATCGCGCCACTCGACTGGCAGCTGTTCGGTCAGAGTGGTTCGCTCAACTTCACCGCCGGGGTGTTGCTGTGGCCGGTGGTGTTCGTGATGACCGACATCATCAACGAGTACTTCGGGCGGCGCGGAGTGCGGCTGCTCTCCTATCTCACCGTCGGGCTGATCCTCTACGCCTTCGTCTTCGCCTATCTGGCGATCCAGCTGGTTCCGGCCGAGTGGTGGGTGGGGATCCAGTCCGAGCGTGGAGTGCCGGACATGCAGGCGGCCTTCGCGGTGATCTTCGGTCAGGGGATGTGGATCATCGCCGGCTCGGTGATTGCCTTCCTGATCGGTCAGTTGATCGATGTGATGGTGTTCCACCGCATCCGTCGTGCCACCGGGCCGCGCTGGGTGTGGGCGCGGGCCACCGGCTCGACCCTGGTCTCGCAGCTCATCGACAGCTTCGTGGTGCTCTACATCGCCTTCGTGCTGGGGCCGCAGCGCTGGTCACTGGAGCTGTTCCTGGCAGTGGGCACAGTCAACTATCTCTACAAGTTCGTGGTCGCGGTGGCGCTCACCCCGGTGATCTATCTGGCGCGTGCGCTGATCGAGCGCTATCTCGGCGCGGCCCGCGCCGAGACCCTGCGCGCGCGCGCCGCCGGAATCGAGAACTGATGTGCACAACGTACCGGCCATGCCCCGTTCGTCGCCCGGCTCGGCTATGGTGACTGGTGAGGCCCGGCTTTCCGGGGTGGGCAGGACGGCGCGATAGTCGTCCGGATCGAACAGGTCGAGGACGGAGGACGAGATGATCTCAGGTATCAACCAAGGGCTGCAGGGCATCCGTGTCGGCACCGAGGGCGTGCGCCGGAACGCCGCCGAGATCGCCAGCGCAGAGACCCTCAATGGTCAGGGCTCGACCCGCGAGCTGACCGAGCCGTTGGTCGAGCAGACCCAGAACCTGCGCCAGGTCGAGGCCTCGAGCAAGGTGGTCGCGGCCGGCGACGAGATGATCGGCAGCCTGATCGACGTGATGGCCTGACCTCAGCCGCCGAATTGCCCCTCGGGCGTCCCGCGCCCCGCCATGTCGGACGATTGTTGTCCACGTCCGTCGCAACCGCCCCCGCAGACCTCCGCATAGAACCCCAGCATCCGCTCGGCCAGCGCCGGCGCCGACCAAGACTGCGCGTGTGCCTCGGCGCCGCGCGCCAGACGCGTGCGCAACTCGGTGTCGCTGAGGACCCGTACCGCCTGGTCGGCGAAGACCTGTTCGTCCTCCGGGACGATCAGCGCGCCCTTGTCGTCGGCTCCGGCGAGCACCTCAGCCGTCCCCATCACTGCGGTCGAGACCACGGGGACGCCGAGCGCCATCGCCTCGAGCAGTACTAGCCCCTGGGTCTCGGTACGCGAGGCGAAGACGAAGGCCTCACCGGCGCGATAGCAGTCCTCGAGGCTGCCATCGCGGTCGAGATAGCCGGTGAACAGGGTGTTGTCGGCCAGCCCCAGGTCGCGTGCCTGGGCCTCGAGTTCGGCACGCGCCGGACCCTCGCCGACCACCACCAGCAACACCTCGGGGATGCGCGTCTTGATCCGTGCCAGCACGCGCAGCACGAAGTCGATGTTCTTCTCGAAGGCCAGACGGCTGACATGTACCAGCACCGGGCGGTCGGCTGCGATGCCGTGACGTGCGCGAAAACGCGCGCCATCGCCGCGACTGAACTGGTCAAGCTCGATCCCGGTGGGGATCACCCGCGCCGGGGTGTGCACGCCATAGCGCTCGAGCACCTCGAGCATCGCTCGCGAGGGCACGGCGATGGCGTCGACATCGTTGCACTGGGCGGCGGAGAAGCGCCGCGCGGCCCAGCGCATCCATGCCGAGGGTAGCCAGGGCACATAGTGATGCAGATATTGCTCGAAAAAGGTGTGGTAACTCTCGATCACCGGTACGTCGAGTCGCTGCGCCAACCCGAGCCCGAGATAGTGGGCGAGGAAGGGGGTCTGGATGTGTACCAGGTCGAACTCGGCAGCGGCCAGGTAGTCGTGATGACGCCGCAGCCTGCGGGGGCGCAGGATCCGATCCTCGGGATCGATCGGCAGATAGCGCGAAGGGATGCGCAGGATCTCGAAGGGCTCGTCGTCACTGCCCGATCCGGCGTATTCGGGGGCGATCAGGGTGACGCTGTGTCCCTGATCGATGAACTCGCGCGCAAAGGTCTGGATCGAGGTCGAGACACCGGTGACGCGGGGAAAATAGACATCCGAGATCATCAAGACGCGCATGGCGATTCCGCTGGGCAGCCGACAAACCGCGCAATCATAGCCTCAGGAGATCGCCAGTCGCCAGCGGGATCGAACCGCCAGGGCATGAGCGAGCGATATCAGCCGTCAGCCGTCAGCCGCCAGCCGTCAGCCGCCAGCCGTCAGCCGCCAGCCGCCAGCCGCCAGCCGCCAGCCGCCAGGAAATTTGAACCGCAAAGCCGCGAAGGACGCGAAGGGATTCAAGCTGCCAGCGATCAGTGGCCAGCCGCCAGTGGGGGGACGCCCTCGACGATAGCGCCACGCGCCATTCACTGTCGGCCACCGGTTGGCGTGCGTTTCCGACCAACACTCGAAGACAGACAGCCACTGGCAGCTGGAGGCTGATCGCTGGAAGCTCTTCCCTCCTTCGCGTCCTTTGCGGCTTTGCGGTTCAATCTCCTGGCCGCTGGCCTTCACCTGGCGGGCTCCTTTGCGCTTCAATCCAGGCCTTGCCCGGCGCGTACGGCCTCGGGTGTTGGTCCACTTTCACAAGGAAACCGAATCCATGCACGATCGATCCCGTACCGGCGCCTCGGGCGCCATTGTCTTGATGCTGGTCCTGACGCTGGGGTCCGCGGCGGCCTGGGGGCGGGCACCCTCGGCGGCGCTCTGGGGCTATGGGGTCAAGCCCTGTGGCGAGTTCCTGATGGTGGCGCCCGGGGCGGAGGCGCCGCCGGCACTGGCCGATTCGGAGTATCTGCACTATCGCGAGTGGCTCGCCGGGCTGATCTCGGGGTTGAACCTCGCCACCGGTGGTGATGTGTTGCGTGGCGCCGAGTTGGATGCAGCGCTGGCGCGAGTACAGGCCTATTGCGAGGACGACCCCAGACAGGACTTCTTCAACGCCGCATTGCGTCTGTTGCGCGCTCTTCAAAAGGGTCAGCAGTCTGACAGCTGAGTTCGGTCGTCACGAAATGGTCATATCGCGTTCATGGAACGTGCATCGCCGCCGACCACAATACGGCGCTGCCATTCAACGCCCACTGGGAGCTTTCCATGAACAAGACGCTCGTTGCCGCGGCCGTCACCCTTGCCGCGGCCTCCCTGTCGTCACAGGCCATGGCCCGCGACTCCATCTATATCGTCGGGTCCTCGACCGTGTTCCCCTTCTCGACCGCTGTCGCCGAGACCTTCGGTCGCAATACCGACTTTGCCACCCCCAAGGTCGAGTCGACCGGTTCCGGGGGCGGGCTGAAGCTGTTCTGCGCCGGTGTCGGCGTCGATCACCCCGACATCACCAACGCCTCGCGGCGGATGAAGGCCTCTGAGTTCGAGCGCTGCCAGGAGGCTGGCGTCGAGGACATCACCGAGGTCAAGATCGGCTACGACGGTATCGCCCTGGCTAACTCCCGCGAGGCCGATCAGTTCAACCTGTCGCTGCGCGACATCTGGCTGGCCCTGGCCAAGGACGTGCCCAACGAGGCCGGCGAGCTGATCCCCAACCCCTACCAGACCTGGAACGAGGTCAACCCGGATCTGCCCGAGGTTGCCATCGAGGTGCTGGGTCCGCCCCCGACCTCCGGGACCCGTGACGCCTTCGTCGAGTTGGCGATGGAGGGCGGCTGCAAGACCTACGACTTCATCAAGGCGATGAAGAAAGAGGACAAGTCCAAGTACAAGGCGGTCTGTCACGGCATCCGTGAGGACGGCGCCTATGTCGAGGCCGGCGAGAACGACAACCTGATCGTGCAGAAGCTGGTGGCCAACCCCGATGCGCTTGGCATCTTCGGCTTCAGCTTCCTCGACCAGAACGCCGACCAGGTGCAGGGCTCCAAGGTCGACGGCGTCGAGCCGACCTTCGAGAGCATCGCCGATGGCGACTACCCGGTCTCGCGTTCGCTCTTTTTCTACGTCAAGAACGCGCACGTCGGCACCATCCCCGGCATCGAGGAGTTCGTCGCCGAGTTCACCGGCGAGCAGGCCTGGGGCCCCGAGGGCTATCTGGTCGACAAGGGCCTGATTCCGCTGCCCGACGCCATGCGCGCCGAGGTTGCCAGCGCCGCTCAGTCGTTCGCGCCGATGTCCCGGCCCTGAGTCGAGTCCTGAGCATCGCGACCAGGGATGGTCGCCCATCCTGGATCGGCGTCCCGCGGGGCGCTGATCGTCGTTCGTCTAGCCTGCCGGGAACCCAATGCAAGACTGGATCCTTCTCCTCGTGCTGCTCGCGGTCATGACCGCGGCCTATCATCTCGGACGTCGCCGCGCGGTCACCGGCGCCGGTGGTCCGTCGCAGGTCCACCGCCTGCATTCGCTGCCCGCCTACTACGGTCTCTATGCCGCGCTTTGGGCGGGGCTGCCGGCGCTGTTGCTGCTGGCGCTGTGGATCGGTCTGCAGGACCAGCTGGTGCTGATGCTGCTGCAGGCGCAGCTGCCCCAGGAGATGACCGCCGGGCTCTCCGAGGGACGGCTCGGGCTGCTGGTCAACGACATCAGGAACCTCGCCTCGGGTGCGATGCTCTCGACCGAGATCACCCCGGAGTTGCAGGCCGCCGCCGATCAGTACGCCCGACTCGACCAGCTGGGACAGTGGTCGATGTGGACCGCGGTGCTGGCCCTGGCGCTGACCGGCGGTTGGGTCGCCTGGGGGCGCACGCATCCACGGCTCAAGGCGCGCAATCAGGTCGAGACCATGGTGATGGCGATCATGGTGATCTTCTCCTCGATCGCCATCCTCACCACCCTGGGGATCGTGCTCTCGGTGCTGTTCGAGTCGCTGCGCTTCTTCTCCATGGTCTCGCCGTTGGAGTTCTTCCTCGGCACCCTGTGGAGCCCGCAGACGGCGCTGCGTGCTGATCAGGTCGGCGCCAGTGGGGCCTTCGGCGCGGTGCCGCTGTTCACCGGGACGCTGATGGTCTCGGCGATCGCCATGCTGGTCGCCGTCCCCATCGGTCTGCTCTCGGCGATCTATCTCTCCGAATACGCGCCCCGGCGTCTGCGCGCCGTGGCCAAGCCGGTGCTGGAGGTGCTGGCCGGTATCCCCACGGTAGTCTACGGCTTCTTCGCCGCGCTCACCGTCGCCCCCTTCATCCGCGAACTGGGCCAGTCGCTCGGCCTCGATGTCGCCTCCGAGAGCGCGCTCGCCGCTGGGCTGGTGATGGGGGTGATGATCATCCCCTTCGTCTCCTCGCTCTCCGAGGACGTGATCAACGCGGTGCCGCAGTCGCTGCGTGACGGCTCCTATGCGCTCGGCGCGACCGAGTCCGAGACCATCAAACGGGTGATCATCCCGGCGGCGCTGCCGGGCATCGTCGGCGGCGTCCTGCTCGCCGTCTCGCGCGCCATCGGCGAGACCATGATCGTGGTGATGGCCGCGGGGCTGGCAGCCAACCTCACTGCCAATCCGCTCGACAGCGTCACCACGGTCACGGTGCAGATCGTCACCCTGCTCACCGGCGACCAGGAGTTCGACAGCGCCAAGACGCTCGCCGCCTTTGCCCTCGGCCTGACGCTGTTCGCCGTGACCCTGGTGCTCAACGTCGTCGCCCTCCACATCGTGCGCAAATACCGTGAGCAATATGACTGATCAGACCCCGGCGAGCGCGCCGAACAAGCGCACCATCGATGCCGTCAACGCCAGCCTCAAGCGTCGCCGCGCCAAGGAACGCCGCTTCCGTCGTCTCGGCGCTGCGGCGGTGGCCCTGGGCCTGCTGTTCGTGGCGCTGCTGTTCACCGACATCATCGCCAAGGGCCATACCGCCTTCCAGCAGACCTATATCAAGCTGCCGATCGCGCTCGAGCGCGCGCAGATCGACCCCGAGGGCAGCGGTTCGGCCGAGGTCATCGCCCGCGCCAACTATCTCGGCATCATCCGCGCGGCGCTGCGCGAGCACTTCCCCGAGGTCACGGCCCGGCGCGACAAGCGCACGCTCTATCAGATGGTGAGCGTCGGTGCGCCGCAACTGCTGCGCGACCAGGTGCTCGCCGACCCGGCGCTGATCGGTACCACCGCCGAGGTCTGGCTGCTCGCCGACGACGACATCGACATGGTGGTCAAGGGCTATATCGATCGCGATCTGCCCGAATCCGAGCGTCGGGTCAAGGATCATGTCCTCGGCTGGATCGAGCGACTGGAGTCCGAGGGACGCATCGCCAAGCGCTTCAACACCATCTTCTTCACCAATGGCACCTCGCGCGAGCCCGAACTCGCCGGCATCGCCGGGGCGCTCGCCGGGTCCTTCTACACCCTGGCGCTGACCCTGCTGCTGTCCTTCCCGATCGGCGTGGGCGCGGCCATCTATCTCGAGGAGTTCGCGCCGAAGAACCGCTGGACCGATCTGATCGAGGTCAACATCAACAACCTCGCGGCGGTGCCCTCGATCGTCTTCGGCCTGCTCGGGTTGGCGGTGTTCATCGGCATCTTCGGGGTGCCGCGCTCGACTCCCCTGGTGGCGGCGCTGGTGCTGACCCTGATGACCCTGCCGACGATCATCATCTCCAGCCGCGCGGCGCTGAAGTCGGTGCCGCCCTCGATCCGCGAGGCCGCGCTCGGCGTCGGTGCCTCGCCGCTGCAGACCCAGTTCCACCATGTGTTGCCGCTGGCGCTGCCGGGCATGCTCACCGGCGCCATCATCGGCATGGCGCAGGCGCTCGGCGAGACCGCGCCGCTGCTGATGATCGGCATGATCGCCTTCATTGTCGACGTGCCCGCCGGGTTCACCGATCCGGCGACCGTGCTGCCGGTGCAGATCTTCCTCTGGGCCGACAGCCCGGAGCGTGGCTTCGTCGAGCGCACCTCGGCCGCGATCATGGTGCTGCTCGCCTTCCTGATCCTGATGAACCTCGCCGCGGTGTTGCTGCGTCGCCGGTTCGAGCGGCGCTGGTGAGCCGGCGCCCTGTCCTGAGTTTTCCCCGAGGCTAGACCCGCTATGATTACCACGGTAGAAGAGATCCAACGGAGCACCACCGCAATGCGCTCTGGCGAGCTGGCGCGTTCGCAAGAATCGCGCGAGACCGTTGGCGATTACAGCGTGCCCGACGCGCGCATGCGCTGTCGCGACGTCGAGGTGTGGTACGGGGACAAGCGTGCCATCCACGGCGTCAGCCTCGACCTGGGACGCAACGAGGTGCTCTCGATGATCGGTCCCTCGGGGTGCGGCAAGTCGACCTTCCTGCGCTGTCTCAACCGCATGAACGACACCATCGACGGCTGTCGAGTCAGCGGTTCGATCCAGCTCGACGGCGAGGAGATCTACGATCGCGCGCTCGACCCGGTGCCGTTGCGCGCCCGCGTCGGCATGGTCTTCCAGAAGCCCAACCCTTTTCCCAAGTCGATCTACGAGAACGTCGCCTACGGGCCGCGCATCCACGGCCTGACCAACGACAAGACCGAACTCGACGCGCTGGTCGAGACCAGCCTGCGCAAGGCCGGGCTGTGGGACGAGGTCAAGGACCGGCTCGATGCCCCCGGCACCGGGCTCTCCGGCGGTCAGCAGCAGCGTCTGTGCATCGCCCGCACCATCGCCGTCTCCCCCGAGGTGATCCTGATGGACGAGCCCTGCTCGGCGCTCGATCCCATCGCCACGGCGATCATCGAAGAGCTGATCGACGAGCTGCGCGCCAACTACTCGATCGCCATCGTCACCCACTCGATGCAGCAGGCCGCGCGCGTCTCGCAGCGTACCGCCTACTTCCACCTCGGCGACCTGATCGAGGTCGGCGAGACCAATCAGATCTTCACCAATCCCCAGCACCGGCTGACCGAGGACTACATCACCGGCCGCTTCGGCTGATCCGGCTAGGGCAGGGAGCACCCATCTCGTCGCCCCGGCGTCCACATGGGCGCCGGAGTCGATCTCGTCCGCCCGCACCATCATGAGGCCCCAGATGACAGAGCCGACCATCCAGGTCCCCGCGGACCCCGCCCGCGGTCATACCGTCAGTCGCTACGACCAGGAGCTGGCCAAGCTGCGCGGCATCATCCTCGAGATGGGCGAGCACGTGGTCGAGCAGATCCAGGCGGCGGTCTCGGCACTGGTCTCGCGCGAGGAGAGTCAGGCCTTCCGGGTGCTCGATCGTGAACCGCAGATCGATTTCCTCGCACTCGATGCCGACGAGGAGGTGTTCCGGGTGATCGCGCGGCGTCAGCCGACGGCGATCGACCTGCGTATCGTGCTGGCGCTCTCGAAGATCGCCGGGGATGTGGAGCGCGCCGGCGACAAGGCCGCGCGCATCGCCCGTCAGACGATCGAACTTGATGCCCTCGGACGTGGCGAGGAGTTGCTCAGCGCCAGGCTGCGCGAGGCGCTGGGGGCACTCGACGCCTGCGCCTGCGGTATGTTCGAGCACAGTATCAATGGGGTCGCTCGCTTTGATGTGCGCGTGGCGCTCGATGTCTTCGAGCGCGAGCCGACGCTCTACGAGGCCTCGCACGCCGTGCGCGCGCTGCTCGGCGACGAGGGGCAGGAGGGGTTGAGCGCGCGCCAGACCGTCTGCGTGCTCACCTGCGCTCATGCGCTCGAGCGTATCGGCAACCATGCCGCCAACGTCGCCGAGCAGGTGATCTATGTCGCCGAGGGTCAGGACGTGCGCTTTCGCAATCGCGAGATCCTGATCGAGACCCTGCGCCATCGGATGCTGTAGCACGCCGCCTGATTGTGCCGGATCAGGCGATGGTGGTTTTGCTCAGTGGCACCATTGTTTTTGCCGGCTGCCACCCAGACAATGGTCTGCGGGCCGGGACGCGCCGGCGGTGTCGGCGCGCCGTCCGACCACTGCACTCACTGCGAAACAGGGGAGCATGCATTCATGTCGAGTGAAGGCTATCACGAGCCCATCGAAGAGCTGACCGACGAGACCCGCGACATGCACCGGGCCATCGTCTCGCTGATGGAAGAACTGGAGGCGGTCGACTGGTACAACCAGCGTGTCGACGCCTGCAAGGACGACGAGCTGCGGGCGATCCTCGCCCACAATCGCGACGAGGAGAAGGAGCACGCGGCCATGGTGCTGGAGTGGATCCGTCGCCGTGATCCGACCTTCGACAAGGAACTCAAGGACTATCTGTTCACCGAGAAGCAGATCGCCCACCACTGACCCGGTCCCGGCCACTGGTCGGGAGCATCGAGCCGGCGAGGCGCCTTGGTGCCGACTGGTTCAACGAAGACGCCCCTGGCGATCACGCCAGGGGCGTTTTCATATTCCCCCTTGCGCTGGCATAGGGCGTGTTCCGAACCCATCCCCACCGACATGAAGAGGTCGCGAACGAAGGCGGGCCGAGTCTGTGCTCGTCCATTGCCGGTGGCGCCAGCAACGCCGTCAGCGCGCCATCCGTGCGCTCATCCTCCATTGACGGCTGACGGCTGACGGCTGACGGCTGACGGCTGACGGCTGACGGCTGACGGCTGCGCGCTACTTCTCGCGCGGATAGGGCCAGGCGAGGACGCCGCCCTCGAGTACCTTGACGTTGGTCCAGCCGTTGGCCTTGAGCGCCGCAGCGGCCTCGTAGCCACGCATCGAGACCTTGCAATAGAGAATGATCTCTTGCGACTTGTCCGCGGGCAGCTCGTCGAGCCGCGAGCGCAGTGCGCCGACCGGGATCAGGTGCTCGCCGATGCCGAGACGTTCCTCCTCGTACTCCTGCGGGGTGCGGGTGTCGATGATGAAGCACTCGGCGCCGCTGTCGATACGCTCCTTGAGTTCGACGGCCGAGAGCCCCCGCATGAGCCCCTTGAGCTTGTTCTCGAGCACGTGTGCCGAGACGATCACGTGATCGAGCGCGAGCGAGTAGGGCGGGGCGTAGGGCAGATCGGCATTGGCCAGCTCCTCGATGCCGAGACCGCCGCGAATGGCCATCGCCACGGTCGCCACCCGCTTGCTGGCATCTCCCGGGCCGATGCACTGGAAGCCGATGATGCGGCCAGTGGCACGCTCGGCCACCATCTGGCTGATCAGCACCTTGCCGCCCATGTAGCCGGGGATGTCGAGCCCGGAGATGGTCACCGTCTCGATGTCGCTGATACCGCTGGCGCGGGCCTGCTCGGCGTTGAGGCCGGTGAAGCCGATGGTGTAGTCGAACACCTTGCAGATGCCGGTGTGGGTGATGCCGGGGAAGCTGGCGCTGTCGGGCTCGATCAGGTTCTGGCCGATCACCCGACCCTGAAGGTTGGCTAGGTCGCCGTAGGGCGCGCGCACCGCCTCGCCGGTGATCAGCGAGCGGCACTCGACGCAGTCGCCGGCGGCGTAGACGGCGGGATCGGAGGTCTGCATCCGCGCGTTGACCTTGATGCCGCCGAGTGCGCCGATCTCCAGCCCGGCGGCCTCGGCCAGGGCGACGTTGGGGCGCACCCCGACGGCGACCACCGCCAGCTCGCAGGGCAGCTCGGTGCCGTTGTCGAGCTTGACCCCGGCGAGCTTGCCGTCCTCGCCGAGGAAGGCGGCCACGCCGTTGCCGGTGATGATGTCGGCACCCTGACGGCGCACCTCGTTCTCGACCAGGTGGGCGAGCTGGCGATCGAGGAAGGGCAGGATCGAGTCGGTCTTCTCGATCACCGTGGTCTGGATGCCAGCCAGATGCAATGCCTCGCAGACCTCGAAGCCGATCAGCCCGCCACCGACGATCACCGCCTTGCGCACCTTGCCGGCGTCGCGGATGGCGCGCAGCGCGTCGGCGTCACCGAGTGACTGCAGGGTGTGGATGCCGTCGAGTTCGGTGCCCGGCACCGGGGGGCGCAGCGGAGTGGCGCCGGTGGCGATCACCAGCCGGTCGTAGGAGAGGGTGCGGGTCTCGCCGCTCGGCAGATGGGTGCAGGTGACGGTCTTGGCGGCGCGGTCGATGTGCGTCGCCTCGGTCTCGACCAGCGCCTCGATCGCCTTGGCCTTCTGGAAGAAGTTGGGATCGCGGACGATGCCCGCCGGGGTGCAGATGAGCTGATTGCGGTCGTCGAAGACACCGCCGACGTAATAGGGGAAGCCACAGGAGGCCATCGACAGGTCGGCCTCCTTCTGGATCAGGGTGATGGCGGCGTGCTCGTCGAGACGGCGGGCCTTGGCGGCGGCCTTGGGGCCGGCGGCCGAGCCGCCGATGACCACGATCTTGAGCGGTTGCGAGGACATTGTCGGATCCTTCAGGAAGGTGAGGTGGTGGAACGCGTTCGCGTCGGTGCGCGAGAGGCGGGGGAGTGTGCCCGCCGCCCACCGGGATCGACGTGACGAATCGCAATCGGTTCCCGGTGACCCGGCGGGCGGCTGACTCAGGTCATCAGATTCTTGTCCCTGAGTCGCCACTGGAAGTGGCTCAACAGTCGTGAGCGCACCTTTTTCTCCTTGTGCTTGGCGGCGGCAGCGAGCCGTTTCTCGGCGACCCCGGCGAGGATCTCCTGAGCCCCCTTGGTATGGTCGTCTGGCGGGATGCGCTGGGTGTAGTTGCCATTGGCGTCCATGTCCCAGGCGGTGCGCGAGTCGGCGAGCTGGACGTCGAGGATCAACCGCAGCTCCTGGCGCAGCTCGGGGTCGTCGACCGGGGCGTGGACCTCCACCCGGCTGTCGAGGTTGCGGCGCATCATGTCGGCCGAGCCGATGAAGTACTCCTCGTCGCCATCGTTGTGGAAGTAGATGATGCGTGCGTGCTCGAGGAAGCGCCCGACGATCGACACCACGCGTGCGCGCGCGCTGACCCCGGGGAGTCCGGGGCGGAAGCGGCAGGTGTCGCGGATGATCAGGTCGACCTGCACCCCGGCGCGACTGGCCTTGTAGAGCGCGCGGGTGATCTCGGCGTCCTCCAGCGCGTTCATCTTCATCTGGATCAAGCCGTTGCCGGCGTGCTGGTGGTGGCGGATCTCGCGGTTGATCTTGTCGACGAGCGCGCGCTTGAGGGTATAGGGCGCGGCGAGGATCTTGCGGTAGCTCGGCGGTGGCGAGTAGCCGGTGAGGTAGTTGAACAGCTCGGTGAGGTCCTGGCCGATCTCCTCGTCACAGCCGAGCATGCCGAGATCGGTGTAGAGCTTGGCGGTGCCGGGGTGATAGTTGCCGGTGCCGACGTGGTAGTAGCGGCGCAGCTGGGAGTAGTCGCGACGGACGACGAAGATCAGCTTGCTGTGGGTCTTGAGTCCCATGACGCCATAGTTGACATGGATGCCCTCACCCTCGAGCCGGCGCGCCCACTGGATGTTGGCCGCCTCGTCGAAGCGCGCCTTGAGTTCGACCAGCACCGCCACCTGCTTGCCGTTGCGCGCGGCCTTGATCAGCGAGTCGAGGATGGCCCCGGCGGAGGTGCGATAGAGGGTCATCTTGATCGCCAGCACCTTGGGATCCTCGGCGGCGGTGCGCAGGAAACGCTCGACCGAGGTGCTGAAGGGCTGATAGGGGTGCTGGAGCAGGATCGGTCCGTTCTCGCGGATGATGTGGAAGATGTTGCGCCGGTCGTTGGCGAGCAGCGGATGGTCGACCGGGCGGTGCGGGCGGTCGTGGAGTTCGGGACGGTCGAGCGCGGCGATCTCGAAGAGATCGCGCAGCGCCATCATGCCTTCGATCTCGAAGACATCGGCGACCTCGTCGAGCCCCAGTTCGGCAGCGAGCATGCCGCGCTGGATCGGCTGCATGCCGGGATCGATCTCGAGTCGGACGATGGGGGCGAAGTGACGCTCGCGCAGCTCGGTCTCGATCATCTCCAGCAGATCGTTGGCCGCCTCGGCGTCGGGCTCGACGATGGCGTTGCGGGTGATCCGGAACAGCGCGCAGGAGTCGATCTCCATGCCCGGGAAGAGCATGTCGAGATTGTTGACGATGAGGTCTTCGAGGGTGACGAAGGTGGTGCTGGCGTCGATCGCGATCAGTCGCTTGGAGACGTCCTTGTTCACCGGCACCTTGACCCGCGCCATGTAGACCTCGCCGCCGCCGGGGAAGCGCAGGGTCACCAGCAGGTTGAGGGTGAGGTTGGAGATGAACGGGAAGGGGTGCGCCGGGTCCACCGCCAGCGGCGTGAGCATCGGGAAGATGTTGGCGCGGAAGTGCTCGCGCAGTCGCTTGCGGGTGTCCTCGGCGAGGGCGGCGTAGCGGACGATGCGGATGTCGTGCGCGGCCAGCTCCGCCATCAGCGTGTCGTGGATGCGCTTGAGGTCGCTGTGGAAGGCACGCACTGCCGCCTGGCACTCGCGCAACTGCTCGCTCGGCGTGCGGCCGTCGACGCTCTGCGCGTGCACGCCGGCGGCGATCTGCTGCTTGAGCCCGCCGATGCGCTTCATGAAAAATTCGTCGAGATTGTTGCTGGCGATCGCCAGGAACTTGATGCGTTCGAGCAGCGGGGTACGCGGGTCCTCGGCCTCGTGCAGCACCCTGTGGTTGAACGACAACCAGGTGAACTCGCGGTTGAGGTACAGGGCGGGATCGTCGAGATCGACCTCTTCGTGGATCGCCGGTGGTGGCTCGCCGATCGTCTCGATCGGGATCTCGGCCTCGACGGCCTGCGGATCTGCGCTGGTGCTCATTGCGTGTTCCCTGGCGATGCGACGTGAATCATGGAATCCAATCCTCCATTTTATCCCGAAAGCCCATGACCGTTGGGTTACAGCCCCGTGCGCCGACATTCGGGTATACAATCGCGCCATGCAGCACAGCGATCCCGACGACCTCTTCGACCGCGCAGAGATGCCGGTCGCTCCCTTCGAATTCAATGCCGACGTCGCCCGTGTCTTCCCCGACATGGTGCGTCGCTCGGTGCCCGGCTATGCCGATCTGGTCGCGCTCTGCGGGCTGGTGGCGCGGCGCGTGGCGCGACCCGGCACCCGTTGCTACGACCTCGGCTGTTCGCTCGGCGCAGTCAGTCTGGCGATGCTCGCCCGCACCCCGCCCGGGGTCGAGATCGTCGCCGTCGACAATGCCCAAGCGATGGTCGACGGACTCGCGCGCCGGCTCGCCGAGGTGCCCGGGGGCGAGCGGGTCAGGGTGTGCTGTGCCGACGTGCGCGAGGTCGAGATCGTCGACGCCTCGGTGGTGGCGCTCAACCTCACCCTGCAGTTCCTGCCACCGGAGGCGCGGGCCGGGCTGCTCGCGCACATCCGGGCCGGGATGGTTCCGGGCGGGGTGCTGGTGCTGGCCGAGAAGGTGCGTTTCGACGATGCCGCCGAGGCGGCCTTCGTGACCGCGTTGCACGAGGATCTCAAGCGCGCCAACGGTTACAGCGAGCTGGCGATCGCCGGCAAGCGCGCCGCGCTCGAGCGGGTGCTGGTGCCGGAGCGCGCCGAGGTCCACGAGCAGCGCTTGCGCAAGGTCGGCTTCGTGCGCGTCACCCGACTCTATCAACATCTCAACTTCGTCGCCTGGGCCGCATGGACCTGACCGCCTTCGCTCCCTTTCTCGATCATCTCGCCGAGACCCCGCTGGCACCCTGGCGCACTGCGTTGGCCGAGCGGGTCGCGCAGCGTCTTGGACGCAGCGCCCACGGCGATCTGCCACGCTGGGAGGCGGCGCTGGCGCAACTCCCCGAGCTGCCGCCGGGCGAGGTGCTGCTGGACGCCGCCCGCGTCGGGCTCGATGGCGCGACCCTCACGCCCGAGCAGCGCGCTGCACTGCGCGAGGCGCTGATGGTCCTTCACCCGTGGCGCAAGGGACCCTACAGCCTGCACGGTCTGCACATCGACACCGAGTGGCGCTCGGACTGGAAGTGGGATCGGTTGGTCGATGCCATTTCGCCGCTCGAGGATCGGCTGGTGCTCGACGTCGGTTGCGGCAACGGCTATCACGGCTGGCGGATGCTCGGTGCCGGCGCCCGGCTGGTGCTGGGGATCGATCCGACCCAGCTGTTCGTGATGCAGTTCCAGGCGATCAACCGCTATCTTGGCAGCGAGCGGCTGAGCGTGCTGCCGCTCGGCATCGAGCATCTGCCCGCGCACCTGACCGGTTTCGACACCCTGTTCTCGATGGGGGTGCTCTACCATCGTCGCTCGCCAATCGATCATCTGGTCGATCTGCGCCGGCTGCTGCGTCCGGGGGGCGAGCTGGTGCTCGAGACCCTGGTGCTCGAAGGGGAGGGGCAGCAGGTGCTGGTGCCGCCGGGGCGCTATGCGGCGATGCGCAACGTCTGGTTCATCCCCACCGTGGCCGCGCTGCGGGTGTGGGTGGCGCGCTGTGGTTTCGACCACATCCGGGTCGCCGACGTCAGTCCGACCACGATCGAGGAGCAGCGCGCCACCGACTGGATGCACTTCCAGTCGCTCCCGGACCAACTCGACCCTGACGACCCGACCCTGACCCGGGAGGGCCACCCGGCGCCGGTGCGCGCGGTGCTGGTGGCGCGTCGCGCCGGGTGATGACGCGGCCCTCGGTTCGGCGGGGCCGTCGGCGCTTGATGGAGGGTGAAGATGTCGATCCCCGAGGTGGTGACCGCTCAGTGGCGTCATGATTTTGCTCCTCACGGTGTCCCGATCCCGGTGCTGCCGGACGGGTGTCGCGACCTGATCTGCGTCCAGGTGCGGGGTCTTGCGCCGCGCTGGATGGTGACGCCGCTGTTCGATCATGCGCACCTGCCGCGTCTGGCGTGTGCCGAGACGCGGATGATCGGCTATCGACTGCATCCCGATGTCCGGCTCGATCAGGGCGCCCTGCTCGGTGCGGTGGCCGGGCGCGACCCCGACGACCGCGTGGCGGTGGAGGCGGCGCTCGCGGCGCATGCGTGCCGCGATCCCGCGCTCGCCGAGGCGCTCGCCTGTCTCGCCGATGCGCCGCGCCCGCTCGTCCAGAGCGCGCGGCAGTGCGGCCTGAGCCTGCGCAGCTTGCAGCGGCTCGTCGGCGAGCGCAGTGGCCGCCCGCCGGTCTTCTGGCATCAGCTCGCGCGCATCCGCCGTGCCGGACGGATGCTCGGCGGCGAGCGGTCGCTGGCCGAGGTGGCGTTGTGCGCCGGGTTCGCCGACCAGGCGCATCTGAGCCGGGCGTGCCGTCGCTGGTTCGGGCTCTCGCCGGCACGGCTCGCGCGTGCCCCCGAGCTGCGTTGGCAACTCGGACAGCCGGGCTACGACGGCATGGGGACCGGCGAGCAGAGTTCGACCAGATAGCCGTCGGGGGTCCGGACATAGGCCGTCGTCTGCCCCCAGGACTCCTCTCGCGGCTCCTGGACCACCACGGCCCCGGCGGTGCACGCGCGCTCCAGGGCCGTGGCGACGTCGGTGGTCTCGATGGCGATCTCGAACACCGGCGCGTTCGGATCCGCAATGCCCGCCACCTTGCCGAGCTGGCGCATCAGTGCCCGCGAGGAGAAGGCGAGCCGGGTCCCACCGGTGTCGAGTTCGCCATAGTCGCCGCTCTCGTCGACGAAGCCGGAGTCGAACCCGAAGGCGTTGTGGAAGAAGGCGAGGCTGCGGGCGACGTCCTCGACATAGAGGATGGTGTATGCGAAGCGCATGGTGGCGATCTCCCTGGTGACGATGGAGCGGTCAGTGGATCATCGTGTGGGGTGTCCAGGCTTGAACGAATGCGCCAAGGTTCCTGTCGACACTTGGTGCGAGTCCTTAGGTGTGTTCCCGATCGAGGTGGTGTCGATGAGCCGTTTCCCCGAACAACTCAGGCGCAAGGAACAGGGCGAGGAGGACAGCTATTTCGCGCGGCGCGATCGCGAGCTGGTCCAGGCACTCGCCGCCGCACCCCGGGTGGTCTCCGGCGGCCAGAGCGGGGTCGATCGCGCCGCGCTCGATGCCGCGCTGGCGTTGAGGCTGAGCTGTGGTGGCTGGTGTCCGCGCGGGCGCCGCGCCGAGGACGGCGTGATCGCCGCGCGCTATCCGCTGCGCGAGACCCCGAGCGCGGACTATCCCGAGCGCACCGCCTGGAACGTGCGCGACAGCGACGCGACCCTGATCCTCTGTCGCGGCGCGCCGCGCGGCGGCACCGCGCTGACGCTGCGGCTGGCGCGCGAGCAGGGCCGGGCGGTGCTGGTGTGTGACCTGGAGGGCGAGCCGGCAATTGCGCCGGTGCTCGACTGGCTGGTGGACGAGGGGGTGCGGGTGCTCAACTGCGCCGGGCCGCGCGAGTCCGGTGCGCCTGGCATCGAGTGCGCGGCCCGGGCCTGGTTCGCGGACCTGTTCGCCGCCTGGCGCATAGCCCTCGAGCGTGACGCCGGGCGTTGAGGTCGGGCAATCAGTCGAACACGCCCGCGGGCAGTTGCATGGTGATGCAGTGCAGGCTGCCGCCCTGGCGGATCAGCGGGCGGGCGTCGATCGGGATCACCTCGCGGTCGGGGAAGCACTCGCCGAGCACGGCCAGCGCCTCGGCGTCGGCCGGGTCGTCGTAGACCGGGACCAGCACCGCGCCGTTGACCACCAGGAAGTTGGCATAGCCGGCGGGCAGCCGCTCGTCGTCCTCGTCGTAGACCGGGCGCGGGCTCGGCAGCGGTACCAGCCGGTAGGGGCGGCCCTCGGGGTCGCGCAGTGCCTGGAGTTCGCGTTCCATGGCGGCCAGTTCGGGGTGGTCGATGTCCTCGGGGTCGTTGCTGCGGGCGTAGCAGAGGGTGTCGGGGGCGCAGAAGCGCACCAGGGTGTCGATGTGGCCGTCGGTGTCGTCGCCGCTGATCGCGCCGTGCTCGAGCCAGAGGAAGTGACGGATGCCGAGCCGGATCGCCAGCGCCTGCTCGATGTCGGCGCGCTGGTGATCGGGGTTGCGGTGGGGGTCGAGCAGGGTGCGGCTGACGGCGAGCAGGGTACCCCGGCCGTCGGTCTCGAGCGCGCCGCCCTCGACCACCAGCTCGCACTTCTCCAGCTCGCAGTCGCCGAAGGTGCCCTGGTCGGCGACCGCGCGGGTGATGCGGTTGTCGAGTCCGGCGGGGTACTTGCCGCCCCAGCCGTTGAAGCGGAAGTCGAGCAACAAGGGGCGACCGCGACCGGTGATCACGGTGATCGGGCCGTGATCGCGCGCCCAGGTGTCATTGCTCGGCGCGGTGGCCAGGCGCAGCCGCTCGGTCTCGGCGCCGGCCTGCTCGCAGCGGGTGCGCACGGCGGTGGCGTGGTCCGGGTCGCGACAGACGATCAGCACCGGCTCAAAGGCACTGATCCGTGCCGCCAGCTCCGCATAGAGCGTCTCGACTGCTGCGAGTTGATCCACCCAGTCGGTCTCGTCATGAGGCCAGGTGAGCATGACCCCGCTCTGGGGTTCCCATTCGGCAGGCAGTCGGCGCATGATCGGTGTCTCGGCTGTTCAAGCGATGCCAGGTCGCGCATGTCGGGCGACGGGCGACGGGCGAGAGGGCCGCCGCGGCGCGTGACCGGCGCGGCCGATGTTTGCAAGGATTGTGTGGATTCGACGCCCGCTTGTAAATCCCGGCGCGCCAGCCGCCAGCCGCCAGCCGCCAGCCGCCAGCCGCGGGAAGTTTGAACCGCAAAGCCGCAAAGGGCGCGAAGGGATTCAAGCTGCCAGCCATCAGCGGCCAGCCGCCAGTGGAGGGTCGGCGTCGACGATAGCGCCACTCCCCATTCGCTGTCAGCGGCCGGTTGGCGTGCGTTTTCGACCAACACTCGAAGACAGGCAACCACTGGCGGCTGGAGGCTGATCGCTGGAAGCTGCTTTGAACCGCAAAGGCCCGAAGGGCGCGAAGGGATTCAAGCTGCCAGCCATCAGTGGCCAGCCGCCAGTGGAGGGTCGGCGTCGACGATAGCGCCACTCCCCATTCGCTGTCAGCGGCCGGTTGGCGTGCGTTTCCGACCAACACTCGAAGACAGGCCACCACTGGCGGCTGGAGGCTGATCGCTGGAAGCTCTTCTCTCCTTTGCGTGCTTTGCGGTTCAATCTCCTGGCCGCTGGCCGCTGGCCGCTGGCCGCTGGCCGCTGGCCGCTGGCCGCTGGCCGCTGGCCGCTGGCCGCTGGCCGCTGGCCGCTGCTGTTCCTACGTCGTCGCGAGCTTTGTGGTTTAATCCATCCCCATGTTCCATCCCCTGTCACTCTACATCGGTCTGCGCTACACGCGTGCGCGTCGTCGCAACCACTTCATCTCCTTCATCTCGGGGATCTCGATGGTGGGCATCGCGCTCGGCATCGTCGCCCTGATCGTGGTGCTGTCGGTGATGAACGGCTTCCACAAGGAGATCCAGCAGCGCATCCTCAGCATGGCCTCGCACGCGACCCTGAGCGATCCCTTCGGTGGCGGCCTCGACGATTGGCGGCCGCTGCTCGAGCAGGTGCGCGCGCATCCCGATGTGGTCGGCGCCGCGCCCTTCGTCGAGGTCCAGGGGATGCTCGCCAACGGCTCGCGGGTGAGCGGGGCGATGGTGCGGGGGATCCTGCCGCGCGAGGAGGACCAGGTCGCCGAGTTGCGTCGCGACATGATCGGCGGCTCGGTCGACGACCTCGTCGACGGTGAATTCAACATCGTCCTCGGTCGCGATCTCGCCGGCTATCTGGGGGTTGCGCCGGGCGACAAGGTCACCGTGGTCACCCCGCAGGTGAGCGCCACACCGGCCGGGGTGATGCCGCGACTCAAGCGCTTCACGGTGAGCGGGGTGTTCTCGGTGGGGATGGCCGACTACGACCGCAACGCCGCTTTCATCCACATGCGTGACGGCGCGCGGCTGCTCGGACTCGGCGACAACGTCTCCGGGGTGCGACTCAAGCTCACCGACATGTGGGCCGCGCCGCGGCTGGTGCGCGAGATCGCCTACGATCTCGGTGGCGCCTATCGCGTCGTCGACTGGACCCAGGTGCACAGCAACTTCTTCAGCGCGCTGGCGATGGAGAAACGGATGATGAGCATCATCCTCTTTCTGATCGTCGCCGTGGCCGCCTTCAACATCGTCTCGACCCTGGTGATGGTGGTCACCGACAAGCAGTCCGACATCGCGGTGCTGCGCACCCTCGGTGCCTCGCCGGCGCGGGTGATGGGGGTGTTCATGGTGCAGGGCACCGCGATCGGGTTGATCGGCACCCTGGTCGGGGTGGTCGCCGGTGTGGTGCTGGCGCTCAATGTCGAACCTGTGGTGGCCTGGATCGAGGGCGTGTTCGGGGTGCATTTCCTCGATCCCTCGATCTACTACATCAGCGCGCTGCCCTCGGACGTGCAGCTCGTCGACGTGCTGCGAGTCGGTGGCGCGGCCTTCGCGATGTCGGTATTGGCAACGCTCTATCCGGCCTGGCGCGCGGCACGGACCGACCCGGCGGAGGCGCTGCGCTATGAGTGATCCACGGACACCGGAGGCGGTGCTCGAGACTACCGCCCTGACCAAGACCTTCCGCCAGGGACCCGCCGAGGTCGAGGTGTTGCGCGGGGTCGACTTCCGCGTCGGCGCCGGTGAGCGGGTGGCGATCGTCGGTGCCTCGGGCTCGGGCAAGAGCACCCTGCTGCACTGTCTCGGCGGGCTCGACCGGCCGAGCACCGGTCGGGTGTGCTGGCGTGGTCAGGACATCGTCGGACTTTCCGAGGCGCGGGTGGGACGATTGCGCAACCGTCATCTCGGCTTCGTCTACCAGTTCCACCACCTGTTGCCCGAGTTCACCGCGCTCGAGAACGTCGCCATGCCGTTGCTGATCGGCGGCATGCGCCCACGCCTGGCGCGCGAGCGCGCGCTCAACCTGCTCGCTCAGGTCGGACTGGCGCACCGTGGCGCCCATCGCCCGGCTGAACTCTCCGGTGGTGAACGCCAGCGCGCGGCGGTGGCCCGCGCCCTGGTCACCGAGCCCGACTGTCTGCTCGCCGACGAGCCGACCGGGAACCTCGACCGCAACACCGCCGCCGCCGTCTACGAGCTGATGCTCGAACTCAATCGCGACATCGGCACCGCGCTGGTGATCGTCACCCACGACCCCGAACTTGCCGCGCGGATGGATCAGCGCTGGCGGCTCGACGAGGGCGCGCTGGTCGCGGCCCGGTAGCGGGCGCGCCGGCGCTGGATCTCGCGCATCAGCTTCCAGCGCCACAGCGCCTGAATGGTGAGATAACCGGCCACCGAGCACAGCGTGGCGCAGACCAGTGAGCCGAGCAGCAGCGGCGCGAGCACCGCTAGCCAGTTGCGCCAGTCGATCCAGAAGTGCATGTCGAAGCCGACCACCGGTTGGTCGAGCAGCCAGCAGCCGAGCACATAGGCGCCGTAGAACATCGGCGGGATGGTGATCGGGTTGGAGATCCAGATCAGGGTCACCGAGATCGGCAGGTTGACCCTGGCGGCAATCGCCAGCCCTGCGGCCATGAACAGGTGGCCGAGCGGCGGTAGGTACATCACGAACAGGCCGACTGCGACGGCGCCCGAGACCGAACGTCGGTTGAGATGCCAGAGATTGGGGTCCTGCAGTAGCTTTCCGAAGATACCGAGCTGCCGATTTTCCAGGATCTTCCGGGGGTCCGGCATGACCCGTTTCAGCGATTTCTTCACGCGGAGAGTCCGACTGGTCCCAGGGGGCGACGCAGGCGCCAAGTATAGGTCAGACGGGTGGCGTGGTGTGCGGATTGTCTCCCTGACCGCCGGTCTGTGGTGCTGATCGCCGCAGCGCTCGCCTTCGTCCTCGGCGCCCTGGCGGCGCTGCTGCTGCCGGTGCTGCCGCCGCCGGGTTGGTTGGTGGTGACGGCGCTGGTGCTGTCGCCGGGGTGGCGACGTCCACGGGTCCGTCTGGTCAGTGCCGCGCTGCTCGGTCTCTGCTGGTCGCTGTGGTCGCTCTCCTCCCTGGTCTGTCATCCGCTGCCCGATGAACTGGTGCGCGCGCCCCTGGTGGTCGAGGGGCGGGTCGATGCGCTGCCGGTGAGACGAGGTCATCTCACACGCTTCACCTTCCTGGTCGAGCACGCCTCCCATGCCGGCGAGTCGGTCGATTTCACCGGCCGGGTCAGCCTGTCTTGGTATCGTGACGCCCCGCTGCTCAGTCCCGGTCAGCGCTGGCGGTTGCCGGTCCGGCTCAAACCTGTGCACGGCTATGCCAACCCGGGTGGTTTCGACTACGAGCGCTGGCTGTTCGCGCGGCGGGTGGTGGCGACCGGCAACCTGCGCGCCGGCGAGCCGCCGCGGCTGCTCGATCCCGCTCCGTCTGGCTATCGGCTGGCGCGGCTGCGTCAGCGGCTTGCCGATCATCTCGCGGCAACCCTCGGCGAGCGCCCGGCGCTCGGTGCGGTGCAGGCGCTCACCCTGGGGTTGCGCGATGCCCTCACGCCGCGCGACTGGGAGGTGCTCACCCGTACTGGGACCAATCACCTGCTGGCGATCTCCGGGCTGCATGTGGCGGTGATCGCGCCCGCGGTGTTCTGGCTGGGGCGCCTGCTGTGGTCGCGCAGTCGGCACCTGACCCTGTGGCTCGCCGCGCCCCGCGCCGGTGCACTGTTCGCGGCGAGCGCGGCGCTCGGCTATGCCGCGCTCGCCGGCTTCGCGATCTCCACCCAGCGCGCACTGATCATGCTTGCGGTGGTGCTCGGCGCGCTGTTCTGGCGGCGGCCATTGCGCCCCTGGCAGGGGTTCGTGATGGCGCTCGCCGGGGTGATCGCGCTCGATCCGCTGGCCCCGCTCGGGGCCGGGTTCTGGCTCTCCTTCGGTGCGGTCGCGGCGATCCTGTTGGCGCTCACCGGACGCCTGCCGAGCCGCACGCCGTGGCGGCGCTGGGGACAGGTGCAGTGGGCGGTGAGCATCGGACTGTTGCCCTTGCTGTTGTTGCTGTTCGCCCGTGCCTCGCTGGTCGCGCCCCTGGTCAATTTGGTGGCGGTGCCGCTGTTCTCGCTGCTGCTGCCGCTGTTGCTGGTCGCTGCGGTGTTGAGCCTGCTGCCCGGGCTGGCTGCACCGCTGCGCGCCGTCGCCTGGCTGCTCGAGCAGGGGCTCGATGGTCTTGGCTGGATTGCCGACCAGCCGTGGTCGGCCTTCGCGCTGGCGGCGCGTCCGCCCTGGGTGTGGTTGGCCGCGACCTTGGGCGTCGCGCTGTTGCTCGCCCCGCGCGGGCTGCCGGGGCGCTGGCTGGGTCTGGTGGGGCTGGCGGCGCTGGCGCTGGTGCGCCCGCAGCCGCCACCGCCGGGCGCATTGTGGCTGACCCTGGTCGATGTCGGTCAGGGGCTGGCGGTGGTGGCGCGCACCCATGAGCACACCCTGGTCTATGACACCGGCCCAGGGTTCGCCAGTGGCTTCGAGACCGGCAGCGCGGTGCTGGTGCCGCTGTTGCGCGCCCAGGGCGTCGAGCGGGTCGACCGGCTGGTGATCAGCCATGCCGACCGTGACCATGCCGGCGGGCTGGCGGGACTGCGCCGCGGCGTGGAGGTCAGGCGTGTCGATTCGGGCGAGCCGGCTGCGCTCGGCCTCGCCGGCGTCGGGCGCTGTCGGGCGGGGCAGGGCTGGGTGTGGTCGGGGGTGCGCTTTCGCTTCCTGTACCCAGTGACCGGGGGCGGTTCGGGCAACGACGCCTCCTGTGTGCTGCGCATCGAGGTCGGGGATATCTCGGTGCTGCTCACCGGCGACATCGGCGCCGCAGTCGAGCGCCAACTCGTCGCGCGCCATGGCGCGGCCCTGCGCAGTCGCGTGCTGGTGCTCGCCCATCACGGCAGCGCCAGCTCATCGAGCGCGGCGTTGCTCGATGCCGTTGACCCCGAGCTGGCGCTGGTCGCATCGGGCTATGCCAATCACTACGGCTTCCCTGCCGAGACGGTGTGCGCGCGCCTCATCGCGCGTGACATCGAGACGCGAGGGACGGCGCACGAGGGCGCGCTGACACTGCGTCTCGATGCCGAGGGCCTGTCGATCGAGCCGGGTTGGCGCGCTCGTCATGATCGGCTCTGGCGTCATCGCCCCGCGGCCGGCTGCGCCCCGCGCTGCCCCTGGGCCTGCGGTCGCGCCCGTACCCTCGCGGCCTGGTTCGTGCCGCTGCCGGCCCCGCTCACCGCGCCGACCTGTCGGGAGCGAGCGCCGGCCATCAGCCGGACGGATTGAACCGCAAAGACTCAAAGAGCGCCAAGGGAAGGGCGTGTTGCGCTTGCAGTGATTCGTGATCGCGCCTCAACAGAGCGCTCGCACTTAAATCCTTTGTCTCCTTTGGGTCTTTGCGGTTCGTATCGGCGGCCGATGCCCCGATGGCTGGAGGTCGAGGGCTTCGAGTATCATGAAGGGTCAGTCTCGGCCCATTTGGGGCGAGGCCTTCAGTCACAGTCCGCGCCGAGGAGTTCGCCCTTGCTAGATCTGATGTACGCCGGCGGCTGGTTGATGGTGCCGATCATCGCCAGCTCCGTGGTCGCCACCGCGATCGTCATCGAACGCGCCTGGATGCTGCGCCGTGCCCGCATCATGCCGCCGGGGCTGCTGGCGCGGATCTGGCAGCTCTACCGCCTCGGTCAACTCTCCGACAGCCAGATCGAGGAGATCCGCTACGGCTCGCCGCTGGGACGGATGCTCGCCGCCGGTCTGGCCAATCGGATGCACTCGCGCGAGGTGATGAAGGAGGCGATCGCCGAGACCGGCCGCCAGGTGGTCGTCGAGCTGGAGCGCTTCCTCAACACCCTGGGGACCATCGCCGCGGTGACCCCGCTGCTCGGCCTGCTCGGCACCGTGCTGGGTATGATCGATGTCTTCGCGGTGATCATGGAGGCCGGGGTGGGCAATCCCGGGGTGCTCGCCGGGGGCATCTCCGAGGCGCTGATCACCACCGCCGCCGGGCTCTCGGTGGCGATCCCGACGCTGATGTTCCATCGCTTTTACGACAACCGGGTCTCGCGTCTGGTGGTCGACATGGAGGAGTTGTCGCTGCGTCTGATCGAGGTGATCAAGGGCGAGCGCGAGGACACCGTGGAGGCCGGGGCATGAACCTCAGACCCCAGCGCAAGGCCCCGATCGACATTAACCTGACGCCCTTGATCGACGTGGTCTTCCTGCTGCTGATCTTCTTCATGGTCTCGACCAGCTTCAAGGACGAGGCGCGGCTGCGGGTGCAGCTGCCCGAGGCCGAGGGGGTGGCGGCATCGGCCGAGGAGCCGCCCGAGACCCTGACCATCGTGATCGACGCCGAGGGGGTGTTCTTCCTCGGTGAGGAGCGGGTGCTCGGCGATGATGCCGCGACCCTGGGGCGGGCGATCGCCGCCGCGCTCGCCGGGCGCGACAGCGCGCCGGTGCTGATCCAGGCCGATGCCCGCACCCCACACCAGGCGGTGATGACCGCGCTTGATGCCACCGCGCGCCAAGGACTCAATCAGGTCGCCTTCGCCGCGACCCGCAACGGGGAGGCGCCATGAGCGACCCGCAGACACCATCCCCGGCGCCCGCTGCGGCGAGCGCCATCTATCGCCGCCTGCTCGGCTACGTCCGCCCCTACTGGCGGATGTTCTCCGTCGCCATCGTCGGCATGCTCGCCTTTGCGATCACCGAGCCACTGTTCGCGGCGATGATGCAGCCGCTGATCGACGGCAGCTTCGTCGAACGCGACGAGACCGTGGTGCGGATGATGCCCCTGCTGCTGGTCGCGCTCTTTCTCGGGCGCGGTATCGCCGGCTTCGTCAACAACTACTGTCTGAGCTGGGTCGGACGGCGGGTGGTGGCCGATCTCCGCCAGGAGATGTTCGAGCACCTGCTGCGCGCACCGACGCGCTATTTCGACAACACCGGCTCGGGCCATCTGCTCGCCAAGCTCACCTACAACGTCGAGAACGTCGCCACCGCCGCGACCTCGGCGGTCACCACCCTGGTGCGCGACGGCTTCACCGTGCTCGGGCTGATGGCCTACATGCTCTATCTCGACGCCGAGCTGTCGGTGATCTTCCTGCTCATCGGTCCGTTGATGGCCGGTGCCATCAAGTACGCGACCAAGCGCTTCCGCCGTCACAGCAAGCGCATCCAGGACCGCGTCGGTGAGCTCACCCATGTCGCCCAGGAGGTGATCGACGGTCATCGGGTGGTCAAGGCCTTCGGCGGTCAGGCGCGCGAGGCGCGTCACTTCGGCGCGATCAACGAGAAGACCCGTTCGCTGCAGATGAAGATGATCGCCACCGAGGCGGCGAGTGTGCCGCTGGTGCAGCTGATCTCGGCGATGGCGATCGCGGTGATCGTCTATCTCTCGACCATGCAGGGGCTGCAGGACAACATCTCGGTCGGCACCTTCATGTCCTTCATCGTCGCCATGGCGCTGCTGCTGCCGCCGGTCAAGCGTCTGACCTCGGTCAACGCCCATCTGCAGCGCGGCATCATCGCCGCCGAGAGCCTGTTCGAGCTGCTCGACGCAGAGGAGGAGGACGATCGTGGGCGCGGCGAGGTCGAGCGGGTCGCCGGACGCATCGAGTATCGCGGCGTCACCCATCGCTACAGCCCCGACAAGCCGCCGGCGATCCGCGAGCTGGAGCTGAGCGTCGCCTCGGGCGAGAAGATCGCCCTGGTCGGGCGCTCGGGCAGCGGCAAGAGCACCATCGCCAGCCTGTTGCCGCGCTTCTACGACCCCAGCGAGGGCGAGATCCTGATCGATGGCACGCCGATCCGCGACCTCACCCTGGGCTCGTTGCGCCGTCAGATCTCGCTGGTCACCCAGGACGTGGTGCTGTTCAACGACACCATCGCCAACAACATCGCCTATGGCCAGCCCGAGCCGCCGAGCCGCGAGCGGCTCGAACAGGTCGCCGAGAGTGCGCACGCGCTGGAGTTCATCCGCGCCCTGCCGCAGGGCTTCGACACCGTGGTGGGGGATCGTGGCGTGCTGCTCTCCGGCGGTCAGCGCCAGCGTCTGGCGATCGCCCGCGCGATGCTCAAGGACGCCCCCATCCTCATCCTCGACGAGGCGACCTCGGCGCTCGACACCGAGGCCGAGCGCCACATCCAGGCCGCACTCCAGGAGCTGATGGAGGCGCGCACCACGCTGATGATCGCCCACCGGCTCTCGACCATCGAGCGCGCCGACCGCATCCTCGTGCTCGATGCCGGGCGGATCGTCGAGCAGGGCAGCCATCAGGCGCTGCTCGAGCGCAACGGCTATTACGCGCGGCTGCATCGGCTGCAGTTCCACGACGGTCTCGTGGCCGAGGGCTGATGCGCTGGATCGACCCGGCCCGCGTCTGGTACGCCCGGCACTGGCTCGGCGTGCTGCTCGCGCCCCTCGGCGTGCTCTATTGCGCGCTCGCCACGCTGCGGCGGCTGGGTTTTCGGCGCGGCTGGCTGGCGAGCACACGGTTGCCGGTGCCGGTGGTGGTGGTCGGCAACCTCAGCGTCGGCGGTACCGGCAAGACCCCGGCGGTGATCGCCCTGGCCCGACTGCTGCGCGAGCAGGGCAGGCGACCGGCGATCCTCACCCGCGGCTATGGCCGACGCGCGGACGGGGTGCGCCGGGTCGCGCCGAGTGATGACCCCGAGGAGGTCGGCGACGAGCCGCTGCTGCTCGCGCGTCACGCCGGCTGCCCGGTGGTGGTCGGCGCCGACCGGGTGGCGGCGGGGCGCCTCGCGCTTGATCGTTGCGACTGCGACCTGCTGCTTACCGACGACGGGCTACAGCACTACCGGCTGGCGCGCGACGTCGAGATCGCCGTGGTCGATGGCCGGCGTGGGCTGGGAAACCGGCGCTGCCTGCCTGCCGGGCCGTTGCGCGAGTCGCCGCGCCGGCTCGAGGCGGTCGACCTGGTGCTCTACAACGGCGGCGAGGCGCCGCCGGGGGCGGGGCGGATGCGACTGGTGCCGGGCGCGGCACAGGCGCTCGACGGCTCCGGTCGCGCCCGCCCGTTGAGCGCGTTCCGGGGGCGGCGGGTGTGCGCGGTGGCGGGGATCGGCAATCCCGACCGCTTCTTCGCCATGCTCGAGGCGCATGGTCTGGTACTCGACCGCCGCCCCTATCCCGATCATCACGACTTCACCGCCGCCGAGGTCGCGGCCTGGCCCGCGGGGCCGGTGCTGATGACCGAGAAGGACGCCGTCAAGTGCGCCCGGTTCGGTGGCGGTGATCACTGGTACGTCCCCGTCGAGGCCGAGTTCGATGCCGACTCGCTGGCGGGGCTGTTGACTCGACTGGCAAGGGTGAAGAGGCATGGCTAAGGGTTTCAAGGTGGTGATTCCGGCGCGTTACGGTTCCTCCAGGCTGCCGGGCAAGCCGCTGCTGGAGATCGCCGGGGAGCCGATGATCCGGCACGTGGTGGCGCGGGCCTGCGCCAGCGGCACCGACGAGGTGGTGGTGGCGAGTGATGACGCGCGCATCCTCGAGGCCTGCGCCGGACTCGATGCCACGACCCAGCTGACCGCGACGGAGCACCGTAGCGGCACCGAGCGGGTGGCCGAGGTGATCGCCGCGCGTGGTTGGGAGGCCGACACCGTGGTGGTCAACCTGCAGGGCGATGAGCCCTGCATGCCGGCGGCGCTGATCGACCAGGTGGCGAGCGACCTGGCCGGGTGCCCAGGGGCGGGGATGGCGACCCTGGCCTCGCCGATCCGGCGGGTCGAGGCGCTGTTCGATCCGCACGTGGTCAAGGTGGTGACCGATGCCGAGGGCTTCGCGCTCTACTTCTCGCGCGCGCCGCTGCCCTGGCATCGCGACGAGTTCCTCGGCAGCCGCGCGAGCCTGCCCGAGTCGGTGACCTTCCTCCGTCACATCGGGCTCTATGCCTATCGCGCCGGGTTCCTCGAGCGCTATCTCGCCTGGCCACCGGCGCCGCTCGAGGTCGCCGAGTCGCTCGAGCAGCTGCGCGTGTTGTGGCACGGCGAGCGCATCCATGTCGGCATCGCCGAGCGTACCCCCGGCCCCGGGGTCGATACCCGCGAGGACCTGGGGCGTGCCGAGGCGTGGATGAGCGCCGACGACTGAAGCGTTGCCGTCAGTGGCGCCGTGCGAGGGTCGGGGTGAGGGTGTCGAGCAGTTCGCGCAGCGGTGCCGAGGGGCAGCGGTGACGGTCGAACAGCGGCACCTGCAGCAGGGTGTTGCGTCGCTGGCGCGGACGGCCGTACTGGTCGGCCTGGATCTCGGCGGCGTGTTCGTCGTCCGACTCGAGGATCAGCAGCTCCTCGCCGGGGAGCAGGTCGATCAGTCGCCAGGAGGCGCCGCGCAGTCGACAGCGGCGCCCGAGCAGCGTGCGGACCTGGTGTAGCAGCGCCTCGCGGTCGTGCCGGCCCTGTGGGGTCGTGGGTCTGGTGTGCATCGCGCCTCCCGGGTGGGTGTAGCCTGTCGCCGTCGTCTCGGCCTCCGTGCCGCGTCTGTCCCTGTGCTCGATGATGGCGCCACCGGGTTGAGCTTTCCAGTCGCGGACTCCAGCACCTGACCTTGCGGGTCAATCACGCGGACAGACCGCTGGAGGTCGAGACCATGAGTGCACCGATCATCCGTACCTTCGTCACCGTCTTCATCTGGGCGCTTGCCATGCCCGTGGTCGGGGCCGATGCCGCCGCGGTCGGTGCCGCGGAGGCTGCTGGTGCCGGCGGTTGGTTGCGACTCGAGGGCGCTGCTCGCGTGCCCGCCGGCCGCCGCCCGGCGCCGACCCGGCAGACGGGCACGCGGCTGCTCGAGCAGCGCCAGGACGAGCGGCGCGCCTGGCAGTCGCTGCGGCGTGAGTCGCGTGCCGCCTCCCCGTCCCCTGACGCCCCGGCGCGCGACGGTGGCAGTTGGCGGTTGCGGATCGAGCGTCAGAGCGCCGCGCAGGCACGCCAGCGCGAGGCGCAGCGGCTCAGGCGCGAGCGCGCCGGCGACTGAGTCCGGCGCCGGGCGCTGCTATGATCGGGGCGTGTCAGCCAGCGATGGAGGGAGTAGCGAAGTGAAACGCGAGACCAAGGCCAGGGTTCTGTTCGTCTGCATGGGCAACATCTGTCGCTCGCCGACCGCCCACGGGGTGTTCCGTCAACTGCTGCGCGCCCGTGGCCTCGAGCAGCTGGTCGAGATCGACTCGGCCGGCACCCATGCCTATCACGCCGGGGAGCGCCCGGACCAGCGCGCCAGCGACACGGCGCGCGCCCGTGGCATCGACATCCGCGATCTGCGCGCACGGTGTGTCGAGGCCGATGATTTCGAGCGCTTCGACTATGTGCTGGCGATGGATCAGGACAACTACGCGCACCTCGCCGCGCTCTGCCCGCCCGGGCTGGAGTCGCGCCTGGGGTTGTTCATGGACTTCGCCCCGGACTATCCGCAGCGCGAGGTGCCCGATCCCTACTATGGTGGCCGGCGCGGCTTCGATCAGGTCTTCGACATGGTCGAGGCGGCCGCGCGTGGTCTGCTCGAGGATCTCAACGCACGTTTTCTGTGACCCCGGCGCCGTCACCCTCGTCGTGGTCCGGGCGGCGCTCGGTGAGCGCGGCATAGCGGCTGTGATGACGGTAGCCTCGCAGGTCCTGGCGCAGAGATTCGGCCAGACGCAGTTCGAGATCCTGGGGGTGGATGCCGATGCGCAGCCATCCCCGGGCGCGCGCGCGGCTGCGGTTGATGCGGTTCCACAGCCGGACCGCGCGGGCGCGCGCCGCGGTGTCGGCCTCGTAGCCGAGCATCGGCACCGGCGCGAACAGTCCGCTCTCGGCCGAGAGCACCCCGGAGAGGTACTCGTAGCGCTCGAAGGGCAGCTCGGCGAGCGCCGAGCGCGCGATCCGGCCCATCGCCCAGGCCGGCGGCACATAGAGTTCGGGCGCGTCCAGTCCCTGATCGCCGAACCAGGCGTGACAGCGACTGATCAGCGCGCCGATGCCCTCGGCATCGAGCGCCAGGTGCTCGGCGACGTCACGCGAGATGAGGCGCGCGTGCAGGCGGTGATACCAGCCGCCGTAGCGCCCAACGCGATGGTGCCAGCCGTGTCCGGCCAGCTCGTGGCCGCGTTGCTGCCACTGGCGTAGCCGCGCGAGGGCGGTGCGATCCCAGGCGCCGCCGGGGATCACCAGCAGGGTGACCGGATAGACCCGCTCGGCCTCGAGCAGGGCGAGCAGCCGCTCGACCCGGGGGAGGGTCTCGGGCATCACATCATGCACCGAGACCAGGGTTCTGGGGGTGTCGTCAGTCGCGCATGTCGACGCAGTGTCCATGATCGCCCGAGAGTACCGATAGCCAGTGTTGAAGGTTGCGACGGTTGATTTCGATCGCCGCCGCGCGCGCCAGGTGCGCCTTGCGCTCGCGCAGGGCCGGATCGAGCGCGCGCACCCGTGTCAGGGTGTCGGCGAGCGTCTCGTCCTCGCCGATGGCGTGCAGCCCGCGCCCGAGCAGTTGCCAGCTGAGGATACCGCATGCGGAGGAAACCACCACGATGCGGGCGCGTGCCATCGCCTCGAGCGCGATGGTACCGAAGGACTCGACCCGGGAGGGCAACACCAGGGCGTTGACCGAGTCGAGCAGGTCCATGATCTGGCCGCGCCGTACCCAGCCGAGGTGTTTGAGATTGGAGCGTTCGGCGCAGCGTTGCTCGAGCCAGGGGCGCAACGGGCCGTCGCCGGCGACCAGGAATTCGATCTCGGGGAGCCGTTGTGCGGCCTCGACGATACTCTCAAGGTTCTTCTCCGGGGCCAGTCGGCCGGCGAACAGCACCCGACCGAGATGGGGCGCGATCGGCCGAGGCGGACAGTCGAGAAAGCGCTTGGCGATCGGCGTGGCCATCAGCGCGGCGCGGTCGGCGCCGATGCGTCGCGCCACCTCGACCATCTCGTGTGAGTTGGCGAGCACCAGCTGGCTGCGGCGGAACAGCATGCGGTGACAGGTGCCGAGATAGGCGTTGGCCACGCGCGCGCGCAGGCCACTCCACTCGGGGAAGAGATCGGTGAGTGCCTCGAAGTGGGTGTGGAAGCCGACTACCAGGGCGATATCGCGCCGCCCGGCCAGGTGCATGCCGAGCATGCCGAAGGGGCCGGGGGTGGGGACGACGATGGCGTTGGGGCGCAGTCGGCGCAGTCGGCCGCTGACCAGTGGCCAGGAGGGCAGCAGCAGCTTCTGGGTGGGGTCGCCGGGGAGCGGGAAGGTCAGCCCGCCGTGCCAGTTGCCACGGCGATAGCGTGGCGCGATCAACTCGACCCGGGCGCCGGCGGCGCGCAGGTGATCGGCGAGGTCGCGATAGTAGGCGCCGACCCCGTTACGCTCGGGCGCGGCGTCGGAGAGGATGGCCACGCGTAGCCCCGAGGCGTCGATCGGGTCGGCGTGCGCGGTGACCTGGTCAGGGCGCGGGGTGCTCAACATGGCAGCGCGGCTTCCGTGGTTTGCGGGGGCGTCGGGGGCGCGGCCGATGGCGGCGCGTCCCGATCATCGATGACGCGTGCGCGCAGGCGACGATAGCAGGCGCCGAGGTCGTGCTCGATGCGCTCGGGGTCGAGCCCGAACTGCGTGAGGCTGTACTGGTGCGCGCTGCGATAGCTGCGGGCATGGCGCTGACGCGCCTGGAGTCGGGCGCGGTAGTCGGCCTCGAGGGTGAGTCCGAGCTGACTGTAGATGGTCTCGATGCTCGGACCGAGTCGCTCGCGCAGCTGCTCCATGCTCACCCAGGCACAGCGCTCGCGCGGGACGTCGGCAAGGACTCGCTCGAGATTGTGGTAGTAGAAGCCGAGTTGTTCGGTCATGCGGCGCTCGAACGCGGGCTCGACGGCGCCGATGCCGAACAGCTTGGCGCCGCCGGCGATCGAACTCAGTTGCGAGGGCAGGGTCTCCTGCGGGGCGCGCAGACAGACCACGAAGCGGGCGTCGGGATAGCGCGCGCGCAGCGCCTCGGCGAGCGGGGCGAAGGCGGCATTCTTCGACAGCAGTCGCTTGTCCGTGCCGTGGACATAGAGATGGCGCTGCAGACAACGATGGTAGTGCTCGAGGAGCCGGCTGCGCAGCGGCTCGGGCATGTCGCGGTCGAAGCTGCCCATCTGCCACAGTCGGCGCGAGTCGGGGAAGGGCAGGACGAGGATGAAGCAGGCGAGCGCCGGCAGCAGCGCGAAATAGTCTTCCTCGGGATCATCGAGGCGCATGCTGTGGACCGCGTCCAGGGCGCCGAAGGCGTAGCGCTCGATCCGGCGCAACAGCCGGGCGAGCGGGGCGCCGAGCCGGGCGTCGAGACGACCGAGCCCGAGCCAGAAGCGGCGCGCGCTGATCGAGAGCGCGAACAGGCACTCCCAGGTGGTGAAGGTGGTGACACCGGGATCCTCGGCCAGCACTCGGTGGAGATGGGTGGTGCCGCTGCGTGGCACCCCGAGGATGAACAGTGGCTCGCGGATCTGGACCCGGCGATAGTCGGGGTAGAGCAGTTCGTCGAGCGCCAGGCCGAGCCAGTGGATCAGCTGGATCAGGGCGAACAGCGGCACGAAGACGAGCATCAGCAGGGGGCGGACATAACCCGCCCAGCCGGCGCCGCGTCTGGGGACGAGGGCACGCAGGGCGAGCCCGAGAAGGTGCAGCTGGCTGGAGATGAAGAGTCTGAGCATCGTCCGTCCTCAGCCCGAGCGCCGCCACGAGTGCGCCTGCGGGCTCCGGTGGTGCATGCGTGCGGGTCGCCGATGACGACCCGCACGGGTTCAGGGTAACCGCAGCAGGGCGGACCCTAGCACGCGCGAGGTGACGGTCGCGACCTCAGTCGCCGTCTTCCTGCGTGATCCGTTTCTCGCTCTCGACGGCGGCTGCAGACCGCGGCGCGCGCTCCGGCGCTGGTGCCGGCTGCTCGGTGGCGGGTTTGGAGGCCGCGCCGGGGATCGTCTGTGACCTCGGCTCGGGGGGCGAGGCCGGCTGCCCGTCGCGGGTCGGTTCGGAGTTGGTCGTCGCGGCGCTCTTGTGCTCGCCGCGCTCTGATCTCGCGCTCGGCGCAGGGTGAGTCTCGGCGGCCTTCGGCTTGGTCGCCGCGGTGCCCTGCTTGTCCTCGGCGGCCTGCGACCTGGCGGTCTCGGTGCTCGACTGCTCCTTGGTGCTCTCCGGCTTGGCTGTTTCGGTGCTCGGCTTGTCCTTGACGCCCTCCGGCTTGGCGGTCTCGGTGCTCGGCTTGCCCTTGGCGCCCTCCGGCTTGGCGGTCTCGGTGCTCGGCTTGCCCTTGGCGCCCTCCGGCTTGGCGGTCTCGGTGCTCGGCTTGTCCTTGACGCCTTCCGGCTTGGCGGTCTCGGCGCGCGGCTTGTCCTTGGCGCCCTCCGGCTTGGCGGTCTCGGCGTTCGATGGGTTTCTGCTCGGCTCCGACTTCGGCCGCGTGGCCGACCTGTTCCGGTCCGACTGCTTGGCCTCGGCGCCTGTCTGGGGGGGCGGCAGGAGCGCCTGAGGACTGTGCCGGGTCTCGGGGGACGATGCCTCCGCCGTTGCGTTCTGTTCGACCTGTGACTCGTCCGATGTACGCTCGCGCTCGTTGCCGTTGGACTGCTCGACGCCGCCGTTGGCCGGGTTGCTGCGGCGGCGATTGCGCCCGCCACGCCGGCGCCGGGGCGAGCGCGGCCGGTCGCCGCCGCCATCCTGCTGTGGCGTGGTGTTCTCGCCGTTGCCCTTGGTCGTCTCCGGTGCCGGCTGTTCCGCCTTGACCTCTGGGGCACGCTTGGAGTGCTCCAGGGCCGCGTCGGTCTCGCCGCGCGGCGGCGTGGGTTCGCCGCCCTGACGTTGCTGTGGCTCGCGGGTGCGCTCGTCGCCTCCCTTGCCCTTGGCGGTGCGGCCGCCGTTCTCGTTGCGACGGGGGCGGTTGCGTGTGCTGCTGCGGCGGTTGCGACCCTCGCCGTTGCGCGCGCCGCGGCCGCCCTCTTCGCCCTCGCCGCCGCGCCCCTCCGCGGCGGTGCGCTTGCGCTCGCGGGACTTGCCGCCCTCACCCTCGCTGCGGGGCTTGGCGTGACCACGCTCGGATTGGCGCGATGGTTCGCTCCGGGGGCTCGCCGGTGCCTCGATCTGGCGTGGTGCGAACAACCCGGTCCAGATCCGCTTGAGCAGGCTCTCGGGTTCGCTGCGCTCGGGCTCCTGGAGTCCGACCGGGGTCTTGGGCGTGGTCCGCTGCGGGGTCGGGCGCTGCTGCGGCGCCGGGGTGGTGGGGGCGACCTGCTTGACCGCCGGCTCCTCGATACGCGGCGGCGTGGTCAGGCGGGTATAACGCGACTCGGCCTCCGGCTCGGGCGGGGCCGCGGCGATCTCGTAGCTCTGCCGACCCTCGTCCTGCTTGGTGACGTCCTGGGTGCGGATGCGCTCGATCTGGTAATCGGGGGTGAGCAGGTGCTCGTTCGGGACCAGCAGGATCTCGACCTCCTGGCGCTGCTCGATGTCGACGATGGTGCGACGCTTCTCGTTGAGCAGGAAGGTGGCGACGCTGACCGGCAGGTGAGCGAGGATGCGCTGGGTGTTGTCCTTCATCGCCTCCTCCTCGATCACGCGGAGGATCGACAGGCCCAGCGAATCGACTCCGCGGATGGTGCCCTGGCCCTTGCAGCGCGGGCACACCTGCTGGCTCGATTCGCCGAGCGAGGGACGCAGCCGCTGGCGCGACATCTCCAGCAGGCCGAAGCGCGAAATCCGCGCCACCTGGACGCGGGCGCGGTCCTGCTTGAGCGCCTCGCGCAGCCGGTTCTCGACCTCGCGCTGGTTCTTCGGCGGGGTCATGTCGATGAAGTCGATCACGAACAAGCCGCCGAGGTCGCGCAGGCGCAGCTGGCGAGCGATCTCGTCGGCCGCCTCGAGGTTGGTGTTGAGCGCCGTCTCCTCGATGTCGGCGCCCTTGGTGGCGCGCGCCGAGTTGATGTCGATGGCGGTGAGCGCCTCGCCGTGGTCGATCACGATCGAGCCGCCCGAGGGCAGGCGCACCTCACGCTGGAAGGCCGACTCGATCTGGGTCTCGATCTGGTAGCGGGTGAACAGCGGCACCTCGTCGTCGTAGCGGCGCAGCTTCTTGATGTTCTGCGGCATCACCTGACGGATGAAGGTCTCGGCGCGCTCGTAGACGGCGGGGTCGTCGATGACGATCTCGCCGATGTCGGCGCGCAGATAGTCGCGGATCGAGCGGATGATGACATCGCTCTCCTGATAGATCAGGAAGGGCGCCTTGCGCTGCTCGCCGGAGGTTTCGATCGCCTTCCACAGCTGCAGCAGGTAGTCGAGATCCCATTGCAGTTCCTCGACGCTCTTGCCGACGCCGGCGGTGCGCACGATCAGCCCCATGTCCTCGGGGATCTCGAGCTGGCTCATGGCGTCGCGCAACTCGCTGCGGTCCTGGCCCTCGATGCGACGCGACACCCCACCGGCGCGCGGGTTGTTGGGCATCAGCACCAGATAGCGCCCGGCCAGCGAGATAAAGGTGGTGAGCGCCGCACCCTTGTTGCCGCGCTCCTCCTTGTCGATCTGGACCACCACCTCGCGGCCCTCGCGCACCGCCTCCTTGATGTTGATGCGCGAGCCGGGCTTGACCGAGTCGGGCTCGAAGTAGGCGCGGGCGATCTCTTTGAGGGGGAGGAAGCCGTGGCGCTCGGCGCCGTAGTCGACGAAGGCGGCCTCGAGGCTGGGCTCGACGCGGGTGATGGTGCCCTTGTAGATGTTGGCCTTCTTCAGTTCCCGGCCGGGGGATTCGATGTCGAGGTTGTAGAGCAGTTGACCGTCGACGGTCGCGACGCGCAACTCTTCCGGCTGAGTTGCGTTGATCAGCATTCTTTTCATGTTGTTCCTTCTCTCACCACGGCGCGTGTCCCGTCGTGGGGGACGGTTCGCCGCGGACCCCCGGTGGCTGACCTGGGGGCGGCTCGGCGCGTTGCCGTTCGTCCCACGGTGAGCAAGGATCCGACGGCATCAGCACTGTCCGTTCGGTCGCCTCCAGACGGGACCCGGAACGGGCACGCGCGCATGAACTATCGTTGACGGGCGCTGGCGGGCGCCCGCAGGTTCTTGTCCCCGTCCCTGCGGAGGGGGCGGTGTTCGGAGCGGCGAGGGTGGTGCCGGATGCGTTGGCCTGCCTTGGCGCACGGCGCGCGGAACGCAGAGGGTGTAGAATGCGCGATTGCTCGCTGCTCGAGTCCGCGCGCGATACCCAATGCTGCCCTCGGGCAGGCGTGGCTAAGATGTCGTAAGACGGCTTCCGGCGCGAAGGCGTCGTCCCGGCCGGTTTCGAGTGGGCGCGGACCAACCTTCGGCTGCGCTCGCCGCTCCGGGAATGATCGATATTCCACAGGCCAGCGCAAGCGATTCATGGTAGCAGCGAAGACTATTAGCATCAATTGAGCCAACAAGGCAAGGCTATCCCCTTTGAGTCCACCAGATCCCCATCCAGATCCCGCGTCCGCTAAGGGCGGTGCGGATACCGGGCCGCGTCTGGTCCGCGTCGATGCCGAGTCCGACGGACAGCGTATCGATAACTTCCTGCTCCGTTTCATCAAGGGCGTTCCGCGCAGCCATCTCTATCGCATACTCCGTCGTGGAGAGGTGCGGGTGAACAAGGGGCGGGTCAAGGCCAGCCATCGGCTGCGCGCCGGGGACATGGTGCGCATCCCGCCGCTGCGTCTGCCCGAGCAGCGCGCCCCGGCGCGCGCACCCGAGGGCTGGCTGGCGCGGCTTGAGGGCGCGGTGCTCTACGAGGACAACCGGCTGCTGGTGATCGACAAGCCCTCGGGGCTGGCGGTGCACGGCGGCAGCGGATTGAGCTTCGGGTTGATCGAGTCGCTGCGCCAGCTTCATCCCGGGCGCGAGCTTGAGCTGGTGCACCGGCTCGATCGCGACACCTCCGGTTGCCTGGTGGTGACCAAGCGGCGCAGCGCGCTGCGCGAGCTGCACCGGATGATGCGCGAGGACGGTATCGAGAAGCGCTATCTGGCGCTGATCGGCGGCGAGCTGCCGCGCGCCGAGATGACCGTCGACGCGCCGCTGCGCAAGAACGTGCTGCGCGGCGGCGAGCGCATGGTCAGCGTCGACCCGGTCGAGGGCAAGGCCTCGCGTACCCGCTTTCGCCGGCTGCGGCGCTTGCGTGCCGGGTCACGGGTGGCGACCCTGGTCGAGGCCACCCTGGTCACCGGTCGCACCCATCAGATCCGCGTCCATGCCGCCCATCTCGGCGCGCCGCTCGCCGGCGACCCCAAATACGGTGACGATGACTGGAACCGGGAACTCAAGGCGCTCGGGCTCGATCGATTGTTCCTGCACGCCGCAGCGCTGAGTTTTCGCGCCGAATACATGAGTCGGCCGTTGCACGTCGAGGCGCCGCTGCCGGAGACGCTGCAGCGGTTGCTGGACGCACTGGAGGAGACCGCGTGAGTTTCGAGCTGATCGTGTTCGACTGGGACGGCACCCTGATGGATTCCGAGGCCCATATCGTCGATTGCATGCAGCGTGCCTTCGTCGAGCTGGGCCTGCAGCCGCCACCGCGCGAGGCGGCGCGCGAGATCATCGGGCTGAGCCTGGAGCGGGGCACGCGGGAGCTGCTGCCGGGGGCCGAGCCCGAGGTCTATGAGGCGCTGATCCTCGCCTATCGGCGTCGCTTCCTCGGTGCCACGCCGAACGCCTCGGCGCTGTTCGCGGGCGCCGCCGAGGTGCTCTCGACGCTGACCGAGCGCGGCTGTCGGCTGGCGGTGGCCACCGGCAAGAGTCGCGCCGGGCTTGACAAGGCGCTGCGCGAGACCGGGCTGGGCGAGTTCTTCCATGCCACCCGCTGCGCCGACGAGACCTTCTCCAAGCCCCACCCGCAGATGCTCTTCGAGCTGATGGAGGAGCTGGGCGCCGCCGCCGAGGAGACGCTGATGATCGGTGATACCGAGTTCGACATGCAGATGGCGCGCAACGCCGGGGTGGCGGGGCTGGCGGTGAGCTACGGGGTACACCCCCCGGAGCGACTGCTCGCGCACCAGCCGCTGGACTGTCTGGATGCCGTGAGCGCGATCCCGGGGTGGCTGGCCGCGCGCGCGACGAGCGAGATCTGAAGCAGGACGGAGACCGAGACCATGCAGTGGCGATTCTGGAAACGCTGGCGCAAGCCGCCGATGCCCGACCCCGATCAACCTGGCTGGGAGCGGGCGCTGATCAACCATCTGGCGCTCGACTACATGCGCGAGCGCCGCCGCACGCGGCGCTGGGGGCTGGTGCTCAAGCTGTTGATCCTGCTCTATCTGGTGGGGCTGGTGGTGGCCGCCTCGGTGCGCGACTGGGATCGGCGCATGGAGCTGACCGAGCCGCACGCGGCGCTGATCGAGATCGACGGGGTGATCGCCGCCGACAGCGATGCCAGCGCCGATCGGGTGGTCGGGGCGCTGCGCAAGGCCTTCGACAACGACAAGGTCGAGGGGGTGATCCTGCGCATCAACAGCCCCGGCGGCAGCCCGGTGCAAGCCGGTTACATCAACGACGAGATCGCTCGGCTCAAGGCGAAATATCGCGAGGCCCACGATGGCGAGGATCTGCCGGTGTACGCCGTGGCCGCCGATCTCTGCGCCTCGGGGGGCTATTACATCGCCGTCGGCGCCGATGCCATCTATGCCGACAAGGCCAGCCTGGTCGGCTCGATCGGGGTGCGCATCGGCAGCTTCGGGCTCGATCGCCTGCTCGTCGACCTCGGTATCGAGCGCCGGCTGCTCACCGCCGGTGCCAACAAGGGCATCCTCGATCCCTTCTCGCCGCTGCCCGAGTCGCAGCGCGTCTTCATCCAGGGCGTGCTCGATACCCTGCACCAGCAGTTCATCGCCGAGGTCCGGGAGGGCCGTGGTGATCGTCTGCAGGGCGGCGAGGAGCTGTTCAGCGGGCTGTTCTGGAGTGGCGAGCAGGCCCTCGAGCTGGGCCTGATCGATGGTCTGGCGAGCGCCGGGACGGTGGCGCGCGAGCAGCTCGGTACCGAGACCGTGGTCGACTACACCCAGAAGCGCGACCTGCTCGACTCCTTCGCCGAGCGGCTCGGTGGCGGCATGGCCGGGGCGCTCGGCGCCCTGTTCGGCGGGCTCGACGCCGGGGTGCTGCGCTGAGACCACCCCGGCGACGCGCACCGCGCATCGCCGGGGCAGACCGCGATCAGTTGCCCAGCGCCTCCTCGATCGCATCGAAGTCGAGCTGCTTGAGATAGTCCTCGAGCGCGCCCTTGTCATCCAGTCCCGTCCCCTGGGCCTGGACCACCAGACGGCTGCCGACCATCAGGGTGATCTCGTAGTCGCGCGTGCCGGAGGCGTGTTCGGCCATGCCGCGATGGCCGGCGAGTGCATAGGGTTTGAGGTCGGGGTTGCCCTGCATCATCATCGGCATCGACAGCGCCATGGTCAGCATCGGCATCATCGGCGAGTCGGCCATCAGGCTGAGCGTCACGTCGCTGCCGTCCTCGCGATAGTAGCGACGGCTCAGGTGGGTGCCGGTGATCATGCTCGCCATGCCGCCGGACTCGGCCACCGCCTCGTCGGCCTGCCAGCCCGAGAGCGGCTCGGGCAGCAGTTCGAGCAGGCCCGCGCTGATCTTCTCCTGGACCTCGGCGATGGCCGCTTCGAGGTGACCGATGGCGCCGCGCAGGGCACCGTCCTCGTAGGCCGTCTCGGCCGCTTCGAGCTGCTCGATCACCGGATCGCTGGCGGCGCTCGCGGTCAGCGGCAGACCGAGGACGAGGAGGGCGGCGTACAGCGGGCTGGTTTGTTTCATGCGATGGTCTCCATAGCGTGTTTCGCCACGCGATTATCCCCCGAACCCGTGTCGTCGGCACCCCTCCGTCAGCTTTCGCGTGTTCGCACTCGCCCGGCCCAGTCGCGCGCGAACTGCCAGGCGGTGCGCCCGCTGCGCGAGCCGCGGCGCAGTGCCCATTGCAGCGCGCCGCGCTCGATCTCGGGCCAGTCCTCGTTCAACCCAGTGTGCTCCAGCCGTTCCAGCCAGTGGCGCACCACCGCCAGGTACTGCGTCTGGCTGAAGGGGTGGAAGGAGACCCACAGTCCGAAGCGATCGGACAGCGAGATCTTCTCCTCGACCGATTCGCCCTGGTGCAGCTCGCCGTCGACCACCCGCGCCTCGCGGTTCTCGGAGTGGAACTCGGGCAGCAGGTGGCGGCGGTTGGAGGTGGCGTAGATCAGCAGGTTTTCGGGGGTGGCGGCGATCGAGCCGTCGAGCGCGGCCTTGAGCGCCTTGTAGCTCGACTCGCCGGGTTCGAAGGAGAGGTCGTCGCAGAACAGGATGAAGCGCTCGGGGCGATCGCGGATCAAGGCGAGGATGTCGGGCAGCTGCAGCAGGTCGTCGCGGTCGACCTCGATCAACCGCAGGCCCTGTTCGTGCAGCGCATTGAACACGGCCTTGACCAGCGACGACTTGCCAGTGCCGCGCGAGCCCCACAGCAGCACATTGTTGGCGCTGCGCCCGGCGAGGAACTGTTCGGTGTTGCGCAGGATCTCCTGCTTCTGTCGCTCCAGGCAGAGCAGGTCGTCGAGGTCGAGGCGGTGCGGCGCGGGCAGTGCCTGCAGCTCGCCGCCGTGGTCGCTGCGCCGGCGCCAGAGGAAGGCGTGGGCGGACCAGTCGGGGGGCGGGGTATGGGGGACGAGCACCCGCTCGAGACGGTCGATCAGGGTCTCGGCGCGGGCGAAGAGGTGTTCGAGTTCGGACATGGGCATTCCTGGGGTGTGCGACGCCCGCCGGGGTGGACGGGCGCCCGGGGTCGGATCTGCCCGGACGACCGGCGCCGCCGTGACGGCGCCGGGGCGGGTCAGGCCGAGAGCTTGCGGTACTTGATGCGGTGGGGCTGGTCGGCATCGGTGCCGAGTCGGCGGTGCCGGTCGGCCTCGTAGTCGGCGTAGTTGCCCTCGAACCAGGTCACCTGGGAGTCACCCTCGAAGGCGAGAATGTGGGTGGCGATACGGTCGAGGAACCAGCGGTCGTGGCTGATCACCACGGCGCAGCCGGGGAAGGTGAGCAGCGCCTCTTCGAGCGCGCGCAGGGTCTCGACGTCGAGATCGTTGGTCGGCTCGTCGAGCAGCAGCAGGTTGCCGCCGCGCTTGAGCAGCTTGGCCAGGTGGACGCGGTTGCGCTCACCGCCGGAGAGGTTGCCGATACGCTTCTGCTGGTCGGTGCCCTTGAAGTTGAAGCGGCTGCAGTAGGCGCGCGAGGGCATCTCGTAGCGACCGACGACGATGTTGTCGGCGCCGTTGGAGATCTCCTCCCACACCGTCTTGCTGTCGTCGAGGGTGTCGCGGCTCTGGTCGACGCAGGCGATGTCGACGGTCTCGCCGACGCGCAGGGTGCCCGAGTCGGCCTGCTCCTGGCCGGTGAGGATGCGAAACAGCGTGGTCTTGCCCGCGCCGTTGGGACCGATCACGCCGACGATGCCGCCCTTGGGCAGGTTGAACGAGAGGTTGTCGTAGAGCAGCCGGTCGCCGTAGCCCTTGCGCAGGCCCTCGGCCTCGACCACCAGGTCGCCGAGACGCGGGCCCGGCGGGATGTAGATCTCGTTGGTCTCGTTGCGCGACTGGAACTCCTGCGACTGCAGCTCCTCGAAGCGGGCCAGACGCGCCTTGCTCTTGGCGTGACGCCCCTTGGGGTTGCTGCGCACCCACTCGAGCTCCTGCTTCATGGTCTTGATGCGCGCCTGCTCCTGCTTCTGCTCGAGCTCCAGACGCTTCTCCTTCTGCTCCAGCCAGCTCGAGTAGTTGCCCTCCCAGGGGATGCCGTGACCGCGGTCGAGTTCGAGGATCCAGCCGGCGACGTTGTCGAGGAAGTAGCGGTCGTGGGTGACCGCGACCACGGTGCCGGGGTAGTCGTGGAGGAAGCGCTCGAGCCAGGCGATCGATTCGGCGTCGAGGTGGTTGGTCGGCTCGTCGAGCAGCAGCATGTCGGGGCTCGACAGCAACAGCCGGCACAGCGCCACGCGGCGGCGCTCGCCGCCGGAGAGCTTGGTGACGTCGGCCTCCCAGGGCGGCAGGCGCAGCGCCTCGGCGGCGACCTCGAGGGTGTGGTCGAGGTTGTGACCGCCGCTGGCCTCGAGCAGGTTCTCGAGTTCGGCCTGCTCCTGGGCGAGGGCGTCGAAGTCGGCATCGGGCTCGGCATAGGCGGCATAGACCGCCTCGAGACGCTCGCTCGCCTCCTTGATGTGGGCGAGTGCCTCCTCGACGTTGCCGCGCACGTCCTTGTCGGGATCGAGCTGGGGCTCCTGGGGCAGGTAGCCGACCTTGGTCCCCGGCTGCGGACGCGCCTCGCCCTCGATCTCGGTGTCGAGCCCGGCCATGATCTTGAGCAGGGTCGATTTGCCCGCGCCGTTGAGGCCGAGCACGCCGATCTTGGCGCCGGGGAAGAAGGACAGGGAGATGTCGCGCAGGATGGTACGCTTGGGCGGCACGATCTTGCCGACCCGGTTCATCGTGTAAATGTACTGAGCCATGAGGTCCTTGCGGTCGTTGTCGAGAATCGGGTGATGGTCCGGGCGCGGTGGGGCGCCCGGGCCGAGGTGTTGCGCCCCGGCCGAGGCATTCATTCTGCGCTGGCACCCGGGAAAAGTCCAAGCGCGGACGACCGCTCGCGACCGCTGTCCCGAGGAGTGAACGCGATGGCAGTAGCAACCCCGCCGGTACTCGGCTTCGTCGCCCCCAGCGGCAGCGGCAAGACCACCCTGCTGTGTCGGCTGTTGCCGCTGCTGCGTGCACGCGGGCTGCGGGTGGGCTGTCTCAAGCACGCCCATCACCGCTTCGACGTCGATCATCCCGGCAAGGACAGCTTCGAGCTGCGCGCGGCCGGCGCCGAGCAGGTGCTGGTGGCTTCGCGCCGGCGCTGGGCGCTGATGGTCGAGACCCCGGAGGCGGATGCCGATCCCGATCTCGACACCCTGCTCGCGCGGCTTGATCCGGGGCGGCTCGACCTGGTGCTGGTCGAGGGCTTCAAGCACGCCGATTATGCCAAGATCGAGGTCCATCGCAGCGCACTCGGGCTCGCGCCGCTCTATCCCGAGGACCCGGCGATCATCGCCGTGGCCACCGACCGGCCAGCACTGGCGGCCCCGGCGCCGCCTCGGCTCGCGCTCGACGACCCGGAGGCAATCGCCGGGTTCGTGCTCGAGTGGTTGGCCGGGCTGGGGGAGCGGTGAATGGGGCAGGTCGGCTCAGCGCAGGTACTGACGCGCGAACTCGGCGGCCGGTAGCGGGCGGCTGAACAGATAGCCCTGGTAGGCGTCGCAGCCGGCCTGATGGAGGAAGTCGCGCTGGGCCTCGGTCTCGACGCCCTCGGCGAGCACCCGCAGGTTGAGGTTGCGCGCCATGGCGATGATGGTCGCGGCGATCTCGGCATCGTTGCGATCCTCGGGGATGCCCTGGACGAAGCTCTTGTCGATCTTGAGCTTGTCGATCGGCAGCCGTTTGAGATAGGCCAGCGACGAGTAACCGGTGCCGAAGTCGTCGATCGAGAGCGCGATGCCGAGCGCGCGCAGCGCCTCGAGGATCTCCATCCCGCGTCGGTTGTGCTGCATGATGGTGCTCTCGGTAAGCTCCAGCTCCAGGCGTTCGGGGGAGAGACCGGAGGCGGTCAGTTCGCGATCGACATGGAGCGCCAGATCGGGCTGGGCGAACTGGTGACTGGAGATGTTGACCGCCAGGGTCAGCGGCGGGGCGCCACCATCGATCCAGTCCTGGAGCTGGCGACAGGCGCTGGCCAGCACCCAGGCGCCGAGCGGGATGATCAGCCCGGTCTCCTCGGCCAGGGGGATGAAGCGGTCGGGCGGGATCAGCCCCTCGGCCGGGTCCTCCCACCGCACCAGCGCCTCGATCCCGGTGAGCCGGGTGGTGCGCATGTCGACCTGAGGCTGGTAGTGGAGTACCAGCTCCTCGCGCTCGAGCGCGCGCCTGAGGCGTGACTCGAGCGAGAGCCGGGCGTTGGCGGCGCGGGTGAGCGATTCGGTGTAGTAGCGATAGGTGTTGCGGCCCTGCGCCTTGGCCTGGTACATCACGGTGTCGGCGTTGCGCAGCAGCTGGGTGGTGTCGGTGCCGTTGTCGGGATAGAGACTGATACCGATACTCGCGCCGAGATAGATCTCGCGCCCGCCGGTGAGACCGAAGGGCTCGGCCATCAGGTCGATGAGTTGCTGGGCGAGGTTGCCGGCCTCGTCGGGACGTTCGATCGACTCGAGCAGCAGCACGAACTCGTCGCCACCGAGGCGCGCCAGGGTGTCCTCGCTGCGGATACGTACCCGCAGTCGTGCGGCGACCGCTTGCAGCAGTTCGTCGCCGACCGGGTGGCCGAGGCTGTCGTTGACGTTCTTGAAACGATCGAGGTCGATGAACAACACCGCGACCTTGCTGCGCTCACGCTTGGCGCGGTGGATGGCGTGCTCCAGGCGCGAGAGCAACAGTAGTCGGTTGGGCAGGTCGGTGAGCGCGTCATAGTGTGCCAGGTGCTCGAGCCGGGCCTCGGATTGCTTGACCTGACTGATGTCGGAGAAGATGCCGACATAGTTGCTGGTATCGCCACGCTCGTCGCGTACCCGGCTGATGGTGAGCCAGGCGGGGAATACCTCGCCGTTGCGCCGCCGGTTCCAGATCTCGCCCTGCCAGTGTCCGGTCTGCAGGATCGAGGCCCACATCGCCTGGTAGAACTGGCGGCCGTGTCGGCCCGATTTCAGCAGGTTCGGGGCGCGCCCCAGTGCCTCGTCCTCGCCGTAGCCGCTGATCTCGGTGAATGCCTGGTTGACCGCGACCAGCCGATCGCCCTGGGCGTTCGAGACCATGATCCCTTCATGGGTGTTGTCGAGCACCGCGGCGGCCAGCCGCAATCGCTCCTGGTCGCGTAGCCGTTCGGTGATGTCCTGGCCGACGCCGGCGATACCGATCACCTCGCCGTGTTTGTCGCGCACCGGAACGCCGTTGTAGCGGTAGTTGCGGATACCGTTGATGGTGCGGGCACGTCCTTCGATCTCGCAGTAACCCTGGGTGAGAGCGGCGCTGATCGCGCGTTCGAGCCTGGGGGCGTCGGCGTCGATGAACAGGCGCGTGAGTGGCAGCTGACGCAGCGCATCGCCGGCGTATCCGGTCTCGGCCTCGACGCGCTTGTTCCACCACAGCAGCCGGCCTTCGAGATCGACCATGTAGAGGGTGTCGTGTACCGCCTCGGTGATGGCGCGGCTCTCGCCGTAGGCGCGCAGCAGCTCCTGCTGCGCGCGCTTGGGCTCGGTGATGTCGCGCACCGATTCGATGGCGCCGGCGATGCCGCCCGCGCCGTCGCGCAGTGGCGAGGCCACCGAGCGCAGATAGACCCCCTGACCCTGGCCGAGATGGCTGTTGAAGACCTCGGCGGTGAGCTGGTCGCCCTCCAGGCGCTGGAGGTTGTGATAGTGATCGGGGGGGGGGGCGTCGGGGGCAAGGATGAGATCGACCAGCAGCGCGCGGCGCTCGCCGTAGAAGGCCATGGCGTAGGCCTGCTCGCCCTGGCCGATGATCTGTTCGCGGGGGATCCCGGTCATGCGCTCGACGGCGAGGTTCCAGACGATCACCCGCCCCTGGGTGTCGACGGCGAAGGTCGCGTCGGGGAGGAAGTTGATGATGTCGGTCATGCGCCGCTCCGAGGCGCACAGCGCCTCCTGGGCGCGGGCGCGCTCGGTGATGTGGCCGTATTCACGCAGCGCCCGTTCGAGCAGACGGGGCATCTGAGTGAAGGTCTCGGGCGACTTGACCACATAGTCGAGGGCGCCGGCCTTCATCGCCTGCACCGCCATCTGTTCGTCGCCCTGGCTGGTCATCACCAGCACCGGGTAGCGAATGTTCTGATGGGCGCCGGGAAGCAGCTCATAGGCCTTGCCGTCGACCAGGTTGAGGTCGGCCACCACCGCGTCCGGTGGCTGTTTCTCGATCGCTTGCAATGCCTCGGCTAGGGTCTGAGCCAGGCGTGGGTCGGCGAAGTGCTCACTGTCCTCGAGCGCGCGCGCGACCGCCTCGGCGTGCGCCGGGTCGTCCTCGACGATCAACACGGAGATCGGTGTTCGGGGCATGGGGTGTCAACCGGGATAACGGTTCCAGGCCAGCCAGTAGTGCCCGAGCGAGTCGAACAGCCGGGCGAAGGCCTCGTAGTCGGCCGGCTTCACCAGATAGCTGCTGGCCTGATTGGAATAGGCACCGTGGACATCGGGGTCAGCCGCCGAGGTGGTCAGGACCACCACCGGGATGCGGCGCAGCTGATCGTCGGCCTTGATCCGACGCAGCACCTCGAGTCCCTCGACCTTGGGCAGACGCAGATCGAGGAGGATGAGGTTGGGACGTGGGCTGCTCTCGGGGTCGCTGAAGCGGCCCTGACGGAACAGGTAGTCGAGCGCGGCCTGACCGTCCTCGACATGCTCCAGCCGGGCCGGTAGTGCATTGGACTCGAGTCCGCGGCGGGTGATCTCGGCGTGGGCCGGGTCGTCCTCGACCAACAGCACCGAGAGTGTCTGTTCTTGCATGACCTTCTCCGTTGCGGCGTGTGCTGGCTCGGTCGCCGACCCGCTCGCGCCGCTACTGTAGTGCCGCTCAGCCGTTGGTGCCAAATCTGAACTGACCGATGAGCTGGCGCAGCGTCTCGCCTAGCTGCGCCAGCTCCTGGCTGGCGGCGGCGGTGTGTTGGGCATTGCCGGCCGACTCCTCCGAGAAGTCGGAGATCTTGATCACGCTGCGATCGATCTCTGAGGCCGCCGCCGCCTGCTCCTCGGCGGCGCTGGCGACATGGGTGTTCATGTCGCGAATGGTGGTGATGGCGTCGCCGATCTTGGCGATCGCCTCGTGCGCCTGACCGGCCCGCTCCAGGGTCTCGCGGGTGAGATGCTCGCCGCGGTCGATGGCGGTGACCGCCTCCTGGGCGACCGCGCGCAGATTCTGGATCATCTGCTGGATCTCGGTGGTCGAGGTCTGGGTGCGGCTGGCGAGGGTGTGGACCTCGTCTGCGACCACCGCGAAGCCACGGCCCTGCTCACCGGCGCGCGCCGCCTCGATCGCGGCGTTGAGCGCGAGCAGGTTGGTCTGCTCGGCGATGGCGCGGATCACGTCGAGCACGCCGCCGATCGAGACGCTCTCCTCGCTGAAGCGGCGTACCGCGTCGGCGGCCTGGGCGATCTCCTGGGTGAGCGTCTGATTGGACGCCTGCACCCCGTCGACCGTCTCGCCCCCCTGGCGGGCGCTCTCGTCGGCGCTGAAGGCCGAGGTGGCGGCGTCCTCGGCGCTCTTGGCGATCTCCTTGATGGTCGTGGTCATCTCGGTGACCGCGGTGGCCACCTGTTGGATCGCGCCACGCTGGCGTTCGATGCCGTCGTTGTTCGATTGGGTGATGGTCGAGAGTTGCTCGGCGGCGGCGGCGATCTGTTCGGTGGCGCGGGCGACCGCGCCGATGGTGCGCTCGGTCTTGTCGGCGAACTCGTTGAAGCCCACCGCCATGTCGGTGATCTCGTCGCGCCCGCTGGTATCGAGACGCTGGGTGAGGTCGCCGTCGCCCTTGGCGATCCGGTGCATCGCCTGGGCCGCCTCGCCGATCGGGCGGATGATCGAGCGCGAGGTCAGCGCGATCAGGGCCATCACCAGGAGCAGCATGGCCGTACCCAGCCCACCCATCAGCCTGGCATGACGCCAGAAGGCGGTGTCGACGTCGTCGATGTAGATCCCGCTGGAGACGATCCAGTTCCAGGTCGACTCACGCTGGGCGAAGGCGAGCTTGGGTTCGGGGCGATCGGAGCCGGGCTTGGGCCAGACGTAGTGGACCGAGCCGCTGCCATCGCGCTCGACCTGTTCGAGCAGTTCGACGACAAAGCGCTTGCCGTTGGCGTCGGTCTGCTGGCGTCCGTCGTTGCCGACCAGCTCGGGCTTGATCGGGTGCATCAGCATGAAACCGCGGCGATCACGCACCCAGAAGTAGTTGGTGTCGTCATAGCGCATCGTGCGCAGGGCCTCGAGCGCGTCGCGCTCGGCCTCGGCGCGGGAAAGTTCACCGGCCTCGGCGAGGCCCTGATAGTGTCTGACGACGCTTTGCGCGGTCTCGACTAGTTTCTGCACCTGGGTGAACTTCTCCTGAACCAGGATCGACCTCACCTCGAACAGTGCGAGCGCGACCCCGGCGACGATCCCGAACAGTACCAGGGCCGAGAGCAGCCATAGACGCTGTTTGATGGTGAGTGTCCGCATCAGCTTCATGCCAGCACCTCTGTCGTCTTGTGCGCGTTGCTATGCTTTGTCGTCGGTATCCGGGTGATCGGTGGGGGCGCTGCAAGGCGTCGCGGTCGTCGGCTCACTCACCCGGCGACACGGTCGTCGTCTCGTGCCCTGCCTTATGAATGGACGCAGGTGGCGCCTTAATCAATCGTGAGCGCTCGGGAAATCGTCGACGGATGTCGACAGCTTCACCAACCCCCCAGGCCCTGCGCACGGCCCTTGATCGACCTGATGTCGCGTCGGCGGGATGTCGACACCCGCGTGGTCGAGGTGTGTCATCGTGGGCCTGTTGTCTCCAGCGAGGTGGATGTCATGGATAACGGACCCGGTCCTGCGTGCTGCATGGATGCCGGTGTCGGCGCGGTGGTGATCGACGAGGAGGGACGGATCTGTCAGGTCGATGCCGACTGGAGCACATCGCTCGGCCTGTCGCAGGAGACGCTGCTCGGTGAGAGGCTCGATGCCCTGCTCGATCCGCCACCGTCCTGGGACTTGCTGACGGCGTCGCGGCCCTGGCGTGGCGAGCTGCGGCTGCGTTGCGGTGGAGCCGGTGAGCGGTGGTTGCGCACACACCTGGTGCCGGTGCTCGATGAGGCGGGCCGGATGCGCTGCTGCACCCTGATGTTCGAGCCGCTGCCGTCTGCATCAGCGCACCAAGGTGTCGAGGGAGGCAGTCGGGCACAGCTGCTGGAATCGGTCGCCGACTCGGCCTCCGACGCCATCGTGGTCGCCAGGCTCGAACGGCTGGAGGTGATCTATGCCAATCGTGCCGCCCATCTGCTGTTTGGCTGTGACCCGGAGTCGCGCGACATGATCGGTCGCGCCGGGGGGCAGTTCTGGCCGGAGGACGGCCTCGCGGTGCTCGAGGCGCTGCTGCCCGAGGCGCTCGCCGGTGGCTGGCGTGGCGAGCTGCGCCAGCGCCGACTCGATGG